>DFEG01000014.1:0-46682 GCA_002369075.1 Bacteroidales bacterium UBA3808 | reverse complement strand
AGCTGTTGTAGCAGTCGCGCGGTACAACATAGCCGTCCTCGCGGTCCCACTTGGCGTGCTTCACACCCACGTTCTCCGCAGGAATCATCTCGCAGTTGAACATCACGTCCTTCGTGCGGTACTCTTTGTTCTTCTTCTCGATGATACCGAGCAGCTCCTGTACGAAATGGGCGTACTCCGGCGTGTCTTTGATCTCCAGACCCAGGAACTCAGCTGCCTCTACCAGACCGTTCACACCGATCGTCAGGTACTGACGGCCGATGTTGATATAACCGGCGTCGAACAGCGGCAGCATGCCTTTCTCCTGCAAGGCTTTCAGGTTCTCGTTGTACGCCAGCTGAACCTTGTGCATCAGGTCAACGACATCCTCTACATATGCCTGGTACGGGATGTTGTTGCGTACCGCATACTGGATGGCGCGGTTGAGGTTGATCGTCAGCACGGATTTGGAACCCGTCGAGATACCGCCTGCTCCTAATGTGTAGCTGAAGCTGTTGTCGGTGATCGCGTTACGCAGACGGCAGCAGCTCGACAGACTGTCCGCATTGTCGCTCACGTACGTGAAGAACGAGTGACCTTTCGCGTACATCTCCGCCGTGAAGTCGCCGTACTCTTTGTCCTTGATGTCGCCGTTCTCTGCCAACAGCGCCATCGTCTCTACCGGGAAAGTCAGTACCGTACGGGTACGCTCCTCGTTAAACCAGTTCATAAATCGCTTCTGCAGCCAGTTCAGGCTCTCCCAGTGAGGCGCCTCGCCGTTCGGGAAACGGAAGTTCTCGAACAGGCTCTGGAAATAGTAGCGGTCGTAGTAACTGATGTTCCAGAACACGGACTGGAAGTTACGTGCGCCCGACGGCTGGTTCAGACTGTAAACCACCTGCTGGAAGCAGTCGCAGATCACACGGTCGATTGTACGGCGTTTCAAACTCAGATCCACTACCTCGTCTGCACGTTTGTAGTAGTCCTCGCCGTACTCCTGCTCGATAAAATAGTTCATGTACATAAGGAACTCGGGCGTAGCGCACGCGCCTGAGAGCATCGAACTCACCATGAACACCATGTTGATGAAACCGCCGCAGAAAGACTTGAGGTTCTTCGGAGGCGTCGCGTTGCCGCCGATGCTCTTCGTACCGCCGATCAACCACGGATACATCGTGATGGACGCACAGTAGTTGGCGAGGTTCGTCTCATCGTTCTTGTAGATGAAGTGCTGGTTCAGCAACGACATGTACTTGTCGCTCAGCTCCTTGCCGTACATCTCTTTGATGCGCTCCGTCAGCAGACGACGGTTCAGACGGATGAAACCCTGCTTCGGCAGCTCGCCGATCAGCGTGGCGATGTTCTTGTGCTCCACGTTCGCGTTCGCATCAAACTTTGAACCCTCCGCTGCATTGCTCGCCTGAACGTAGTTCATCATGAAATCCAGACGCTGCTGGGTCTCGCGGTCCTCCGTGTGTCCTTGGCGGTACAGGATAAACGCTTTCGCTACCTGGTAATACCCCTCGGCCATCAACGCCACCTCTACCTGGTTCTGAATCTCCTCTACCGTTTGTTCGTTACGTACTCGCAGGTGCGAAAGAACTGCCCCCAATGTTTCCTCCGTTGCAAACGCACCCACCGCTAAGAATGCCTTTGAGATTGCATTCTTGATCTTGTCAATGGTAAAAAGCTCCTTTTTACCGTCACGTTTGATAATGTATGTTTCCATAATATAGTAATGAAATGTTTTATTACGCTAAAATCGAGTGCAAAATTACTATAAATTTTTCAATTGTGCAAATTTTTTGACAAGAAAATTTATCTACATTTTTCAAAAGTTGTCCAAAACAAAAATGCAAACTGCTCATTTACAGCAGTTTGCATTTTTTCAAATGTTCAAAAGTTTTCCGAAATAAAAAGTTTTCAACAAACCTCCCTTAACGAATTCGGACACCTTGCGCGTTGTACTTCACGCCGTTCTTCTCGATGATCAACTGACCGTTCTCGAAATACTTAACGGCTTTTGCACCGTCCTCGGTGTTCTCAATGCCCTGCGGAACAGCGGTAGTGAATTCAAACTCATAGAGCGTATTGTTCTTAGCCAGGAACCAGCCCTTAAGGGTATAGGTACCATCCGCATTGTGCGTACCGGTGAACTTAGCGTCCTCAATCATGTAGAACTGCGTGCCAACCTGAATACCCGATTCACCAAGATTGATATCAGCTGTTTCAAACGAACCTTCCAAGTATGCCGGAACAACAGCCAGAGCCACTACATAAGAGGAATCTGTCGGAGCTGCAAGGATATAGTGGGTGAAACCATAGTACGATGCGTATGTAGCGGGCAGCTCTCGGTGAGCTACATCACTAAGGGTGATCTGTACGGTATCATTGGCTACCGTTTTCGGACTTGTCAGCGAGAAATGATAGCAGTGCTTGTCCGAACCTAAATAATATACCTCGATTGCATAAGCGCTTCCTTCCTCTACTACGCTCAACTTGATGTCCTCATAAGGAACAGCCGTTGTGTCTGTTCCGTGAATGGCAAACAGACCTACATAATCGGTATAGAGATCCTTCAAACCGAACTCACCTGCCGCGGTTTTGCTATAGTAGTCCATTACCAGAATATAGGAGTTATCTATAGCACGGAAATAGTAGTCCCCGCCATAGTTATTCAGAGTTACCGGATCAAGGAAAGTGTGGCTGATGGTGTCGGTTGCAACCGGTTTGGTATAAGTCATGCTCAGTTGATAGAAGATGGAATCGGCACC
Source organism: Bacteroidales bacterium UBA3808 (assembly GCA_002369075.1). Taxonomy (GTDB): domain Bacteria; phylum Bacteroidota; class Bacteroidia; order Bacteroidales; family Paludibacteraceae; genus Colicola. The sequence goes on along the minus strand of DFEG01000014.1, from coordinate 43,929 downwards.
GAACATTTCAGCAGAGATGTTATAAACACCTGCCTCTAATACAATAGTGGCCTTTACATCATAGAAATTGCTGAGTGTGGTTGTGTCGGCACCGTTGATGGTACCTATTAACGTATAGTGCTTGTCGAAATCATCGTAAGTATATGTACCCGCCAAATCAGACGTAAAGATGTCTAACGCTGCAACATACTGATTGTTCGAGGCGTAGATATAGTAATCCTTTGAATCAGCATAGTACTTAGCCTCTGCAGAACCAAAATTGATGGCAATTGTGTCCTTCGCGGCTTCCGGTGCGAAGAATGACAGCTGAATCTCAAAAGCGCGACCCAGAGAATCTACTGCGCTGGCGGTAAACAGGTCACCCTTGGCAGTTGTTTTCAGCTCGGCGGCAGAAACAGTCAGCTCCAACTCTCCTTGAGTGGAGTTGGAAGTAACAGACAATTCGATGTCTTTTGCTTCGGTTGAATAGGTAGTATAATAACTGCTGCCTTCGGGGAATAAGTAACCGCTTACAGACCAGTCGGCATCACTACCGATTACAACACCAAAGTTCATAATACCATAATAGGAATGCTCGCTGAAACTAAGGTTGTTGGCGGTAATGGTGATGGTCTCATCCTTCAACTGCTTCGGAGCCTTCGGAGCGGCCTTACGCACATGCTCGGCTACCACCTTTTTTGCATCGCGGTTCACGAACTTGGCAGGAGCTGCATTGGCACTCAGCAACACAACAACTGCGCTTAAAAGTGTAAAAATCTTTTTCATAATAAAACTAATTTTGTTAATAATGTTGTATATTGTTTTACAATTTGCTACTTTTTGTCCGTCACGCATAGCACAACGCTAAAAATCGTACAAAATTACAACAAAAACGCAACATATACAAATATATTAGGGATAAAAACGAAAAATAAGTCATTTTGACAACTACAGTTTGCAAAAATACGAAGAATGAGCGTACTTCGAGCGCGTAGGGACACAAAAAAAGGTGCCACATGCACCTTTTGTGTCCCCCGAGGGACTCGAACCCTCGACCCACTGATTAAGAGTCAGTTGCTCTACCAACTGAGCTAGGGAGACCGCGTTCGGATTGTTCGTTTTTCCAAAAGCGGGTGCAAAGGTACTGCTTTTTTTTGACATGACCAAATATTTTTGCAAAAAAATGCACTTTAGGGGTCATTTTTTCTATATCAAGCTCTCGGCAAAGCGTTCTGCCTCCTCTATTTGGTCAATTTTGCCCACATCCATCATCCGGTAGTTCTGCGGAATGTACGATAGCAACTCTCCCTTTCGTTTGGCTACAACGACATCAAGATAGGAATCTATCAGCGAGAATTTGTCCCCATAGAACAGGGCTGTCTCTTCCAGCAGAGAAAAGAAAGCGGGACTGAGTATCTGCATGCCTGAAAATGCTAGACGCTGCCAGTTATCCACTTCACGCAGATTGATACTTTTTCCGTCAATAATACCCGGGCGGCAGTCACCCGTAGCTATATTTCTCCAGCAACGCAGGCGGTGGTATTCATCAAAGAAGAGATAGCGCTGGGTAGGACGTTCGGATACAACAAGAAGGCCTAAATCTGATGGATTGTAGGCTGCCATCAACGCGCGAATGTCTATATTGCTCAGAATATCCACATTGCAGGCGAGTACCGGTTTGTCTTTCCCCAACAGTCCCTCTCTCCAAGCCTTTCTCAGACCGCCTCCTGTGTCCAACAATTGATCTCGTTCATCCGAGATAGTGATATGCGCACCCCAGCCGTTGTTCGCCCGCACGGCGTCGATGATCATGTCCGGAAAATGATGTACGTTCACCACAATTTCCGTGATGCCCGCATTGCGCAGCGTCTCCACCTGCCATTGCAGCAGCGGTTTGCCGGCTAACGGCACCAACGCTTTGGGCATTCTATCGGTTAGCGGTTTGAGCCTCGTACCCAGCCCCGCTGCAAAAATCAAGCCATTCATATATAGACCGCTCGCGAAGCTCGCTCAAAGAGCAAAGACCGCTTCGCTTAAAGAATAAAGATTAAAATGTTTTATCAATACCTTGTTCTCTATGGACGAGGTGGATTCGGACATTGTATTTCTGTTTGAGGTGTTTGGCTACATGCTCGGCGCAATAAACCGATCGGTGCTGACCGCCCGTACAACCGAAACACACCTGCAAGTGCTCAAAACCGCGTTCCATGAACCGCTCCACATGGTGATCCACCAACGCATCCACGTGCTCTAAAAAAGTCAGTATCTCGCCGTCTTTCTCCAGAAAGTCAATCACCGGCTGGTCCAAGCCCGTTAATGTTTTATACTCCTCGTACTTGCCGGGGTTATGCGTACTCCGGCAGTCAAACACATATCCGCCGCCATTACCGCTTGCATCCGTCGGAATGCCGCGCTTAAAGGAGAATGAGTAAATCGTTACTGATAGCATACAAATAGGGATATTGGGATTTCAGTCCGCCATGCATAGCGAATAATTCTTGCAGATTACGCACGGCGTTCGGGATGGACGCCAGAAAATGCTCCTTGCGCTCGAAATAGCCTCTGTAACCGTACGCGCCGAGCACTTGCAGCGTCCTCAGCAACACGAAATGCGGCAGCGCCGCACGCCACTCGTCTTCAGCCATGCATGGCTGAAGCTGCTTCAGTTCGTCCAAATAGGCGTCTATCAGTTCCTCGCGCAGGGATTGCGGGATATTCGCCTTCGCCTGCCACAGGAACGACGCCACATCGTACTGCGTAGGGCCTTTCCTGCCGCCCTGAAAATCAATGAAGTACGGCTGTCCGTCCTTGACCATCACATTCCGGCTTTGAAAATCCCGATACAGGAAAGTACTGAGGGCTGACGGCTGATAACCGACAACCCGAACCAAGGTATCGAAATCGTCCTCCAGCTTGGGCTCCGAGAACTCGATTTTTGTACCCTTCAGAAAACAGTATTTGAAATAATTGAGGTCCCACCGGATGGCTCTTTCGTCCATAGCGGGCACCGGGAAACAGACACTCCAGTCGAAATCTTGTGCACCTTCCACTTGTACGTGTGCGAGCGCGCGCAGCGCGCGTCCTAATAAGGAGTGCTCCTCTGGATTGAACTCTCCCGTCTCGCGCCCATGCCTGATCGCGTCAAACAAGAGCGTGTCACCCAGATCCTCCTGGGTATAACTCATCTCATCCTCGCTCACCCACAGGACGCGCGGTACCGGCAGACCTTTTTCCGCAAAATGACGCGACATGTAGATGAACGCGCGGTTCTCGTCGCGGTTAGTACCCTCCACACGGATGATACTCCGCCCCTGCCCGTCCGTCTCACGGGTGTACACTCTATTGGATCCTTGCTTGGCGATATTCATTATTCTCTATACCTTGAATTGTAATGCGTGGTGAATACAGCTCACCTTGCAGGGACCGATGATATTTTCCAAAATACCATCCGCCTCAAAGAGTATATGTTTGCGATAGTTGATTTCTATCTCGCTGCCGCAGATGGGATAGATGAACGGCAGTTCGGTCAGTTTGCCGTTGTAGAGCTTCGGCAGTGCCATAAGAATTTGCTTGAAGGTCGGTTTCTTGACAAACATCGAGTGGAACACACCGTCTGTCGGATCCGCTTCGGGATTCTGCTTGATACCTCCGCCGGAGAACGGACCGTTGCCGATATTCATGGTGAACAACGCATCATTCACCGCCTCTTTGCCGTCCACTTTAAGAATCATGTGCTGCGCTTTGTGCGTCACGATGGCGCCGATCAGACCGAAGAGGTAGTTCACATGGTGGCTGCCAAGGTAGTATTTCAGTGTCTCCGCTTTCTTGCAGCACAGCGGATCCACACCGAAACCTACAGAATTGATAAAATAGCGGTGGTGCTCTATATTATTGCGCCAGTAGGTGACGCAGCCGATGTCTATCGGATGTCCCTCGCCCTCGAAGAACCGGCGGAGACTCTCCTTGAAGTTCTTGTCCAAGTTCCAGTACCTGCCCCAGTCGTTACCTGTGCCGCGCGGCATGAGACCGACCTGTATCTTCGCCTTCTGCTCCGCCGTCAACGATGACCGCATGATGCCGTTCACCGCCTCGCTCAGCGTACCGTCACCGCCTAAAATCAGAATCTCGTCATAGCCCTTTTCTACCAACTCGCGTGCCAACTCGATGGCGTGCCCTGCATATTTGGTCACACGGTAAGCAAACGGCTGATGCCTCTTGCGCAGCAGTTTCCATAAATATATACGCTGCGCGCGGAAAGCCCTCTTGCCCGATTTCGGATTAATTATAATGCCTAACATGATATTATTTACGATTTATCCATTTACCATTTGGTCATTTGGAAACGCGAGTGCAAAGGTACAAAAAAAAATGCACCTATGCAAGAGTTAGTGCATTTTTTTTGTAAAAGGTGTGAGTTTCTTATTTGAAGAACTCGTTTACTTTCTCGTTCACTACGATTTCCTCCTGGAAGATGTAAGCACCCGTCTTAGGCGACTTAACCATCTTGATGCACTTAGAGTGCGCACGTCCGGAGTTTCCGGTTTGCAGTGTTGCGACCGCTTTCTTTGCCATAGTTCTAAGCCTTTCTAATTAGGGTTAATTACTTAATCTCTTTGTGAAGCGTGTATTTCTTCAAATAGGGATTGTACTTCATGAGCTCCAAACGATCCGGAGTGTTTTTGCGGTTCTTGGTCGTAATGTAACGCGACATTCCCGGAACTCCGCTGGCTTTTTGCTCGGTGCACTCAAGGATCACTTGAACGCGGGCTTCTTTAGCTTTCTTTGCCATAATTCAACTCCTTTCGTTTAATAGAGATAGCCCTTCTCAGCCGCTTGTTTCAAAGCGTTGTCCAGACCAATCTTGTTAATCGTTCTCAGACCTGCTGCACTCACGTTCAGCTCGATCCATACATCTTGTTCTACCCAGTAGAACTTGCGGCGGAAGAGGTTCACATCAAAGCTGCGTTTTGTACGGCGCTTCGAGTGCGACACATTACAGCCGCCCATGGCTTTCTTGCCGGTAATTTGACAAATTTTTGACATTGTATTATATATTTTTATATTATTTTCAATTCGGGTATTCTTCGCATACTTACACGAAAAATCGTGCAAAGGTACTACTTTTTTTTGAATTGTGCAAATTTTTTGGCAAGAAAATGAAAATTTGGGTGTTTTTTGCAGGATTCGTAGTAGTAAGTATGCAGGATTTCTGAGTGGGTGTATGCAGGATTTCCGAGTGGGTGTGCAGGATTTCTGCGTGGGTATGCAGGATTTCTTCGTAATCCTTAGCCCTCGCCGTGGGCGAGTTCTACAAACCGAAAAATAAAAATGCGCTTGAGAGTAAATTCTCAGACGCATTTTATTTCTTGTTTTGTGATCCATGCAGGATTCAAACCTGCAACCCCCACATCCGTAGTGTGGTACTCTATTCAGTTGAGCTAATGGACCGTCGCGTTCGGCAGCAAGTGTGCATTGGTTTATACCGCTCCGCTAAATAAACGGGCAACTTGCGCCTCCGCTCTCCCCAAAAATTAGAAATTTTCGGGGGCCCCGATTATTCCTTCTTTTGGAAAGCGGGTGCAAAGGTACTGCTTTTTTTTGACATGACCAAATATTTTAGCAAAAAAATGCACTTTAGGGGTCATTTTTTTGCTTCATGGGCCTCTTTTATGCCAATTTGAGCCATTCTATAGACATTACAGCCGATGAAATTACCTATTACGATAGCGACATAATAGGCTGCCAAAGCGCCCCAACTCACCGAGGATACATTCAGCAGATAGACGCAGCAATAGAAGGCATCCGCCACGCAGTGCGGAAATCCGCATAGGATGAACGCCGGAACAGCGAAGAGCAGCGGAAGCCAATCCGAAAAATCCCTGTTCTTCCTTGCGAAATCTACCGCAAGTGACATCAACAAGCCGCAGCCGATAGCCAGCAACCCCGTTCCGAGCCATCCGGTCTCCAACCGCGCGGTGATGATTCCTGTTGCCGCCTCGCCTAACTTCAAGGGTGAAAAAAGGGAGATTGAAGCGACCGCCAAACAGCCGATGATATTGCCCGCCAGCACCATCAACAGGGGCACTACATCCCGCCAGCCGGTCAGGAAACCCGCCGTACCGGTATAGAGACGCGCACCGTACTTGACAACGGCGATGAGCCCCACACAGAAAAGGAACATACCCAAAACAGGATTAGCGAGAAATCCCCACCCTGCTATGGCGATGAGTATGCCTGCAAAAACAGACTTAGCCATGATTTTACTTATTTAGTAATGCTGCAATACGTTCCATTGCATTTCGTATCTCGTCCCCGCTGACGGCATAGGACAAGCGGATACAGGACGGACAGCCGAAAGCCGAACCGGACACAACCGCTACGTGTGCTTCCTCCAGCAACCGTTCTGCCACTTCGTCGCCCGTACCCCACGCACTCACGTCCGGGAACAGATAGAACGCCCCTTGCGGTTTATGGAACTTCAGTCCGGGGATCCGTGCCGCCAGTTCGCAGATCAGTTCACGACGGGAGGCAAAGACTTTCCGCATCTCCTCCACGCATTTTTGGTCGCCTGTAAGAGCCGCTTCTGCCGCCTTCTGGGCAACCATGGTAGCGCAGGTGATTTGCTGGCCTTGCAGGCGGATACAGGCATTGATGAGAGCTTTGTTCTTGGACATCAGCCATCCGATTCGGTAGCCGGTCATCGCATACGCCTTGCTGACACCGTTGATAATAATCAGCCGTTCCGCCAGATCCGGGAAAGCGGAAAAGGTGATCGGGCTGTCCGGAGAGGTGTACAGCAACTCGTTATAGATCTCGTCGGCAAGGATATATACATCGGGATGTTCGCGCAGTACAGTTGCCAGTTGCTCCAACTCCTCTTTGCTATAGACGGATCCTGTAGGGTTGTTCGGGGAGCAGAGGATGATCATGCGTGTCTTGGGCGTCAGGGCTTTCTTCAACTGCTCCGGTGTCAGGCAGTAACGGTCCTCATACTTCGTCTCCACGCGTACCACTTCGCCCTCCGCCAACTTCACCATCTCACTGTAACTGACCCAGCTCGGAGTCGGAATAATGACCTCGTCCCCCGGATTGATGACCGCCTGCAAAGCGTTGTAAATAGCCATTTTGGCACCGACGGAAACCAGTACATCGTCCGCTATCCAGGGGATTGCATTGCCTGCTACCGAGTTCTGGTAATTGGCTACCGCTTCGCGCAGAGTCGGGATGCCGGGCACGGGCCCGTAATGCGACCAGTGGTTGGCAACCGCCTCTTGTGCAGCCTTCTGTACATGCTTCGGGGTGTCCATATCGGGCTCTCCCAAAGACATGCTAATCACATCCACTCCGGCGGCTTTCATTGCCTTCGCACGCGCCGTCATTACCAAACTCTGCGAGGCTTCGATTTTCAAAACACGATCTGATAGTTGCATACTATAAGGTGAAAAATGAAAAGTTAAAAATGAAAGTTTTACAAAGTGTGTGCGGAGGAACCGTCGAAGCAGTGGGTACAAACCTGACTGCGCGGCAGTCCGATCGCGCGGATAAGGGTCTCTAATTTGGTGAACCGCAGGGAGTGCAGACCGAATTTCTGAGCTATGTGTTCCACCATCCGCTTGTACTCGGGTGAGTCCGTCACCGTGTACGCGCGTACGCGTTCCTCATTTAATGCGGCTTCATTCCCTTCCAGCTCGGCTATCGTTCGCCGGGTGATCAGTTCCATGACGGACTTGGACTCCGAGAAATTGATGAACGGACATCCATACATCAGCGGCGGACAGGCTACACGCATATGGATCTCTTTGGCGCCGCCTTCCAGCAAGCAGCGGGTGTTGTCCCGCAACTGCGTACCGCGGACGATGGAGTCATCGCATAGTAGCACGCGTCTGTTGCGCAAGATGGCGTTGTTCTGGATCAGTTTCATCTTCGCCACCAAGGCACGCATGTTCTGGTTAACGGGCATGAAAGAGCGCGACCATGTGGGCGTATATTTGGAGATAGCGCGGCGGTACGGCACATTATGCCCCTCTGAATAGCCGATTGCCATTCCTATTCCGGAGTCAGGCACACCGCAACAACAATCCACCTCCGTGCCGTCCTCTTTACCCATCGCGAAACCGATATAGTTGCGCACATCCTCCACATTACGGCCCTCGAAAGCGGAGGTCGGAAAACCGTAATAGACCCATAGGAAGGAACATATCTGCATATGGTCGGGCAACGGTTCCGCCAACTGCTCCATATCGTTGGCACGCAACCTGACGACTTCTCCGGGACCGAGATCACGAACCGGGGAGTAGCCTAAGTTATAGAACGCTGAGGTCTCGCTCGCGGCACAATAAGCCCCTTCCTTTTTCCCGATAACTACCGGCGTACGCCCCCATAGGTCGCGTGCACAGACGATCCCGTCCTCCGTAAGAAGCAGGATAGAGAGCGAGCCTTTGATCTTCTCTTGCGCATAGCGGATACCCTCTTCCAGCGAAGGCTTCTGGATAATCATCAACCCCACTAACTCGGTGGGATTTACCTTGCCGGAAGAGAACTCCGAGAGGTGCATGTTGTTGTCAAGAGCCTCAACTGCCAACTCATCCAGATTGGCTATTTTGCCCACGGTCGAGATGGCAAATCGCCCAAGGTGCGAATTGAACAGCAATGGTTGGGCATCGGTATCGGAGATGATTCCTATACCTGCATTGCCGATGAACTGCGGCAACTCTTCCTCCATCTTGCTGCGGAACGAAGCCTGCGAGATAGAGTGAATCACACGCTTGAAATGTCCCGTTGCATCATCGTAGGTAGCCATTCCGCCCCGTCGCGTACCTAAATGCGAGAGGTAGTCGGTACCGTAAAAGACATCCGTGACACAAGGAGTTGTGCTTATGGATCCGAAAAAACCAGCCATTTCGCGTTCGGCAATCGGTGTGCAAAGGTCGATACCGCGATGCTAAATCGACGGGCAACCGATGCCACCGCTCTCCCCACCACAACAAGTTGTGTCGGGGCCCCCTCATTGCCGTATGAGGGAAAACAGACTTATTAATATATTTTTATTTACTGAGATATGAACGGATATTATTCTCTATCCGCGCCGCCAAATCATCCGTCTCCTCGCGGACAAAGGGGTCACCGGTGATACCTTCATACAACTCAACATACCGATCCGTAATCGACTGCACGATTGCCGGAGTCATTTCGGGCACTTGCTGTCCTGCTTTGCCCTGGAAACCATTGCTCATCAACCACTCGCGGACGAACTCTTTGGACAGTTGGCGCTGTGCCTCGCCTGCTGCAAAACGCTCTTCATATCCCTCCGCATAGAAATAGCGGCTGGAATCCGGCGTGTGAACCTCGTCCATGAGCATCACCTGACCTTTGTAGTTACCGAACTCGTATTTGGTATCCACCAGAATCAGTCCGTGCTTTTGCGCGATCTCCTGTCCGCGTGCGAAAAGCGCCAAGGCATACTGCTCCATCTTCTGATACTCTTTCTCCGGCACCAGTCCGCGGGAAAGAATCTCCTCACGGGAAATATCCTCGTCGTGGGTACCGATCTCCGCTTTGGTCGTCGGAGTGATAATCGGACTCGGGAACTTCTCGTTCTCGCGCATGCCGTCCGGCAGCTTTACGCCGCAAATCTCACGCACGCCGGATTTGTAGGCACGCCATGCGGAGCCGCACAGATAGCCGCGGACAATCATCTCCACCGGATAGCCCTCGCAGCGGTAGCCCACCGACACCATCGGATCGGGAGTCGCCAACAGCCAGTTGGGCACAATATCCCGTGTGGCATTCAGGAACTTGGCGGCAATCTGATTGAGAATCTGACCCTTGTAGGGAATACCCTCGGGTAGAATCACATCGAACGCTGAAATACGGTCGGTGGCTACCATGCAAAGCAGGTCCTCGCCGATGAAATAGACGTCACGTACCTTGCCGTGATAGACGCTCGTCTGACCGGGAAAAGAAAAATTGGTTGATGTTAAAGCAGACATATTAATTGAGATTTGAGATTTGACATTTGAGATTTATTTGTATTCGCTCCATTCGCGGATGGCAAGTGAATCCAGAGGCACATCGAGGAACGCATTGATAAATGCCTCCGCCAGGCGTGCGTTGGTAATCAGAGGAATGTTCAGATCCACCGCTGTACGCCGCATTTTGTAATAGCTGTCGTGCACCGAATCGGCTAATGTGTCCACCGGAATACCGACAAACAACTCAATCTCTTTCTTGTGCATCAGATCCGTTACTATCGGCTGTTTGAGTTGCCCGTATTCGTCCATGTGCTCTTTCTTATAGACCCTGATATTGGGCACTCCAAGTCCGTTGAGGTACTCGCTGGTACCGCCCGTAGCATAGATCGTGTAGCCGCGCTGGACCAGACGCTTGATCACATCCAGCAGGTGCGCACGCTGCTTCGGACCGCCGATGGCGAAGAGGATATTCTTCTTGGGAATACGCATTCCGACCGACAGCATTGATTTGAGGAGCGCGCAGTTGGCATCCTCGCCTAAGCAGCCCACCTCGCCGGTGGAAGCCATATCGACACCCAGTACAGGATCCGCGTTCTGCAACCGGTTGAACGAGAACTGCGAGGCCTTCACGCCTACATAATCAAAGTCAAAGAGCGACTTGTGGGGTTTCTCAATCGGCAGCCCTAACATGATACGTGTAGCAATATCTATCAGGTTGATTTTCAATACTTTGCTTACAAACGGGAACGAACGGGACGCACGGAGGTTGCACTCAATCACCTTGATCTCGTTCTCCCTCGCTAAGTACTGGATATTGAACGGACCGGAGATATTCAGCTCGCGCGCAATCTGACCGGAAATACGTTTGATGCGGCGCACCGTCTCTACGTAGAGTTTCTGCGCAGGGAACATGATCGTGGCATCACCGGAGTGGACGCCCGCATACTCCACGTGCTCGGAGATGGCGTAGGCGATGATCTCGCCGTTACGTGCCACGGCATCCATCTCCACCTCCTTGGTATTGGTCATGAACTTGGAGATCACCACCGGGTGCTCCTTCGAGACCTTGGCTGCCAGCTGCAGAAACTTATTTAACTGCTCTTCGTTGGAGCACACGTTCATCGCTGCGCCCGAGAGCACATATGACGGACGGACAAGCACCGGATACCCCACTCTGTTGACAAATTTCTCGACATCCGCCATGGAAGTCAGGGCACTCCATTCCGGTTGGTCCACGCCGATGCGGTCCAGCATGGCGGAGAACTTGTCGCGATCCTCGGCATTGTCAATCGACTTGGCGGAAGTACCTAAGATAGGCACTTGCTGCGCATCGAGTTTCATCGCCAAGTTGTTCGGTATCTGGCCTCCCGTGGAGACAATCACGCCGTGCGGATTCTCCAGTTCGATGATATCCATCACACGCTCGAACGTCAGTTCGTCGAAATAGAGCCGGTCGCACACATCGTAGTCCGTCGAAACGGTCTCCGGGTTGTAGTTGATCATCACGGACCGGAACCCGTTGTTACGGATTGTATGGAGCGCTTGCACGCCGCACCAGTCGAACTCGACCGACGATCCTATTCGGTATGCCCCGGACCCCAGCACGATAATCGACTTGTGGTCACCCGTGTAATGCACATCGTTCTTGGTGCCACTATAGGTCAGATACAGATAATTGGTCTGCGCGGGGAACTCTCCGGCAAGCGTGTCTATCTGCTTCACCACCGGCAATATACCCATCTTTTTGCGGTACTCGCGCATCTTCAGCACTGCCTGGTCCATGCTCATCTCTTTTCCCAACCCCACTGCACGGGCTATCTGGAAATCCGAGAAGCCCAGTTGCTTGGCGCGGAGTAGCAGATCGTGTTGCAGGTGCTCCAAACCGCCTAAACTCTTGAGTTCCGTATCTAACTCTATGATGTGCCTAAGCCTCTGCAGGAACCAGTTGTCTATCTTCGTCAGCTCATGAATCCGCTCTACGCTGTAGCCTTCGTACATCGCTTGCGCGATAGCGAAGATGCGCTTGTCCGTCGGGGCTTTCAGAGCGGCATCCAGATCATCCACACGCAGATCCTTGTTCTCCGTGAAGCCGTGCATGCCCTGTCCGATCATGCGCAGACCTTTCTGGATGGCATCCTCGAAGGTGCGACCGATCGCCATCACCTCGCCTACGGACTTCATCGAACTGCCTAACTCACGGTTGACACCGCGGAACTTGCCCAAATCCCAGCGCGGGATCTTGCACACCACGTAGTCCAGCGCCGGCTCGAAGAAAGCCGAGGTCGATTTGGTAACCGAGTTGGATAACTCAAACAGACCATACCCCAACCCTAACTTGGCTGCCACAAAAGCCAGCGGATAACCCGTCGCCTTGGACGCCAACGCCGACGAACGGCTCAGACGCGCATTCACCTCTATCACGCGGTAGTCCTCGGACTCCGGATCAAAAGCGTACTGCACGTTGCACTCGCCGACAATCCCCAAATGACGGATAATACGGATGGCTAAAGCACGCAGTTTATGGTATTCCGAGTTGGTCAAAGTCTGCGAAGGAGCGATCACAATCGACTCGCCGGTATGGATTCCCAGCGGGTCAAAGTTCTCCATATTGCAGACCGTGATACAGTTGTCATAACGGTCGCGCACTACCTCGTACTCAATCTCCTTCCATCCCTTCAGTGATTTCTCCACCAGCACTTGCGGCGAGAAGGAGAAAGCCTTCTCTGCCAAAAGGTTTAGTTCATCTTCATTATCGCAAAATCCCGAACCCAGACCGCCCAAAGCATAAGCCGCACGGATGATTACCGGGTAGCCCAATTCTTTTGCGGCACGGCGCGCATCTTCTATCGTCTCGCACGCCTCGGATTTGATGGTCTTGACATCAATCTGGTCCAACTGACGGACGAACAACTCTCTATCCTCGGTGTTGATGATCGTCTCCACCGGCGTTCCGAGTACCTGCACGTTGTATTTCTCCAATACGCCCGACCGGTACAACGCCACGCCGCAGTTCAGCGCGGTCTGACCGCCGAAAGAAAGCAGAATGCCGTCGGGACGCTCTTTCTCAATCAGCCGTTCTACGAAATACGGAGTTACCGGCAGAAAATAGATATGATCCGCCACACCTTCGGAGGTCTGCACCGTGGCGATATTCGGATTGATCAATACGGTCTCTACTCCCTCCTCGCGCAGGGCTTTGAGGGCTTGGGAACCCGAATAGTCGAACTCGCCCGCCTCACCGATTTTCAGTGCACCTGAACCGAGCACCAATACTTTGTGTATATTCTCTAATTTCATGTCCTTGCGTTTACTGGTTGAGAAGCTTTACAAAATCATCGAACAGGAACTCCGTATCCACCGGACCGGAACATGCCTCCGGATGGAACTGCGCGGAGAACCAGGGCTCCGACTTATGACGGATGCCTTCATTGGAACCGTCGTTCATGTTCACAAACAGAGGCTCCCATTCCTTCGGAAGCGTACCGGCATCCACTGCATACCCGTGGTTCTGCGAGGTGATGAAGCACCTGTCCGTCCCCACTAACCTTACCGGCTGGTTATGCGAGCGGTGACCGTAAGGGAGCTTGTAAATCGTAGCTCCGGCGGCTTTGCCCAACAGCTGGTTGCCCATACAGATACCCGCTATCGGTTTGTGCGACTGCATATAGGTCCTGATATGTTCTACCAGCACGCCGCAAGTGTCCGGATTACCGGGACCGTTGGACAGGAACAACCCGTCTGCCTCTATCGTGTTGAAGTCATAATCCCACGGCACGCGGATCACTTCTACCCCGCGTTGGATGAGGCAGCGGATGATATTGTGCTTCACGCCGCAATCTACCAGAATAACCTTCTTACCTCTGCCTTCATTGTAACGGATTACCTCTTTGCAGGACACTTCTGCCACAAAGTTCACATCCTCGTATTGCGCCTCGGGAGCCGGCTCACAGCCTTCGATCTCTATCGACCCCATCATCACACCGTGCTCGCGTAATAACATGGTTAGCGCGCGTGTGTCTATCCCCGTGATACCGGGCACCTGCTCGCGTTGTAGCCACGCACCGAGGGTCTCTTTGCCGTTCCAGTGGCTGAACTCACCGCTGTATTCGCTGCAGATAATGGCCTTGGCGTATATGCGGTCGGACTCCATGAAGGTAGCCAGACCGTCCGGACGGAACGAAAACTCCGGCACACCGTAGTTACCCACTAACGGGAAAGTGAGCGCCATCAACTGACCCGCATAACTGGGATCGGTCAGCGACTCCGGATAACCCGTCATCGCCGTATTGAACACCACTTCGCCGCTTACCGGAACATCAGCTCCGAAACTATACCCCTCAAAGGTTGTTCCGTCGCTGAGCCGTAATATTGCTTTTTTCATCATCTCCATATTGTTGCCTCACGATCGGGTCCGACAGAAATAATCTTGATAGGAGTGCCTAACTCGCGCTCCAGGAAATTCACATAATGGATAAATGCTTCCGGCAGTTCCTCCTGCTTCGTGCAATGAGTCAGGTCTGTCTGCCAGCCGGGAAACTCCTCATATACGGGCTCCACGTTCTTGTCTATCGAGAACGGGAAGTCGCGCGTCAGCTCGCCGTTCACGCGGTAAGCCGTGCAGGCCTTGATTACCGGAAACGTGTCTAACACATCGGATTTCATCATCAGCAGTTGTGTCACGCCGTTCAGCATGATGGTATAACGGAGTGCCACCAAGTCTATCCATCCGCAGCGGCGCTCACGCCCTGTGACGGCACCGTACTCATGACCGATGGCGCGTATCTGTTTGCCTGTCTCGTCGAACAGTTCGGTCGGGAACGGACCCGCTCCGACGCGCGTACAATAAGCCTTGAAGATACCATATACCTCTCCTATCCGGCTGGGTGCCAGACCCAAACCCGTACATGCTCCGGCACACACCGTGTTGCTCGAAGTCACGAACGGATAAGACCCGAAATCGACATCCAACAGCGAACCTTGTGCGCCTTCGCAAAGTATCGTCTTGTCAGCCGCCAGAGACTTGTTCACAAAGTGCTCGCTGTCCACGAACCGGAACTGACGCAGATACTCGATACTCTCCATCCACTCTTTCTCCAGTTCCTCCAATCCGTCCATCGAAACAGGCGCTCCGCCGTTGGCTACCGCAGAAGCGTTCAGCATATTGATCATGTCGATATGACGGGTGCGTGCCTGGGCATATTTCTCTGCGAAGCCGTCAAGAATATCACCCACGCGCAGACCGTTACGGCTGATTTTGTCCGTGTAAGTCGGACCGATACCTTTACCCGTCGTGCCGATCTTGGCTTTGCCTTTGGCGGCCTCGTTGGCTTGGTCCAACAGGCGGTGGGTCGGCAGAATAAGGTGCGCTTTCTTCGATATGTACAGCCGTTCTTGCAGCTTGTGACCGGACGTAGCCAACTCCTCCGCCTCTTTGCGGAACAGGATCGGGTCCAGCACTACGCCGTTACCTATCAGGTTGATCTTTCCGCCTTGGAAGATACCGGACGGAATACTGCGCAGCACGTATTTCTGACCCTCGAACTCCAGCGTGTGACCGGCATTCGGACCGCCCTGAAAACGGGCTACTATATCGTACTTCGGCGTGAGCACATCTACCATTTTGCCTTTGCCCTCATCGCCCCATTGGAGTCCTAACAGGATATCTGCCTTTTTCATATTCCTAATTGGTTAAAAATATAATCTACGTTTTTCATATAGTATTCCAGCGTGAAACAGCCGTCAATCTCGTCCTCCGACAGGTATTTCATCACCTCGGGAGTACTCTTCAGCAGCTCTTGCATCTGTCCGCCTTCCATCAGCGTGCGCATCGCTACCGGCTGCACGAGATCATAAGCTTGCTCGCGTACCAGCCCTTTCTCTATTAAGGCGTTCATCACACGCTGCGCGAAGATAGCGCCATGCGTCAGACCGATATTATGCAGCATGTTCTCCGGATAGACTACCAGATTGTCCAATATACCCATCAGCCGTGCCAACATGTAGTCCAACAGCATCGTGGCGTCCGGCAGTACGATACGCTCCGTAGAGGAGTGAGAGATGTCGCGCTCGTGCCAGAGAGCGATGTTCTCTGACGCCGTACACATATATCCGCGCATCACCCTCGCACAGCCGCAAATGTTCTCCGACGAGATCGGATTGCGTTTGTGCGGCATGGCGGAGGAGCCTTTCTGTCCCTTGCGGAAAGCCTCTTCCACTTCGCGCACTTCCTGCCGCTGCATGTTGCGGATCTCCAGAGCTATCTGCTCTAACGAACCGGCTATCACCGCCAGCGACGACAGATAGAAAGCGTGGCGGTCACGACCCAGCACCTGCGTGGCGATTTTCGCGGACTCGATTCCCAAGTGCTCGCACACGTACTGTTGGATGAACGGCGGGATATTGGCGTAGTTGCCCACCGCGCCGGATAACTTACCTGCCTCAACTCCCTTCGCCGCCATCTCGAACCGCTCGATATTGCGCTGCATGGTGGAGTACCACAACGCCCATTTGAGACCGAACGAAGTAACGTCGGCGTGCATGCCGTGCGTGCGACCGATCACCGGCGTGTACTTGAACTCGTTGGCGCGTTTCTGCAGCACTGCCAGAAACTGTTTCAAATCCTCGCGGAGGATGGCGTTGGCTTGTTTGAGCAGATAGCCGTTGGCGGTATCTACCACATCCGTGGAGGTCAGGCCGTAATGTACCCACTTACGCTCTTCGCCTAACGACTCGCTCACCGTACGGGTGAAAGCCACTACGTCGTGCCGTGTAATCTCCTCAATCTCATGAATGCGGTCCACGTCAAACGATGCCTTGGCACGTAGCTTGGCTACATCTTCTTTGGGCACTACCCCTAACTCCGACCAAGCCTCAGCAGCCAGGATCTCTACCTCTAAATAAGCCTGAAACTTGTTCTGCTCGGTCCATATGTTGCGCATGGCTGCGCGGGAATAACGATCTATCATGCTTGTTTTACCTTATACGAAATACATTTATAGGCCTCTTCTACTTTCGCCAGAGCTTTCTCAACCGTCTCATCGGTAGCTAACAGCACGCCGTAGCGGCGGTGGCCGTGAACCTCCGGTTTGCCGAACAGACGCATCTGTACGCCCGGGATAGCCAGTGCTTTTTCCAGACCCTCGAACTCTACCTCTTTGCCTTCGCCCTCAATGACAATCGCCTTGCTCGCGGAGGGTTGGAAGAAACGAACCTCCGGGATCGGCAGTCCCAATACCGCACGGGCATGGAGCGCAAACTCACTCAGGTCCTGGCTGATCATGGTTACCATGCCGGTATCATGCGGACGGGGACTGACTTCCGAAAAGATCACTTTGTCACCCTGCACAAACATCTCCACGCCGAAGATCCCGTAACCGCCTAACGCGTCGGTAACCATCTTGGCGATGTGTTGTGCTTGCTTCAAGGCGTCCTCGCTCATTGCCTGCGGCTGCCATGACTCGCGGTAATCGCCTTCTACCTGGTGATGACCGATCGGCTTCAGGAAGGTAGTGCCGCCTGCATGACGAACGGTCAGCAGCGTGATCTCGTAGTCGAAATGAATGAACCCTTCTACAATCACTCTGCCCGCTCCGGCGCGGCCGCCTTCTTGCGATACCGCCCATGCGTGCTCTATCTCTGCCTCCGTATGAACGGTCGATTGACCGTGACCCGAAGACGACATGATCGGTTTGACCACACACGGAATACCGATCTCCTTGACCGCCGCGATGAACTCGTCATGGTTGTCCGCGAACTTGTACGGCGCGGTCGGCAGGTGCAACTCCTCCGATGCCATGCGGCGGATAGCCTCGCGGTTCATCGTCAGGAACGCAGCCTTGGCGGTCGGGATAACATGATACCCCTCTTTCTCCAGCTCTACCAGGGTCGGAGTGGCGATAGCCTCTACCTCCGGAATGATAAGCGAAGGCTTCTCCGCCTCGATGATCTCGCGCAGACGGTTGCCGTCTAACATGTTGAACACATGCGACCGGTGAGCTACCTGCATCGCCGGAGCATGGGCATAGCGGTCACAGGCAATGACCTCTACACCGTAACGCTGAAGTTCCATCGTGACTTCTTTTCCTAATTCTCCGCTACCGAGTAGCAGTGCGCGCGTAGCGACTTGAGTAAGTGGCGTTCCAATTTTCATTGTTATATAATTTTTAGTATATATTTTCCTTTCAACCGTTAGAGATAAGTTAGTGATTAGTTGGTCATTCGTTGGTTATAGCACTGCAGTGTATTATACATCAGCATGGCGATAGTCATCGGTCCTACTCCGCCCGGCACAGGAGTAATGGCACCGGCTACAGGAGCCACGCTCTCGTAGTCCACATCTCCGACTAACTTGCCGTCCGCCGTGCGGTTGATACCGACGTCAATCACCGTGGCGCCCGGCTTAACCATCTCTCCGGTAATCATCTGCGGACGTCCGACTGCGACTACCAATATATCCGCCTCACGGCACACTTCCCCTAAATCCGCGGTACGGCTGTGCGCAATCGTCACCGTGCATTGCTTGTCTAACAGCAACTTGGCTACCGGCTTTCCGACGATGTTACTGCGACCTACTACTACCGCGTGACGGCCTTCCAAGACCGTATTGCTCTTCTCTAACAACGCCATGATACCAAGCGGTGTGCAGGGAACGATGCACTGTTGGTTGAGCCAAAGTTTGGCTACGTTGGTAGGATGAAAACCATCCACATCTTTCTCCGGCGCAATCGCCTCTATCACACGCTGCTCGTTGATATGTTTCGGTAACGGCAGTTGCACCAGAATACCGTCAACCGCCTCGTTCTCGTTGCGCTCGCGGATGACGCGCAGCAACTCCTCTTCACTCACAGCCTCCGGCAGTTGGATCAGTTCGCCCTCAAAACCGCAGTACTCCGTGGCTTTGATCTTACTCCTCACGTACGACAGGCTGGCAGGATTCTCACCCACGATGATCACATCCAGACACGGTTTGCGACCGTATTGTTTCGCCAATGCCGCTACCTGCTCGCGTATCGCTTCTTTCTCTTGTTGTGCTATTTGTTTTCCGTCTATTATCATAATGCCCAATGTGCAATATCTTTTCTATAGAATAAATTGGAACAATGGATTTTCTCCAGTTCCCGATAAACTTTCTCTTGTGCCTGACGGACATCCGTTCCGTGCGCAATGCACATCAGCACGCGTCCGCCGTTGGTCACTAACCGACCGTCTTTTACAGCCGTTCCCATGTGCAGAATCAGTCCGTCAAAGTCCTCCGTTCCGGTTATCTCTATGCCTTTCTGATAAGCGCCCGGGTATCCGCAGGAAGCCATTACCACACCTACTGTTGCTTGGTTACGCCACTTGATTGATTCCAACTCCTCGCCGGTGGCAATCGCGTGGAAGACCGTATAGGCGTCGCTCTCCATGAGCGGCAATACCACTTCCGTCTCGGGATCGCCGAAACGGGCGTTGAACTCGATGACCTTGATTCCGTCTTTGGTCTTCATCAGTCCGCCGTAGAGCACACCGGTAAGCGGTTTACCCTCTTTGACCATGGCATCTGCCACGGCCTGCAGGATATGTTCTTGCGCCCATTCCTCTTCCTCTTTGCTAATGAACGGAAGCGGTGTGTATGCACCCATTCCGCCGGTGTTCGGTCCCTTGTCTCCGTCAAAGACACGCTTATGGTCCTGACTCAACGGCATCGGATAGACCTTATGATGGTGTACAAATGCCATGAACGAGAACTCCGGTCCCTCCAGATAGTCCTCTATCACTACTCTTCCTTTACCGAACGCTTCGCCCACCAGCATGTCTCTCAGCGCTTGTTCTGCTTCCGGTTCGTCTTGCGCAATCACTACGCCCTTGCCTGCCGCCAGACCGTCGTATTTGAGTACGGTCGGATAGGTATTACGCGAACGCACGTACTGCATCGCTTCCTCGTAATCGGCGAAACTGCGGTATGCAGCAGTCGGGACATTGTATTTCGCCATCAGTTCTTTGGCAAACTCCTTGCTCGCTTCAATCTGCGTAGCGGCTTTGGAGTGTCCGAAGACCGGTATTCCCGCTTCGCGGAACGCATCTGCCACTCCGGCTGCCAAAGCGGCTTCCGGACCGACTACACAGAGATCTATCTTGTGCGTCTGTGCGAAAGAGATCAGTTGCGCTACCTCCGTATCTTTGATGGCTACGCACTCTGCGAGTTGCGCGATACCGGCATTGCCCGGTGCGCAATAGATATGCTCTACCTGTGCGCTGCGACTCAACTGATACACGATGGCGTGCTCGCGTCCGCCCGATCCTATGACTAAAACGTTCTTATTCATCTGAGTGATCCGTTCTTCATTAGTGTTTGAAATGACGCATGCCGCTAAAGAGCATCGTTATATGATGCGCGTTGGCGACATCTATACTCTCCTGATCGCGCACGCTGCCACCGGGTTGAACGATAGCACGGATACCATACTCCGCCGCACTCTCCACGCTGTCACCGAAGGGGAAGAAACCATCCGATGCCATTACTAATCCGGCCTCCTTGATATCTTTACCTTCTGCTGCCAGAGACTCTTGTGCCTGCTTCAGCGCGATAGCGGCAGAACCTACGCGGTTCATCTGTCCTGCTCCCACTCCGTACGTGCGACCGTCCTTTACTACCACAATCGCATTGGATTTCACATGCTTCACAATGTGCCAGCCGAACTGCAGATCACTCATCTGTTCGTCCGTCGGTTGGGTCTCCGTGACGCACATCTCTTTGGTCAGCCGGATAGTCTCTGTATCCAATTGCTGTGCTAACAGACCTCCGTTAACCGATACATACTGCATCTGTTTCGGACCCTCGGAAGACATATCCACCTCCAGCAGACGCAGATTCTTCTTGGTCTCCAATACCGCCAATGCTTCCTCGGTGAACCGTGGCGCCATGATAATCTCTAAGAAGATAGGTTTCATTCCTTCCGCCATCTCTTTGTCCACTACGCAGTTGGTTGCTACTATACCGCCGAAGATGGATACTCGGTCTGCATCATAGGCTTTCTGCCAAGCCTCTACGCCGTTCTTGCCGATTGCGGCGCCACACGGGTTCATATGCTTGAGTCCCACGCAGAAAGGCGTCTTGCCGAACTCACGCACGATATTCAGTGCAGCGTTCGCGTCCTGTATATTGTTGTACGACAGTTCTTTGCCGTGCAGTTGTTTAGCAGAAGCCAGCGAATACGGTACTTGCTCTTGAGCAGCATAGAACTTA
Organism: Bacteroidales bacterium UBA3808; assembly: GCA_002369075.1. GTDB lineage: Bacteria > Bacteroidota > Bacteroidia > Bacteroidales > Paludibacteraceae > Colicola. Next base: position 22,755 of record DFEG01000014.1, on the reverse strand, counting down.
GCGTCCTGGTGCGGGTTCTCGCCGTAACGGAGCCCCTGTTTGAGATCGTACTCAAGAAATAGTTTCTCGTTCAGACCTGCCGCCTTGCGCATGTACGCAGCGATACACATATCGTATTCAGCCGTATGCGTATAAGCCTTGGCGCTCAACTCCAGACGCGTCTCCTTGCGGGTGTTACCCTCACTCTGTATCTCTTTCAGCACACGGCTGTAATCGTTCGGGTCACAGACTACGGTCACGTCATTCCAGTTCTTGGCAGCAGAGCGCAGCATGGACGGTCCGCCTATATCGATCTTCTCAATCGCCTCCGCCATCGTCGTTCCCTCTTTGGCTATCGTCTCACGGAAAGGATAGAGATTGACACATACCAGATCGATTAACTCAATACCGTTTTGTGCCAATGCCTCCATGTGCGAGGGCTCGTCGCGACGCGCCAACAAAGCGCCGTGCACCTTTGGATGAAGAGTCTTCACGCGACCGTCACAGATCTCCGGAAAACCGGTTACTTCACTGATACCGATGGTCTTGACGCCGCTCTCTTCCAGCAACTTCTGTGTGCCGCCGGTAGCGATGATCTGCCACCCTGCTGCTTGCAGTCCTTTCACAAACTCCACCAAACCGGTTTTGTCGCTTACGCTCACTAATGCTCTTTTCTGTGCCATTATTCTGTTCTGTTTTTATTTGCTTATGATTTGATTTGTTCCTGCCTGTACACGGCCTATAATCTGTGCTTTCTCGCCGCAATGGTCAAGGATGGATAGCACTTTGGAAGCCTCTTGCTCCGCTACTGCAAGCACCATGCCTATGCCCATGTTGAAGATATTGAACATCTCACGGTGAGGGATTTGTCCTTTGGTTTCGAGGAAACGGAAGATCGGAAGAATCTCCCATGCGCCTTCCTCGATATAGAATCCCTGGCCGGGTTGGAAAATGCGCGGGATATTCTCATCAAATCCGCCTCCTGTAATATGCGCTACGCCATGGACGTCCACCTGGCGCATTACCTCCAACACCTGTTTGACATATATCTTGGTCGGAGTGAGGAGCACTTCGCCCAAGGTCTTTTGGGTATCCAGCTCCGGATAGACCTGATGCAGATCCAGATTCGCGTCACGGACAATCTTACGTACGAGCGAATAGCCGTTGGAGTGTACACCGGAGGAACTGATGCCGATCAGCACATCGCCCTCCTTCACCTTTGTACCGTCGATGAGTTTCGATTTCTCTACTACGCCTGTGGTATAACCGGCTATGTCGTATTCCCCGTTCTCGTACATACCCGGCATCTCGGCTGTCTCTCCTCCGACGAGCGCGCAACCCGCCTGACGGCAACCTTCCGCTACACCGCTGACGATCGCCTCAATCTGCGAAGGGATATTATGCCCCGTAGCAATGTAATCCAGGAAGATGAGCGGTTCAGCCCCCTGCGCCAGTACATCGTTGACGCACATTGCCACCGCATCAATACCTATCGTATCGTGCTTGTCCATCGCAAAAGCAATCTTCAGTTTGGTTCCCACTCCGTCGGTACCGCTGACCAGCACCGGCTCTTTGATATTTAGCGCCGAGAGGTCGAACATTCCTCCGAACGAACCGATGGAACCCATCGATCCGTGGCGGACGGTGGAACGCACATGCGACTTGATTCTGCTTACTACTTCGTATCCGGCTTCCAGATTCACGCCGGCTGCTTCATAATGTTGCGCCATAACGGTTTGCTTTGTTATTTAGTGCTTAAAATAGTTTACTGCGTTTTCAAACAGCGGCTGTTTTTTGTTGCCTGCTATGTTGGTAAAGACGCCTTCTTCCCACCGCTCGGAGTGCCCCATCTTACCGAGGATCTGTCCGTTGGGCGAGATCAATCCCTCGATGGCGTAGCACGAGCCGTTGGGGTTATAAGGCGACTCCATCGTCGCCTCGCCTGTACACGGATCGGCGTAACGGAATGCCACTTGGCCGTTATTGAACAACTCGCGCGCCAGTTCTTCGCTCACTACCAGTTTGCCCTCTCCGTGACTCACGGCAATGCTATGCAGATCGCCTGTCTGCATACCTTGGAGCCACGGACCGCGGGTGGAAGAAACGGTGGTCGTCACCATCTGCGAGACGTGGCGGTTGATATCATTACGGAAGAGCGTCGGACTCGCCGTCGTTACCTGACCTAACTTACCGTACGGCAGCAAGCCGGATTTGATGAGTGCCTGGAAACCGTTGCATATACCGAGGATCAGACCTCCGCGGCTGAGCAGGTCTTCGATGGCACGACTGATCTTCTGCTGGTTAATGACCGAGACGATGAACTTCGCCGACCCGTCCGGTTCGTCACCGAGAGAGAAGCCACCGGCGAGCATCAGTATCTGTGCGCGGCGGATATGTGCTTCCATCTCGTCGATAGACGCAATGACATCGCTCTCCGTGAGGTTGCGGAAGATGGTCATCTCCACTTCTGCGCCCGCTTTGCGCCATGCCTTGGCGCTGTCGTAGTCGCAGTTCGTACCCGGGAAAACAGGGATATAGACGATAGGCGCTTTGTGTTCTACGCCCTTCGGCATGAGGTCGCTGTGCTGCGGAGTCATCGTAGCCGGATAGACCTTACGGAAGGGTGTTGTGCACGCCTCGTAGAGTTGCTCGCGGGGAATGGACTCTCCGTTAATGACGAGGTTCTCGCTCTCTGTTACTTGTCCCAAGAGAATGGCGGACGGGATATTCAGTTCCTCCGTCGCCTCTACTAAAATACTGCCGTACTGGTAGTCGAAGAGGAGCGATTCATCAATACAGATGTCTGCGCCTTTGGCGTTGCCGAACGACATTTTCGCCAAAGCCTCACACACTCCGCCGAAGCCGATGGCGTACGCCGAAACGATCTTGCCGGCATGGATAGCTTTCGTAGTGTCGGACCAGAGTTGCTTGAGTTGGTCGGTATCGGGCATGTAGTTCTTGAGCGGCTTGTGCTGCAAGAGGTACAGACGGTTGCCCGCTTTCTTCATGTCCGTGCTGATGACCTGATCCGCCTTGACGGTAGTGATACCGAAAGCGATCAGCGTCGGCGGCACGGATATATGCTCGAACGTACCGGACATCGAGTCCTTGCCGCCGATGGACGGCAGCCCCAATGCCACTTGCATCTTGAGTGTGCCCAAGAGCGCGCTAAGCGGCTTGCCCCAAGTGTGGCGGTCATCCGTCATGCGCTCGAAATACTCCTGGTAACTGAACCGCATGCGGCTGTAATCCGCTCCGGCAGCTACCACCTTGCTGCACGCTTCTATGACGGCGTATGCGGCTCCGTGATACGGACTCCACTCCGCGAGGAAGGGGTTGTAGCCGAATGCCATGATCGATGCCGTGTTGGTGAATCCGTCGGTAGGCAGTTTCTGCACGGAGACTTGCGTCTCACTGCGTTGCAGTCTGCCGCCGAAAGGCATCAAAACGGTAGAACGGCCGATGGTGGCATCAAACTCCTCGATGAGTCCTTTCTGGCTCGTCACGTTGGCGCTCTGCATCACATGGCACATGCGTTCTGCAAGGGTCTTGCCCTCCACCGTCTGACGGAACGGATTGCGCTCCTCTACCGGCAGAATAGTAGCCTTGGTATAGTGTTTGGCACCTGCGCTGTCAATGAACGCACGACTTAGATCCGCCACCAGTTCACCTTTGTAATACTGGCGCATGCGACCCGTGTCGGTCACGTCCGCCACGTGCGTTACCTCTATATTATCGAGATGGCAGAAGTGTTCGAAAGCCGCTTGGTCTTTCTTCTCCACTACCACTGCCATACGTTCCTGCGATTCGGAGATAGCCAACTCCGTGGGGTTGAGACCGGAGTACTTGGTCGGCACACGGTCCAAGAAGATGTCCAAGCCGTCTGCCAACTCACCGATTGCCACACTCACACCGCCTGCTCCGAAATCGTTGGACTTCTTAATGAGGCGCGTTACCTCGTGCCTTCTGAAGAGGCGTTGTATCTTGCGCTCCTCCGGTGCGTTTCCTTTCTGTACCTCGCTGCCGCAGGACTCTAACGATGCCTCCGTATGCTCCTTGCTCGAACCCGTAGCACCGCCTATGCCGTCACGCCCTGTACGACCGCCCAGAAGCAGAATCACATCGCCTGCCTTTGGTGTCTCGCGGCGCACGGCATCCGCCTTGACCGCTCCGACGACTGCGCCCACCTCCAGCCTCTTGGCTACATAAGAAGGATGGTAGATCTCGCGCACATGCGTGGTAGCCAGACCTATCTGGTTGCCGTACGACGAATAACCGGCAGCCGCCTTGCGGGAGATGATCTGTTGCGGTAATTTACCCGCCAGCGTCTCGCTTACCGGCGCGTAGATGTCGCCCGCTCCGGTGACACGCATCGCCTGATAGACATAAGCACGACCGGACAGCGGGTCACGGATTGCGCCGCCCAGACAGGTGCTCGCGCCTCCGAAAGGCTCTATCTCCGTGGGGTGGTTATGCGTCTCGTTCTTGAACTGCAGAAGCCATTTCTCCATCTTGCCGTCCACATCGACGTCAATGAAGATGGAGCAAGCGTTATTCTCTTCGCTCACCTCCAGGTCGTCCAAGAGCCCTTTCTTCTTCAGGTAGCGGGCACCGATGGTAGCCAACTCCATGAGGCAGAGCGGTTTGTCCTCGCGACCGAGCTCCACACGGATGTGACGGAAGGCCTCCAGCTCCTGCTCAATGTCGTCTTTGATGAACGACTCCTCCACCTCTATGTCCTCCAGAATGGTAGTGAACGTAGTATGGCGGCAGTGGTCCGACCAGTATGTATCGAGTATCCGCAGTTCGGTCTCTGTCGGTTCGCGGTGCTCTTTCTGGAAATAATCGACTACGCAAGCGAGGTCATCTGCATTCATTGCCAATCCCCACTCCTTGCAGAACGGCGCGTACTGCTCGCGTCCCATGGCGGTGAAGCCTGCCATGGACGCCAATGGTTTCACATCGGCGGTCTGCTGGCGCTCCAGAAGGCCGAGGTTCTTCTCTCTCGCCTCCACGGCGTTGATATAATAATGCCGGATACGCGCCATCTCTTCGTCCGTCATGGGATCCTCGAAGATCAGCAACCTGCCGGAGCGGATGTCTATGTCCGCGTTCGGGTCAATCAGATGCACACAGTCGATGGCAGACGAAGCGCGCTGGTCAAACTGACCGGGGATGAACTCTACCGCCAGGTAGCGCTTGCCTTCCAGCGAAACGAAGTCCGTCACATCGTCGGTCACCGTCTCGCCAAAGACGCTGTAACGGCTCTTCTCCAGCAGTTCCTCGCTGAAGCCGAAGAGGTCGTACACGCACAGATAGCGCATCTTTTGGATGTGCAGTTGAAGGTTCTCGTTCAGCTCGTGCCGCAGGCTCTCCGCCTCTACGCGAAATCCTTCTTTCTTCTCAACAAAAAGCCTTTTGTTCATGTCAAATAACGGTTGCTAATACCTTTTCGGTTTGTTGACGACGGAATGCTATATATTGTTCCCGAAGGGACTTGTCTTGCAATGCCAAAATGCTTACCGCCAGCAGCGCAGCATTCTTGGCGCCATCGATGGCTACGGTAGCTACGGGTATGCCGCTGGGCATCTGTACCATTGACAGAAGGCTGTCCAGCCCGTCCAGGGTCTTGGAACGAACCGGCACACCGATCACCGGCAGATGGGTCAGACCCGCAATCACACCCGCCAGATGAGCGGCTCCGCCGGCACCGGCGATGATGATACTCAGTCCGCGGTCCTCGGCACTCTCCGCCCACTCCATGAGCGCATGCGCTGCACGGTGCGCGGAGATGACGCGTTTGTCCACTTCGATACCGAAAGACTCTAAGGTGTCTATCGCGGCCTGCATCACCGGCAGGTCACTCGCCGAACCCATAATAACTCCTACTTTCATATCTTTATTCCCATTCGATGGTTGAGGGCGGTTTGGAGGAGATGTCGTAGCATACCCGGTTGACGCCCTTTACCTTGTTAATTATCTCGTTACTTATTTTTGCCAACACCTCATAAGGGATGTGTGCCCAGTCTGCAGTCATGGCATCGGAGGAGGTCACCGCGCGCAGCGCAATCGGGTTCTCGTAAGTCCGCTCGTCGCCCATGACGCCTACCGACCTCACTTCGCTCAAGAGGATCGCACCGGCTTGCCATATCTCGTCGTACAGCCCCGCCTCGCGGAGGTTATTGATATAGATGGCGTCCGCCTCTTGGAGGATATGTATCTTCTCCCTTGTGATGTCGCCCAAGATACGCACTGCGAGCCCCGGTCCCGGGAAAGGATGCCTCGTGATCAGGTGCTCCGGCATGCCCATGCTACGGCCTACACGGCGCACCTCGTCCTTGAACAACCACTTGATCGGTTCGCATAACTGCAGGTGCATCTCTTTAGGCAGCCCGCCCACGTTGTGATGGCTCTTGATGACCTTGCCGGTGATGTTCAGGCTCTCAATACGGTCAGGGTAGATCGTTCCCTGCGCGAGCCATTTGGCGTCGGTGATCTTCTGTGCCTCGGCGTTGAAGACCTCCACGAAATCGCGACCAATGATCTTGCGTTTCTGCTCGGGCTCTTTGACCCCTGCCAAGTCGCTAAGGAACTTATCGCTGGCGTCCACGCCGATGACGTGCAGCCCGAGGCCTTCGTAATCACGCATCACATCGCGGAACTCATTCTTACGCAGCATGCCGTGGTCCACGAAGATACAGGTCAGTTGATCTCCGATCGCCCGATGGAGCAGTACTGCTACTACAGACGAGTCAACACCTCCCGAGAGACCTAAGATCACGCGGTCGGAACCTATCTGCTCGCGCAGCTCCTTTACCGTCGTCTCCACAAACGCTTCCGCACTCCACTCCTGTTTCGAGCCGCAGATATCGACCACGAAGTTCTTTAACAATTGTGTACCTTGCAAGGTGTGGAACACCTCCGGGTGGAACTGGGTTCCGAATACCGGTTTCTCGCCGGGGATATAATACGCGGCGTTCTCTACCGTCGCTGTGGACGCTATTTTTTGTGCGCCTACCGGAAGCGCAGTGATACTGTCGCCGTGCGACATCCACACCTGCGAGTGCTCCTCAAAGCCCTTGAACAGCGGGTTCGTATGGTCTATATATTGCAGGTTCTGCCGGCCGTACTCACGCGTACCGGCGCTCTCTACCTTACCGCCGTTGGTATAACTGATCAGCTGCGCACCGTAGCATATACCCAGGATCGGCAGTCTGCCTCTGATACCGCTCAGATCGACCCGGAAAGCATCGTCCTGATAGACGCTCAACGGTGAGCCGCTCAAAATCACACCGATCACGTCCTTGTCGTCCTCCGGGTACTTGTTGTACGGCAGGATCTCGCAGAACGTGTTCAGTTCGCGTACGCGGCGACCGATCAGTTGCGTGGTCTGGCTTCCGAAATCCAATATGATGATTTTCTGCATACTGCGGTTGGGTTATTTCTGTGAATAGTTAGGAGCCTCGGAAGTGATGGTGATGTCATGCGGATGGCTCTCGAACATACCAGCGGAAGTGATCTTCACGAACTGCGCCTTGCGCAACTCCTCCAGGTTATGTGCGCCCACGTACCCCATACCGGAACGCAGACCGCCCAGGAGCTGATAGATCGTTTCGCTCACGCTGCCTTTGTACGGCACACGGCCTACGATACCTTCCGGCACCAGTTTGGACACATTGCTCTCCCCACTCTGGAAATAGCGGTCGGCACTGCCGTCCCGCATCGCCTCGATACTACCCATACCGCGGTAGGTCTTGAACTTACGGCCGTTATAGATGATGGTGTCACCCGGTGCTTCGTCCGTGCCGGCGAACATCGATCCGCACATCACACAGTTACCTCCGGCTGCCAGCGCTTTCACCACATCGCCCGAGTACCGCAGACCGCCGTCTGCAATCATCGGCACGCCGGTACCCTCCAGTGCTTCCGCCACCTCGAAGATAGCGCTCAACTGCGGTACACCCACACCGGCAATGATACGCGTGGTACAGATACTGCCCGGACCGATACCTACTTTCACTCCGTCTGCTCCGTTCTCCACTAAGAACCGCGCCGCCTCAGCCGTAGCGATATTTCCTACCACTACGTCCAACTCCGGATACTTGGCCTTGATGGCGCGGAGAGCATTGACGATATTCTTGCTATGCCCGTGTGCCGAATCCAATACTACTGCATCGACGTGCTCGCGCACCAGTGCGTCCACACGATCCATATAATCAGCGGTTATACCCACGCCCGCAGCACAACGAAGGTGGCCGTGCTCGTCCTTGTTGGCGTTGGGGTTATCGCGCAGTTTGGTGATATCTTTGTAGGTCACCAGACCGATCAGCTTGCCGTCTTTGTCTATCACCGGCAGTTTCTCCACCTTGTGCATCTGCAGGGCGTCCATGATGGTCCGGTTGTCGGTCGTGCCGATGGTGATCAGGTTCTCGCGCGTCATTACCTCACGTACCGGGCGGTTCATGTCCGTCTCGAAACGCAGGTCGCGGTTGGTCACTATACCTACCAGCACATGCTTCTCGTCCACCACCGGAATACCGCCGATGTGGTTGTCGTGCATCATCTGCAGGGCATCGCCGATGGTCTGGTCGCCGGTGATGGTCACGGGATCGGCAATCATACCATTCTCCGCACGTTTGACACGACGCACCTGTGCTGCCTGCTCCTCTATCGACATGTTCTTGTGAATCACTCCTATTCCTCCTTCGCGGGCCATGGCGATAGCCATCGTGGCTTCCGTGACGGTATCCATGGCGGCACTCACCACCGGGATATTAAGGGTAATATGACGCGAGAACTGCCCTTGCAGATTCACTTCACGCGGGAGCACTTCGCTGTAAGCGGGCACTAACAGGACGTCATCAAAGGTCAGTCCTTCCGGTTTAATTCGGTTTTGGTTCATATCTGTGGGTATTTTATAACATGTGGTCACAATAATAACAACGCCGTACGCCATCGGCATCGATATACGATTTCTGCTCAACCGGTTCGGTGGTAGCGATACAGCGGTCGTTATGGCAGGGCGTCTCGCTCGCCTCACTTTGGTGGGCGGCATGAGAACTATGCAGGTACTCGTCGCTGAGAAGAGTGTAGATAATTGCTTTGCGCACATACTTGCCGTTCTCCACCTGGCGGAAATAAGCGGCACGCGGGTCTTTGTCCACGCCGACGGTGATCTCGTTCACGCGGGGCAGCGGGTGCAGGACGATCATCGACGGTTTGCCGAGTGCCATCAGCCGCTCGTCCAGAATGAACGAATCCTTGAGACGCTCATACTCGTCGCGGTCCGCAAAACGCTCCTGCTGCACGCGCGTCATGTAGAGTACATCGACTATAGGCATCGCCTCCTCCAGGGTGTTCACCTCGGTGTAGGCATCGCCTAACTCGGCTTTCATATAATCCGGCAGCGCCAGCTCTTTCGGAGCAATCAGTACAAAATGTACGCCCTCGTACCGCCGCATGGCTTTGATGAGCGAGTGGACCGTTCTGCCGTACTTGAGGTCACCGCAGAGACCGATCGTCAAATGGTCGAAACGACCTAACTCACGGCGGATGGTCAGCAGGTCAGTCATCGTCTGCGTCGGATGGCTGTGACCGCCGTCACCGGCGTTGATCACCGGGATACGGCTGAACTCACTCGCTACACGCGGCGCACCCTCTTTATAATGACGCATGGCGATGATGTCCGCGAAGGCACTTACCACCCGCACGGTGTCCGCCACGGTCTCTCCTTTGCTTACCGAGGACGAACGGGCATCGCTGAAACCTAACACCTGTCCGCCCAACTCCATCATCGCGGCGGTGAAACTGAGTCGGGTACGCGTGCTCGGTTCGTAGAAGAGGGTAGCTAACTTCTTGCCCTTGCACGCCTCTGCGTACTGCGCCGGATGGGCGATGATGTCCAATGCACGGAGAACGATCTGCTCGATCTCCTGCGTACTGAGGTCTGTCGAGTCTAATAAGTGTCTCATAAGTTATCTCTAAATTGTATCAGTTCATTTTTCTCTTGCGCGGAGATATACCCCTCTTTCGCCGCCACTTCCGCCAGCACATCGAGGTTACTGAGGCTGTGGTTCTCGGTCTTGGCAGCGGCAATGCGGTCGAGCCCTTTCTGCATCCCGTACGTGAAGATCGACACGATGCCTAACACCTCCGCGCCGGCTTCGCGCAGTACCTCCACTACCTCCAGACAACTGCCTGCGGTGGAGATCAGATCTTCTACCACCACCACTTTCTGCCCCTTCTCCAGTCTTCCTTCTATCTGGTTCTGCCGACCGTGATCCTTGGCGCCCGAGCGTACATAGCCCATCGGCAGGTTCAACTTCGTAGCCGTGATGGCGGCGTGGGCAATACCGGCAGTCGAGGTACCCATCAGCACTTCCGCCTCGGGGTAATACTGCTTGATCAGTGTCGCTAATCCGTTCTCCACATCCTCGCGCACCGCTACGTCACTCAGCGTCAGACGGTTGTCGCAATAGATCGGACTCTTGATTCCGCTCGCCCATGTGAAGGGCTCTTGCGGACGCAGAAAGACTGCTTTGATGCGCAGCAGGTCTGCTGCTATTTGCTCGCTTAATTCTTTCATATCAACCTATAACCTTTAGCCTATAACCTTTCGCCTCCAAACTCCTCCACACATTTTCTATAAGCCGCCATGGGATCCTCCGCAGCCGTGATCGGACGGCCTACTACAATATAATCGCTACCTATCTCCCGGGCGCGGGCAGGTGTCGTGACACGCACCTGGTCGCCTACTTTCCCGTCCGCAAAACGGATACCCGGGGTAACGGTCAGAAACTCCGCTCCGCAATGCTCCTTCACCATGCCTGCCTCCAGCGGCGAGCAGACCACGCCGTCCAGCCCCGCCTCTTTCGCCATCCGGGCATAGTGGCATACGCAATCGCTGATCGTACCGCGGATGAGCAGTTCGTCATGCATCCGCTCTTCGCTGGTCGAGGTCAGTTGGGTCACCGCCAACAGGATGGGCCGGGTACCGTCCGCACGGGTCAGGCCCCGTAGCGCCGCTTCCATCATCGCTTTGGTGCCGGCGGCGTGCAGGTTCACCATCTCCACTTCCAGTCTCGACAGTACCGCCATCGCTTTCTCCACCGTATTGGGTATGTCGTGCAGCTTGAGGTCCAGGAATATCTTATGTCCTCTCTTGTGCAACTCCCGGACGATAGCCGGTCCTTCGGCATAATAAAGCTCCATACCGATCTTCACAAACGGTTTCTCCTCCGTGAAGCGGTCCAGAAACGCATAAGTCTCTTCGGCACTCGCGAAATCGCAGGCTATGATTACATCTCTCTTCATACAATACCTATTATATCTTGTAAATGCGCTATTTTCAGTTCGTTCATTACCTCCGGCAGCCGTGTTATGATCTCTTGGCATACCATCGGGTTCTTGAGGTTAGCCGCGCCTATCTCTACGGCAGTTGCGCCTGCCATCATCATCTCTATCACTTCCTCTGCGCTGCTCACGCCTCCGCATCCGATGACCGGCGTACCGGGACAGGCTTTGCTCACCTGGTTCACCATCCGTAGCGCTACGGGGAACACCCCAGGTCCCGAGTAACCGCCGTATCTATTGGCAATCACGGGCTGTCTGCGGCGGATGTCTATCCGCATACCTAACATCGTGTTGATCAGACACAAGCCGTCAGCGCCGGCATTGACGCAAGCTCTGGCGATAGCTGTTATGTCCGTCACGTTCGGACTGAGTTTCATATACACGGGTTTGGTCGTCACGGCTTTGACCGCCCGAGTCACTTCCGCCGCAGCCTCTGCACTCGTACCGAAAGCCATTCCGCCGTTATGCACGTTCGGGCAGGATATATTCACCTCAATAATCGCCGCGTCCGTCTCCTTGTCCATCCGCTCGCATACGTACGCATACTCCTCTATGCTGAACCCGGACACATTGGCGATGACCGGTCCCCGGTAGATCTTCCGCAGCTCGGGCATCTCATGCCGTATCACCTCCTCCACTCCGGGGTTCTGCAGACCGATGGCGTTGATCAGCCCTGCAGGACACTCCGCGATACGCGGCAGCGCATTGCCGTACCGTGCCTCACGGGTGGTGCCTTTGGTAGCGATGGCGCCTAAGCCGTTGAGGTCGAGCCACTCGCTCATCTCACGCCCGAAGCCGCATGTACCACTCGCTGGTATCACCGGGTTCTGCAGTTCAATATGTCCTAACTTAACTTTCAATTATCAAATGTCAAATCTCAAATTTTCAACTCTCCCGCGTTGAACACCGGTCCCTCTTTGCACACCCGCTTGAACCCTTCTTTGGTCTCGATGCTGCATCCCATGCATATACCTACTCCGCAACCCATCCGCTCTTCCATGCTGATTTGTCCTTTGGTACCTGCCGTCCTTAGAATAGCTTTGATCATCGGGAGCGGTCCGCAGGCGTAGTAGAACGGCGCGTCCTTGCCGATGATGTCAGTCACTACCCCTTTCTCTCCGTAACTGCCGTCCATCGTGCAGACCTTGACCTCGCATCCCATCGCTTGCATCTCCTCTTCCCCGAAGACCTCTTCCGCGGTATTGAATCCTATTACGGCTTTTACTTTCTTTCCCGCTTTGCGCAGTTCTTTCGCTGCATACATCAAGGGTGGGACCCCTACTCCTCCGCCGATGAGCAGCACCTCATCCTCTGCTTTGGTCAGGTCATAACCGTTGCCCAAACAGGTCAGTATATCCAATTCTTCGCCTGCGCGCATCTGCGCCATCGCGGCGGTGCCTTGTCCTACCGTCTTGTAGATGAGGGTCAGTATGTCGCTCTCGATGTCGCAAACGGAGATGGGTCTTCTAAGGTAGAATCCGGGTATCTCAATCTCCACGAACTGCCCCGGTTTGATACCCTCCGTATCACCCTCTAATACCATCCGCCACACCCGTTCCGCGATGCGTTCATTGTTCACTATCTGCCATTTGCCGCTTTTCATCGCTCGAACACCACTTTCCCTTTATACTCGTTCTTGACGCACCTTCCATATACCTCCCATCCGGCAAAGGGCGTGCTATGCCCTTTCGACACAAACTGCTCGGGGTCGATCGTGTATCTCTCGTCCAGATCAAACGTCGCCCAACTCTCGTCCATCGGCAGCCCCATGATCTCACGTCCGCGTGTGCTCATCACTTCTATCAAGCGCTCCATCGTCAGCATACCGGTTCTCACCAGATACGTGTATAGCAGCGGGAAAGCGGTCTCTATACCCACTATCCCGAACGCACTCTTTTCCAGTCCGCGGCTTTTCTCTTCCGCGCTGTGAGGTGCATGGTCGGTGGCAATCACATCAACCGTGCCGTCCTGCACTCCGGCTAAGAGTGCCATCTGGTCGGCCACCGACCGGATAGGCGGATTCATCTTCCACGCCCCGTCTTCCTGCAACATCCGTTCGTTAAGCAGCAAGTAATGCGGCGCCGTCTCGCAGGTCACGGGTATGCCGCTCGCTTTTGCATCGCGGATCAGTTCCACACTCTCTTGCGTGGATATATGGCATATGTGCAAGCAGCAACCCGTCTCTTCGCTCAGACGGATGTTCCGCTCTATCTCGCGCCACTCGCTCTCCGAACAAATACCACGATGACCGTGCGCATGTGCGTACGATCCGTCATGTATATATCCTCCGCGGAGCAGACTGTTCACCTCGCAGTGTTCTACGATGATACTTCCGGCAGCGGCAATACGCTCCATCGCCTCGCGCATCAGACCCTCGTCCTGAATACCTCTGCCATCATCCGAGAAACCCGCCACGTGACTGCTCAGTTGCTCAATATTAACGAGTTCACCCTCGCCTTTTTGGCAGAGGGTGATACTTGCATACGGATGAACGCCAATGTGGCTGTCATGCGCAATAATAGCGGTCTGTTGGGAGAGGTGCTCAAGGCTGTCGGGCGCAGGAAGGAGGTTAGGCATCGTGAATACGTCGCTGTACCCTGCACACATAGCCGCACGGCTACCCGAGAGGATACTCTCTTTGTACGCAAAACCCGGCTCACGGAAATGGACGTGAAGATCCACCAGCGCCGGAATTCGTATGTGACCAAACAGACTCATTCGATTAGTAACGTTTATACTCCCTTGCGGAAGCAGTATCAGTAATCGACTGCAAAAGTACTGCTTTTTTTTTACATACGCAAACTTTTTAAGCAGAAAATACAATTACTTTTTTTTTGTAAACTTTACTTGTCATTTTATGAACTACCACTGTCAGAGCGGAGCAAGTGTTCCGAACAGACACCGCCGGAAAAGGGTCTTGGCGTCCTCGGGACCTATCATCTTGCTCACGGCACGATAGGTCGGACCGTCGTTAATCAGGCCCTCCACGTATGCGCTGTTGCGTTCGTTCTTGACTGCCCGGTCTATGTTCCGCGCCGTGGCGAAAAGGCCGATATAGGCACTGAGCATCTGTTCCGTCATCGCCTCTAACCGTGCGCCGTGGCCGGTCTTGCAGACGGTCGGCGGCAGTTTCAGACGGTCGAACCAGGCAGGGCGCGTCGCTTTGTCCTTCAGGTCGCGGTACTGCTCTTTCACCGCCGTCATGGTGCTCAGATCCACGCTCTCCACCAAGGTGTCGTAGGTCTCCAACAGCAAGGTCTTGCGCCCGAAAACGCTGATAAAATCATACGAAAAGAGTGGCATGTCTTTGGCATAAGGCGTGCAGATAAGCGTGTCCATCTGCATCAGTCCGAACAAACCGCGCATACTCAGGTGCGACACATGGGCAACGCCGTTCCAGTCGTAGGCCTCCAACTCGAACCGCATCCCCCTGCCGGAGAACGTCTGCCACGGCGTTACGTCTTGGGGTATCAGAGGCCCCTGGGCGGCAAACCAATCAAGCTTTGAGCCATTCATATTTGGCTACGGAATAAATAGGCAGTAACGGTATCAGGATAGGCGTTTTCTTCACGTACGCCTGATATTCGGGGTCATTGCCGTAGGCGGCGTTCTGACGCAACTCCAGCCTGCGGGCGCCGCTGAACATCACAAACACAATGCCTGCGTACCCGATAGCCACAATCAGCCATTGCCACCAGCTCAGCCCTGCGCCTATCGCGCTGAGCAACGCACCCGTCCAGATGGTCACTTCACCTAAGTAGTTCGGGCAGCGGACAATACGGTACAGACCGGTATCCACAAACCGCTTCGGGTTCTTTTTCTTGGCGGCACTCTTTTGCGCGTCGCTGATACTCTCTAACAAGATACCGCAAGCCACCACCGCGGCACCTATCCATGCCCACAACTCGCTGTCGTGCGGACCGTTCGCCAGCCGGAAAGCTACAGGGCTTACCTGCGCCACGTACAGCAGCGCGCAGAACAGCCAAATCATAATCATCACACCTGCCGGCTTCTTGTCAGAATGACCCTCGCCATACAGAATCTTACGGTACCCAACCGCCTTGCGTTCGCGCACCAGCAGATACGTTCCTAACCGCACGCCGAAGATGAACAGCAGTACTAACATCAGCACCGTCGGAACACTCAGATTAGCATGGTACATCACACCCATCGCCACCGCCAGAGCGGCAATGCCGTACCCGTAACCGAGACTGAAGAAATACACAAAGTATTTCCACCCCACTGCGGAAACCGCCATCGCCACCGCAAAAAGAATCAATAAATCCATCATAATTGTATTGTTTTTGTTTTAGTTATTACAAGTACATATCTCCTCTGCCATCTGATTCATCGCTACGCACTCCGCGCGCGATACATGGCGCTTGGAGGGGTCGTACTCCCATGGGCTGAGTATCAACACACGCCCAGAGGCGACAGAGTCGAACAAGCCGTCACTCGGCTTGTAATAGTCGCCAAACCCGTTATCTGCGATATAGATGAAAGGATGTCCCTCTTTCAGCAGCACTTCCATCACCTCTTTCTCCTTATCGGAGATGAACGGCGAGACCATCACAGTGCCCTGTCGGGCTGCCAGCACGCAGCTATTCCTATAGTTGCGTAGCCGTGTATTGTCGCCGTGCATCGCCTCGTCTATCATCGTCCGGCGTACATGCACCGGCGCATATCTCTCCGCCTGTAGCAGTGCAACATTCCCCACTCCGCTGTATGTCCGTCCGGCTATCTCTATCCCCTCCTGCACTCTGAATAATTCCGGGTATATGCGCTTTGTCGCCAGCCGCTGAGGGTTCATCTGGACGTAGCGGATCATCGTCTGTAACTGCCCTTTTCGGGAAAGAGGACGGACAAATGGACGCTCGGTAAAGATGGGATTAACCGAAGAGCGTTCATTGTCCTGCGTAAGGCTTCGTTCATCATCTCTCGTAAGGCTTCGTTCATCATCTCTCGTAAGGCTTCGTTTATTATCCCGAATAGTATTCGGGGAAAGCGACGAAGCAAATTCTCTTCCCTCTTTCTTAGCACCCTGCCACCAACCGCGAACCACCGTTGATATACCTTTTTGCATAGGCTGTGTGACATATAAAATGGCGTGTACATGATTAGGCATTACACAGAATTGTATCACACGCACCTCTGGATGAATGTCTTGTATATGAAATATAGTATGCACTATTTTCTCTCCCAACTCCGTCCTCTCCACCCTTGCTTGCTTTGGATCATTCTCCGGAATTACCAACTTTCCCAACAGTGGTTCCCTGCTTGGCACCACCAGCGTCACATGATAGATCCCGGCACCCTTCCATGCCGTCCCCGGCTCTTGCCATTGCCATATGTCATGCTCATTTATCATATATCTTCTTTCGTCCATTGCCCTTCCGAGAGGTAGCTTCGTCCGTCTGGTTTATCCTTTCCCTGCTTCGTCCTTTTCCGGCTTCGTCCTTTTCTGGCTTCGTCCATTTCAGGGCAATACCATTGCCCGCTCCATTTATTATGCGGACAGGGCATGGTTGCTGGGGATTTATGATTTAGGCTGAAAACTCCTTCTTTTTTAAGACTTCAAGCTCCTTCTCGTATCTTTGTATTATATCATCGTTGATGGTGATTTTTAATTCTAAATTAAGAACTTGCGCTTTCTGTGATTTTCCATCAATTTGCTTTTTACAATCTTCTATCATTTTTAAAGATTCTGCGGGAAATTCTTCTATTTGACGAATAGCATCACTAGGAAATTCCGCTAAAATTGTCAGTAGTTTTTTATATTTATCAGGAACTATCATACTCTTCACCTCAATTCCCCATTCTAGTAAACTAGCATAAGATCTTGCATAGGAAGATGCAACGTAGTATAAACCTTCTAAATCAGAAGGAGTACCTGGTTCTTTTGAGAAGAAAGTAAATGCTTCCTGTAAGTTATTTAGTGACCCTATATAGTTCTGCATCTGCCCGAATTTCAGGAGAGTCCAGTCTGTCAATTGTTCTATGTTTTCTATTCTGTTTGATGATTTAAATAAAACAGAATATTTATAATCATTCTTTAAACTACTATATTTTTGAATTTCATCATACATTGATTGCAAAAAGAATCTTGCTTCATAAAATTCTTCTTTCCTGATTATAATATCTAAAGCCTTACTAGATATTTTGGAAATATAATCCTTTTTACCTAATGTTTCTATGCGTCTCCTTACTTTTAGCGCTTCACAAAATAAATTAGAAAGTTGGGATTTCAATATGTCTGCTATATCTTGAGCTTTTTCAAATTCGAAATTCCACAATCCTCTTTTCTTTCTGACATCTGCTAAAAACTCAAATACTTTTTTGTTATCTACAACACTTGAAAGATCCATATCAGGATTTCGTTCCCAAAGTGGGAGTATTGTTGTCATCTGTTTCAATGCAAATGTATAAATAGGAATTCCTTTGTTAACAGCTGTTACAAACTCGGTATTTGTGATTGATCTACCAGAGTCTAATTCTGAGCCATATTTATTACCTATGATCAAGACAAAAATATCTGCTTCATTTTTTACAGCATTAATACAATTCTCTGCGTTTGACAGATTCGGATTAACAGGGAATTCTTTTAATTCTGATAGAATCGGGTTATGTCCCAACTCTAAAATACATTGCTTTATATCATTTCTGATTTGTGATAAATCATAACATGTTGAACTAACGAAGATATTAAGTTTGGCCATCGTTCTGTATTATTTGTTTGTTTACATTCTGCTTATTGTACCAAAATTGGTAACTTATTACTATTGATTCACACCTATCCTATCTCTTTCATTAGTCGGCTGGTTTCCATGAGGGCGGAGATGATTTTGCGGTAGTGCTCTATATCGTCAAACGAGAGTGTGCGTCCTTTGCGGTCTTTGAGCCATTTCTGCGCAGGTTGGTAACCGCCGATATAAAACTCCCATGCCTCTGTCGGGATACCTACAAAACATTGTGTCTCGTTGATCCATATATTACCCGAATAGCCATCGTCCTTATTCCACTCCCAGCGCAAAGCATCCACTTGCATAGATCCGGCATTGGGGAAAGTAACGCAACTATCCGGCACATTGTGCATCAGATGGAGTTCGCGGAGCTGGTTGCCGAACGAACGGAAATGCTCAAACTCGGTTTTGTCTTTCGGGTAAGGGATGCGCGGGAAATCGACCTTGAGGAATTCCTTATATTTAGCGCGATAAGACGGCGAATGGAGAACACCATATATGTAATCGAAAATATCTTCAGGGGTGAGGAAATGCGGTTGCTCCGGTTCTGCATCAAAACCTAATTCTCCGTTTCGCTCATTCGATGTAAGCGGTTTGAAAGCCTTCTCGTATTGCACCCAGTTCTCTATAGTGCGCCAGATAGTTTCATCCAAATTGGGTTTGCGCTCTGTATCAAAACCTAATTCACTTTCGGAAGGATAGAGATAGAGAGGGAATACGTAATTGCCTTCTCTAGTTTGCATAGAAACTGCATTCATATCAGAAATACTATCTGATGCTATAATATGCTGAAAGTCAAAAGAGCTTTGTTGTCTTGACAATAAAAAGGAAACATTCTCGGTTAACATGTGATGTAATAGATTATAAAAAGAACGTTTTATCAAGTCTTTATCATAATATATATACCGCTTGTCAAATAATCTATAGTAATACGGAACTATTTTATCTTCTGAGAATACCGAAGATTGCATCCTTTTTAATAAGGGATAACTACTAGAATCAACTACCTTATATCTTTGTATAAAAGAAGGCTCCAAATTACCCGATAATAGATGTTTTACTCTATCAGCGAGCAAATCCTTATCAATATCAACATATATATCATCTCTTCCAGATTGGACTCCGCTTATATATGATGTCATCAGTTCATCAACTCTAAAGCCCTTATTATATTCATCTTGTACTCCAAAATCCTTAGGCACAAAGAATAGATCTGGTTCTTGTGGAGAGAGTGTTTGCCATGCCACATCTGATAAACTATGTTCTAATAGGAAGGCATATTTCTCTTTGCGTGAGCCGAATAAGTCATAATGATGAATAGTTGCCGGTTTGTTATCGCTATTGGGCTTTCTGACAAATATGTTGATGCTGACACCCTGCATGATAGAAAAGACATTCTCATCCTTACTACCATCGGGAGCTGTTTCTTTCTTGCGATTATTTCCATGCAGGTCAAGGATGTATATATCATCAAAGTAACGCATCAATTCACGGCGCATTTGACGGTGAATAATCCCATCCAAGAAACTATTGTTACTAATGTATGCCAACACACCTTCGCCTGTCCGCTCAATATAATATTGCCCTAAACGAATAAATTTAATATAATCATCCGAAAGCGGCTGTATATTGCGTTCGTTGAGATTCTTCTTATAATCCTCTAACAAATTAAGAATCCAAGGGCTTTTATTGCTGCTACTTACCGAATATGGCGGATTACCGAGCATGACCATCACCGGTGCATTGTGCTTGATATTGTTCGCCTCGTTCGCTTCGCGTGCAATCATTTCCGCCAACAAGTGTTTGTTGGTCAGTTCCGTTTGGTCAAGCGAATTAGTCAGATATATCTGCAAACGGTTATTGTGCGTGGCGGCTAATGCCTCATCGTTCCACCAGTTAATCAACATATCCAACTTGAGGTGAGCGATGGTATATGGCGCCATCATATACTCAAACCCGTATATACGGGGAATCAGATGTTCGTCCACATATGCCGGCCATGCTCCTTTTTGCTGTTGCTCTTTGATACGACCGACAACTTCTGCCAAGAATGTGCCTGTTCCGGTAGCAGGGTCAAGGACTTGCACACGGTGTTTGGAAACCACTTTACTGACTACCGTATCGCTGCCTTCTTCCATTTCCTTGACCGTCACATCCACTTTGCTTGTGTCTGCAAGACCTTTCGGCAGCGCGAAATCGGTTTTGAGAATATCATCCACAGCACGGACAATAAACTCCACCACGGGTTGGGGCGTATAATAGACACCATATTTCTTCTTGGCTGCCGGATCATAGAACTTCAAGAAATCTTCGTAGAAATGAATCATCGGGTCACGACGCTGCATTTCCTTGCCGAAGTTCTTGCGTAGTTTCTTGACATCCGTTGCAGCAAAGATATTTACCAAATCATCCACTATCCATGCAATGGAATTGTTAATATCATAGCCTGCTAACTGTTGGAAGATCTGTCGCAAGAACGGATTAGAGTGCGGAATAAGGTTTGCCGCTTCCTGACGTGTGAATGTCAGCGGAGTTGTGTCGTGGATGCGTGCTGCAAACAGTCCGTAAGCAATGGTTTGTGCATACAGGTCAGCAAAGCGTGATTCGTCCAAGTCTTTGTTCAGCACATCTTTGAATGCCTTGAGTTGATGCCACAGGCTTCCGCTTTTATTTGCGTCATTGTCAAGGCTTTTCCGTACCGCATCAGCCATCAGCCTTGCCTTCCCAGCCATCAGTTTGGCGAGTTTGGCAGGAGAAGTAATTTTTTGAGGATGAGCAGAACGCAGTTTCTCCATCAGCGACTGGAAACGACCTACTTGTGGTTCGTCAAGAATAATCTTTCCGTCTTGCACATGTGCCAGTTTCACACTATCCAAGAGGACGCCGTCCGCATATAAATGGAAGTCCAGATAATCTGTAAAGACAATCGTGTCCAGCGCATTCTTGTATCGGTCAAACTGCTCCTTGTTCTTTTTCTTGCCGTCCAAATCACTATCGAAAAGGTCTTTTGCCTCCACGTATGCCACCGCCAGATTGTCTTTTGTCAACAATGTAAAATCCGGCGCACCGCAAGCAATGTGGGTCGATTCATTCACCGCAGTAAGGTGCGTGCAGTCCTGTAAAAGACGCTGTAGCGCCGGACGGAAAGAGTGCTCGGTGGTGAGACCTGTTTTATACAACTCATTGAGTTCTTTAATATAGGCAGCAATATATTCGGTCATGGTTTATTGTATTATGCGATACAAGCGTTAATAAATAGTTTCCCAAAATCAGTTATTTGGAAATAACTTTTTTCAGTAGTAATTTTACTATATACATTAGGATTTAATTGCTGTTCTAATTGTGGTTTATGGTACTTTTCTATTTCTTCGTACAAAGCATCATTCACTTTATATGTACCCACCATATCCAGCAAAATACCAGAACTTGCAAGATTTGATATGTAAGCATTAATGTTTTCTGGATATGATAATTTAACTTCTACATCTATCATTGTAACATAGCGTTTAAGATTAATATATCCTTTTTCAGGGGATGTAAATTCTCCTCTAAAGTCTACATAACAAACAAAATCTCTACCTTTGAGATATTGGATAATTAATGCCTCATCAGGAGTCATATTTTGGACAATTTGAGCGAATTTAGGATGAGCTTTATCCAATGTCTTAACATTAGACGCATTTGCCAATAGTGTTGTAAATAAGTCCGCAATTTGATCATTCGTTGTATTCATCAAATTACGAATGATAGGTTCGCCTATTTCCGGCTCTACTATACATCGCTCTTCTTCCGGTATCTTATCCAGTTTCTTTTTATATTCATCTAATCTCTTTGCAAAATTAGCCTTTACTTTCTCTGTTGCAAATTGCATAGCCAATGCAGGAATGGTGGCAAATTCAAATGTTGTATTAAGTGTCTTTCCAATGGTTTGTACTGTCGGTTGTGCCAAATCATGATAGAATTGACTAACTAACTGCATGGATCCTTTGGCTACTTCTGGAAGAACACTCTTTGCAATTTCTTTCTCACTTTCCATAGTATTATATATTTGTAAATTTATTACTTGTTCTTTTTTCTTTATTCGTATTTTTCTTTCCCGCTCGTCGGTCGGCGGCAACCGATGGTCTTAACACTCACATGCAGCAGTTTCGCCAACTCTTCACGCGTGATCTTCGGATTCTCTTTAATCAGAGAAGCAATGTCTTGAGGGACATCTTGAAGGACACCTTGAGGGACACCTGCCTCTTGGTTTGCTACAAATGCACGCATTCAGCGTGCAAAGATACAATATTTTTCGGACATATGCAAGTATTATGGCGGAATTTGAATTGTGGAATGTGGTTTTTGACCGCTTTGGGGCGAAAAAACGCCCGTTTTTTGTCTCTGTCGTGTCTCGCTCATCGGTTGGTCATCGCTCGGTCGGTGGAACACAAAACAAGGAGAGGCACCCGACGGATGCCTCTCCTTATTATTACGCGTACACGCGTGATTACCAAGCTGTACCCAGCATTCTCAGGTAGCTCTTGTAACGCCACTGAGCGTTCTCTTGAGCGGCGGCGAAGAGCTCGTCTGCCTCTTTCGGGAACTGTTTTGCTACAGAAGCGAAGCGAACCTCACCCTTCAGGTAATCCTGGAACTTATCCCACTGCGGCTCTTTGGAGTCGAGCTGGAACGGGTTCTTGCC
>DFEG01000036.1 GCA_002369075.1 Bacteroidales bacterium UBA3808 | reverse complement strand
CGCCCAGAACCAATACTGCCGTTCCAAAGAACTCAGCAGCAAACTTATTACATAATTTCATTTTGTTTTATTTAAGGGTTAAACAATAAAGTTGCATTTTATCCTACGGAGCCTTCAAGGGTGACCTGCAGCAGTTTCTGCGCCTCGACGGCAAACTCCATCGGGAGCTTGTCCATGACTTCTTTGGCATAGCCGTTGACAATCAGACCTACCGCGTCCTCTGTGCTGATACCCCGCTGGCGGCAGTAGAAAAGCTGGTCCTCGTTGATCTTCGACGTCGTCGCTTCGTGCTCCACCGTAGCCGTAGGATTGGAAATAATCATATCCGGGAAAGTATGCGCGCCGCATTTGTCGCCCAAGAGCAGGCTGTCGCACTGGCTGTAGTTACGGGCGTTCTCCGCCTTGTAACCCATCTTGACCAGCCCCCGGTACGCGTTCTGGCTGTGCCCGGCGGAGATACCCTTCGACACGATACGCGAACGCGTGTTCTTACCGATATGGATCATCTTGGTGCCCGTGTCCGCCTGCTGGTAGTTATTGGTGACGGCGACGGAATAGAACTCCGCCGTAGAATTGTCGCCGCGGAGGATACAACTCGGGTATTTCCATGTGATAGCCGAACCGGTCTCCACCTGGGTCCAACTCAGGCGCGCGTTCTCATACGTGATACCGCGTTTGGTAACGAAATTATAGATACCGCCCTTGCCGTTTTTGTCGCCCGGATACCAATTCTGCACGGTCGAGTACTTGACCTCCGCATCCTTGCGCACTACGATCTCCACGATCGCCGCATGCAACTGGTTCTCGTCCCTCATCGGTGCCGTACAGCCCTCTAAATACGAGAGATACGCACCTTCATCGGCAATCAGAAGCGTGCGCTCGAACTGACCCGTTTTGCCGGCATTGATACGGAAATAGGTACTCAGCTCCATCGGGCAGCGGACGCCTTTCGGCACATACACAAAACTGCCGTCCGAGAACACTGCGCTATTCAACGCCGCGTAGAAATTATCCGTCGGCGGCACGACCGAACCAAGGTACTCTTTCACCAGATCGGGGTGCTCCCGCACGGCTTCGGAGATAGAACAGAAGATGATTCCTTTCTCCGCGAGGGTGTCCCGGAAAGTGGTCTTGACGCTCACCGAGTCCATCACCGCATCCACCGCCATGTTGCCGGCTAATGCCGCCCGTTCCTCCAGAGGGATACCGAGCTTGTCAAAGGTCTTCATGATCTCCGCATCGATCTCATCACTTTCGCCTTTCGCCTTTTCGCCTTTCGCCTTTACATTCGGCGCGGCATAATAGGAAATCGCCTGAAAATCAATCTCAGGTATCTCTAAATGCGCCCAGGTAGGCACTTGCATCGTCTGCCATTTGCGGAAAGCCTTGAGCCGGAACTCTAACAGCCATTCCGGTTCGCCTTTCTTCGCCGAAATCAACCGGATGATGTCCTCATTCAGTCCTGCCGGCACAATATCCGTCTCCACGTCGGTCGTGAAGCCGTATTTGTACTCCTGCGATGTTATATCTTGGATAATCTCGTCCATGTACCATTTAACGTTTGCGTCAGCAAACCATTTTAACTCTTTAACGTCGCTTTAGCGACCTTTTAACAAAAAAGTCACTCTTTGTCGGAGTGACTTTTTTCGTGAGGCCGGTAGCGGAGTCAAACCGCTCTGTACGGTTTTGCAGACCGCTGACTAAGTCGCTCATCCAACCGGCCAAGTCATTTACCATTTGGACATGTACCATGTACCATTTAGCAAAAGCGGGTGCAAAGGTAGTACTTTTTTTTGACATACGCAAATATTTGCGCAAAAAAAGTACAATTTGCAATGCTTTTTCTCAAAAAAGGCTCAAATCGGCATCCGTGATGGTCCCTCTTGTGCGTTTTTTGCCACGTGACGGCGGCTGAATGCTGCCAGCTGACGGCTGACTGCTGACGGCTGAAGGCTTAGGGCTGAGTACCTTCAATATAATCTGCCTGGTCTGGTCGTCCGTCCATTGGCATTTATCTACTATCCACTCCAGATAACTGCGGTCAATCCGCATCATGGATTCAATCGACTCGCCCTTGTGGCCTCCCTGCGTGAGGTAGTAATAATTGCCCCTCTTGGTCAGCCAGCGGTCAAAACAGATAAAACCGAACTCTTCCCGCTGCGCCCATTCCCAGCCGTGCGCGGCTATTTGCGCTTTGAAGACCTCTATCGTCGCCCTCACGTCGCCTAATGAGTTATGCGCGTCCTCGAACGGATGACCGTAATACCGCGTATAGGCAGCCGTCAGGTTACAGTGGAGTTTCTCACCCTTCTCGTCGGTCATGCCGGCAGTGTGGATCCGTTCTAACAGCAGCGCGTCGTACCACATTCTGCCCTCGAACCGGAAATCCAGACCGAGTCGTTTCAGGTTGTAATGCAGCAGCGGTGCATCGTAGCCGTTGCCGTTATAGGAGAGAAAATCGCAACCCTCGGTGAACGCCGCGAAATCGTCATAAACGCTCCTCAACCCCACGCCGTGTTCCAACAGGAACGGCTTGCTGATATGGTGTACCGCCTCCGCCTCCGCAGGGATCGTAAAATCCCCTTCCGGCAGGATATACCAGTCCCGCTGGTCCACAACGGACCAGTCCGCCGTCTCCACTTTCACCAACGAGAGCTGGATAATATGCTCTCTCTGCACATCCAGACCTGTGGTCTCTGTATCAAAACAAACAAGTATCATTCTATATACAGTACTAAACCCTTCAGGTACTCGCCTTCGGGGTGGTAGATATTGATCGGATGATCCTGCGGCTGGTGGAGCTGGTGCAATATCCGCACTTTGCGTCCCACCTGCGCCGCCGCGCTGAACACCGCCAGCCGGAACGCCTCTTTGTCCACCGCCTGCGAGCAGCTGAACGTGAACAATATACCGCCCCGACGGATCATCTCGATAGCTTTGGCATTGATCCTCTGATAACCGCGCAAGGCGTTCTTCACCGCGTCGCGGTGCTTGGCGAACGCCGGCGGGTCCAATATAATCAGGTCATACGTGCGCCCCTGCGCCTTCTGTGCGCTCAGGTACTCGAACGCGTCCGCCGTCACAGCGGTATGGTTCGTCGCTTCCGGGAAGTTCCTCGCCACATTGACGTTCACCAAGTCAATCGCTTTCTGGCTCACATCCACCGAATCGACCGTCTTTGCCCCGCCGCGCAAAGCGTACAGGCTGAATCCGCCGGTGTAGCAGAACATATTGAGGACATCCTTGTCCTTGGCATACCGCTCTACCAGCGCCCTGTTCTCACGCTGGTCTATGAAGAAACCCGTCTTCTGTCCCTTCAGCCAGTCAATGCGGAACTGCAAGCCGTTCTCCACACTCCAGAATTCGTCACTCCGGCTTTTGTCTTTGAGCGAAGCGGTCTTTTGACTTTCGACTAACCATCCCGTTTTCTCGCCTTCTACCGGCGCCTTGAACGGTAGTGTATCGTCGCTCTTGTAGTAGATATTCTGCACCTGCGGTACTTCCGCTAATACAGCCTCCGCAATCTCTTTCCGGCACACGTGCATACCCACCGAATGTGCCTGTATGACGGCGGTCCCGGCATACACATCCACAATCAGTCCCGGCAGAAAATCCCCTTCTCCATGTATCAGCCGGAAGGTGTTATTCTCCTTCGTACATCGTACATCGTCCCTTCGTACATCAGCCAAACCAAGCGTTTGGCGCACTTGGTATGCCGCGCGTATCCGCTCGCGCCAGAAATCCTTGGGCAACTGCTCCGCCCCGAACGCCAGTATGCGCACGGCGATGGAACCCACCTGCCAATGTCCGACGCCCAGCACTTCATTCGCAGACGAATAGACCGCCACCAACTCGCCCTCCTCGGGCGCGTCTCCCTTATGCCCGGCGTCCAGCACCACGCGGCATATCGCACCGCTGAACACCCAGGGGTGAAAACGCTTCAGCGACTCCTCTTTATGTGGTTTTAAGAAAACAGCTGTCATCTTTCACTTTTCATCTTTCATCTTACTCCACTCCGCGGGTCAGGTCATGATACGAATGCAGACTCAGATTGTCGCTCACGTACTTGAGGCTGTGAAGCGTCTTGAAGCCCAATGCCGCGATGAACGCCAGCTCCATGTCGAACACGCAGTCTTTATACTCCGACGCCAGCACAAAATCGCAGTTGGTGTAGCAGATGGCGCGCTTAATCTCCCTTCCCTTTAGGGAGGGAATGGGGGTAGGCCTCAGCTCCGGCTCCTTATACGTCACGTTCGGGTGGTTGAGACGCACTTCGGTCACTTCCGCCCAAGAGCCCACCTCAAAGTTCGCACTGCCGGCATAGCCGATGTTATAGATCTCCGCCTCGCGGTCAAGACCCTGCAGCGAACGGATGATATTGATTCCGCCCACGCCCGTATAGATGAGTTCGGCGTCACTGAGGTCCAGACCGAACCTCTCCCGCACCTGCTCCAACAGCCCGTGCTCTCCCTCTTCCGCCATTACAACGTATTTCTTAGCCATAATAATACCATTTGCTGATTACGGCTGCAAAGGTAGTACTTTTTTTTGACATACGCAAGTTCTAACAGAAAAAACCGCCCCAAAGGACGATTTTTCCAGTTGCGGAGGGCGGGATCGAACCACCGACCTTCAGGTTATGAGCCTGACGAGCTACCACTGCTCTACTCCGCGATATAACACCTTTCTCTCAAAAGGGACTGCAAAATTACTGCTTTTTTTTGACATATGCAAATTTTTGAACATTTTTTTTGCATATGTACCGTTTTTTTTGTACTTTTGCACCGTAAAACAACATTTAGTATGCGAAAATCGGTATTTTTCTTCATCTTATGCCTTGCGCTGAGTACTCACGCGGTGGAGCGTGTTTCGTTAGAAACCCTGCAGTCCGATTGGTCCAATTACCGGAACCGGGACATCGTACTCACCACCCCGCTTGTCGTCTGCGGCAGTTTCTACGACTCGCTCATCCTGGCCCCGACGCGTCTCTTCACTCCAGACGAGACTGGCGAAAAAGAACAACCCTCCCGCATCATCGTCCATTGCCGCAACAACTACTACCGCGTCCGCACGGGCGACGTCGTGCCGCGACTCAAAGCGCGCGTGACGGGCGACGGACATCTGCTCACCGGCAAAACCATCTCTACCCGCCATACCAAGCCCGACCGTCTGCCGCGACCCAAGAAAGGCGAACTGCGCATCGTGGGAGCCAACATAGAGAATTACTTTGCCGACCTCGGCGGCTATGCCACCCGGCGTACCACCCCTGCCCAACAGGCGGTCAAGACCCAGAAACTCGTGCGGGCTATGAAGAAGATGCACGCCGACATCTTCGCCCTCTGCGAGATGCAAGTGGGTACCAAAGGACCTGAGATGCTGCTCACCGCCCTCAACAAAGGGCATGACCGGTATGCCTTCATCTCCATGCCCCTCGCCGACGCAGACCGTATCGGCGGCTGTTTCATATACAATAAAGAACGCGTACGGGCGTACGGGCAGCCGCTCTCTGCGTACCGCGACACCGCCAACCACTACCACGCCCGTATCTTCGCGCAGGCGTTCGAGGAGACTGCCACCGGCAGGCGGCTCATCGTCTCCCTCTCACACCTCAAGTCCAAACGTGCCGGACGAGGCTATGACGACACCCAACTCAAGCGTATGGCGAACACCGACTCGCTCCTCGCTCTCCTGCCGCGGGCGGTACAGCATTTCGGTGACTCCGACCTCCTGCTCCTCGGCGATTTCAACTGCTACACGCAGGAGTTACCTATTCAAACGGTCGTCCGCGCCGGTTACGCCGATCTCCTGCCGCATGGTACGCCCTCCGACTATTCCTATAACTTCAAGGGAGAAGCGGGCTACCTCGACCGCTGTTTTGCGAACCCATCCATGGCGGGGCAGGTCATCCGTGTCCGCCCGTGGCACGTGAACGCCGACTGGTACTATACACACGGTGCCGTCAAACAAAAAGACAGGTCGGAGCATCGCTACTCCGACCATGATCCCATAATTGTGGATATTCAGCTCCGCTGATTAGATCCAGCGCACGTAGCAGAAGTCCATGCGGTGCGGCAGGAGCTCGTTCTGCGGATACATACGCAGACCGAACTTCATTCCGCCGGCATAATCCAACTGGTACGTATTCTCGAAGAACAGATGGCTGCCTTCGCTCTTCACTAACTTCAACGGCTCTACCTCATAGAGTTTGTCGTTGTTGTGCGTCGAGGTGCGGATGGCTACCAGCTCTACGCCGATACCCTTGTCGTTCAGACCGTGGGTGTCCAGCTCTACCTGTATCTGAACCTTGTCGCCTACATTGAGGTTTCGCAGGTTTTCTGATTTGTAAACCACCTCTATCTCGTCCCAATGCTCTACCATGTTCTCTTTCCATGCCGCGATCTCCTTGGCGGTCTTGTAGTTGTCCGCACTGAGGAGCTTGTGGCGTTTAGCCAGCTTGTTGTAGAACTTATCGAAATAGTCGTCGATCATACGCTTCATGGTGAAACGCGGCGTGATCTTCGTTACCGAGTTCTTGATATACTGGATCCACTCGGGGCTGTAGCCCTTGCTGTTCTTGGCGTAGTACAGCGGGATGATCTCGTTCTCTAACATCTGGTAGATAGTAGCGGCATCCAACTGATCCTGGTGAGCCTGGTTCTCGTAGGTGCGTTTCTCGGTCAGTGCCCAGCCTGCGCCCTCTACGTAACCCTCGTACCACCAGCCGTCCTTCACGGAGAAGTTGAGCACACCGTTCATCTGGGCTTTCTCGCCCGATGTACCGGAGGCCTCCAACGGACGCGTCGGGGTGTTCAGCCAGATATCCACACCCGATACCAGACGTTTGGCCAGTCTCATGTCGTAGTTCTCCAGGAAGATGATCTTGCCTAAGAACTGCGGCATACGGCTGATCTCGATGATGCGTTTGATCAGACCCTGACCGCCGCCGTCTGCCGGGTGAGCCTTACCCGTGAACAGGAACTGCACCGGGTAGTTCGGGTTGTTAACCAGCTTGTCCAGACGCTCCAGATCGGTGAACAGAAGGTGCGCACGTTTGTAGGTCGCAAAACGGCGGCCGAAACCGATGATCAGGTTGTTCGGGTTCATCTCGTTCAGCGCGCGTACGATACGCGCAGGATCGCCCTGGCTCTTCATCCAGTCCTCGCGGAACTTGTCCTTGATATAGTCGATCAGCTTGCGCTTCAGGCTCATGCGGGTCGCCCAGATCTCCTCATCGGGGATGTCGGCATACGGTTTCCACATCTCCAGATTGCTCTGGTCGCCCATCCACTCTTTCGGAAGATACTTCTTATAGACATCTTTCCACTCGTGGGCAGCCCAGGTCGGCATGTGTACGCCGTTGGTCACGTAGTCCACGTGCAGCTCCTCCGGGAAATAACCCGGCCATACGGGGCTGAACATCTTTTTGCTCACCTCGCCGTGCAGCCAGCTCACACCGTTGGCTTCCTGGCAGGTATTGAGCGCGAACACGCTCATCGAGAACTTCTCCGTGTTGTCATCCGGATTGACGCGGCCCATGCCGATCAGGTCATGCCACTCGATACCTAACTTCGGGGCATACTCGCTCATGTACTTGTAGAACAAGCCCTCCTCGAAATAGTCGTGGCCTGCCGGCACCGGAGTGTGGCAGGTATAGAGACCCGAAGCACGGACAACCTCCTTCGCCTCGTTGAAACTCAGACCCTCGGCTACCAGGTCAACCAGGCGCTGCAGACCCATGAGAGCTGCGTGACCCTCGTTGCAGTGGTAAACGTCCTTCTTGATACCGAGTTTCTTGAGCGCCAGCATACCGCCGATACCTAACATGATCTCCTGTTTGATACGGTTCTCCCAGTCGCCGCCGTACAGCTGGTGCGTGATCTGACGGTCCCACTCGCTGTTCAGCTCGTTGTCGGTATCTAACAGATACAGATCCATGCGGCCTACTGCCACTTTCCACAGATAAGCCTTCACCGTACGACCCGGATAAGGCACCTCGACAACCATGTTCGAGCCGTCCTTCTCTTTCATCTGCGTGATTGGCAGGTTTGAGAAGTTCTGTGCCTCGTAGTTGGCGATCTGCTGGCCTTCCGGACTCAGCGTCTGGGTGAAATAGCCGTAGCGGTAGAGGAAACCGATTGCCGTCATGTCGATGTTGCAGTCCGACGCCTCTTTGATATAGTCGCCGGCAAGGATTCCCAGACCGCCCGAATAGATCTTCAGCACGTGCGTCAGACCGTACTCCATCGAGAAATAAGCGATCGTCGGTTTCTTCTTGTCTTTCGGCGCATCCATGTACGCGCGGAACTCGGCATACACCTCGTTCAGCTGTTTCATGAACTTGGCGTCCTTGGTCAGTTCCACCATCCGGTCGTAACTGATGATGTTCAGCAGTACTACCGGGTTCGAGTCTGCACGATGCCATGCCTCGTTGTCGATGTAGCGGAACAGGTCCTTGGCACCTGCGTTCCAGCTCCACCACACGTTGTACGCCAACTCTTGCAATTTGCTCAGCTCTGCCGGAAGAGTGGCATGAATATTGCACTCTTTCCACGCGGGCTGATTTACATTACTTACTTTTACTTTCATAAATAATTATAGTTTTGTTTTATTAATGTCCTTTATACACACGTATTTCTACCCAGGCTTCCTGTAATTCACAGGACGCCTGGTTCAAAAAACCGCACAAAATTACTGTTTTTTTTTGAAATATGCAAGATTTTTTGTAATTTTGCACCCGATTTTATGAAAATATATACTTTATTTGTCAAATGATCATACCACATACCGAAATACAGAACGAGATACTCCGCAGACGCGACATGCGGGATACCTTCACTTTCACCATCGATCCCGCCGATGCCAAAGACTTTGACGACGCCCTCTCTTTTGAAATAATCAAATGTCCAAATGACCAAATGGTAAATTACCAAGTGGGGGTCCACATCGCCGACGTCTCTTTCTACGTCCGCCCGGGCACCAAAGTGGACGAGGAGGCGTACCGCCGCGGTACATCCGTCTATCTCGTGGACCGCGTCATACCCATGCTGCCCGAGGAACTGTGCAACGACAAATGTTCCCTCCGCCCCAACGAGGACAAACTCTGCATGTCCGTCATCTTCACCTTTGAGGTTCCGCTGAACGCAGAGAGCGCACCCGACTACAGCCAGACCCGCGTTCTCAAGCACAAGATATGCCGCACCGTCATCCGCTCCAATGCCCGCCTCAACTACGACGAAGCACAGGCCATTATAAGACCAATGTCGGGAGATGGGGAGGTATCTGCCGGGTTAAAAGAGGCTTTAGCCACACTCAACGCCATTGCCGGGAAGCTCCGCACGGAGCGGCTACTCAACGGAGCGCTCGCCATCGAGCAGGACGAGATGCACTTCCGCCTCGACGAACACCGCCATCCGGTGGATATCTACTTCGAGTGCCCCAACGAGGCGCACCACCTCATCGAGGAATTCATGCTCCTTGCCAACCGCACGGTGGCTACCGATGTCGGTTCCGGACGGCCCTTCGTGTACCGCGTACACGACCTGCCCGATGCCGAGAAACTGGAGGAAGTAACCACTTTCAAGAACCGCTTCGCCTCCCGGACAGGTGGCTCGCGCTACGCCGGACGGTCCGCAGAGGGCTTCAAGCGCGCCATTGACATGCTGACCATTCGCGCACAGGCGAAAGCTGTCTATTCCACCTATAATATCGGGCACTACGGACTCGCTTTCTCCCACTACACCCATTTCACCTCGCCCATACGACGATACCCGGACCTCATGGTGCACCGCCTCGTTGAGAAATATATCCTCACCGGCAAGAAACTCTCCCTTACCCGCGAGGAACTGGAGGAGAAATGCGAGCACTGCTCCGCATGCGAACAGCAAGCGGCGGAAGCCGAACGGGACTCCGTCAAGATGTTCCAAGCACTCTGGATGTCGGACCATGTAGGCGAAATACACACCGGCTACATCTCCGGAATCACACGCTTCGGACTCTTTGTTCAACTGGACGAGAGCCGGTGCGAAGGACTCATCCACATCTCCAAAGTCGGGAATATCCGGAAATACATGTTAGGCGACGCGGTAACCGTCAAAGTGGTACAAACCGACGTAAATCGTGCTTTAATTGACTTTGAGTTCGCATAATATATCATAAAATTTGCATATGTGCGAATTATTTTGTAACTTTGCAGCCGATATGAAAAAACACATCCTTTTGACACTGCTCTTTTGTGCGTCCCTCGTGTGCGCACACGCGGAAACATTAGTTTTACGTACGGGCACACGCGTGCAAGGAACAATCGTCTTTCAGAACGAGGAAGTAGTCATCATCCGCAATGCGGAGGGAGCGCGTTTCCAATACCCGAGAGCCGATGTGGCACAGATTCTGACGGAAGAGGCGGCACAAGAGAAGACCGTTGCAGAAGAACTACCCGAGGAGGAGATCAAGACCTCCAAGAAAGCATCAATCCTCCTGGAACTGGCAGGAGGAGCGGCGGTCAAACCCGGCGAAGCCGCCGGAGGAGGATTTAGCGCAGACCTGCTCGTCGGTTCGCACCATATAGGAGAAAAACATGTCTTCATCGGGGGCGGACTCGGTTACCACGGGCTCTTCCTTGGGGCGGAGAAATACAATTTCCTCCCTGTTCAGGTGGCACTCCGCATGCCGTTCACCGAAACCAAACACGCACCTGTCTTCGGAGCGGCACTCGGCTACGGCATTGCGTTGAGCAAGGATTACCTCGGAGGTATATACGCCGGATTGGACTTCGGCTATCGCTGCCAACTCAACCCGCGCTCTGCCATAGCCCTTGTTGCGTACGCACAGTTCCACCAAGCCACGGTTACCAATACAGTTACCATCGAGGGCAATGATTTCTCCCAGAAAGCCGCACGCAACTTGGTCACCTCCGGTCTCAAACTCGCATTATATTTCTAAGAACCACTAACTACTACGAGATATTCATTAGTCATTAATCATGAAGAAGGCGCCCCGCAAACATAGAATCACCCTCCTCCTCAACGAGAAAGAGCAGCGGGCTTTGGATCGCTTCTGTGACCGCTACGGGGTCTCCAACCGCAGCCGGCTCATCCGAGAGGTTCTCATGCGCTCCATTCTCCAGAAAATAGAGTCCGACCAGCCCACCCTCTTCGATTAATCACCAATCACCAATAATAAAACGCCTCCCTTTCGGAAGGCGTTGCCATTTTCATCACCTCTGGTGAGTTAACCCAAATACGTTTTCAGGATCTTGCTGCGTTGGCCGGACTCTAACTTGTGGATTGCTTTCTCCTTGATCTGGCGTACGCGCTCGCGAGTCAGATGCAGCTCGTCGCCGATCTCCTCAAGTGTCTTTTCCGGTACACCGATACCGAAGAACTTACGCAGAATATCCGCCTCACGCGGAGTAAGCGTAGCAAGCGAACGGTTGATCTCTGTCGCCAGCGACTCATGGATCAGACCACGGTCGGCATTGGGCGAATCCTCGTTGACCATCACATCGATCAGGCTGTTGTCCTCACCCTCTACAAACGGCGCATCGACACTCACGTGGCGACCGGACATCTTCAGCGTCTCGGCGATCTTGTCAACCGGAATATCCAGCATCTCTGCCAACTCCTCCGCACTCGGCTTGCGCTCGTACTCCTGCTCGAAACGCTGGTACGCTTTGTTGATCTTGTTCATGGATCCCACCTGGTTCAGCGGAAGACGCACGATACGGCTCTGCTCTGCCAATGCCTGAAGGATAGACTGGCGAATCCACCATACGGCATAAGAAATGAACTTGAATCCTCTGGTCTCATCGAATTTCTCTGCAGCCTTGATCAGGCCCAGGTTGCCTTCGTTAATCAAATCAGGCAGACTTAGTCCTTGGTTCTGATACTGCTTGGCTACAGACACCACAAAGCGCAGGTTGCTACGGACCAGCTCTTCCAATGCCTTACGGTCGCCGTTACGGATACGACCCGCCAACTCTACCTCACGATCCACGGTAATCAACTCTTCACGACCGATCTCTTGCAGATACTTGTCGAGACTCGCTGACTCACGGTTGGTGATTGATTTTGTAATTTTTAATTGACGCATATAATATTGACTATTATATTCTTTGTGATCGGGATTCCTACGGGATCCCCGCTGCGCGCAGAGCGCTCAGCACAAACGTTGTATCCGTAAGCCCGCTCAAACAAGTTTGGCGGCTCTTTCGTATCCAACGTTAGTGATCCGGTCGGGATTCGAACCCGAGACCCACAGCTTAGAAGGCTGTTGCTCTATCCAGCTGAGCTACCGGACCGCGCACAAAAAGCCTGCAAAGGTACTACTTTTTTTTGAATCATGCAAGCAAAAATGCATTTTTCTGCATTTCTGCCTGCATTTTTCTTCTTTTTTTACAGCAAACTGTCAAAAAGTTGTGCCAAATCTTGCTTACGGCAAGCACCAACGTGGCGGTTGACCAACTCGCCGTTCTGGAAGAAAAGCATCGTCGGGATATTCATGATACCGTACTCCTCACAGGTGTCCGGATTGTCATCCACGTTCAGTTTGCCCACTACCACCTTGCCTTCGTATTCGTTGGAGAGCTCCTCCAGTATCGGGAGCATCATTTTGCACGGGCCGCACCATGCCGCCCAGAAATCTACTACTAACGGTTTGCCTGACGCAATCACATCCTTGATGTTAGCGTCTGTAATTTCTACTGTCATACTTGTTGTATTTTTTTAATGGTTATTTTTTTCTGATTGGGTCTGCGCAGCAATATATCCGTCAACGGATCCTCCAGATACGTCTGGACTGCCCTCTTCACGGGACGGGCGCCGTTCTTGCTGTCATAACTCTTGTCTATCAGTTCGTCCATCAGTTCTGCGGAGATGGTCAACTGGTGGTGCTGGGTCTTCATGCGTTCTTGCAACTGCCCCACCTCGATCCGCACGATCCTGCCTATACTCTCGCGGCTCAGCGGCTCAAAGGTCACCACATTATCGATACGGTTCACGAACTCCGGCGGAAACTGTTTCTGCAGGGCTTTCAGCAGCGTTGCATTCACACGTTGCTGGTCCATCTCGCCCGCATCAAAACCGATACCGGCACCGAACTCCTGCACTTGTCTCGTTCCCACATTGCTGGTCAGCACGATAATCGTGTTCCTGAAATCCACTACATGTCCCTGTCTGTCCGTCAGGCGTCCCTCGTCCAGTACCTGCAGCAGCACATTGAAAATATCCGGGTGTGCTTTCTCGATCTCGTCAAAGAGGATAATCGAGTACGGCTTGCGCCGTACGGCCTCGGTCAGTTTGCCTCCCTCCTCATGCGCTACATATCCCGGAGGCGCACCTACCAAGAGACTCACTGTGTGTTTCTCCATGTACTCCGACATGTCGAACCGGATGATTGCATCCTTGCTGCCGAACATCTCCTCCGCCAGACACTGCGCCAAATAGGTCTTCCCCACGCCCGTCTGTCCCAAGAAGAAGAAGGTTCCGATCGGTCTTTTCGGGTCACGGAGTCCGAGCCGGCTACGCTGGATAGCGCGAACCACGGTCTCGACTGCTTTGTCCTGACCGATCACGCGGTGCTTGAGCTGGTCCGCCATCGTACGGAGACGCTCGCTCTCTGCCGTCGCTACGCGCTGCACCGGCACGCCGCTCATCATGCTCACCACGCCGGCTACATCTTCTACCGTCACGGTGTAAGCCTCAGCCTCGGCACCTTTCTTTTCTTGCTTGGCTCTGCTGCGTGCGCCTACCTCGTCCAGCACATCGATCGCCTTGTCGGGGAACGCACGGTCGGTCAGATACCGCTCGCTCAGATCCACACAGGCCTTGAGCACCTCGTTCGTATAAACGACATTATGGTACTTCGCGTAATGGTCGCTCAGCCGCTTGAGAATACCGGTCGTCTCTTCTGCCGTCGTCGGACGGACCATCACTTTCTGGAAACGCCGCTCCAGCGCGCCGTCTTTCTCTATCGACTTGGCATACTCGGCAGTCGTGGTCGCACCCACGCACTGCACCTCACCGCGGGCAAGCGCGGGCTTCAGTATATTCGCTGCGTCCAGCGAGCCCGAACCGTTGCCGGCGCCGATAATCGTATGGATCTCGTCAATGAAGAGAATGACCTCCGGGTGCTCGCGCAGCTCCGTGATAATCTGTTTCATCCGTTCCTCGAACTGCCCTCTGTAGGTCGTACCGGCTACCATGGAAGCCAAATCCAGCGTGACGATCCGTTTCCCTTTCAGTGCGCCGCTCCCGGCATTCACGATACGGGTTGCCAGACCTTCTACTATCGCCGACTTGCCCACACCCGGTTCTCCGATCAGGATCGGGTTGTTCTTCTTTCTCCGGCTCAGGATCTGTATTACACGCTCTATCTCGTTCTCGCGTCCCACTACCGGATCCAGTTTGCCTTCCTCTGCCTGTTTGGTGAGGTCGCGGCCGTACTTGTCCAGTGCGGTTGTCTTGCTTTTCTTGCCTTTGCGCGGTTCGTCTTGCGGCTGCCAGTTGCCGCCGTTAACCGTTTCCGCCTGCTCCGCACCGTTCTGCGTGTATTCGATGGACTCATGCGGCTGCCCGTACAACTCCACGATCTTCGCATACGTGATATGCCAGTCGCGCTCCAGGTACGCTGCCGCTTTGTTGATGCGCTCGCGCAGAATAGCTAACAGCATATATGCCGAATGGACTGCCTCTGTATGGTACTCGCGGCTCAGCCCTTCCGCAATACGGAACACGCGCTCGGTACTGGCGCTGAGTGGCAGACTGCCTTTCGGCTCCGTTCCGCGCACAGCGTCCTCGATCGCCGTTTTGGCGGTCTCAGGAACAAACTCCGCCTTACGGAGCAATTCATAAGCCGATCCTTCACCCAGCCGGATGATTGCCAGCAGCAGGTGCGCGGGCTCTATCGCCTCGCTCTGCAGCCGTCCCGCTTCCTCCTGGGCGTACAGGATAATCTTGTTCGTATTTTCTGTTACTACCATATACATCTTTCTACTTTTGTCTTTCTGCTTTCTACTAATTATAGAAGTGCCATGCCAAACCTGCCCGGAACACATCCCTGTTCGTCGGATAACCCGGCATGGTCAGATAATTCGCGTCCTTTTTCATAAACCAATAGCTAAGGTGTTGGTATTGGGCGAAGAACCGCAGGTGGATCGACTTCACATAGAAGTTCGCATACACGTTCATCCACGGATAATTACCCACTGTCTCGGTCTGCTGGGTGGCAAACATACCCGTTGCCGGACATAATACCGGTGCGTGATACCGCGTAAAATACCGCAGATCCACACCTATTTGGGCATCCAGTGCCCTGAACCATGTACCGTGGTAATACAGCCTGTGCTGCAAAATAACTGTCGGTACCGGCATGACGCTGTCGTTCGTGCTGTGCTGGATCACAGCCCTGTTCTCCAGGTTCACCCACGGCGTGGTCAGATCGACCCCCGCCTCGCCGGTGATGATTTGCACGTTCCCCCTGAACTGCCTCGGCTTCCAGTCCGCCGCGGACACATAGATGGGGTTCGTCTGGTTCTCGAAACTGAAATCTATACTCGGCTTCACCCATCTGGTCGGGTACGCGATCCGCGCCCCGCCCAAGAACCGGTAGGTGAACCCGAAGTTGTTGTCCCATATGATATGGTTGGACCGGAAGTGCTGCAAGTACCGGCTCGGCTTCTCGCTCTTCGCGTACGCCCGCGCTCCTATTATCATCGGATACTTGCCCGCCATGAACTTCGTCTCCAGCCGTCCGTTCACGTCAAACTCACCGATCTTGTAGCCCACTACGCAGACTTTTCCTTCCACGTTATACCGGACGACCGCCCCGCTGTGCTTGTGGATTGCGCCGCCGACGAAGGTGTTGTTCGTCCACCGGTAGTCGTAGATGCTGTCGTACGGCACACTGTCGTTCATGAACCGCTGGCACTCGTTCATCGCAAAAGCGGTGATACCGAATTTCAGTTTCGTGTTGTACTCCTCGCAGAAGGTCACCGCTACCGTGTTGCGGATCGTCAGCACGTCCGTGGTGTCGTTGGTCTTGGAGTGGTCATAGTACGTCGTGTCGTAGAACCCTTGGTTGGCGGTCTTTTCTATGTACCGCCGGTTGGAGTTGTTGGTCTCGAAGATATGACTGAATTTCATCAGCGGTATATACTCCACTTTGACGGTGTCGCGTTTCACTCTCCGCCCGTCTTCTATCACCTCTATCGAGTCGTGGTACTCCCGTTCGTTGCTGATGGCGTACTGGTTATGCAGGTACCCGCTCAGATACCGGTACCCCGTCATCGCGTTCAGGTTCACGGGCATGTCCGCCGGAGCCAGCGAACTCTTCAGGTCCTCGATGTCCTTCAACCCGCCGTTGTCGTACGAACTGAGCCGGCTCCATCCGAAAGCCGCGTTCATCGAGTAGTGCGCTCCGTCATAACTGCCCCACACCGACCCGCGGAACAGCTTGCCCGCCGTGTTGGCGTAGTGGCCCACCGAACTCAGATAGTCCATCTCCAGACCTAAGTTCAGCCGCCGGTTGATATTTCCCGTAAAGAGAAAGTCAATGTCGTTCTCCTCATGGCCCGACACAAAACCTTTCTTGTACGCCACGGTCGAGAAAGGGGTTGTCGTGTTGAAATACCGTTGCTGCTGCGGTGTCACCACATACGGCGTCAGACTCCACGCAAACGGATCGTCTATCGTCTTCAGCCGGTGGTTCACCACCCTCGACTCGATGGGGGAGACCAGGACGTTGCCGTTCGTCGCGCTGCTGATGGAGTACAGCTGCTGCACGTCCACGTCGTGGTAGTTCAGCATCACCGTGTCCGTAAAAGCGATCGTATCGGCTACGGCGCTGTAGGACGGCATCGTCCAGCTCTTCACCACCGTCTTCGTACGGGGCTGCTTAGCAGCGGCCGCAAGGGTCGCTGCTAACAGCACTAATACTATTCCGACACGTTGTGTACGCAAACTTATTTCTTTGCCTTTTTCAGTTTGGCCTGCAGTTCCTGGATCTCCTCCTCCTGGTTACGGATGGTCTTGAGCAACTCGTTCAACTCCTCGTTCTCGATGGTCGTCGGGTACTGCTCCTCTACCGTCTGCAGGAAATCGGAAAGGACGTTCATGTAGTTGATGAACGCATCGTAAGCGGACTCGAACTGCGTCTCGCCCTGGTCGATGTGGTTCATGTAATGCAGGTAGTTGACGTCCTGCAGACGCAGCCAGTTGGTCTTCAGGTTCTTGTCCTGGCACAGATGCACACGCTCAGCCACGGCGTACAGTTTGTTCAGCGCCTCTTGCTGCAGGTCATTGCCCGTATAGACGCTCAGGTCTTTCGCCTCGCCGCTCCAGGTCAGGGGGTACGGACTCGACAGCACATCTTCCGCCGCGAGTTTCTTGGCGGCCTCGCTCGGAGTCATGAAGCCCATCTCGCGCTCCAGTGCGAAATACGGCAGGGCTTTCAGGAAATCAAAGATACCCGTACCTGCGTTCTGGCGGATACCGAAAGTCTCGGCGCCTACCCATATATTGATAATATCCTCGCCTTCCGGCAGTGCCTGCAGCTGGTTCGCGTATTTCTCTGCGTCAATCGGGAAATTGCCCCATCCCGGATCCGAGAAATGGAAACTCAGCTCATCGCTCAGACCGCTGTTACGGAGCAGCACCTTCATCTTAGGCGCACCGGCGGACTGATAAACCTTGTTCGGGGTCTTCCAGCTCAGAATATGCTTGGCGCCCTCGGTCAGGATTGTCTTGTAGCCCATCTTGCTCAGGTTATAAGCGGTCTCGTCGGTGTAGAGCAACTCGGTGTTCCATACGCACTGCGCCTTCACGCCGAGAATCGACTCCACCAGCTCGCCTTGGATCTTCAGCTGTTTCTTGAACTCCTCCTCGTTGTACTCGGAGGCAAGAGAATAGCTGTACGGCGTTGCCAGGAACTCAACGGCTTTTGTAGCGGCGAGTTCCTTCAGGATATCGATCATCTCGGGGGTGAACTGCTCGAACATCTCGATCATCGTTCCGCTCACGCTCAAAGCGCAGTGGAAACGGCCCTTGCTCAGGTTGATCATGTCCTTGATCGTCTGGCACAGCGGCATGTACGAAGTCTGTACCAGCCAGTTTACATGTTCCTCCGTCGCCATGTCGTCGTAATAGTAATGATCATGGCCGATCTCAAAGAAACGATAGCGCTTCAGACGGTACGGTGCGTGCATCTGGAAGCAAAAACATATATTTTTCATAATTCTATAAATTACTAAATGGTTAAATAACTAAATAAATGTCCGAATGGCAAATCACAGCGTGTGATTGATCACCCCATCGTAGATGCGGCGCACCTTCAGACCGGCGTCGGACCACTTGATGTTATTGACCTCCGCCATTCCTAATTCGTGCAGGCTCTTGTACATCGCCGGGTACTTGACGATCGCATAGATGGCGTCCGCCATGGCATCGATGTCCCAGTAATCGGTCTTGATGGCGTGCTGCAGGATCTCTGCGCAGCCGGACTGGTGACTGATGATCGACGGGCAGCCTACCTGCATCGCCTCCAGCGGAGAGATACCGAACGGCTCGCTCACACTCGGCATGATATAGACGTCGCTCATCGCTAACATCTCCTGTACCTGCTTGCCGCGCATGAAGCCCGGGAAGTGGAACTTGTCCGCGATACCGCGTTTGGCTACCAGGTCGATCATCTCGGTCATCTTGTCGCCGCTTCCTGCCATCACGAACCGCACGCCGTCGGTCTTGCTCAGCACGCGCGCCGCCGCCTCCACGAAGTACTCGGGTCCTTTCTGCATTGTGATACGCCCGAGGAATGTAACCAGCTTGTCCTTCCGCTCCGGTTTCTTGAACTCCTCGGGATGAGCTAACGGCTCCACGGCGTTGTGTACCGTGCTCACCTTGCGCGGGTCGATGCCGTATTTCTCGATCACGGTACGGCGGGTCAGGTTGCTCACGCATATAATATGGTCCGCCTCGTCCATGCCGCGTTTCTCGATGGCATATACGGTCGGGTTCACGTTGCCGCGGCTGCGGTCGAAATCCGTCGCGTGTACGTGGATGACCAACGGCTTGCCGCTGATCTGTTTGGCGAACACACCCGCCGGATAAGTCAGCCAGTCGTGGCTGTGGATAATATCGAACTCCAGACTGTGCGCCAGCACCGAAGCCACCGCCTCGTAGTTGCCGATCTCCTCGATCAGGTTGTCCGGGTAACGACCCGAGAAACCGACGCAGCCCAAGTCGTCCGTACCGATCCGGCGGTAGTCATAATGGATACCGTTGCGTAAATGGAAATACTCTTCCGGACTCATCTTGCCCTCCATGCGCTGTTTCACATAGTCGTAGCTGTTCTCTTTCCATACAATAGGCACGCTGTTGGCACCGATGATCTTCAGAAAACTCTGATCCTCGTCCCCCCACGGCTTGGGAATGACGAACGTGATATGCATATCCGGCTGTTGCGCCATTCCGCGCGTCAGACCGTAACTGGCGGTTCCGAGACCTCCTAAAATATGAGGAGGAAACTCCCATCCAAACATTAACGCTTTCATTTCTCTGCCTCCTTTCCTTCGCTTTCGGCTTTCGACTTTTCGCTTTCGGCTATCCTGTACTGTTTCAGCGTATCCATCACGCTGATCACGGCAGCCACGCTCGGGGCGTAACTCATGCCACCGTGGCCCTTGTAGGGCGGGTTGCCGTCGTACATCTCGTTCAGCGTGCCGATCGTCAGCTGGTCCATCTCCGCCTCGAAGCCGACCAGCAGACGCTCCATAAAACTGATACCGCTGTACTTATATACGTTCATGTACGCACGTGCATAAGCGGCTATGGTGAACGGCCATACGGGCCCGTTATGGAAGTTACGGTCGCGCTCCTGCTGTCCGCCGCGGTAAACCGGGCGGTAGTCGCCGCTCTTCGGGCTCAGCGTTCGCAGGCCCTTCGGCGTCAGCAGCTCCTTCGTACAGATATCCACAACCGCCTTCTGCTGTTTCTTGTCCAGCGGGCTGTAAGGCAGACCGGCTGCCCATATCTGGTTCGGGCGCACCTCGCGGTTCTCATAGCCGTCCAGCACGTAGTCGTTCAGGTAAACGCCGTTCCAGAAGGTCTTGACGAACGCATCTTTCGTGATCTCCGCCTGATACTCCATCAGGTCGGCGCTCGTCTCTTTGCCCATCTCACGCAGCAGCTCCGCGGTGAAACGCATTGCATTGTACCACAACGCATTGATCTCCACCACGTAACCCGTACGCGGGGTGATCGGCCAGCCGTTCTCCGTTGCGTTCATCCATGTGGCGGGGCGTTGCGTGCCGTCCACCCACAACAGACCGTTCTGGTGCAGTTTGGCACGCGGATGGTTCTGCTTGCGGTACCACGTCACGATATCCAGACACAGCTGGCCGTATTCGTCCGCCGCCTCGCGGAGTGTGTATTTATGCGCATATTTCTGGATGGCACGGACGAACCACAGCAGTGCGTCCGGCTCTTCCATGCCCGTCATCTTGATCTCGTTACCGCGGCCGTTCATGAACTTCAGGATCTCCTCGATCGCCGTCTTGTTGATGATGGCGTCCCAGTATTCGGGACGGTCGATATCCAGCGTACAGCTCGGCACGCTGAAGAAGGTGTTGCGCGCATCGGCGTGGAACCACGGGAAACCGGCGAGCATGTAGCACTTGTCACCCTCGCGTTTGTAGAACTGGCTCGCGCTGTTCTTCAGCGTCGAGAACATGTCCTCGCGGCGGTTGCGGCGCTCTAACTCTTTCTTCCACGTCGCTTTCAGCGTACTCGTCTTGCACTCCGTCACACCGGCGGCGAAGATGATGCTCTCGCCTTTCTTCATCGGCAGCTCGAAGTACCCCGGCACCAGCAGATCCTCCTTGAACGCATAGCCGCGCTCTTTCTCCTTGCGGTACTCGATATCCTTGTACCACTGCGGGTCGTGATGGTACTCCACCGCCTTGCTGAACTGCATGTACAGGTTCGGGAAACCCGGATACATGCGGTTGTAACGGCCGTTCTCGCACTCGTCCATGTTCGGATTGGCAAGCGGGTTCTCGTGTGTCAGCTCGTTCACGCTGCGGAACGCTAAGAACGGACGGAAACGCAGAGTCGTCGGACTGCCGCTCTCCAGCAGCGTGTAGCGGATGAGCACACGCGGCTCGAAGCTGACCAGCATACGCTCTTTCTCCAGCACCATCGCGCCTACGCGGTAAACCGTCTTGGAAATCAACTCGCAGTCAAACTCGCGAATGTACTTGTGTCCGTTCGGACTGAAATGATTGTCGCCGTACTCGTGCAGCCCCAGGTTGAACTCCGCGCCGTGCTGG
This sequence comes from Bacteroidales bacterium UBA3808, assembly GCA_002369075.1. GTDB lineage: Bacteria > Bacteroidota > Bacteroidia > Bacteroidales > Paludibacteraceae > Colicola. The sequence goes on along the minus strand of DFEG01000036.1, from coordinate 8,801 downwards.
ATTACCGTCTCGTCCAGAGAACTGAGCAACACGAAGTTGTCGTCGTTGATCTCCGGAATAGGCATCACCAACTGGCCGTGGTACTTGCGCGTGTTGCAGTCAACGAGGGTCGTTGAGTTGTACACGCCTGCACGGTTCGTCCGAATCATCTCTTTCTGCAGCGACCGCTCCAGATTAACAAGCACTTTCTTGTCAAAATTCAGATAACTCATGATGTGTGATTTAATATTAAGTAGTTTATTTTGTTTGTCTATGTTTGTCTATGTTTGTTTTCGTTATTATAGTTCGCTCACGAACTGCTTGATCCGCTGCTCCTCTGCTTTCTTGCACACCAGCAGCGCGCCGCCCTGCTCGGCGATGATCAGGTCGTCCACGCCCTGCACGATCGCTTTCTTGCCTTTCTCCAGCACCACGATATTGCCGCTCGCCTCGTAGAAATGCGCCTCGCTGTGCAGGCTGACGTTCTGCTGTTCGTCTTTCTCGCTCAGTTCGTACAGGCTGCCCCACGTGCCGAGGTCCGACCACCCGAAACTTGACGGCAGCACATACACGTTGTCCGCCTTCTCCATGATGCCGTAGTCGATGCTGATACTCGGACATTTGGGGAACATCTGCTCGATGAACGCCTCCTCTTTCTCCGTGCCCATCAGCAGCTCGCCCTCGCGGAACCGGTCCGCCACTTCCGGCAACAGGTACCGGAACGCCTCGCTGATCGTCTGCAGGTTCCAGATGAAGATACCGCTGTTCCACAGAAAATCACCGCTCTGCAGAAACACTTTCGCCATCTCCAAGTTAGGCTTCTCCGTAAACGTCTTCACCGGATAAATCCCTTCGCTTCTTTCGACTTTGAGCGAAGCGGTCTTCCGACTTTCGACTTCATTCTGTTCGTCGCGGACGAACTGAATATACCCGTACCCCGTCTCCGGACGCGTAGGCTGCATGCCCAGCGTGCAGATGGCTTTGTTCTTGCTCACGAACTCGAACGCCTTGACAATCGTCTCGCGGAACTTCTCTTCTTCCAAGATCAGATGGTCGCTCGCCGCCACCACAATGTTCGCCTGCATCTCCGGACGCGTCCAGTCCTGATTAGCAGCGGTCAGTCCGGCTTTGCGCAGACACAGCGCCCTTATATGTGCCGTTGCATACGCGATACACGGCGCCGTGTTCCGCCGCGCAGGCTCGCACAGGATTTGCACCTCGTTCAGATCCGGGAGCTGCTCCAGAATAATCTGCTTGTACGCCACGTTCGTCACAATGAACATGTTTTCTATCGGTACGATCGGACGGAAACGGTCCACCGTCATCTGGAGAAGACTCCTGCCTGTTCCGAAGAAGTCCAGAAACTGCTTCGGCTTCTCCTCCCGGCTGTAGGGCCAGAAACGGCTTCCGATACCGCCCGCCATGATCACGCAATAATTGTTCTCTTTCTTTGTCATATTCGCTTGTGTTTTTCTGTATTATGGGTTTTTATCCTATTTTCAAACATCGCCTTGCGGCATTTCCTACTTTTTCCGAAAATTTTTAGTGCGTCATTTCAGGCATTGCCTCCGACTTGACTCCGACTTTACTCCGACTTTAGTCCGACTTGCCTCCGACTTGCCTCCTGCCTGACACTCGTACGTTTTTACTGCTTTCCTGCACTTCTCTACCCAATTAGCGCACAAAGGTACAACTTTTTTTTCATTTATGCAAGCGCGCGCGTACTTTTTTATGAAAAAAAGTGCTTTTCCCGTCAAAAAATGCTTTCCTTTCCTCTTTCCTCTTTCCTCTTTCATCTTTTTTCCGTACCTTTGTACCGTAATTTGGAGAATTATGTACTCTTGGCAACAAAACATCATCCAACGCAGCGGTCTAACAGCGCAGCGATCCTACAGCGTTAGGGGTCTTACCGCGTTAGCGGTCAGTGCTTTGGCACTCCTTGTGTGTGTCTCTTGCAGCACCCCCACAGCCCCCAAGCCCTACGGCTACTACCGCATCGCCGTCCCCGACACCGCCTATATAGACTTCTCAACTATCAACTATCCCTACACCTTCGCCCTCTCCGCCAATGCCGTGGTACAGCCACGCACCGATGTGGACGAACCGTTCTGGATCAACCTCTACTACCCTGCCCTCAACGCCACCATCCACTGCTCCTACAAGACCGTCGATAACAACCTCCGCGAACTGACCGACGATGCGCTGGATTTTGTCTATCGCAACGCCTCGTTTGCCAACGCCATACCCGAACGCGAATACGCCCACCCCGAGGCGCATGTCTATGGCGTGCTCTTCGATCTGGAAGGCAACACCGCCTCCTCCTGCCAGTTCTTTGTAACCGACTCCGTACACCATTTTTTCCGGGCATCCGTCTATTGCAACTGTCCCCCGAACGCCGACTCGCTGGCACCCGTCTATCAGTACCTCCGCACCGATGTCATCAAGATGGTAGAGACTTTTGAATGGAAATGATAAAAGACATCGACATATCGGCATATCGGCATATCGGCATGTCGAAAAAGCGAGCGCTCGCCCTTCTCCTTGATCCCGAGAAAGCCGACCTCGCCGCTCTCCCCATAACGGAGGACTGCCGTCCCGATTATATCTTCGTCGGCGGCTCCACCGGCGGCGATCCCACCGCCTTCATCCGCGCCCTCAAAAAATATCTTACAGCCGAAGGCGGTCTTGGGCGGCCGCCCATCATTCTCTTCCCCGGCTCCGCCTCCCAGTTCACGCCCGAAGCGGACGGTATTCTGTATCTCTCTCTGCTCTCCGGCGACAACCCCGAATACCTTGTATCCCAGCAGGTTAAGTCCGCACGGGCGATCCGCGACTCGCACATGCTTGCCATCCCAACGGCTTATATCCTCATTGACGGTGGAGTGGAGACCTCCACCATGCGTGTCACGGGCACCAAACCCCTTAACCCCTCAAACGACAAAGGATTCCAAACAATAATAGACACCTGTATCGCTGCCGAACTGATGGGCAAACAGGCGATTTATTTAGAGGCGGGTTCGGGAGCCCTTCACCCTGTCTCTCCCGAGATCATCAAAGCCGTCCGTGACCGCACCACCGTCACACTCATCGTCGGCGGGGGCATCCGCACTCCCCAGGCCATGAACGACGCGTACGACGCCGGCGCAGACATCGTCGTCATCGGCAACCATTTCGAGTCCCACCCCGAGGAACTGAAAGACTTTTGTCGAAATACCGGAATATCGGGATCCCGAAATATCGAAAGCGCCTCTGCGGATGAGCGTTTCATGCGCCTCGCCCTCGCCGAGGCGCAGAAAGCGCTCGCGGCGAACGAGGTGCCCGTCGGCTGTGTCATCGTCTCGCAGGGACGGGTCATCGGACGCGGACACAACCTCACCGAGACCCTCGCGGACGTCACCGCCCACGCGGAGATACAAGCCGTCACCGCCGCGGCGGAGACCCTCGGAGGCAAGTACCTCCCGGACGCAACGCTCTACGTCACCGTCGAACCCTGTCCCATGTGCGCAGGCGCCATCGGATGGGCGCAGATAAGCCGGATCGTCTATGGCGCGCCGGACCCCAAACGCGGCTACACCACCTACGCACCGCGCGTCTTACACCCCAAAGCAACCGTCACTGCCGGCATTCTCGAAGACGAGTGCCGGGCAATCATGCAAGAATTTTTTAAATCCAAGCGATAACATGAAATTGGACCTTACACCCATTACTTCCAAAATCCCGCAGTCCGAGAACGCGCAGACGGTCTTCCGCCTGAGTGTTTTCGTCATACTGGCGGCGGTCATCGTACTGATCTTCCCGCGCTACAGCAACGCCTTCCGCTACCACTTCGAGTTAGGCAAACCCTGGGGGTACAACGCCCTCACGGCGGATTTTGACTTCCCCATCTACAAGACCGACGAACAGCTTGCCCGCGAGCAGGCGCAGCTGCTCTCCACGCTCACCCCCACGTACCAATACATCCGCGGAGCACAGCGCCAGGTGATGGTCATCTCGCTGCTCGACAAGGAGTGGCTGGAGTCCGCGGGGCACAACCGCATCGCCGTGGAGCAGGGACGCACCACCAGAACCTACCCCCTCTCGGACATATACACCCCCAAATCGGCGTACGAGCATTTCGGGTACGACTGCGCGCAGAACCTCGTGCTCGACACCGCCGTCACCAACGCCACGCGCGACAAGCTTCTCTCCACCCTCTCACCCACCCAGGGGCTTGTGCAGAAAGGGGAGAAGATCATCGACCGCGGCGACATAGTGACTGAGCGCAACTACCAGATTCTGCAGTCCCTCCGCAAGGCGTACGACGACGAGTCGCTGGGCACCAAGCAGCGTACCATCTCCATCATGGGCGAGACCATTCTGGTGCTGCTGTTCCTCTGTCTTTTCGTCATTTACCTCTATGTCTTCCGCCGCGCGTACCTGCGTTCGACCGCTACGGTGCTTTTCTTCTGCCTGCAGATGTTCATCGTCATTGCGCTGGCGTGTCTCGCCCTGCGGTTCAACCTCTCCGTCTATCTCATTCCCTTCGCGTGGGTACCTATTCTGACGCGTGTGTTCTTTGACTCCCGCACCGCCCTCTTCCTGCACTTCACGACGATCCTCATCACTTCCATTGTGGTGCCGGCGCCGGTGGAGTTCTTCTTCATCCAGATCGTGGTCGGCATGGTAGCCATCTCCTCGCTGAGCGACATGACCCGTCGCGCGCAGCTCGTACAGACCGCCGCGTGGATACTGCTGGCGCAGACCGTTTCCTATACCGCCATCACCTTTGCGCAGACGGGCGCATGGTCGGCACTCGACCCCTGGATGTACCTCTATTTCGTCATCTGCGCCCTCCTCACCATCGGCTGTTACGGACTGATCTACACCTTCGAGAAACTCTTCCGTTTCATCTCCTCCATCACACTCGTGGAGCTCACCGACCTCAACTCGGATCTGCTGCACGCCCTCGCGGAGCGTGCACCGGGCACCTTCCAGCACTCCATGCAGGTCTCCAACCTCGCTGCCGAAGCGGCGAAAGCCATCGGAGCCAACGCACTGCTCGTCCGCACCGGCGCACTATACCACGACATCGGCAAGATAACCGACCCACTCTATTTCACCGAGAACCAGAACAACGGAGAGAACCCGCTGCTGCAGATGGATCCCCGCGATGCCGCGCAAGTGGTCATCTCCCACGTCGCGGAGGGGGAGAAGATCGCCCGCAGGAACCACCTGCCCGAGGTCATCATCAATTTCATCACCACCCACCACGGCACTTCCCTTGTGCGGTATTTCTACAACACCTACTGCAACACCCACCCGGGCGAGAGTGTGGACCAGTCGCTCTTCCGCTACCCGGGCTCCAAGCCCACCACCAAAGAGGGTGCAATCCTCATGATGGCGGATGCCATAGAGGCGCGTTCGCGCAGCCTCAGCGACTTCTCCGAGGCGACGATCCGGCAGGCGGTCAACCAGATGATCGACGCCCAGATAGCAGACGGACAGTTCGCCGAGACCCCCCTCTCCTTCAAGGACGTGGAGGACATACGCCTCGTCTTCGTCTCCCGCCTCACCGCCATGAACCATCACCGTATCTCTTATCCCACGCTGAATAATGGCAAATAAACTCTATCTGGCTCCCATGGAGGACGTCACCGACCCAGCCTTCCGTGCGCTCTGCAAGCGCTACGGAGCCGACCGCGTCTATACGGAGTTCGTCAATGCCGACGCGCTCGTCCGGGACATCGCTTCCACCACCCGCAAACTGACCATCTCCGATGCCGAACGGCCCGTGGCGATACAGATCTACGGACGCGAACCTGAAGCCATGGCGGACGCCGCGCGCATCGTCGAAGAGGCGCACCCCGACTTCATCGACATCAATTTCGGCTGCCCCGTGAAGAAAGTAGCCGGCAAAGGAGCCGGAGCAGGACTGCTGCGCGATGTGCCCAAGATGATAGAGATCACCCGCGCGGTGGTCCATGCCGTACACACGCCCGTCACCGCCAAGACCCGCCTCGGATGGGATGAACCTTCGTTATACCTGAGTGACGGCACGCCGTTTATAGTGGATCTCGCGGAGCGGCTACAAGATGAGGGCATTCAGGAACTCGCCATCCACGGCCGCACACGCGCCCAGATGTACCGGGGGGAAGCGGACTGGACACTCATCGGAGAGGTCAAAAACAACCCGCGCATGCATATACCTATTATAGGTAACGGGGACGTGTGTACACCCGCTCGCGCAAAAGAGTGCTTCGACCGATACGGCGTGGATGCCGTCATGGTCGGACGCGCCACCTTCGGTGCTCCGTGGCTTTTCGCCGAAATGAAAGAATATCTGTCCGGTTATCCGGGCTTACAATGTAGCGGTCTTTCAGCGGCTCCGCCGCGGTCAATGGAAGAAAAGGTAAATGTTCTCAAGGAACATGTGCTTTCATCCATTCAGTGGTGCGGCAACGACGAACGGAAAGGAATTATCCATTCCCGCCGCCATTTTGCGGCGTCGCCGGTCTTCAAGGGCCTGCCGGATTTCAAGCAGACCCGTATCGCCCTCCTCCGCGCCGAAACAGTCTCCGAGGTCTTCGCCATCATGGATCAAATTGTAGCAACATATGCGTAAATTCTTTGATAGTAACGCCCTCTGGCTCTCGATGGTCATCGGAGCCTTCGGCTATAAACTCTTCCTGCCGCTGGCGCCCATGCTCCCGTGGCTTATCTTCTTCATGCTGTTCTTCACCTTCTGCAAGGTGAACCCCCTTGATCTGCGGCTCCATAAATGGCATTGGGCGGTGCTTCTTGTCCAACTCGCCCTGAGTTTCGGAACCTATGCGTTGGTCATGACCTTTACCGGTAACAAGATTCTCGCGCAAGGCCTCCTCATGTGTTTTATCATGCCTACGGCTACCGCAGCACCCATTATAGCAGGTAAGATGGGCGGCTCCATTCAGAACCTCACCGCCTTCACTCTCCTCTCTAATTTTGCTACTGCCATCATCGTCCCGGCTACTTTTCCGCTCATCAATCCGGCGGCAGACATGACGTTCTTACCTGCCTTTCTTTTGATTCTTTCGCGCGTAGCGCCGCTTCTCCTCGGACCGTTCTTTGCTGCCTGGCTCCTCCGTGTGGGATTTAATTACTATCAACGCAGAAAATATCTTTCAGCGAGTGAAACTCGCGGTCTTTCAGTGAAAAGGTCTTTCAGCGCCAGCGGTCTTTCAGGCGAAGCCGGTCTGCCAACTTTTCAGTTGTCTAAAAAGCCGGCATTAATTCCCTTCTACCTCTGGGTCGCCTCTATCGTCATCCTCATGGCGGTAGTCACCAATACAACAATTTCAAATATCAAATATCAAATATCAAATATCCTAATCCTGTTAGTATTCTCTTTCTTCGCCTGCCTCATTCAGTTCGGGCTCGGCAAACTCATCGGCTATCTCCTGCCGGCTGCCTCCAAAGGAACCGACTACCAGGACGTTCTTATCAATCCGGCTGCAGCACCCAAGACGATGGCGGGCGTCTCTTCCATTACCGCCGGACAAGCTTTCGGACAGAAGAACACCTCGCTCGGTGTTTGGATGGCTAACACCTTCCTTGATCCCATGTCCTCACTCGGAGCAGCTGCCTATATCATCTGGCAGAACATCTTCAACTCTACCCAACTCTTTATTGCCGCACACAAAAAGTAACGCGAATGAATTACGGCTACATTCGTGTCAGTACGGACAAACAGACCGTTGAAAACCAGCGTTTCGAGATCTTGCAGTTTGCACGGCGCGAGCAACTCACTATTGACGGATGGATAGAGGAAACCGTCTCAGGTACCTGTTCCTACCGCAAACGCCGGCTGGGCAAACTACTCAAGAACGTACACAAGGGCGATCTCATCATCTGCAGCGAACTGAGCCGCCTCGGACGAAACCTCTTCATGATCATGGAGATACTCAGTATCTGCATGCAGCGCGAGTGCCGCGTCTGGACGGTCAAAGACGGATACCGTCTCGGCGATGATATCCAGTCCAAGGTTCTGGCGTTCGCTTTCGGACTATCCGCGGAGATCGAACGAACCCTTATCTCCCAACGCACAAGGGAAGCGCTCGCACGCGTCAAGGCGGAGGGCAAACACGTAGGCAGACCCAAAGGCAGCAAAACATCGCAGGAAGCGCACGCACTCTACCGCCACGACGCCTATATACGAAAGGCACTTGCACGCGGTTGCTCCCAAAGGGAGATTGCCGCCAGACTCCGCTGCAACCGCAACACGCTCGGAGCATATATCAACAAATTCCTGTAGTTCTACTCTTTTTTACGATATTTTTCTCTTTTTATTTGCATATATCAGAAAAATGTTGTAACTTTGCGCCAAATTTCAGAAAGATGCCTAAGGTTCTATTATATACAACGGCGAAAGTCGTGTGGACATTTTTATTTTACGGTACAGATGCTAACGAGAATAGAGCAAATAATTATGGCACAGATGGAAGGATATTGGGATATTAAACCCACTATAACGAAAGTGAGTTTCCCTGTAAGGGGGAAATTTCAGGTGGAGTTAAAAGACGGTCGGCGGATAATTATGCCCATTTCAGCATTTCCTTCGATTAAGAAAGTACCGGTACGAAGACGCAACAAATGGTACCTAATGGGCGGTGGAGTCACTTGGGATGAGTGCCCAGAGGTTATTCACATTGAGCAGATTTTAGGCAACTATGCTGAGTTTGCTCACGAAGCCTAACAGGAATAAAACAAACCATAAATAAACAACTTCGATCTTTGACGTATTGATATAAGCAAAAACGTGGGATCCTTCCCCGCCTCTATATTTGGCCCAAAAGAAAGGGACGGTT
>DFEG01000015.1 GCA_002369075.1 Bacteroidales bacterium UBA3808 | reverse complement strand
AAGTGGAGAAAAGACAGAATAACATTCTTCAGATTTCCGCTCTGGTGAGCCGCGACGGTAAGTTTGACAACGATTTCATCGCGAACTACATTGATATCAACGTGAAGCCTCGTCTGCTGCGTGTGACGGGCGTCGGGGCTGTGCAGAATCTCGGAAACACCTATTCGCTGCGAATCTGGATGAAGCCGGACGTGATGGCACGCTACGGTTTGGCCCCCCAGGACATCTTTGCCGCCATCGGCAACCAGAACATGGTGGCAGCGACGGGTTCGCTGGGCGAGCAGAGCGGCAACACCTACCAGTACAATCTGGAATACAAAGGCCGTTTGCAGTCGATTGAGGAGTTCGAGTCCATCGTGCTGCGCACCTCCAACGGCAATGTGCTTCATCTGCGCGACGTGGCGGATGTGGAACTCGGCGCGCTGAGTTACAGCTTCTCTTCGCGCATAGACGGCAAGCCGGGTGTGGCATTCATCATCAACCAGGCTCCGGGAGCCAATGCCACGCAGGTCAACGCCGCCATCAACGAGCTGTACGGGGATCTGAAACACACCATGCCCGCCGGACTGGAGTTCACTATCCTGCAGACCAGCGATGATTTCCTCTATGCCGCCATTCACAACGTGGTGGAGACGCTGATTATTGCCATTCTTTTAGTGATCCTCGTCGTCTATTTCTTCCTGCAGGATTTCAAGGCGACGCTGATTCCTTCGATCTCCATCATCGTCTCGCTGTTAGGTACCTTCGCGGTAGTCAAAGTAGCGGGTTTCTCGCTCAATATTCTCACCCTCTTTGCACTCGTGCTCGCCATCGGAACGGTGGTGGACGACGCCATCGTGGTAGTCGAAGCGGTGATGGCAAAAATGGAACACGGCTATACCTCGGCTTATAAGGCGACCAAAGATGCAATGAGCGAAGTGACGGTAGCCGTGATCAGTTGTACGCTGGTCTTCATGGCGGTGTTCATCCCCGTGACCTTCATGCCCGGGACGAGCGGCACGTTCTTTACCCAGTTCGGTATAACGATTGCGTCCTCCGTGGGCCTCAGCTGTATCTCCGCGCTCACCCTCTGTCCGGCGCTGACGGCAGTACTCTTCCGCCCGAAGAAAGAAGAAAAGGCGGGTTCCAAGAAAAGCTTCAGTCAATACGTGAAAGAAGCCTACGAGGCAGGCTATAACGCTATCCTCGGCAAGTACAAGAACGGTGTCTCCAAGTTCCTGCAAAAACCCCGCCGTGCGTGGTTGTGGCTGATCGGCGCTGTGGTGATCATGGTACTCGCGATGCGTGCGTTACCTGCCGGACTCGTGCCGCAAGAAGACCAAGGCGTTATCATGGTTGATGTGACCGCGCCGGCAGGTTCTCCTCTTGTTGAGACCGATAAGATCATGGCTGAGGTAGAGGAACATGTGCTTCGTCTCGAAGAGGTGGAGAGTTATGCCAAGATTTCCGGTTTCGGTCTATTATCAGGAACGGGTGTCAGTTACGGGACACTTGTTATCCGTCTCAAGCCGTGGGACGAGCGGAAAGGGCTAGAGCATTACATCGACTATGTCATGGCGAAGTTGTATCTCAGTTGCGAAGACATCAAGGATGCCCAAATCATTCCGTTCCAGATGCCGCAGATACCGGGATATGGAAACAGTAATGCCATTGATTTGCAGATGGAGGATTTACAAGGTGGCGATATGAGTCGTTTCAACGAAGTGGTCAATAACTTTCTTACAGAACTACAGAAACGCCCGGAGGTACAGATGGCCATGTCGTTGTACTCGGAGTCGTTCCCCAAATACAAAGTGGATGTTAACGCCACGCAGTGCGATCGTGCAGGTATATCTCCGGATGTTGTTCTTAACACCCTTGGCGCCTATTGCGGGAGTGCTTATATCAGCAATTTCAACCAATACGGCAAGATATACCGTGTCATGGCAGGTGCCGCTCCTGAGTATCGTCTTGACCCTAATTCGCTCAATAATATCTTTGTAAGGGTGAACGGTCAAATGGCTCCCATCGCGCAGTTCCTGACGCTTACTCCCGCCGTAGGTTCAGCGACGCAGAAACGCTTCAATCTGTACCAATCTATTGCTTGTTCTGTACAGCCGAATGCCGGTTATAGCGAAGGCGATGTACAGCGTGTGATAGCCGAAGTGGCAAAAGATTATCTGCCAGTCGGTTATGGTTACGAGTATGGGGGTATGAGTCGTGAGTTGGAAGCGAATAGCAAATCGAATCTCACGGGGCTTATTTACCTCATCTGCGTATTGCTTATCTACATGATTCTCGCCTCGCTTTACGAGTCATTCTTTATTCCGTTTGCAGTGCTACTGTCGGTACCGTTCGGTCTGATGGGGTCCTTTGCCTTCTCCTGGCTTTGCGGTCAGCAGAATAACATCTATCTTCAGACGGGTGTGATCATGCTGATAGGTTTGTTGGCCAAAACAGCGATTCTTATCACGGAGTTTGCCGTTGAGAAACGCAAGCAAGGTATGCCGATTGTAGAAGCTGCCTTGAAAGCGTGTGAGGATCGTTTACGTCCTATTCTGATGACTGTCGTAACGATGATTGCCGGTATGATTCCGTTGATTATTGAAGGCGGTGCAGGCGCGAACGGCAACCGTGCTCTCGCTATCGGCGTTACCGGCGGTATGGCAGTGGGGACACTGGCACTTGTATTCGTCGTACCGGCGTTCTATATTATCTTCCAGAAACTGCATGAGCGCTTCCAAGGCACCTCCGAACCCGTCGAAGAAGAAAATCCAACAGGCGAAGCCGCTCCTACAGCGAAGCGGTCTAACAGCGCAAGCGGTCTAACAGCGATAGCGGTATGTGCGTTAGCACTATCCCTCTCCTCCTGCGGTATATTAAAAAAATATGAGCCTACATCCAAGCCCGAAGCGGATTCTTTAGTGAGCGCCGTGAGCGAAGCTGACTGGAAGGTTTATATAACCGATCCAGTGTTGCAAAACTTAATAGACAGCGCCTTGGTCAATAATGTTGATTACCGCTCTCAACTGTTAGCGATCAAGGAAGCAGATGCGCGACTTCGTGCCGCCAAATTGGGTTATCTGCCGACCTTAGCCATTTCACCAGCCAATGTAGGGGTATCCGGTACTTATACCCCCGGCAGCGGTATGTCCGGTGCTACGCTGACTTACCAAGTGCCTCTCTCGCTCAATTGGGGCGGGGAAGGTTTTGGTACCATAACCAATCGCAAACGTCAGGCAGAAGTAATGCGTGCTCAAGCCGAAGACAACCGCGCTGCAACTCATGCTAATCTTGTGGCTACAGTAGCAAGACTCTATACGCAGCTGCAATTATTAGATTTTCAGGCAGTAATCATTGATTCAACCGAACTTATCTGGCAGCGCGTGTTGGAGATCCAACGTGTTTTAGTTAAAAACGGCCAGGCGTATTCGCCATCCGTAGGACAAATGGAAGCCTCCCTCATCAATGTACGGATTCAGCGCAAACAACTCTTGCAGGAGATTCATTCGCTTGAGCTCAGCATGTGTCGTTTGCTCAATGAAGAACCGCATGAGATAGCCCGCTCACCATGGACGAGTTACCCATTCGATACTTGGACGATAGAGCCTATTCCCGCTTCTGAGCTTAGCAATCGTGCCGATGTGCGGGCTGCGGAGCGTAATGTAGCAGCGGCTTACTACCAGACTAATATGGCGAAGGCAGCCTTCTGCCCTGCACTATCGCTCTCCGGTCTCATTGGTTGGACCAATAATGGCGGCGTGGTTGTCAACCCGGGACAACTACTCATGAACGCCGTGCTGGGCTTGGCACAGCCTATCTTTGCGGGTGGCAAGCTGAAAGCCAATCTCGAGATTGCCAAACTGCAACAAGAGGAAGCGGCAAACCGCTATGTAGAAACCATGTTGCGGGCAGGAAATGAAGTGAATGATGCGATTTTCCGCTGCCGCAACGCTCAAGAGCAAGATGCACTTTATCAACGCCTCCTTATTACCCAACGTGAGTCATATAATGGGACCTGTGAGCTGATGAAAAAAGGCAAAAGCTCTTATCTTGAGGTTCTTACCGCACAGGAGAACTACCTTAAGGCCCAACTCGCAGATGTCACCAACCGCTATAACGGTCTCATCAGTCTTATAGACCTCTATGTAGCTCTCGGTGGCGGAACTAAATAATCCCTGAATGAAGAGTAAGCGGAAACTACTGTGGAAGATTCCTGTTGCCATACTTGGTGTGTTGGCGGGAATAATATTCGTGCTACTGATTGCAGTAGTTTGGGGTGTGTCGTCACCTGATATGCGCGAAAGAGTGCTGCGGAAGGGTGTTGCCATTGCGAACGAGAAAACCGATTTCGATATTGAGTTAGGCAAACTATATCTCTCACCATTCCACCACTCGCCCGTGGTGCTGTATCATGCTTATCAAGGAAAAGACGACTTATCATTACAGGTAGAGATAGACAGTTTATTTGTCGGGCACCGCGACAAAGATACTCTTATCTACGCACGAAAATTGCGCTTAGATGCCAAGATATTAACCGCCGGTAAAACAGCACCCTTCAGCGACCCGCTGAATCTGCCAATCGTGGTAGAACAACTATATTTAGATAAAGCCGCTTTTCATTCAGACAGTTTGATTGCTACCATAGGCGTAGATGTTGAGGTGGGTAATCTACTGGTTGCCTCTCCCGCACTCCGTATAGCGCGAGGGGAATATCCTTTACACGGACTACGTCTCAACGATGCCTATGTAGATATCGATTTGCGCAATACGGCTCCGAACACAACGGTACAAGACTCTTCAAACCTCCAATTAGCCTTTGAGGTACCGGACGGCGAACTCCGTAACGTACATTTCGGTATGACTCCGTTAGGTATGGTAATTGAGGCCGGTTCTTTATCCACAGAAGCCACAGTAAATGTGGGAGCAAACCGCTATGACGTACGGCGGCTGAATGTAGGAGACTTTGCTTTCTCGCTTGGTAATCTCAATATCCCTGCCGACACGATTTACGGAAGTGCTTGTGCTGATATTGCCCACAACCTTATTACCAGTAGCGGCCTGCATGTTTATTCGTCGCCATTGGCAGCCAAAGCCGACCTTCGTACTACTGCAATGGACCTCAGTACAATGTGTATTAAGACCATCGGTGATGCCGAGTTTCAAGGCAGTAAAGCTCGACTTCGCGCCTCGTATGACATCCATAACGAGGCATACGATGCCACTGTGCACATCGACCGCGTCAACCTGGCTCCGTTCCTTAAGGATGCTCCACCTATTGTTCTCGCAGGCAATTTGTCGGCCACAGGACGGGGCATAAATCCTAAACGGCATTTGTCCTCGCGCGTCAAACTGCGTCTTGATGAAGCGCGTTATGGTCAGTACGACCTATCGCACACTTCACTTGACGCCTCCACTAATTCCACAACCTCCCTTGCTCTTAATGCCCCGGGGCTTGATGTCGATTTCACGACACCGATGCCGTTCTTCTCATTTATCAACCGGCTTCAACCGTTGATTACTACCGTAAGCGATACAGCTATTGTAAATGCCATAACGACGCTACAAGACCTGACGGTAGTAGAAACCATTCGGCAACGGATACCGGCAATGAATGCAAGCATCGCCCTCCGTAAAGGTAGTCCTATTCAGCCGCTTATAGATAGTACGGGAATCGATATCAACCATGTAGATCTCGCTCTTCGCACCGATTCCATCCGCGTCAATGTACAATTAAATAAGGCGCGCCTCGGTTCATATGATTTGTCGCGAACCTCACTGGCAGCCTCTACAGACTCTGTTACATCCATCAGGCTTCAAACTCGCGGATTAAATGCTGACATTCATTCCCCCATGCCGCTTTATACTTTTATCAGCGACATACAACCCTTGCTCAATACGCTAAGCGATTCGTCTATACTCCACGCTATCACATCACTTTCTGACCTCACTAAGATTGATACTTTACAGCAACTTATCCCTGCACTAAAGGCAGATATTGCACTCTTTAAGGGCAATCCTATTCAACCTATCATGGATAGCATCGGAGTGGATCTGCAACAGGCAGACCTCTCCTTTAACTCCGACTCAACCCAAACAAATTTGGCAGTTAATGTCAACGCCGGTATCGCCGATATAAATTGCGCCCAGGCCGCGCTGCGCGTGGCTATGACGGAGGGAAGAACCGACGCTTCACTCGCTGCAAACACGCGCCTGACAGACGGCGTAATGAGTTTCGACGGGCTCTGCACGGATGCCGCTTTGCGATTGAACTTGCTGCGCGAGCAGACAGCGTTGCACGGCAAAGGACGACTCACACTCGATAGCCTTTCTTATCATGATTTAGACCTCGGTAACCGCTCTATTGATATGTGCATCTCTCCTTCCGAAATATACCATAATGCCTTACGGGCAGATGTCCGAATAGATGATATACCGCTGGATATCGTTGATAGTATTCTCAAGATGGAAGATTTAGATTTAAGGGGAGCTGTCAGAGCCACTGCGTCGGTCGATGGTTTACCAAATAAACCGGATATTTCTGCCAAAGTGTTACCTCTCTCGGTGGCAGCACAATATAAGCCCTATCAGGCAGGCTTGAGTTTAGGCGAAACACCTATTGTCATGGAGCATAATCTGATAGACCTTAATGGTCTGCCCATATACGGTGCTGACAGCACATTCATTGCCTTCAATGGGGGATTAGATCTCAATACTATGCATATCGATGTAACACTCGCTGCCGATAGTTTTGCTCCCGTCAAGCTGCCTAAAGGCGGCCCGATTCCCGTTTATGGAGACCTGGCGGCAGATATACACGGAAGAGTATCCGGTCCGCTTGATTCGATTGTGGCTGATGTAGAGGCCGTTATTCTTCCAACCACAGATATCACTTATCCAATTGATAAGAAGAACCTCGCACAGGTCAAGCCACATGGCACCGTCAATGTTCGTTATGCAACTGCAGATAGTGTACCCCTTAATCTTGGGGGCAAAGTGAGGGTGGATGATGGTATTGTTCGTTATTCACCAAAGGCTTATCCGGTGATTCCCTTCCACGTAGATTCCGGCAGTAATATTACTTTCAATGGACCTATCGGCAAAACACAACTCCATATTTCTGCCTCACAAAAAGTGAAAGCCGATGTGGAATCAAAAGGAGCCGGGTTACGCCGTGTTAATTTCAATACCGGTGTGCGTGTAAACGGAGAACTGGACTCAATAGGAATAAAGTCTATAGGATTCTTCTTGGAAGCCCCCGGCGATGAGGCTGTTTCTAAAGAATTAGCTTCCGTTGATGAGGGCACTCGCGAGGGATTGGCAGCCATGCTGCTCACAACCGGTATGTATCTCGGTCAAAGTAATGAGGCAGCACAGCGGGAAGGTTACGCTCTCTCGTCTATCATCAATAGTCGCGTCAACGCTGCCATTGCCAATTCCAAAGTGGGTAAATTCATGGATGTGGATTTCTCCTCCGGCAAGAAAAACGACATGAACATCACCCTCAGTAAATCCTTCTTTAAGAACAAACTACGTCTCACCATTGGTTCTACTATCTCCGATAACCCCGAGGTGAATGAGACGAAAGGTCTGCTATCCAGCATCACCGCCGATTATAAACTGAATAAGGCGGGTAATCTTCTACTCCGCCTTTACTCTAGACGCGATAATAACAATGTCCTTGAAGGCGAGTTAATCAAAACCGGCCTTGGTGTTCGGACAACCAAGGCATGGAATCGTCCGGAATCTTTCCGAGGTGATACAATCTTACGCACGCACGGTCTGACAGCAGATGCCGGTATCGCTTATCGCTCCAATAATTCCATTGGTCCGGACCTGACGCTCAAATATTCGCTTAAGAATGTCTTGGGACAAGGAGAAACCTTTAGTTTAAAAGGAAACGGTGCCTATTACTGGGCATTCCGCAATCGGCATCCGGGTGATCCGAAGAAGACTGATACCTATAAATTAGGTGTTAACGCCTCATTAGTATTCCCCTACCTGCACTGGGGAGGAGACGATAACCCTGATGGCGATACACGTTATATGCTTGGCTATCAGTACGAAAACATTGCCGGAGGATATGGTGTTCATAAGTTATCCGGATCATTCACTTATTTCATCCATTCTTCCCGTTTTATCACGCACGCTTTCACGCCATTCTCGCTCTCGGTAGTGCTGATGAAAGCCGAATCTGAAAACCTCTTAGATAAAGCGGCAGAATACCCGCAACTCATCAAAGTCATTGCCGGAGATGAATTTGTACCCTCTATCAGCTATAACTTCATCTACAATAACTACCGCACTAAACGCACTGTTAACACCATGTTCGATTTCGGCGTAAAGGAATCCGGCAACCTCATCAACGCCCTCTACTGCGCTTTCGGACATTCGTGGAATGAGAAAGATAAACAATTAGGCTCTATCACCTTTAACCAGTTTGTCAAACTCACGGCAGAACTGAGAAATAAATTTAACATCACAGACCAGGTCTCTATCGCGACGCGTCTCTACGCCGGAGCTAATATACCGCTTGGGAACTCCTATTTTGCACCGCTATCTGAAGGATTTTATGCCGGAGGTCCTAATAGCATGAGGAGTGCTTCACCCTACGCCTATGGACCCGGTAACTTCTTTTCCGCCAAATACAATCAGAACTTCTTCCATGCCGGTGATGTCAAACTTGAGGCAAACCTCGAACTTCGTTTCCCTATCGTTTGGAAACTTTATGGAGCAACCTTCGTCGACGCCGGAAACGTATGGAATTGGTACTCAACGGTTGATTTATTTAAAGCCGCGGGATTTGAGGACTACCTCAAACGCTTGGAGATTCCTGATAATCTGTATGATGGACTATATAACAACCCCGATTTCGCACGGCAGATTGCTCTGGGAACAGGTGCCGGACTGCGACTTGATCTCGACGGACTTGTCATTAGGCTTGACATCGGCGTTGCAATACACGCGCCGTTCCAGACCTTCAAATACACCAAAGAGGGCAAAATCGATACAACACAACCCATTAACACATATTTCAATATTCCCTCGGCACTTGATGCAATACGTTTCAACTTCGGTATAGGCTATCCGTTTTAACGCCCGCGCAGCAAGCAGCCCAAATCCAAGTTCAACAAGGCGTAACATAACGAAACAAAAAATTGACATCTGCAAGTATGCAGGCAAGATCATCCGATGAAGCAACTTTGTCACTACATATCGAAATACATGGCGGTACTGGTTTTAGTATGCGCCGTGCTTTCGCTGCTGTTTCCGGCTGTGTTGCAACCCATACCCACCAAAACCATTAACTACCTGTTGGGCGTGGTGATGTTCGGTATGGGACTGGCGCTCAACCTGCAGGATTTCAAAATCGTCTTCAGCCGTCCGAAAGATATCATCATCGGCTGTATGGCGCAGTTCACCGTCATGCCGCTGTTGGCATGGGGGCTGGCTAAAGTGTTTCAGCTGGACGAAGCACTGGCGCTTGGCGTGATATTGGTAGGCTGCTGTCCCGGCGGCACGGCATCGAATGTCATCACCTATCTGGCGAAAGGCGACCTTGCCTTGTCGGTCGGGATGACCGGTGTCTCCACCTTGCTTGCCCCGCTGCTTACCCCTTTGCTGACATGGGTACTGGCAGGAGAGAGCATCCATGTGGACGTGGCAGGCATGTTGCTGAGTATCCTATGGGTGGTCATTCTGCCTATCGTATTAGGTCTGGTTATCAAAAGCCTGTGGCCCAAGTTCACGGAGAAGGCGATGGATTATCTTCCGGCTTTCTCATCGGTCGCTATCGCCTTTACGGTCTCTATCGTCATCTCCGCCAATGCTTCCAAACTGCTGGCAAGCGGTATCTTGATCATCCTTGTAGTGATGTGCCACAACCTCCTCGGGTTGGGGCTCGGCTATCTGATAGGACGACTGACAGGAATGCCCGAACCCAAGAAACGGGCGGTCTCCATCGAAGTAGGCATGCAGAACTCCGGCCTTGCCTCTTCCTTGGCTACGCTCCATTTTGCCGCATATCCGATGGCGACCATCCCCGGTGCCATCTTCAGCGTGTGGCACAATATCAGCGGCGCGATAGTCGCCTGGCTATATACTCAAAAAGACAAGACAGCCGACCTGTAGTGGTCGTCCCGAAGAACCCTGCGAGACAGTGAAAACCAAATATACAAAGAACAAATGACCGAATACGAAAAAATGCTTCATAACCTGCCGTACGATTATACGGACAAGGAGGTTCAGGCGAATATCCTGCGGGCGTATTATGCCATGCGGGACCTCAATCAATGCGGCGCATGGGACATGGACGAACTGCACCGCTGTATCCACGCGCTCATCCCCGATGCGCACCCTTCGGTGATCATCTGCCCGCCTTTCCATTGCGACCACGGCAACCGCATCTCTATCGGCGAGGGGGCGTTTGTCAATTTCAACGGCGTCTTTCTGGATGGCGGCGGTATCACCATCGGCGCTCACACCCTCATCGGGCCTAACTGCCAACTGCTGACGCCGGACCATCCGCATGATTATATGGAGCGCCGCCAAACAATCGAGACAGGACTGCCGATCCGTATCGGCGATGACTGCTGGCTCGGCGGCGGAGTGATCGTCTGTCCGGGTGTGACCATCGGCAACCGCGTCATCGTCGGAGCCGGTTCAGTTGTCACGCACGACATCCCTGATGATATGGTCGTAGCCGGCAATCCTGCCAAGATTATAAACGCAAAGAAATGAAGTCGATTGATACTACAAACATGTGCAGTCACCTGCAACGCAAACTATTCGCTCCGGATGGCGAATACAGCGCTATCCGTGAGCAGATAGAGAGTGACCCGACGCTGACGGCTGTTGTCCGTTCACGGCAGCTGCATATCTATCGCGAGGGAAAGAAAATCCTTGTCCTGGCAGGCAAAAGCGCGCCCAAAATCATTCGGGAAGATAAATTGGCAGAGTTATTATTTTGAGTTGTTATTTCTCCGCTACGGGCAATACCAGCACAGCAAGTATTACAAAAAGGCTAAATAATATGATAGTTACCACTACACCCACCATTGAGGGTCACACTATTAAGGAGTACAAAGGTCTTGTTTCCGGAGAGGTTATCTTCGGAATGAACTTCCTGAAGGACTTCGGCGCGTCGCTTCGTGATTTCTTCGGAGGACGTACCGACAGTTACGAAAAGGCTATGCTCGAAGGACGCGAGACAGCGCAGAAAGAAATGCGCGAGCGCGCCGAGAAATTGGGCGCCAATGCCATCGTGGGCGTTAGCTTTGGCTATGAGACGATGGGGCAAGCCAACGGCATGATTATGATCTCCATCTCCGGCACAGCCGTTGTTATCGACTGATGAGATACAGCCTTGCATATAATAAGCAGGTATAGAATATTCCTTATGGGCATCTAATAAAAAAAGACAAGCAGATGAATCGGAATTTAGCAGAATAAACATAAAGTATATTCAGCGAATTAAAACAAAAAAATGAAATATTTTCAAATATCTTTTACGTTAGTGTACAAAAGGAACTGACCCCGTTTTTGCATGGAATTGTAAAATTATGCATTAAAAAACATTGAAGTATAAATTCCAATTTGTCGAACAGATGACATTGTTTAGACCCAATTAGATGATATAATGAAAAAGACAAATAATATGTGGCTACTTTTTGCAATTCTGTCGGCACTATTTGCCGCAGCAACCGCCATCCTTGCCAAGATAGGCATTGAGGGCGTGGACTCCAATCTTGCCACGGCCATCAGAACAGTTGTAGTGCTGCTGATGGCTTGGGGAATGG
>DFEG01000040.1 GCA_002369075.1 Bacteroidales bacterium UBA3808 | reverse complement strand
GTCGGCGGCCTGTTCACGGGCTGTTTCTTAGGTATCTGTTTCCTCAACAACGGCTCCACCGGTGGCACGGACATCGTGGCGATGATCGTTAACAAGTACCACCATCTGCCGATGGGAAGGGTGTTACTTGTGGCGGACATGACCATTATCTCCTCGGCTTTCTTCCTGCCTACCATACAGGCGGCTGGAACGCAGGGCGCGATAGAGAAGATACTCTTCGGTCTTACCTATACGTTCATGAGCTCGACGGCTGTGGACTGGGTCATGAACCGGATGCGGCAGTCGGTGCAGTTCATGATTTTTACCCAGAAACCCGACGAGATAGCCGAGGCGATTATCACGCAGGCGCACCGCGGATGCACGTTTCTGGAGGCGGAAGGCGGCTATTACAAACAGCCCATGAAGGTGGTGACGACGATAGCCCGTTCTTATGAATCGGCTACGATTTTCCGTCTCGTGAGAGCCATCGACCCGAACGCCTTTGTCAGTCAGAGTCAGGTACGCGGTGTGTTCGGACAGGGCTTTGACCCGATGGCGAACGGTAAATGACCCACTGTCAACTGTCAATTGTCAACTGTCAACTGAATAGATGCTGCGCTTTCATCAATACGTAAATCCGCACAATGCGCCGAGTCAGTCCCGGACAAGGACGGTATTTGAGTACCTGGCAATCATCTTCGGTATCTTCCCGATGGCTCTGATGGTGAACTGGGTGTTGCTGCCGCACGCGTTTGTGGGCGGCGGACTGACGGGTATATGCTCTGTGATTTATTATGTCACCGGAGGTATGTTCCCCTCGCTCTTCCCCGAGTACGGCGGCGCGATACCGGTGTGGCTGACGACCTTTGTGTTCAACGCTATTCTGCTTATCATTGCCGGACTGACAGTAGGGTGGAGGTTTACCATTCGGACGATGGTAGGCGTGGCGGCGATCACCTTCTGGTACCGCGTGATACCCATTCTGCCGGAGCCTATTATCGCAGACCCGTGGTTAGGTGCCATCATCGGCGGTTTTGTGTTCGGGCTCAGTCTGGGCTGCGTGCTGGCAGCTAACGGTTCATCAGGAGGTACGGATATCGTGGCGATGATCATCAACCACTATCATAATATCTCGCTCGGCAATATCATGCTTGCGTGCGATATTATCATTATCGCTTCGGCATTCTTCCTGCCGCTGCCGGACTCAATGATGCACGATGCCGACAATCTTCAAATCCTCAAATCCTCAAATCTCCAAATCCTCAAAATCAAGCGTGTGCTCTACGGTGTTGCGATGACCATCTCCTATACCGTGGCGGTGGACTGGCTCATGGCGCGGCTGCACCGCTCCGTCCATTTCCTGATCTATTCGTCCAAGTACGACGAGATAGCTACTGCCATCAACACGACCGTCAACCGCGGTGTGACGGTACTGGACGGCACGGGTTGGTATTCCAAACAGCCGGTGAAGGTGATCTCGGTGCTTGTCCGTAAACCCGAGAGTTCGCTGGTCATGAGTTTGATTCACGAGATCGACCCCAATGCCTTAGTCTCCATCGCCGATGTGAGTGGCGTTTTCGGTTCCGGCTTTGACAAAATCAAGGGAAAATAGGCTCTTCAGCGAAAAAAAATACGCAAATCCTTGCATATGTCAAAAAAAAGCAGTACCTTTGTCGCCGTTTTCGGGTAGTAGTTCAGCCCGGTTAGAATGCCTGCTTTGGGAGCAGGAGGTCGTGAGTTCGAATCTCGCCTACCCGACATAGTGCTGAAAACATAGCGAATAGGAGAGTCTGTAATATGGCTCTCCGTTTTTAATGAAATGCAATATAAAGCTGTTTTTATAGATGTAGATGATACGCTGCTGGACTATGTTCCTTGTTGTCGGGCGGCGTTTGATGCGGCTATGCCGGAGCACCCAGAGTTCTTCCAACTCTTCTTCGACATCGCCGGACGGCTTTTCTCCGAAGCCAAGCACGGCAAATACACGATCGCCGAGGTGATGGACATGTATCCGGCGGAGTTCATAGAGACTATTTACGACAGTCTCCGTACACCCTTGGCGAAAGAGGAAATGACGGAGCAGTTCAAACACGCTTTCCGCGTGGCGTGGGGCACGACCCACGCGCTCGTGCCCGGTGCCAAGGAGATGTTGGACTTACTCCGCGAGAAAGGGTACAGGCTCTTTGCCGCCAGCAATAGTTTCGGTCACCTGCAGCGCTCGCGGCTGGAACATGCGGGGATTCTGCATTATTTCGAGGACACGTTTATATCCATGGACATCGGTTATGACAAACCCGACATCCGTTTCTTTCGGGAAGCTCTCCGCCGTGCCGGTTTGCAGCCGGACGAGGTGGTCATGATCGGCGATTCGATGACCACCGACATTCTCGGAGCGCGTGCAGCCGGCATGGACACTATTTTCTTTGACAGGCGGGGCGGTGCCTCCCTCCTTGAAACCGTTAATCCGTTAATCCGTTAAACTGTTATGACCCGATACACATTAGGCAAAATAATCAAATTCTTTCTGCACTGGCATTATGATGTCCGTGTGACGGGCGAGGAACTGCTGCGCGACAAGAGCACCCACCTCGTTCTGCCCAACCATACTGCGTACATGGATCCGCTGATTCTCTTCAGCGAAGAGTGGTGGCTGCCTATCAGTCCGATGGTCGATGAACTGTTCATGCGCCACTGGCTCTACGGACGGGTGCTGAAACTGGGCGGCGCCATCGAAGTGCCGGACCTCAGCAAGAGTGCCATGAGCCGCGAGGAGAGCGTGGCGGAAGCAAGTCAGTTGAGCCGTATCGCCATTGACAGTCTCGCTGCCGGCAAACAGCTCTGTTTCTATCCATCGGGGCACGTGAAGACCATTGACAAAGAGGTCATCGGTAACCGCCGCATGGCATATGAGGTCTGTCGGGAACTTCCGGCGGGCGTGCGCGTGATCCTTTGTAGAATGCGCGGGTTGGAGTCCAGCCGCTGGTCCAAACTCAAACCCAAGCAATGGAAATGGCGGCGGACGGTCACGCTGCACTTTGAGGACCACACGGAAGAACTGCGCCAGTGGGCGAAGACTCTCACACGCAGAGAGTTCAATGAGAAACTTGAAAACTGGTATAATACAAATATACAACATTAAGTGTTCTATCTGGCACGCTTTTTGTTACCATAACCGTGGCTTTTAAATATGCAAAACAAGATGAAAAATGAACAAATAAGACGCTTGTCTGTCATATGTCTGTGTGTTTTGTCCGTCCTGGCTGCCAAAGCGGCGGACACGACCTATTATTCGCTCAAGCAATGCCGTGACTTAGCCCTCTCTTCAGGTAACTCTGCCAAGTCGCAGGAAGAGACGCGTCTGGCTGCCAGATACAACCGTCAGGCGGCGCTTGCCTCCATGTTCCCGAAGATTACCGCGAACGGCTCGTATATGTATAACTCCCGCAACGCGCATCTGCTGTCGAACACCACGGACTTTACCTTCGGTACCGCGACTGTCAATCCCGACGGGACGGCTACCTGGAAGTGGCGTGACGGCGTTACCGGCACTATCTCTGACGCCGCGGGCCAACGTATCGCCGATGCCTACCAGATGGTGTATGACAAACTGACATTCGATCTGCACCACATAGTCGTGGCGCAGGTGGGAGTCACGCAGCCGATATATGTCGGCGGCAGGCTGATCAATATGTACAAGATTGCCAAGGCCACGGAGAATATCGCTGCGATCGAGTCCGAGAACAAGCGCGAGGCAATCATCTATTCGGTAGATGAGGCGTACTGGAGGGTGGTCTCGGTCGGAAAAAAGAAAGAGCTCGCCGAGCAGTATTACAAACTTCTCTGCCAACTGGAGACCGATGTCAAGGAAGCTCTGGATGAAGGACTCGTCACGCAATCCGACCTCCTCAAAGTAACCACCAAACGCGGCGAGGCGGAGGTCAAGAAACTGCAAGCGGAGAATGGTCTCACGCTCTCAAATATGGCGTTGGCACAGGTTTGCGGACTGCCGCTCTCTACGGCTTTCCGACTCGATGAGTCCGGGCTGTCGGAGATTGCACTTCCTTCCGATTCGGCGAACTCGGATGCCGCTGTCAATGCCCGCCCCGAGTTGCGTATGCTGGAGGAGGCGGAGAAGATTGCCAGGTCCAACGCCATGATTGCTGCCGCCGGCTTGCAGCCGAATATAGTAGCCTCCGCCGGATATATCTACACCAACCCGAATGTGGATAACGGATTTAGCAGCAAATGGGACGGAAAAGGGTTCTTCTCGGCAGGTGTGGTCGTCAATGTGCCGATTGCGCATGCGGATGATATTCTCCGTTACAAAGCCGCCAAACACGCTGCCAAAGCGGTCGAGCTCAAGACCGAGGAGACGCGGGCGCTGCTGACACTCCAGACTACGCAGGCGAACCAGAAATTAGCGGAAGCGCAGCAGAAAATTGCGCTCGCGCGGTTGACCTGCAACAATGCGGCGGAGGTGCTCCGTATGGCGCAGGAGTCGTACGATGCCGGCATGATCACCTCCTCCGAGCTCATGCAGGCGCAGACGGCGTGGCTGGCGGCTGCTACCGATCTCGTGGACGCAGAGGCTGAAGCGAAAACAACGGAAACACAACTTCGTAAGTATTTAGGTAAATTGTAATATGAAACACCAGAAAGAAGGTAGTCTGCTGTTCGGCTTGATTGCATTGCTGACAGTAGTCGTTATTGTTGCGGTAGTCGGTATTATCGCCCTCCGCCCGGAAAAGACGCTTATTCAGGGAGAGGCGGAGGCGGCTGAGTACCGCGTGTCCGGCAAAGTGCCGGGACGTATTGAGATGTACCTCTATGAGGAGGGTGAGCAGGTGAAGAAAGGCGACACGCTCGTCGTCATCTATTCGCCGGAGGTGGAGGCGAAGAAAGCACAGGCGCTGGCTGCGCGAGAGATGGCGGAAGCCGTCAACCAGAAAGCCAAGAACGGTGCACGCGGGGAACAGATACAGGGTGCCTATGAACTCTACCAGAAAGCCAAAGCCGGCGAGGAGATCTATCGCAAGTCCTATGAGCGCGTGCAGCGGCTCTTTGACAAAGGAGTGGTCTCCGCACAGAAACGGGACGAGGTGGAGGCGCAGTACAAGGCTGCGCAAGCTACCGTCAAAGCGGCACGCTCACAGTACCAGATGGCGCTCTCCGGAGCACGTGAAGAGGACAAAGCCGCCGCGGAAGCACAGGTGGCGAGAGTCGATGGTATATTGCAGGAAGTGGCTGCCGCAGAGGCGGAGAAGTACCTCCTTTCGCCCTGTGACGGAGAGGTGTCAGAGCTCTTCCCGAAGGTCGGAGAACTCGTGGGGCAGGGGAGTCCTGTGATGTCTATTGTCGATATGAGCGATGTGTGGTTCACGTTCGCGGTCCGCGAGGACATGTTGTACCTCTTCCCCATGGGAAGTGTGGTGGAAGCGACGATCCCGGCGCTCGGCAATAATGTCAAGTACCCGCTTGCCGTCACGCATATCAAGGCGATGGGAACCTACGCTACGTGGCGTTCGACCAAGCAGAACGGAGGTTACGATGTCCGTACGTTCGATGTCAAATGCCGCCCTACGGTGACTATACCAAACCTGCGCCCGGGAATGACCGCCTTGGTTGCCGAATAACCCGTAATCCGTAATTCGTAAGACGCTGTCTCTAATATAGAAAAATGTCTGTCATTTTTCAAAACATATGGCGTGTTCTCAAGCGTGAACTGCATATGATGTTCGCGCGGCCGTTATACCTCTTTGCATCGGTAGGGGTCATGTTGCTTTCGACCTTCTTCTTCCTCACCCTCATGCGGGGCGGCAGTGCCGAGAAGATGCCGGTTGCAGTGGTCGATCTGGATCAGACAACCATCTCCAGACGCCTTATCCATGAGATGCAGGCTACGCCCTCGGTCGATATTCAACTCGTCACCAATTCCTATCCGGAAGCCCGCGAAGCTATGCAACAGGGTAGGATATATGGTATCTTCGTCATCCCCTCCGGCTTCTACAGAGACCTCGTGGACTTCAAACGGCCGAAGATGGACTTTTATGTTACGAACGCTTATACGGTGGGCGGCAATACGGCGTACAAACAGATGCTGACGATGGTCAATCTCACTTCAGGAGCCTTCCAACGCGAGGTGCTCCGAAAGAAAGGGCTGCCCGACGACGTGATCATGCACCGTATTCAGCCGCTGACTATCGAGGGGCACATGGTTGCCAACCCTTGGGGCAATTATTCGGTCTATCTGGTCAGCACTATTCTGCCCGGTATCTTGGGGCTGATATGTATGATGCTTACCATTTTCGCCGTCGGGTTTGAACTCAAGGCGCGCACATCCCATGCGTGGCTTAGGGCTGCCGGAGGCAATTACACCATCGCGATGATCGGCAAACTGATTCCTTATACGGTCATTTATCTGGTTTTGGGTGTAGGCTGTTATATCATTCTCTTCCGCTTTGCCGGATTTCCGGTCTATGGCAGCCACGTACGGCTCATGTTCGGGTTGATGCTCTTTATCTTTGCCATGGAGGCGCTGGGTATCACGATGATCGGTTTGCTGCCTACGCTGCGTGACGCCCTCTCTATCGGTGCCTTGTATTCCATGTTGGGCTTCTCGCTCTCGGGTTTCACTTACCCGCAGATGGCGATGTTGCCGCCTTTCAAGGCACTCTCTTATATAGAGCCTTTGCGGCACTATTACCTGATTTATGTCAACGAAGCACTCATGGCGGCACCCATAGAGAACAGTCTGCCGAATATGTTAGCCCTTACTGGATTTATGCTCGCCTCGCTCTGCGTCGCACCCCGTCTCCATAGGGCACTTGTGTATATGAACTATCCTTTGAAATAAAACCGTACAGAAGATATGTGGCGTGATTTTGTAAATGAGTTAAAGCGGATCTTCAAAGACCCCGGCGTGACGGTGATTTTCATTGTCGCCACGCTGGCTTATCCGTTGATTTACAAGGCGGTTTATTGGAACGAACAGATCACTGGGGTACCGGTGGCGGTGGTGGACCTGAGCAACTCGCCCGAGAGCCGCGATTTCCTCCATAAATGGAATGCATCGCCGGATATTGAACTGGCGTATTCGTGTAACTCCATGGCGGAGGCGGAACGGCTCCTCCGGGACCAGAAAGTGCACGGGATTGTCTATTTCCCGCGGGATTATGCGCGGCAGCTCGCCGATCCGCTCGGGCAGGCGCACATTTCATTGTACTGTGACATGTCTTCGTTCCTGTATATGAAGGCGGTCTATCTCTCTTGCAACCAGGTGATGCTTGAGTCCATGCGCAATATACAGATTGACCGTTACGAGCAGATGGGCATGGGGAAGGAGTTTGCCTGGGCGCTTGTACAGGACGCTCCGTACGCCGAGACGGCGCTCTTCACGCCTACCGGAGGCTACGGATCCTTCCTCATTCCGGCGGTCTTGGTACTGATACTTCACCAGACACTGCTTTTCGGTATCTGTATGCTCGGAGGGACGGCACGGGAGGAGAGCCTCGACCAGTACTCTTTCCGCTCTCTCTGCGGCAGGTCATGTGCTTATTTCCTGGTTTATTATGCCCTTGCGGCGGTCTTGCTCGGCTTGTTCCCGCGCCTGTTCAATATACCGCATATAGGCGCAATAGGGGATATTCTGCTATTCATTGTGCCGTATATCCTGGCGGTCATCTTTTTCTCGCTGTGTGTCTCTGTCTTTATCCGGAACCGTGAATCGGGGTTGGTTCTGCTGATATCCACCTCGCTGATTTTCCTCTTCATGGCGGGTATCTCATGGCCCAAGGAGATGATCCCGCATGCATGGTTGTACTTGTCTTATTTTATCCCCTATACATGGGGCGCGCACGGATTTATCCATATCAATTCCATGGGCGCCTCGCTCGCTGTCACCGGCACGGAGTACATTGCCCTTTGGGCACTCGCGGGAGGCTATTTCCTCTTGGCATGCATCTTATTCCGCATTAAAAAATCACGTTTACTCTCATGATTCTTTATTTCTCAGGAACAGGAAACAGCCTTGCCGTAGCCCGGCATATTGCTAAAGCAACGGATGAAACGGTAATGCCGCTGACTGAAGCGGTGCGTATGGATCTCACGGCAGAGAAACGCATCGGGCTGGTCTTCCCTTCTTATGACTTTAACGCGCCTCCTGCCGTGCGTAATCTCGTCCCGAGGCTGCGGCTGGACCCGAAGGCGTATGTGTTTGTCGTCATTCCATGCGGAGCACAGGCGGGGAATGCTATCTGGACGGTACGCCGCCTCTTGCGCGAAAAGGGGATTGAACTCGCCTACAGCCACAAGATTCGCGTTCCGGATAACAGTGCCATCGTCTTCGGACGCAACCCCAATGACCAGAAATGGAAATTCACACGTTTCGCCGGACGCCTGGACACTATTACCGCGGACATCAGGAACGGACGCAGGAAGCTCCATTTCGCATGGTTCAGCCCCCTTGCTTGGATCATGGGGACGGAACGGATGGAGCAGTGGATGCTGCGGACTTTCCGCCCGGCGGTGAACGAGACGCAATGCGTCGGTTGCGGCACATGCGCACGCGTCTGCCCCGTGCGAAATATCACCGTGGACGAGAAAGCCGCCATAGGACCGCACTGCACCGCCTGTCTCGCCTGTCTCCATGCATGCCCCCACCAGGCGATAATGGTCGGAGAAAAAACAGCTCCCAAGGCACACCAGTACAGACATCCCGGCGTCAAACTGACCGACCTCACCCGCTAACCTCTCATCCCTCACTCCTCACTCCTCACTCCTCACCCCTCACCGCTCCCCCCCTCTGAGAGGGGGTTGGGGGGTGTCCTCTCATCCCTCGCCCGTTCTCCCCTCATCCCTCACCCATATAATCTGCACGGGAACCTGACCCAATATCAGTATTCTGTAAGACCTACAGTATGAGATTAGTATATTATTAGTAGGTTATTAGTAGGTGATTAGTAGGTTATTAGTAGGTGATTAAGCGACTGTTAGACTGCTGTTAGGCTACAATCATATTGTAACTCTAATCCTTTACTGTGTCTGAAATGTGTCTGAAAATCTCACGCACAGCAAAAAAAACGCTAAAAAATTTGCATATGTGCAATTTTTGTTGTACCTTTGTAGCCGATTTTGGTGTGACGTGTGCAGACGCACGCCGTGTAGTGCGTGCAGACGCGTCATGGGACAACGGATTGTAAACAATAAAATACATTAATAAAATGGCAAAAAAGAAAGAAGAGTTCGTTAAACAGGACGAGCAACTGGAAGAAGTAAATGAGGCGCTGACAGGCGCCGGTAAATGGATTGAGGAAAACGCCAACCTTATCAGCTGGGTGGTTTGCGGTATTGCTGTCGTAGTGATGGGTATCATCGCTGTCAACCAGTACATTATCAAACCGAAGGCGCTCGAAGCATCGAACGAGAACGCCAAGGCGGCTGCCTATTTCATGGCGGGAGATTACGACAAGGCTCTCAATGGAGACGATGCGGAGTGCATTGGATTCGAGGCGATCGCGGACGAGTATTCGTTCTATCAGCAGGGCAAACTCGCTGCCCTCTATGCCGGTATCTGCTACTACGAGAAGGGGGAGTATGAGGACGCTGCCAAGTTCCTCGGCAAGTTCGATGCGGATGACGTGAATATCGATCCCGCGGCGCACCAGCTGCTCGGGGACGCTTATGTAGAACTTCAGGACTACGGCAAGGCTGCGAAGGCTTTTGAGGCGGCAGCCAAGTCCGGAAACGAAGTGATCGCCCCGATGAGCCTCAAGAAAGCCGGTCTGGTTTACCTGCACGAAGGTCAGAACGCCAAAGCTCTCAAGGCATTCAAGGCGATCAAGGCTGATTATCCCGCTTCCGCAGAGGCGCAGGATATCGACAAATACATCGCCATCGCCCAATAAATGGTACATGGTAAATGGCCAAATGGTAAATGCCTATGACAACTGATTTGTCTCAATACGATGCTTCGCAACTGCCTGGCGCTGATGTTCTTGGACGTCAGCGCTATGCAATTATTGTAGCAGACTGGAATAGCGAGATTACGTACGCCATGGCGCAGGGCGCTATGGATACGTTCGTCAAACATGGGGTGCAGGAGGATAATATTGATATTGTCCACGTGCCGGGAGCGGTTGAACTGACGTACGGCGCAGCGCGGGTAATGAAAGAGGAGCGCGTGGACGCTGTGGTTGTTATCGGCTGTGTGATACAGGGAGAAACACCGCATTTCGACTATGTCTGTCAGTCGGTGACCCAGGGCGTGGCAATGCTTAACGCACAGGGGAAGGTGCCTGTCATCTTCTCGCTCCTCACGGTACTGAACCGGCAGCAGGCGCTCGATCGGTGCGGCGGCAGGTTGGGGAACAAAGGCACCGAAGGGGCATACACGGCGATCCGTATGGCGAACCTCTAAATACTCGGATGGTAACTGCCCTGATAATCGTGCCCCCTCGGGGCTAAGAAATGGTAAATGGCTTGATGGCTAAAGTGTATAAATTCGGCGGAGCTTCGGTCAAGGACGCTAACGGCGTCCGGAACCTTGAACGGATTGTCCGACTCGCTCTAAATGACAAAATGGTTAATGGCCTCATGGTCGTTGTCTCGGCGATGGGAAAGACCACGAATGCGCTTGAGCGGGTGGTCGGATTTCTTGCTGCCGGACAGGAGGAACAGGCGCTTTCACAGTGGGTCGGTATCATTGACCAACACGTAGCCGTCATGAAGGAGCTCGGACTCCAACCGGGTACAGACATCCGCCTGCAGGGCGAGATACCGTACGACCCGGCGAAACCGTTGGACGAAAACTACGATCAGGTTGTCTCTATGGGAGAGATTCTCTCCACTCAGATCATCGCCGTTTATCTCCTCAAGCAGGGACTACCCGTTGAGTGGTGGAATATGCCCAAACTCCTGCGCACGGATGATACGTGGCGCGAGGCGCGCGTGGACAATGAGGTGAGTATGTCAGTCATAAGAGCAGGGTGGGACAGACCGAACCGGCCTGCGGTCGTTATTACACAGGGATTCATTGGAGGAACACGGGACGGAAGGCGCACAACCCTTGGACGGGAGGGATCGGACTACACCGCCGCACTCTTGGGCAACTACCTGGACGCCGAGTCCGTGACAATCTGGAAAGACGTGCCGGGTATCCTGAACGCCGATCCGCGCATAGAGCCCGACACAGTTCTTATCCCCTCGCTACGCTACCAGGACGCCGTCGAACTCTCTTACTCGGGTGCACAGATCATTCATCCGAAAACAATCAAGCCGCTTGAGAACAAACATATACCGCTCTATGTAAAACCCTTCGCAGACCCTGACGCCGCAGGCTCGCGCATCGCCGAGGACGGAGTGGGACCGATTGACATCCCTGTTTATATCTGGCGGAAGAACCAGATACTGATTACCATGAGGGCAAAAGACTTCGGATTTGTGCTTGAGGAGAGCCTGAGCGAGATATTCGATATTATTCATCGTCACCGCCTTAAGGTGTCGTTGATTCAGTCCTCCGCCGTGACGATCTCAGTCTCTGTTGATAATACACGCTTTGTGCCGGAGGCGATTGAGGAACTGCAAAAACACTTTAATGTCTCATATAATGACCATCTCTCGCTGCTTACTATCCGCGGGACTACGCCACGGATACTTGAACAGGCGAAAGCTGGCAGAACTGTCATGCTCAGCCAGACTACCCGCCGCACGGCGAGGTTGCTTGTGGCTGAAGAAAACAACTGACCATGGAAAACACATTTGGGAACTATTTGACCGTCGCTTATTGGCGCGAACTGGCGCTGTCGTTTTGGCACGCTTTGGGAACTCTGAAATTCTGGCGTGAGCTGCTTATGATGACCGCCGGAATGAGTCTCGGGGCTGCCGCAGTCTATTATTTTTTGATGCCCAGTCATCTTATCGTGGGCTCTATATCCGGTCTGTCGATTGTGATCAACACCCTTATGGGGGGCACAACAGACACTTTCTCGTACTGGGTGATGGGTATCAATGCCTTTCTGCTGCTGCTGGCGTTCATCCTTATCGGCAATGAGTTCGGTGCCAAAACCGTCTATACGGCGATGATACTTGGTCCGTTGACGCAGATGTGGGAACATATCTATCCTATTACCAATCTGACCCATAAGGTCATTGACGCGCCTCATGTCCTCTCACAGCTCAAAGCCGGGCAGACGGTGCTTGACGCGCATGGTAACCCCTATGTGCTCAATGACTCCGGAGAGGTGATGGAGAAAGTGAGGGACTCGGTCATGAGTGGCGGATTGGGACAAGGGGACGTATGGTTCGATCTTATCTGTTTCGTACTACTCCTTAGTGCATGTCAGGCTTTCCTGTTTCGCATCAACGCCTCCACGGGAGGACTGGATATTCTTGGCAAGATAGTCAATAAATACCTGCATTTCGAGATCGGGACGTCGGTGGCTATCGGCGGTATTCTGATCTGTTGCACGTCGTTTCTTATCAATGACTTCAGAATGGTGATGATAGGTATCATCGGTACGTGGATCAACGGGCTTGCCATTGATTATTTTACCGCTTCGCTCAACCGCCGGAAACGTGTTTGTATTGTCTCCTCTGAGCCGGAACGGATACGCAAATATATTGTGGAGGAACTTGTACGCGGATGCTCGCTGTACACTGTGAAAGGTGGATACAGCGGTGAGGAGCACATGGAGATACAGTCGCTCTTGACACAGGACGAGTTCTCTTCCGTCATGGCGTTTATACGTAATAATCATATCAAGGCGTTTATCACTGCCGGTAACTGTTCAGAGGTTTATGGTCTCTGGATACGGCATAAGAAGATTGACGGCAAGATAAGAGCCGTTACCGAATAACAACTATCAACTATCAACTATGCTTTATCCCTTTAAATTTGAAGCACGGCTGTTCCATAAGATTTGGGGCGGAAATATAATAGAAAAATGGTACGACCACGTGCCGGCGGACTATGAGAACGTAGGCGAGGCGTGGGTGTTGTCGGACGTAGAGAAGTACCCGACGGTGGTGACTAACGGCTCGCACGCAGGAGACGACCTGCAAGATCTCTTGGAAGTCTATATGGACGAGTTAGTCGGGGGAAAAGTATATGATACCTTCGGAAACCATTTCCCGCTGTTGCTCAAGTTCATTGACGCAGCCGACGATCTCTCTATCCAGGTACACCCGGATGACGACTATGCCTTGGAGCATGAGAACTCGCTCGGCAAGACGGAGATGTGGTATGTGATGCCCTCGCCTGACAAGGGGGCGGCGGTCTATCTGGGATGGAACGAGACAATGAACCCCTCGCTCATACACGCGGCTATTCAGGACGGTTCGCTCGCACGATACCTGCACGCTTATAAGGTCAGCGAAGGGGACATCGCTTATATTCCGGCGGGAACGGTACACGCAATGAAGCGGAATACAATAGTGGCTGAGATTCAGGAGAACAGCGACATTACTTACCGTCTCTATGATTACAACCGGGTGGGAAACGACGGTCGGATGCGTCCGCTCAAACTGGACAAAGCGCTCGAAGTGATGGATTATGCACCCGTCAAAGAAGCGGTGGTCACACACCCCTCGCCTGTGAAGAACGGGGTGGTGAACATCAAACAAACGCCCTATTTTACAGCAAACCTTCTTTACCTGACGCAAAAAGCGCAGCGGGACTACGCTCCGTTGGATTCTTTCGTGGCGTATATGTGCGTGGGCGGCCAATGCCGGGTGACGGCGTTGGACTGCGAGGTGGAAAACGATAACTCTGTAACCCTCGGAACGGGAGAGGCAATACTCATTCCTGCTTCACTCAATGATATTCTGCTTGCACCTGAGGGCGACTGCAAACTCATTGAGATATATGTGGAGTTATAAACCTTGCATGGGCAAATAAAAAAGAGGCGCGTGCCTCTTTTTTTATTAGTCGTCATTATTGGAAGAAACTGAAATGTACGCTGCCGTACGTTCGTGTTTCGTAATGTCTTGGGTGGCTTGTGAAGTCGGTGTCCTTGCCGTGCTCGATAACTAACCATCCGCCGGGTTTGAGAATCGGATAACTCTCCTCTGACGGCTGATGGCTGGCCGCTGAAGGTTTCAGAATGATATCCGGCAGGGTAGGTAACAGCTCTAACGCGTAAGGCGGATCGGCGAAGATCAGGTCGTACTGCGTCCGACAGGTACTCAGAAACTTGAATACATCGCCACGGATTACACTCAGATTGCGGATGCCTAACTGCTTGCAGCAACTGATAATCCAGTTCTGCTGTACGTGTGCAATCTCCACGGCGGTCACTTCCCGTGCACCGCGACTTACGCACTCGATACCTATTCCGCCTGTGCCTGCAAAGAGATCCAGCATATCTATCCCCTCAAAGTCCAACCGGTTGTTGAGTAGATTGAACAGGCTCTCCTTCGCAAAGTCCGTCGTAGGCCTTGCGGTGATATTTTTAGGGGGCGACAACCGCCGCCCCCCGTATTTCCCAGAGATAATTCTCATTAGCCTCTAACCTTAGCCTTTAGCCTTTATCATTCCCAGTTTCCGGCGTTGTTGTTCGGGGAATAGATATCACCGACCTTCAAGCCTGCGTAGTGCTCCAACTTGGTCTCTTTGTCAATGAGGTTAACCAGCTCCTGTTTGTTCAAGTCGCCCAGATAGCTCTCGTACGGTGCGCGTGCCTCAAACAGCGGAACGCGGATTCCCTGACTGGTCTTATAGTCGTTGTTCACCTCGATCTCGAATTTCTTGCCCTCGCTGTAAGGGAT
This sequence comes from Bacteroidales bacterium UBA3808, assembly GCA_002369075.1. Classification (GTDB taxonomy): domain Bacteria; phylum Bacteroidota; class Bacteroidia; order Bacteroidales; family Paludibacteraceae; genus Colicola. The sequence goes on along the minus strand of DFEG01000040.1, from coordinate 53,426 downwards.
AGTCACAATCTTGTCGATCGTTTTCTCGTCGTACTCGCCTTTGTAGAGTGCCTGGAGCATGTTCAGTTCGATGGTGTCACGGCGGAAACCGGCTAAACCGTTGTTGATAACGTCTTTGTCATTCTCCCAGATATAGGCATACAGCGCATCGTTGTCCGCAAACTGGTTCTTCTTCAGCGCTTTCTTCTTCGCTTCATTCAGAATCTTAACGGCTTTCGGCTCGGTCAGACCTGCCTCTAACTGCTTGTCGGTCAGACTTCCTTCCTTCAATACCTCTTTCTTCGGAGCGGTCTTCAGGAACATCAGCAGAGTGTCTGGGCTTGCGGTGAACACACCTTTCTGGTGGTTGTACTCAACCTCCGCCGTGCGCAGATCTACCAGATTCTTGATTACTGCTACTTCACGCTGTACACGTGTGTTTTCAAATTTGATAGGCGTTGTTACGCTCGTCACGCAGAAGTAAGCCATCACGATTGCGGCGATGCTTAACAGGCAAATGACAATGTTTCTTGTTGCTTTCATTATTAGGTTAAATTTTATTATTTGCACAAAAACGCTGCAAAGTTACGAAAATATTTTGATATATGCAAAAAAAATCGTAAATTTGCAGCGTTTTTTGAGATTAACACAATGGAAGATAGCAATAAAGTGCTTTTTTCGATCCTCAACGAGCGTCTGGAACTACTACGGCAGCTCGATAAAGAGGGCGATTCGGAAAGGCGGAGACATATAGCTCGGGAGACGCAGAACCTGCATGCGCCTATGGCGCACCGCCTTGGCTTGTACCAGATTAAGACGGAAATGGAGGATCTGGCGCTCAAGTTCCTCGACTACGGTACCTATAAATATATCGCGCACGCGTTGAACGCCAAGAAAGCGGAACGCGAGGCGTATATAGCATCTTTCATCGCACCGATTGAGGCGAAACTCAAGGCGGAGGGCTTCTCTTTTACTATCAAGGGACGCCCGAAGTCCATTCACTCCATCTACCATAAGATGCAGGTACAGCACTGTGATGTCGATAAGATATACGACCTCTTTGCCATCCGTATTATCTTGGACTCGCCGGTGGAGAAAGAGAAATCGGACTGCTGGCAGGTCTATTCTCTCATTACCGATGTTTTCCAGCCTAACCCCAAGCGGCTCCGCGACTGGCTCTCTGTGCCAAAAGAGAACGGATACGAGTCGCTCCATACAACGGTTCTCGGTCCCGAAAACCGGTGGGTGGAGGTGCAGATCCGCTCCCGTCGGATGGACGAGGTGGCGGAGCAGGGTGTGGCGGCGCACTGGTCCTACAAAGGGGTCAAAGGGTCGATTGTACAGAAATCCGGAGACATCTATGTATTCACCCCTACGGGCGATTTGCGACGGCTTCCCGAGGGTGCTACGGTATTGGACTTTGCCTATTCTATCCATAGCGAAGTGGGTTCGCACTGCGTCGGAGGTACTATTCGTAATCAGAACGTCTCCATACGGCAGAAGCTTGAGAACGGAGATCAGGTGTCGGTGATGACCGCTCCGAACCAGCACCCGAACCCCGACTGGCTCAATTTTGTCGCTTCGTCCAAAGCCAAGAACAAGATCCGTCAGGCGCTCAAGGAGATTGAGTATAAGTCCGCGGCGGAGGGAAAGGAAATGATCGAGCGCCGCTTCAAGAACTGGAAACTGGAATACAACGAGGCGGATATTACCCGTATGGCGCTCAAACTGGGATACAAAGAGGTCTCGGATATGTACCAGTCGCTCGCTACCGGCAAGGAGGATATTCAACGGCTGCGGGAGGTATTCCTCACGCATGACGAGACACCCTCTATACGCGAACATACGGAGTACGTGGATAAATCCGAGCTTAAAGGGCTCGCAATTGAGGTGGATATGAATGTCAAAAACGTGGACTACAACCTCTCCAAGTGCTGCAACCCGCAGCCCGGAGACCCTATTTTTGCCTTCGTCTCCGTTACCAAGGGAATCCGTATTCACCGCATTGACTGCCCTAACGCGGATAATATCCGCGAGCGCTACCCCTATCGTATGATCCCTGCCCGCTGGGCAAAAAAATCATAAATCACCAATCACCAATTGTCAGACTATCCATCCGTCATATTAGAACAGGCAGTCAATCAGATGGCATCGCTGCCGGGAGTAGGGCGTAGAACAGCCCTGCGGCTTGTGTTGCATCTCCTCCGTCAGAGCGACCGGGAGGTAGAGGCGTTCGCTAATGCCTTTACGCGCCTCAAACACGAGATCCGTTACTGCCGCGAGTGCCATAATATCTCGGACACCGAGCTCTGTCCGATATGTGCGTCCACGCGCAGAGACCATTCTACGATATGTGTCGTGGAGAATGTACAGGACGTGATGTCTATCGAGAACACCGGCCAGTACAACGGCGTTTACCACGTGCTCGGAGGGGTTATCTCGCCCATGGAAGGGATCGGTCCAAAGGACATAGAGATAGACTCGCTCATGGAACGAATCTCCAAAGGCGGAGTGGACGAGGTTATCCTTGCGCTGCCGACAACCATGGAGGGGGACACTACCAATTTTTATATCTACCGCCGCCTGCAGAATAGGATGAATGATAAATCTCCGATGCCAAATGACAAATGCGATTTGAAAATATCCCAGATCGCGCGCGGCGTGGCGGTAGGAAACCAACTCGAATATACCGACGAGATTACTCTCGGGCGGTCCATTGTAAACAGAATAGAATTTAAAGGCTGAAAGCGGATTGCTGACGGCTGAACACTTTGTTATATGGAAGAAAAAATAGTCAGAAACCTCAATGGGTATTATTATGGCGTAATGGCTTTTACGCTCGTTGTGCTCGGAGTCATGTATTACCTCTCTTCGAGACCGGATTTTGAACCTGTCAACCCGCAGGAGACTTTCGGGATAATCCTTCAGTACATAGCTATCGGGGCAACTCTTGTTGCTATTCCTTTCGGCTTGTATATCGTCAAATGGCGCAAACCCGATACGCTGGACAAATACAGGGATGTCGCGACGGCTCGTATCCTTTCCGTCGGTCTTACGATGCCCGTGAACATAGCCTTTTTCTATCTCTTGGGCGCATACAGGCCTATGATGTGGTTGGCGGCGATGTCTGCCATTGCTTGGTATTTTACCAAACCGACACTCGGCAAATTGGAGGCGGAGATGACACCACAAGACCCTAATGCCGAGGATTATTAACAGCTTAACGTTTCTTGAAAAGAAACCATTTTAACTCTTTAACTATTTAACGGTTTACATAGTAAAACCCTATGATTATAGCTTGTGATTTTGATGGTACGATTGTAACCCACGAGTACCCGAAAATAGGTAAACCTATTCCGTTTGCCATTCAGACCCTGAAGAAACTGCAGGAGGAAGACCACCACCAGATTATCCTCTGGACTGTCAGGGAGGGCGAACTGCTCCAGGAGGCGTTGGATTATTGCAAGTCCAAAGGATTGGAGTTCTATGCCGTAAATTCCAATTATCCGGAGGAGGAACCGGCGCACGGTACGCCGCGCAAACTGGTCGCAGATCTATGGATTGACGACCGCAATCTCGGCGGTCTGCCGGACTGGGGCGTGATTTACAACATGATCCACACCGGACATCCCTACGATCCGGCTCCGCAGGGTAACCTCGAAGACCTGCAGCCCAAGAAAAAAGGTCTCTTTGAACGCCTGTTTGGATAGAACCGGACTCTGTCGGTATTATCTCGGACTTTTATCGGACTTTTATCGAGTGCATAAGTATAAAAATGATTTCATTGCGGAAAATAGAACCTTCTGACTTGCCGTTCCTCTATCAATGGGAGAACGATGCTTCGGCATGGGCGGACGGTGCGAACCATAATCCGCTCTCCCAACAGGATTTGCGCGATTACATCGCTTCTACCACCGGCGACATCTACAAAGACGGTCAGCTCCGCCTTGTAATAGAAGAATCTTTCAGTCCTCAGGACAGTCTTACCCTCGGTTGCGTCGATCTCTTTGATTTTGATCCCCGCAACCGACGTGCAGCTATCGGTATGTATATCCAGCCGGAGTTCCGCGGAAAAGGAGTAGGGCATGAGGTCCTTAAACAGCTTGAAGTTTACGCCTTCGGTTTCCTTCATCTGCGGTGTCTGTATGCCGTTATCGCTACGAATAACACCGCCTGTACGGCTCTTTACCGCAACGCCGGATACTCGCCCTCGACGCCATTACCGGCATGGACACTCGAATCCGATGCCGTCATCTGGATAAAATCTTTGTAGAGGCTACTATATAAACACGCACATGTCTAATGAACAACCGAACATAGAAATCCCGCAAGGGGTACCACAGCCGCCTCTGCCGCCGTTTATGCCTCCGAGGGTACGGAAGAAAGTGCAGATATACCCCCAATGGCTCTCACGCAATGCGGTCATTACTTTCATCCTCGCTCTGGCGGTGGTGACGGTTATGTACTCGTCCCATAGCCTGCCCTGGTATTATATGCTCTCGGGTGTTGTGTCCGTGTTGGTGTTCTTTGTCTATGGCAGGAAAGCAGCGCAGCAGACGGCGATGGAGAAAATACGGCGGGAGAAGAACTACGAGAAACGTATCTTTACCATTGCTTTCGTACCCCGTGTGATATGGGTGTTCCTGATTTATGCCATCTTCATGACTACATATGGCGATGCCTTTGGATTTGAGAACGCGGACGCAACGTATTATAATGATTTAGGGCGGTTTGTCGCATCCTTGATCAGCGATGGTAATTTCCATTTCTATGATAACATAACGAAATGGTCTGGCTCTGACGAACTATCCGATATGGGGTATGGTATTTATATGGGATTTGTATATTGGCTGACAGGAAATAGTATCATAGTTCTACGGTTGCTTAAATGCGTATGGTCGTCATTCACGGTAGTGTTGTTATATCGTTTGGCAAATCGCAATTTCGGACCGCAGGTGGCGCGCATGGCGGCACTCTTTTGTGCTCTTTGGCCGAACTTCTGGTACTATTGCGGAGCGCACCTGAAAGAAACAGAAATGGTGTTCTTGGCTGTCCTTTTTGTGGAGCAGTCGGACCAGATGCTCCGGAGCCGGCAGTTCACGGCATGGAAAGTGGTGCCTGTATTGCTGGTCGCGGCGGCGATTTTTACTTTCCGTACACCGCTGGGATTGGTAGCCCTGTTGGCACTCGTGTTCTCCGTCGTAATGAGTTCTTCGCGGGTGGTCTCATGGGGCAAACGAATCGTAGTCGGTATGCTGGCGGTCGGTCTGATTGGCGTCGTAGCCGGTAACCGGCTGGAAGAAAAATCAAGGGAACTGTTGGATGCCGCCAGGTCGGAAGGATACCAAGATAGTAACTTGGAGTGGCGTGCAGAACGCGAGCATGGTAATGCGTTTGCCAGATATGCCGGTACTGCCGTGTTTGCTCCGTTAATCTTTACCATTCCGTTCCCGACGATGGCAAGTCCGTTTGAAGGACAAGATATGCAAAAAGTACTTGTAGGCGGTAATTTTATCAAGAATATTCTATCCGGTTTTACTCTTTTTGCATTGGTCTCGCTACTGCTTTCCGGGCGGTGGCGGGAGCACTTGTTGCCGCTGTCTTTCACGGCGGGATATTTAGTGGTGTTGGTGTTCTCCTCCTTCCCGCACTCGGAACGCTTCCACCAGCCGGTAATGGCTTTTGAAATGATGTTTGCCGCGTATGGCTTGTCTATAGCTATGACGAACAAGCGATATAAACGCTGGTTCACCTATTGGTGCGTTATTATGTTTGTTGCTGCCGTGGCGTGGAACTGGTTTAAGATGGCGGGGCGCGGATTATAATGAAGATGAAAATACTGATTGTCAAAAAGAAAGATAGTTGCTGGCCGTTTGTGGAGGAACAGGTAAACGCGCTTATGGCTCTGAACACAGGAGGAGCGGATGATCTTGTTTTCTCTTGGCACTTGATAGAGGGAAAAGGATTACTGTCTTATCTGCATGATGCGGTCAAACTGATAAAAAACATTCGTGAGATAAGACCGGATATTATTCATGCGCATTACGGAATGAGTGGATTCTATACATGCATGGTGGTGCGTTTGATGGGACTTGCACAAAAAATGCCGGTAGTGATAACGTATCATGGGTCGGACATCAATCTCCCGAAAGTTCGTCGCCTGTCTCAGCGAGCCATACGGATGGCAGATTACAATATATTTGTTTCGCCGAAGATGGTGGAGCAAGTAGAGGCGGAGAAGTATCAGGTGATACCGTGTGGGATCAATTGGGACGAATGGCGCGTAATGGGAAAAGCAGAGGCGCGCAAAGCAATGCAAATGAATCCGGAAAAGAAATATATCCTTTTCAGTAGTGATTTTCAGACAGAAGTGAAGAATCCGGAACTGGCGAAACAGGCTGTTGCAAAATTGAACAATGTAGAGTTGATAGAGTTGAGGGGATATACAAGAGCGGAGGTGAACAAGTTGATGCATGCCGTGGATGTATGTTTGATGACGAGCAAGACGGAAGGAAGTCCGCAGTTTATCAAGGAAGCGATGGTATGTGGATGCCCGATAGTGACAACACGTGTTGGTGACGCGGAGTATGTGATAGGTGATACAGAAGGATGTTATTTTACCTGCTACGATGCATGGAACTGTGCGGAGCAATTAAATAAGGCTTTCAGGTATGCAGAGCAATATGACCGTACGAATGGACGGGAACGGATAGCAAGGCTCGGATATGGTAATGACATAATAGCAAGGAAAATAAAAGATATATATAATTTTGTGAAACGCAAATAGACCATGTACACAAATTCAATATTTGAAGAAGGCTGGTGGCTTGATGCCGTCGCACCGGGGCAATGGCGAGAACTGAAGATAGAGCGGGACGGCGTTATCATTGCGCGATGGCCCATAGTCATCAGCGGAAAAAAAATGAAGATACCTAAGTATACCCAAACAATAGGTATATGGATGAATCCGGAGTACGTGAAAACGATAGCAGACGAGGAAGAGGTGTACTTGCAATTTATTGAGCAATTACCCAAAAATGTAAAAGCGGAATGGTCCTTAGCCCCGGAGAATCATTTTTACCTACCTTTTGTCTGGAAAGGCTTTAATATATCGGTAGGTGCGACATACGTAATAGATGATTTAACAGATATGGATGCTACTTTATCGCAAATGTCGGATATGGTACGTCGAAATATCAAGACTGCGATGAAAAAGGTCGTAGTAAAGGAATCGAGTGATATTGAAAAGTTGATAGAGATGTCGCTAACAACCTATAGCCGTCAAGGACGTGCATATATCGTGAAACCAGAAATCCTGCGCCGAGTGTATAAGGCAGCGAAGGAACATAATGCCTGTTCTCTTTTGGCAGCAAAAGATGCTGATGGAAATGTGCATTCGATGTCACTTTTTGTATATGACGAGAATAAATGTTATTACTTGGTAGGAGCCAGTGATACTGAACTAAATTCCAAAAGTAAAGCACATACACTTGTATTATGGGAAGGAATAAAGATGGCATCTCAGCATTCCAAAGTGTTTGATTTCGAAGGATCTACTATTCAGGGAATAGGGACTTTCTTTCGTCGTTTCGGTGGAAAGTTTGCACCACATTATACAATAACGAAAAATAATTTATGGGGAGATCTGTTCCATGTACTGAAACCGCGAATTAAGAATCTATTAGGTCATAAGAAATAAGATGATCCGTGTTTGTTTGACACATGATGTAGATAGGGTGCGGAAAACCTATCAGTATTTTACCAAGACTGCCAAAGCCATTGCCAAAGGACGATTATCTCGTGCGTGGAAGATGGTTACCCGCGGTTTCGGGGAAACATCGCCTTATTGGGGATTTGACATAGTGATTGATATCGAAAATCATTATGGCGTGAAATCGACGTTCTTCTTCTTGGAAGAATCAGCAAAAGTGCAACCTCTTTCGCCAAAGTCCTATAAGATTGCTTTGGGACGCTACCATGTGAATGAACCAAGAGTAGCAAAGATGATGCAGTACTTGGATACTCATGGGTGGGAGATAGGATTGCATGGATCCTACTACTCTTACGATAATCCCGAATTGCTTAAACGTGAGAAAACAGCGATAGAAGAGGTATTAGGACATAAGATTATCGGTGTCAGGCAGCATTATCTTAACTGGAATGAAAACACGTGGAGATATCAGAAAGAGGCGGGGTTTAAATATGATTCCACATGGGGTTATACACGCGATATAGGGTTTAAGGACGGGAAAGTGATTCCATTCCAACCATTTAGCAATAACGATTTCCGTGAGATACCATTAACCATTATGGATAGTTGTTTCGCGGATACAGAGAATAGATGGGAACGATTGGAGGAAATCATTGCGGAAATAGACAGACAGGACGCTGTGTTGGTAATCAATTTTCATACCAACAATTTCGATGAAGTAGAGTTCCCGGAATACAAAAAGAATTATATCCGTCTAATAGAAACCTTACAGACAAAAGGCGCAAGATTCATGACGATGCAGGAAACGTATGCAGATATTGTTGGGAAATAACATAGACAGAATCGAGTGGAGCAGGTTGGTGCAAAACAGTTCCACAGGCACGTGGTTTCAGACGCCGGAGGCGTATGAGTTTTTTGCGTCCATGCCTGAACTATTTATGCCGTTTGTGATCGGTATTGCAAATGACCCTGCTGGGGCTCAAACCCATTTACGTGCCATTTGCGCGGGCTATGTTACGGTAGAGAAGAATCCGGTTAAGCAATTCTTTACACGTCGTGCAATCATCATTGGCGGACCTGTTCTCGCTAACGATGCAGCGGATGAGGAAGTAGAAACTCTAATGAGTGCTGTGAGAAATCACTTGCAATCACAAGCGATTTATATTGAGACTCGCAATTTTAACGATTACAGCGCTTGGAAAGGAGTCTTTGCAAAAGCGGGATTTGAATACCAACCACACCTGAATTTTCATGTGGATTGCACCGACAAAGAAGCCATGTGGGAGAGGCTGAGTGATAACAGGAAAAGGCAGGTTCGCCATACAATGAGTGAAGGAGTGAATGAGTTAATGAATGAAGGAGTGAGTGAACAGGATGTGCGAGAGTGGTACCAGGTGCTTGAGCATCTGTATCGGACTAAAGTGAAAACGCCGTTATGGCCGGTGGAGTTCTTTATTGAGGCACACCGGCAGGGTGTAGGGCGGTATATGTTGGTACGGCATGAGGGGAAGATCATTGGTGGAAGTATGACGGTGGCAGATGAAAAAGCCGTATATGAATGGTTTGAGTGTGGATTGAATGCACAATATAAGGATCAGTATCCGTCGGTATGTGCTACGTATGCAGGTATGCGTTATGCGGCGGAGAATGGAATTGCGAGATACGACATGATGGGTGCCGGAGAACCGGGAGTACCGTACGGAGTAAGAGATTTCAAAGCGGAGTTCGGAGGGAAAAAGGTAGAGCACGGCCGCTTCCTATATGTGGCAAAACCATGCCTCTACAAGATAGGAATAGCGGGTGTAAAATTGCTAAAAATTTTATAAATGATACAACGAGTAGTCATATTCGGCGGACATATACAAGCATTAGGGCTGGCACGACAAGTGGCGGCTTTAAAACGAGAGGTGGTGCTACTGGTTGAAGACGGCTGGAGTGTAGCACGATTCTCTCGTTCTATAAACAGGACGATAGTGGCTCCTATGAGCAATTGGGTATCAATAATGAATGAGTTGGAACTCCCCAATCAAGCCACATTGCTATTTCCGACAAATGATGAGGCGGTAGAGATGTTATGCGCAAAATATGATGACTACAAGAATCGATTTGCATTAGGTGTGCCTAATCCGGAAATTATAGCATTGTTCAATAACAAACGGACAGCCTACCAGTACGCTGAGTCTCATAAGATACCATGCCCGAAATGTTGGTATCCAGATACGCTCGCTGAAGTGAAACAATTGAGTTGTTCGCTGCCATATCCGGTAGTAGTTAAGCCGGCTATAATGTATAGTTTTCACGCCACCTTCGGGAAGAAAGCGTTTCGATGTAACAATGCAGAAGAGTTGATAAACGTGTACAAGCGGATCGCGGATGCAGATTATCCGCTGGAGTCGATATTGATTCAGGAGTTTCTTTCAGGAGGTCCAAAGTACCTATTCTCCTACGGAGTAATGGCCGTAGACGGAAAGCCGTTAGTATCAATTCAAGCCAATCGCATACGGCAGAACCCGATGGATTTTGGCAACTCAACAACTTTTGCTATTACATGCGCTATACCGGAAATAGAGGACCAAAGCAAGCAATTGTTAGCGCAGACCCAGTATTTTGGATTAGGTGAAATAGAATGGATGCAGGATGAGAAAAGCAGGGAATATAAATTCCTTGAAATTAATACGCGCGCCTGGAAATGGCATACGCTGAGTAATCAACTTGGATTCTCGTTTATAGGAGCAATGATTGATTACTACAATGAGGAATCGCCAATCAATAACCTTTCCAATAGGAATCCTTTGACTGCAGCATGGGTAGAACGGCTGACAGATTGGACTGTAATAATTAAGGAGATCATTCATGGAAGAATGCAACTAGGAGAAGTTGTGCGAAGCTATAAAATTCCTCACGAGAGTGCTGTTTGGAGTTGGGTAGATCCGTTGCCGGGGATAATGTATATACTGATGAGTCCGATATTGTATATTAAAAGACATTAAAAAACAATGCTAATGGAACATTTGATGAGTTATATCATGTTGCTAGGTGAGATAGTAATTGTAAGTACAACGATGTATATGTTCATGCATCGTAAAACCCATATTTCATTAAATTATATGTACAAGGATAATTTACTGAATATAATTATTGTCACGATAGCGACATATTTCTGTTTGCGATCTATAGCGATAGAAATATGTGCGATTATCATACCAATTTTTATATTAGCAAGCGCTGGAATACTATTTGTTATTCGCTTTTACCGAAAACCATTCTGGCGAAGAAGAGTTTTAAAGACTCTCCCAAATCAAATAATTAGTAGTGCTGACGGACGCGTAATATATATAAAGCAGGTTCAATCAGGAGAGATACCAGTTAGTGTGAAAAATGGCGTGAAAGCGACATTAACTGAAATAGCGCAGACAGAAATTATAGTATATCCGTGTTGGCTAATCGGGATAGAGATGACGCCTTTCGATGTGCACCGCAATGCTGCTCCTATAGATGGGAAAATAGTATTGAATAAGCATATCTTGGGAGGGTTTAGATCTCTTAAAGACCCAGAAGCACTAGCTCATAATGAACGGAATACGATGGTATTCAAGATGAGAAACGGGACAAACGTAGGAATTGTACAAACTGCATCGCGCCTTGTTCGTCGTATAGTTACTTATCGTAAGGAGGGCGATTGGGTGCAAAAAGGAGAGTGGATAGGTATGATTAAATTTGGGTCGCAAGTTGATATGATTATCCCTGCTGATAGCCGAGTATGTGTCAAGATTGGGGATCAAGTGTATGTTAATGAAACAATAATTGCTGAGTTATGAAAGTATTATTCATGATTAGTCATCCTGCGCATTTCCATATGTTCAGGTACACGATTGATAATTTAAAGCGAAACGGACATGAGGTCATCATCGTAATTAGACCTAAAGATGTATTGGAGCAACTGTGCATCAATGCTGGAATACGGTTCTATAAAGTTAAACCCCGCCCTAGAAAAGGAGGAATGGTCGGATTAGCAGTATTTCTTATTGAGAAAATATATGAGGTATTGCGCATTGCCAGAAGAGAAAAACCGGATATGTTGGTCGGCTCGGATGGAGTAGTGGCGTATGTCGGAGCATTATGTGGAAAACCTGCTTTTGAGTTCTTTGAGGACGACTGGAATATTATCAAGTTATACGCTAAGATGTTCTTCCCGTTCTACAACAATGTGGTGTGCCCATATGTGTGTGACGCGGGTAAGTGGGATTATAAGAAAATTGGATATCCCGGATACCAGAAACTGACCTATCTACATCCGCGTTATTTCCAAGCGGATAAAAAAGTCGTAGAAAAATACTTTCCCGTGGATGACTCTCCATACTATATCATTCGTTTCGCGAAATTAGCAGCGCATCATGATGTTGGAGTACATGGATTTACGAAAGAGATTGCGGCTAAAGTAATTGGAATGCTGAAGCCGCATGGACGCGTTTTTATTACGTCAGAAGCAGAACTGCCGGAGGAATTTGAGCAGTATAGGCTACGTATTAACCCGCTGGATATACATCATGTTCTGGCCTATGCGTCACTCTATATAGGAGATAGCCAGTCTATGGCAGTAGAAGCCAGCATGTTAGGAACGCCATGTCTGCGATTTAATGACTTTGTAGGAAAGAAGAAAATCAGCGTGTTGGAGGAATTGGAGCATACCTATCATCTCACCAACGGAATAGCATCGTCCGAGCCTCAAGTACTGATGCACCATATAGAGGATCTCCTAACTATGCCGGACGCACGAGCTACCTACCATGCGCGGCGAGAAAAAATGATAGCCGATAAGATCGATGTTACATCGTTCTGGACTTGGTTTATTGAGAATTATCCAGCTTCTGCAGAGGATGCACGGAAAGCAGATGAAGAGTTTTGGAAACAATTTAAATAACAATGATACGCTTACTAACCATTATTGGTGCACGTCCGCAGATCATTAAAGCGGCAGCCATCTCACGAGCCATACAAACCCGCTTTAGCGGGCAGGTAGAGGAATTTATCCTGCATACAGGTCAGCATTATGACGATAATATGTCGGAGGTCTTCTTCCGCGAACTGGGTATCCCTTCTCCGGATTATAACCTGCATGTAGGCAGTGGCTCTCACGGCGTGCAAACTGCGCGTATCATCGAAGGAGTGGAGAAAGTGCTCCTGGAGAGGCACTACGATGGCGTGATTGTCTATGGGGACACAAACTCTACATTAGCTGCCGCAGTGGCTGCAAGTAAAATCCATGTACCTGTGTTCCATGTAGAGGCAGGCTTACGGTCGTTCAACATGTCCATGCCCGAGGAAATCAACCGCATTGTCTGCGACCAACTGTCCTCTGTATTATTTACACCAACCGAGACAGGATTGCGTAACCTCGAAGCGGAGGGATTTTATGGTATCAAGTCACGCATACACTTCGCGGACGGACGAGGACAGAAAGTGGTGCTTTCTGGAGATGTGATGTACGATAATTCCATGTATTTTTCTGCCATGGCAGATGACCGGAGTGATATTATTGAACGACTTGGATTAAAACCAAGAGGCTTTGTGTTAGCGACCATCCATCGTCCGGCAAACACCGATAATGCAGCTAACCTGCAATCCATCTTCAGAGCCCTGTCAGATATAGCGGAGAGAGAACAAATAGATGTTATACTGCCGCTCCATCCTCGCACGAGGAAAAAGATGGCAGAATTTAGACTGCATATGGATGAATTGGGGAACCGCATAAAGATCATTGAACCGGCTTCGTTCTTCGAGATTATCCGCTTGGAGAAGAATGCACGGGTAGTAATGACCGATTCCGGCGGAGTGCAGAAAGAGGCGTTCTTCTATTCTACGCCATGTGTCATTCTGCGCCCCGAGACAGAGTGGGTGGAGATTGTTGATGCCGGCGCAGGCATCATCGCCGATGCCGATTACGACCATATATTGGCAGCATACGGGCATCTCGCCAACAAACCTGTCCATTTCCCATCGCTCTTCGGCGACGCTCATGCCGGCGAAAAAATACTCCAAGCCATTCTTGATTATTTAAGGTAGAGCAGGGAGAGTATTAGAGTTATAAAACAAGTGTATAAAAGAAAAATGTAAGTGAGTATGGAAGTTGTATTACTTATTTTGGCGTTCATATGCCTGGTGGTGGGAATCATCGGGTGCATTGTACCAGGGCTGCCGGGCACACCGGTTGCGTACGCGGGATTATGGATCGCGCAAACTACGGAGCGGGTGGATTTCAGCTGGCAGATGTTGCTGGTATGGGGTATCGTGACGGTTGTGGTGTCGGTATTGGATTACGTGGTGCCGGCATGGGGTACGAAGCAGTTTGGCGGTACCAAATACGGTGTATGGGGCAGTACAATAGGTGTGTTCGCCGGACTTTTTGCCGGTCCTTGGGGTGTGATTTTAGGTCCGTTGGTTGGCGCTGTGATCGGTGAGTTATTAGGCGGCAAAGCGGCGGCTGAGGCTATCCGCGCAGGGTGGGGCAGTTTCATTGGTCTGCTCTTCGGCACGATCCTCAAGCTAATCTGCTGCGGACTGATGACCGTTGCGCTGATACAGGCTGTATGGTAATAGTACAGTGCGGTTCAGGATGGTCGCGAAATGGTCTCGAGAATGACAGGTTTTAGAAACCGGAAGGGATGCAGAAATGCATCTCTTTGTGTGTCATGGGATGAAGGAAGGTGATCTCCGCAGCGTGAAGGAAAAACCGCTCTGCCGGAGTGCCATATAGACGGTCACCGAGGATAGGCGCATTGAGTCCGTCGGGATGCGCGGCATGCACGCGGAGCTGGTGCGTACGGCCGGTGAGCGGGTAGAAATCCACCAGAAAGATACCATCCTCCCGCTGCTCACGGATGGCATAACGCGTGATAGCCGGTTTGCCGTGCTCCATATCCACCATCTGACGAGGCCGGTCGTAGGGGTTCGGCAGGAGGGGAAGGGAGATTAAAGATGAGAGTTGAGAGTTGAAAGTTGAAAGGTTATTCGGGCGGATGAGGGCTTCGTAGCGTTTGAGGATATCGCGGCGCTGGAAGTACGACTGCAAGGTCTTATAACTCTCGGGATCTTTGGCAAGCACCAACAGACCCGAGGTGTCCTGGTCTAACCGATGCGCTGGTTGCAGATACCCCGGATGATGCTCTGCTGCCAGATACACAGTCAGCGACGGTTCATCGCCCTTGCCGGGCACCGAGAGCAAACCGGCAGGTTTATTCACCACCATCAGATAGTCGTCCTCATAGAGTACCTCGATTTGCCGGCAGAGCTCTTGCGCCCGCTTGGTTTCCGGCGCCGGTTCCATCTCCATGCCTGCGAGCATGTGTCTCAGGATAGGTACGCATTTGCCGGAACATGGGGCATAGAAAACACCCTCTTGCCTGATCTCCGTATGCGACGGAGCACCCACCCAGAACTCTGCCATCGCCACCGGCTCCAAACCATGCGCAAAAGCATACTGCAGCAGTTTCGGCGCACAACATTCTCCGGCGCCTGATGAAGGGATAGGGACTGGAGATTTGAAATTTGAGATTTGAGATTTTTGATTTGAAAAATACTCCTCGGGGGACAGGATAGGCGGGACATCGGCAAAGAGGTCTAACAGGTTCTTGCTCTCGCCCGAGCGGTTGAGAAACCGGTAGTTGGCAAAAAGCAGTTGCTGTAACCGTCGGGACTCTTCGCGCGAAGTACCTACAGGAGGAGTATCCGTCTCATATACCGGCGGCACAAAACCTTCATGGTGATATGAACCGTCTAATTTGGCAGAGAAGGCTGCGAGACAACCACCTTCATACACTAATACTCCAAACATCTTTCCCTGTCTGTGCAACTCGCTTTCCGGGTGCGCTTGCATATAGGCATGGACGCGCTTGACAACTGCGGTTGCCGCCTCTTGTGCCAAGGGATGCGGAGGAAGTGTAAAGGGTGATATCATGTGCAATGCGTATAAATCGGCTACAAAATTACTAAAAATCTTGCATATGTCAAAATAATTTTGTAATTTTGCACGCAAAATAGATACGAATGAAGTTATTACTGATTATATTGAGCCTGATGACGTTCACGATACAGGATAAACATTCCGTAGCAACCAGTGAAGACAAACCGCTTGGGATGCAGGTGAGTTACGCTAATACGGGCAGCAAAGGCAGCGTGACTGCCGGGCAGGAAGCAACACTGCGTTTAACCGGCCTCGGCGGAATTACGATTGACCAAATCACGGTCTATGTGAAGTCCAACAAAAGCAGCGGGGCAGGGGAGTTTACGGTTCAGGCAAATGGGCAGTCAATCGCCTTTATGGACGGCTATTACACCCAATGGATCGGACATTATGACAATACTACATTTCATCCGGTTACGCTTCTACAACATCCAGAGCAAGGGGTCGCAGACCTAACCGTCAGCCTTAAAGGAACGCAGAACTCGCTTCACATAGAGCGGTATGATATCCAGTGGACACCGACGGAGGTGCGCACCGTGACGCTCATGTACGGTAACCGGTTGCTTGCCGCAATGAAGGAAAAGCAAGGCAATGCCGGTATTATCCTTCCGAACGTACCGGACTCCGCGGAATGGAAGTTCCGAGGATGGACAGAAACAGAGTTTTTGAGTACCACTCAAACGCCCCCTCTCTATCCGGCAAATACGCAATATGTTCCCGCCTCTGATTGTACCCTCTGGGCGGTCTTTGAATACAGGACGGAGGAACGAGATACAGACTATGCAACCCAACTGACGGACGGCGAATACCGATATGTAAACAGTGCCAACAACATCGTATTATCCGACGTGCCAATGGAGGGTGTCATGGCGAGCGGGAATCTCGATTTGAGCAATGACAACCAGGTATATTCCATCTCCTTTCCTGACTCTGCCACTGCCTATATTTCCCACGCAGCTACCGGTACACCGATAGGTTATTCCGGTACGCTATTGGTTGCCGATGTCTCACCGTGGCATGTCTATCACAGTGGCGAAGAGACCCTCTTCTACACGGAGTCCGGCGGTAAGAAATATATCTTATGGCCGAATATAATGGACGGGCGAGGAGAAAACGTACACGCCGGATTACTACAAGCCAATATAGGAACCTCTCCCATGCGCTTGTTGCCGGTAGCAGACGAGACGGACGATCGTTATTTTACATGCCATCCAGAAGTGCCTATGGGCTTGGAGGAAACGACCGAAGGAACGAGTGGATCAAGAAACGAACGGGTAATTATGTACCTCGGCAACTATCAACTGAAGATTAAAAACGGGAAGAAAATAATTGAACTATGAAACCACTGATTATAATAGCCTCTTTCCTGCAGGCTCTATTGGCAGGGGATTATAACGCCAAGACCTTGAGCGTGGCGGAGCAGGACAGTATTCTGAATGTACAAAGTGACAAAGCACAAAGTGCAAAGGAAGACCCGTCTGTCAGTACCCGCTACCGTCTGGAGTGCGAGGAAGAGGAGACAATCTTCCGCCACTCACGCGTTGCCTACTATTATGTGACCGATACACTCCACCACACGCGCAAACAATTGGGTGCAGGTATGGGCTTTGGCAAAGTGCGCGATGCCGTGATGAGCCCGAACGGAAGGTACATAGCTTTCGCCAAGAATAATAACCTATATATCCACAAACTCGATTTCGGTACCGAGGTGGCTGTGACCAAGGACGAGGACACGGACATCATCAACGGATTAGCTGACTGGCTCTATGAGGAGGAGTTCGGGACAACCGCTCTCTTTGCCTGGAGTCCGGATTCCAAACAATTAGCTTTCGTGCGGCTGGACGAACACGAGGTACCGACTTTCTCGTGGGACATCTATGCCGATACCCAATATCCGGCGCAGGAGAGTCTCCGTTACCCGAAAGCGGGATGCCCGAACGCGAAAGCGTCTGTCTGCGTCTATGACGTTGCCACCAAAGGTATTGTGACAATCAGCGGACTGAAGGACGAACACAATAATGATGTCTATTTCCCGCGGATACGATGGACGGAGAGAGGAGAGTTGATCGTACTGCGCGTGAACAGGGACCAGACGAGAATGGAGGTCTTCTCCTGCAATGCCAAATCTACCGTCTCGCACCTGTTATACAAAGAAGAGAGCAAACAGTATTTCGTCGATTACAGCCTCTTCGATGAATGGCAGTGGCTCAGCGACGGGCGGTTTATCGTGCTCAGTGAGAAAGAAGGTTGGCGACGCGTGTATCTCCATGATGCGCAAGGTATGGAGCAGAAGACACTCACACCGGAGGGAATAGATGTAACGGCACTATATGCGGTCAACGAGAAGAATCAGTCCTTATACTATCAAGCTGCTACCACGCCAAGCACACGGGACATCTATGCAGTAAATCTGAAGAAAGGGACGATTGCCAAGATCACAGATGGCGACGGGATGTATACCGCACGGTTTGCAGCAGATGCGAACAGCGCTATCATATGCCATCAATCGTTTACTACTCCCAACGAATACATGCTCTACGCCAAGAATAAGTTTACGCTGATTCTCGATAACCGGGATATCCGTGAGGCATGGGCGGAGAACGGATTACCCGAGCCGGAGCTAATGAAGATACCTAACGGGAAAGGTAAGGAATTGGAGGCCATGTTGATGACAAGCCGTCAGCCATCAGCCGTCAGCCATCAGCCGCTTCCTCTTGTGGTGATGCACTATAGCGGTCCGGCGAGCCAACGGGTGCTTAACCGATGGCGCAAGCGGTTTGAGTATGCGCTGGTGGCAGAAGGTTATGCCGTGCTGATTGTTGATAGCCGCGGAAGTGATTGCAGGGGCCGCGCATGGCGCAACGAGACCTATATGAACCTGGGTATCAAAGAGGCGGAGGATCTCATTGCCGCGGCAAACTACATAGGCACCCGCGAAGATATCGATGCCAACCGCATGGCTATCCTTGGATGGAGTTACGGCGGCTATGAGACCTTGATGACCATGAGCATGAAAGGGCATCCCTTCAAGGCGGGAGTGGCTATTGCGCCGGTGACGGACTGGAGACTCTATGACAGTGCTTATACGGAGCGGTATATGCGTCGTCCGCAGGTGAATGAAAAGGGCTATGAGACTGCTTCGCTGATGAACCATGTACAGGATTTGACAGGAACCGTGTTGATTATCCATGGCTCAGCGGATGACAATGTGCATTTCCAGCACACAATGCAGTATGTCAATGCTCTTGTACAGGCGGATAAACAGTTTGAGATGCAGGTTTATCCGGATGATAACCATTTCCTCAAGAAAGGCAATAATGCCAAACATATGCACGAGCGAATTCTTAATTTCTTACAAAATAATCTAAAACAATGAAAAAGTACGCATTAGGTATTGACTTGGGTGGCACAGGCACCAAGTTCGGTTTGGTTAACGACGAAGGTCAAGTATTACGTTGCAACTCTATCCCGACCCAGCAGTATCCGGAGATAGACGAGTATTGCGATGTGCTCTGTGAGGGGCTGAAAAAACTGGTAGCAGACGAAGGACTTACAATGAGCGACATTGTGGGAATCGGCTGCGGTGCGCCGAATGGTAATTTCTACTCGGGCTGTATAGAACAGGCTCCGAACCTCCCATGGAAAGGCGTAGTGCCGTTTGCCAAACTCATTAGCGAGCGCATGGGAGTCAAATGCACCATCACCAATGATGCGAATGCTGCCGCGCAAGGCGAAATGATATACGGTTCGGCGCGTGGTATGAAGAACTTTATCGTCATTACCCTGGGAACGGGTGTCGGATCCGGTATTGTGATTGACGGCAAGCTGCTGTATGGCCACGACGGATTTGCCGGTGAATTGGGGCACTGCAAGGTAGATCATAGCGGTAACGGACGTCTCTGCGGTTGCGGTCAGAGAGGCTGCATCGAGGCGTACGCGTCGGCAACAGGAGTTGCGCGCACGGCCAAAGAGATAGTCACGGCAACCACCCAGCCGACCCTCCTGCGCGATGTGGCAGACATTGATCATATCACCTCCAAGGATGTGTTCGACGCAGCGGAGAAGGGCGATCTGGTAGCCAAAGAGATTTTCGACTACACAGGACGTCTGTTAGGTGAGAAACTGGCTGATTATGTACATTTCTCAAGTCCCGAGGCAATCATCCTCTTCGGCGGTCTGACCAAAGCCGGTCATTGGATCATGGATCCTATCCGCGAGGCACTGGACGCCAACCTGATGCCTATTTGGAAGGGCAAGATCCCCGTATCCATCTCAATCCTCAAAGACAGTGATGCCGCCATCTTAGGCGCATCTTCACTTGCTTGGTAAGTATCCGGAACATATTGCAGACACTCTACCCCTGCGGTATATTCCGGCAGGGGCAGAGTGTTTATCTTACCTTTGACGACGGACCGATACCCGAGGTAACGCCAAAGGTTTTGGAGATATTGGATCACTACGGGGTGAAAGCTACTTTTTTCATGGTGGGCGAGAACATAGACAAACATCCGGAGGTGTTCGAGCAGGTACTGAAAGGTGGTCACGCAGTCGCCAATCATACATACAACCACCTCAAAGGATGGGACTACAGCCTTGAAGAATACATGGCAAATGTGGCAAAATGCCAAGAGGCGATAGCGCATAAATCATCCAATCGTAAATTATTTAGGCCTCCTTATGGCAAAACCTGGATATGGCAGCGCCGTGCGCTCCAAAAAGCAGGGTACACCGTCTATCTGTGGGATGTACTGACGCGCGATTACGACAAGAACCGTACGCCGGAAGCGATGCTTGCACAGATTAAAAGAGAGACACGGAAAGGGAGTATCATCAATTTCCATGATTCGCTCAAATCAAACGAGCGGATGTTAGCCGTACTGCCGAAAGCCATCGAGTGGCTGCAAGGAGAAGGGTACGAACTGGGGACGTTGAATGAGTGAGAGAGTGAAAGGAAGAATGAGGTATAAAATCCATGCAATACTAATCGGAATGCTTCTGTTTGCGAGTTGTGCTAACAGAGGTATAGGACCGCAGGGTGGACCGAAAGACTCGATTCCTCCCAAACCCTTGTTTTCCGAGCCCGAGACAGGCGCACTGAATTTTAACGGGAATTTGATTGTCGTCACCTTCGATGAATATATCGAACTCGATAATGTGATGGGCAACCTGATGATGTCACCGCCTCAAACCACTCCGCCTGAGGTGAAAGCAAGAGGTAAAAGGATGCTGATCAAGTTCCAGGACACGCTCCGTGAAAACACCACTTATACCATAGATTTCGGGAATGCGGTCTGCGACTACCGCGAGCGGACACCTCTGCATGGCTATTCGTTCTGTTTTTCCACGGGAGAACAGATTGACACACTGGAGTATAGCGGAAGATTGTTCAACAGCGAGAATATGAATCCGATGGAAGGAGTGCTGGTGGGGATACACCAGAACATGGCGGATAGTGTGTTTGAGAAAGAGCCTTTTCTCCGGGTTGCGAAAACCGACAGCGCGGGTATCTTCCATATCAGGAACATGCACGAGGGTACTTACCGGCTTTATGCGTTGGATGATGTGAGCAGGGACTACCGTCTGACCATCAGCGAAGCACTGGCTTTCGCCGATGAACCGATCCATGTCGCGTCCGGAACGGATGATACAACCCGCACGGATAGTACGGTGCCGGCAGCCCAACCGCTCCAACCTCTGTTTCTGTTCAAGGAAGAACAGCAACGGCTCTATCTGCAGCGTACCACCCGTTCGGAGAAACATAAGATCCTGATTGCTTTTTCTGCCTCGCCGGACAGTCTGCCGCAGATCAGGCCGATGAACGACAGCCTTCATTATATCACGCAGTTCAGCGCAAAAGGGGATACAGCTACCATCTGGTTGCTGGATAGCATGTCTATCGGTCAAGACTCCCTCTATTTTGAGACCCGTTACCGCCGGACGGACAGTCTCTTCCGTATAGAGTGGGGGATGGATACAGTACGTGCCTTTTGGCGCGCACCGAGGTTGAGCGCGAAAGCCAAAGAGGCACAGGAACGCAAGAACCGCAACAGGCGGCTGGATTTGAAATCCAACGCCCGCAAAGGATTTGAGATTTTCGATACGCTGCAACTGACTTGCAGTACACCAATGGCTTCGATAGAGAAGGATAGTATTCACCTCTTCGAGCGCATTGATACGGTTCTCAAACCGGTAGCTTTTACTATTGCGGAACATAACTCCTTTCCGATGCGTATTGCATTTATCGCTACTTTCAAGCCGGATGGGAAATACGAACTGCGCATAGACAGCGGCGCCATCCACGATATCTACGGCGTGACGCACATAGCCGGCAATTATCCGTTGCAACTCAAGGCACTGACAGATTATTCCACTCTCCGTATCAAACTCTCGCCCTCCATTGACAAAATGCGAATCCAAGTGCTGAACGCCAAGGATCAGGTGCTCCGAGAACTGCCGGCTACCGCAGAAGGAGCACTCTTTGAGTTCCTCAAACCGGATAGTTACTACCTGCGTTGTTACGAGGACAAAAACGGTGACGGCAAATGGACTACCGGCTCATGGAGAGAGAAGAGACAACCGGAACCGGTTTATTATTTTCCCGAGAAGATACAGACCAAATCCAACTGGGATTTTGAGGAAGAGTGGGATTACACAGCGGTGGAACAGACGGCAGCCAAACCACAGGAACTGATTAAGGCATCGGCTAATGGGAAGAAGAAGTAAGGTTTTTGACTATAGTTTCATGACATGCGGTCTGTTGATTCAGGTCGTCACATTCCTGATAGCCAACCGCATGAACGGGCTGATGAGTGATTTAGGATGGCTCTCGCTCACGAGCGGTTGTCTGGGTGTCTGTTCCGTCTGCCTGACCTCACAGGGAAACATCATGACTTATGCTTTCGGTTTCGCACAGGTCTTTACCTATACCTATCTATGCTGGACTCAGCGTTTCTATGCCGAAATAGGAATCAATATATACTATTTTTTCACGATGATATACGGCGTCCATGTATGGCGCAACCGAATGACAGACACGGAAGAAGGCAAGGTGATTACGCCTCGCAGTTTATCGCTCCGTACGTTGTTGGTCATAAGTACAGCCACGATTGCCGGTGCATGGCTCACAGGGTGGGGATTAGCCTTCTGGACGGACGATACACAGCCTTACCTTGATGCTTTTACAACAATACCTGCGCTGGTGGCACAGGTACTGATGATTCTTGTCTATCGCGAGCATTGGTATATATGGCTCGCTGTGGATATTCTGAGTGTCGTTTTATGGTTAAGAGCCGGAGACTACTGCATGGCAGCGCAATATGCATTCTGGTGCGCCAACTGCCTCTATGGTCTCAGACGCTGGAGTTCTCTCCACTCCAAACAGTAAATGCTACTTATGCTCGTTTGGCATCTCCAAGGTATAGAGAATAGCCTCCATCTGACGGAGGGCATTGCGTTTCTTCTGTCCCGGAGCGTAGAGGAAAGTCTCTGCCGTCACGACTTTTCCGTTCACTTGATCCAGACGGGTCAGGCTTACAAACGGACCGCCCATCGCTTCACCGTCCAAAATCTTCCATAATCCTCTGGTCTCCATGGCATAGAAACCGCCGATGGAGTCCCGCAGTGCTGGAACTTGTCTCGTTACCGGCGGGAAATGCCTGTACTCAGTCCCCATATGGCTACCCTCTACTTGTGCCGATACCAACTTGCCCATTACTTCATTACGCATAGCGATGACAGAGTCGTTGGAGAATTGGTCTTGTGACGTATAAAGATAGCTATAAACGAGTACATCCTTGCGCATCGGACCTTTGTTATTGCAGCACCAAAGGACATTTACCATTTTGTCATTTACTTTCAGGGTGGTATCCATAATGAGCATGTAGTCCTCGGGTATGAGCAGATCGTAACCTTGTTTGTTCAGCCTCGCGCGCGCGTCTCTATTAGTATTCGCGCGGTAAAAGCGGATCTGACGGGCTAACTCCTCCTGTACGAACCACTCGCGGAGTTTCTCTCCGTTCCCGTGCCAGTATGTCAGAAAAGACTCATTGTCCGGTGCCTGGATGCGTACCAGTGCTTGCGGCTTGGACCACACATCGCGTGCTTTGGTCGCTTTCACCATTGTGTATTTGTTGGGATTGACATCTACGAGTACAATGTTTCGTGTGGCACGGAAAAGATCGTCAAATTGAGCCGGAGTAACATGTGTCGTAGTAAAATACGCTTCCATCTGAGGCAAACCGTACATATCGGCACCCATTGTTCCGCATACTTCATTTTTCAGTGCTTCGTCGCTTACGACAAGACATTCATAAATAGACCCCGTGGCGGAGGTCAGCAAGCGCTCGTTGCCATTGTTGCAACTCATCATTGCGAGTACTAAAAAAGAAAATAAAAACAGCTTTTTCATATGTATTTGTGTGAATTATGGTGCAAAGTTACAAAAAAAGTGCGAAATATGCAAAAAAAACACCTAAAAATTTGCATAATTGAAAAAAAATATCTACCTTTGCGCAAAATTCATGGATTTATGACGCTCTATACTGACTCTATCTTCCTGACAAATGAAATCGAAGGATTTAGGAATTGTCGTGAAAAACGTTCCACAGCAGTTAATACACTGACAGCTCTTTTCTGTGAGCAGGGATATATCGACGTGTGGTATCACAACCAAATGCTGCGCATCAATGCCGGCGAGTTATTTCTCCGAATCCCGGATTTCTCCTATGAGTTGGGACCATATGAGATGTCTTCGGATTTCAAGTTCTATCAGGTTACCATTGATGCACATGTATATGAGAAGGTGATGTACGAACATATGCGTATTGAGCCTAACTGGTATGCCAAGCAAGAATATGTGAAGGAGCACCCGACTTTCAAGTTCAATGCTGTAAGCAAGGAGTTCTTCCTTACTTATTTCCACCTCATTACATTGCAACTTCAGGACAGACAGACGGAGTATAGAAAGCAGATTCTGATGCTCATTGCGCGCGGTGCAGCGATGGAGATGCTCAATTACATTGATAAACTGGCAGTGATTACGCCTTCCTATGAGGGACGTCTGTCAGTCAACCATAGTGACTATACTTTCCGTGAGTTCACCCGCGTGCTCCAGCAATATCCGCATGAGCGAGAGGTGCAGTGGTATGCCTCCAAACTGGGGATTACGCCCAAATACCTCTCCGAGATATGCAAAGACCGTTCGGGCAAGTCCGCCAGCGAATGGATAGCGGACATCACCGTGTCGGAGATAAAGCATTACCTCAGGCATACTACCTTACCGATCCGCGAGATTGCGCGGTTAATGGAGTTCCCGAACGCCAGTTTCTTCTGCCAATATACAAAAAAACACACAGGGCTCACTCCGAACCACCTGCGCAAACAAAGGAGGGAATCGTAATTATCCAAAGAAGGAACCGTATTTATCCTAAGCGCGATATTTTTTCCAATGCATGTTCGTTGAGGAACTTGATGTGTCTGCCATCTATGCTCAGGATGCCTTCTTGTGCAAACTGACTGAGTGTGCGAATCGCATTACTGGTAGTCATGTTGCTCATATTTGCAAGATCCTCGCGAGGCAGAAGCATTGCCAGAGTTTGGCCGTCTTCTTCATACCCGTAGTTCTTGAGGAGTAGCAATAACGACTCTGCCAACCGTCCGCGTATATGTTTCTGTGTCAGGTTCACCGTCTGGATCTCTGAGAAAGCCAAATCTTTTGCCATCATCAGCATTACCTGATAGCAAAGTGCTCCGTTTTCCTGAATCAAAGTATTGAAATAATCGCGGTCCAAACGATATACCGTGCATGCCTCAAATGCGCTTGCACTGGAGTTATAGGGCTCGTTGACCGTGCATGCACGATAACCGAATATATCGTACGGCTTGAGCAGGCGGATAATCTGCTGCCGCTGCCCAATACCTTCTTTGTAGATCCGTACTTTTCCCTTGAGCAGCATCCATACGTGTTCCGACTCCTCCCCGTCCTGATGGATGATCTCGTTTCTGGAATAATGAATCAGTTCCGCACGTTTTGACAGTTCGTTTTTCTGGTCATCTGTCAGGGTGTTCCACAGGGGATTTACATCCCACATCGGCGCAAAATACTCTTCTTTTTGTTTCATATCACTTGGTTCAGTCCCATTTACGATACAAAGGTACTACTTTTTTTCTATATGAACAAATTTTAAGATGTTTTTACACATTTTTAATCAGTTATTCTCCATTTTTGCATACGATAAAACCTCGATAAAACCACGTTCCACCCCCGTAATACCACCGATGATCTTTGGAAAAGTAACAGGGGTCGATTTTCAAAGAAACAAAATAGCATGAAAATGCAAAAAAATGCATAATTATTTGCACATGTCAAAAAAAAGTTGTACCTTTGCAGCCGATTTTGCGTAATGAGCGATCAGAACCACTATATCATCGACCTCAAACGCCTGCCGGTAGGCACGCATACGTTTGATATCAGGTTGAACGACGAGTTCTTCCAAAGCCTTGAAAAAACGGAAGTTCTTAATGGTGTAGTGGATGCCAAAGCAACGCTAAATCTCCGGGAGGAGGACTATCAGCTCAACATAGCGGTTCACGGAACTGTCTTTGTTGTGTGCGATAGATGCCTCGACCCGATGCCCCTTGACATCCAAGACGAGCAGGAGATGTTCTCTGACGAAGAGGAGATGGCAAATGACCAAGCGGTAAAAGGTCAAACGCTGGATCTCTCCTGGCTCGCATATGAAATAGTAAGTATCAATATCCCGCTCGTACACAGTCACCAATCCGGTGGTTGCAACAAGCAAATGGAACTTCTCCTCCATGACCACCTTTGTGACGAGCCGGAACCCGAAGATAATTGATATTGACAACAATTAAAATTTGTAATTTTTTTAAAAAAAGTAAAATATTATGGCACATCCTAAAAGAAGACAATCACACACCCGTCAAGCGAAACGTCGTACCCATGACGTAGTGAAAGCTCCCACACTGGCTACCTGCCCGAACTGCGGCGCTCTTCACATCTATCACACCGTATGTCCGTCCTGCGGATATTATCGTGGTAAATTGGCTATCGAGCAGGCAGAAGCTTGATGAGAGATGAAAGGTGAAAAATGAAAGGTGAAAGGAGTGTTGTTATTCCTTTTGCCTTTTTCACTTGACTAAACACGCGTGCGCGACGCACGTACGATGGCCCGTGAGGGTCACTTGGAAATAAAAATATAAAATTCAAAATCAAAAATTGATGTACAACAACAATCTTAACAATGAAGGAGAGCGCAGACCCCGTCCGCGTTTCCACAGAGAGGGAGCAGAGCCTGTCGCTCGTCCCCGTTTTAGCAGAGATGGCGAGGCGCGTCCCCGCTTTAACAGCAACGAGCGCGCAGAGCGCCAGTTTGGCGAGAGGGCGTACGGAAGCCGCGCTTTCGGAGAGCGCAGCGAGCGTCCCCAGCGTTCGTTCGGTGACCGCCCGCAACGGTCTTTCGGCGGCAAGCCGAAACGTAACAACGGTCTTTATTCCAACCACAAGCAGCAAGTCTATCGCGAGCAACACGAGGATCCGACCAAGCCTGTTCGTCTGAACAAATACTTGGCTAATGCGGGTATCTGTTCGCGTCGTGAAGCGGATGATTTCATCCAGGCCGGCGTGATTACCGTCAATGGTGCGACCGTGGACAGCCTCGGTGCCAAAGTGCTGCCGACCGATGATATCCGTTTCCACGATCAGCCGGTCCGCCGCGAGCGCAAGGTATATATTCTGCTCAACAAGCCGAAGAACACCGTCACTACGACGGATGATCCGCAAGAGCGTCATACGGTGATTGATATCGTCCGTAATGCCTGTCAGGAGCGTATTTATCCTGTGGGCAGACTGGACAGGAACACAACCGGTGTACTTCTTCTCACCAATGACGGTGATTTGGCAGCCAAACTGACACACCCCAAATACAACAAGAAGAAAGTCTATGCCGCCACGCTGGACAAAGAGCTGGACGAGGTGGATGAGGCTATTCTCCGCTCGGGCGTGGTGCTTGATGACGAACGTATTACTCCCGATGCGTTAGAGTTTCCGAAAGCCGACCGCAAGCATATCGGGCTGGAGATACACTCCGGTCAGAACCGCGTAGTGCGCCGTATGTTCGAGAAAATAGGATACAAGGTGGTGAGTCTTGACCGCGTCTCTTTCGCCGGATTGACAAAGAAGAATGTCGGCCGCGGGAAATGGCGTTTCCTCACTCCCAAAGAGGTCGCTTTCCTGCAGATGGGGCAGTTCTAAGCAGTCTGAACAGGAGTACAAAGTCAGAGACGATAGATGAAACGTAACCTGCATTACATATTATTGGCGATTACCGTGGCGTTCGCCGTAGTCTGCGGCATCATGATGTTCCATGTGAATGTCAATGCCGACATGACTAAATATCTGCCCGATGACTCGCAGATGAAGCGAGGTCTCGAAATTGTGATGGAGGAGTTCGGTTCGTCCGCCCAGATGTCAGGTACCGATGTGCATGTGATGTTTGAAGGGCTCAAGCCGAACGAAGTGCCGGGTATCCGTACCCTGCTGGAAGGCTACGAGGATGTTCACGGTGTGTCCTATCGCTATTCGGCGGATAGCACACACACAGTCTTCGACCTCGATGTTCCCAAATCGGTTGACCAGAAAGCGCTCGGCAAACAGATCAGTACCCGTTTTGGCGGAAACTGCGTCGTAGAGACGAGTCAGGACGGAGCTACGCCCCCTGTATCCGTGATGATTTTTGCCGCCGTGCTGATCATGGTAGTGCTTTTCGTAATGGCCCAATCATGGTTTGAGCCGGTGGTAATCCTGCTGACAGCAGGTCTTGCAATCGTCCTGAACATGGGCACGAACGCACTCCTGCCGTCCGTCTCCATCACCACGAATTTTATCGGTTCAATCCTGCAGGCGGTGCTTTCGCTCGACTATTGTATTGTGCTCCTCAACCGTTACCGGCAGGAACAGGATGAACATACCGACCGACGCACCTCATGGATAGCTGCCAACCGCGCCATCAAACGGGCGGCTCCGTCCATCCTTTCTTCTGCTCTCACCACTGTGGTGGGGCTTTTGATGCTCTGTTTCATGCGTCTGAAGATAGGTGCCGACATGGGCATTGTGCTGGCAAAAGGTGTCGTATGCTCTCTTATCTGTACTTTTACGGCCATGCCGGCGCTCATGCTGATTTTCCGCAAGACGATCAACAAAACGGCAAAAGTGGCATATATCCCGCCGACAGACGGTTTGGCAAAGTCCGTGTCAAGGCACAAACTGCCGATAGCGATAGGAGCCGTTGTGCTTTTCTTCGGGTCGTGGTACATGAGCCGCCAAACGACCATTTTCTTCTCTGCCGAGGCGGAGTCGAAGATAGAAGAGGTATTCCCCTCTCTCAATCCGTTTGTGCTGGTTTATGACACGCAGGACGAGGATTCTGTCTTCACCTTGGCGGACAGCCTGATAGTCCGTCCGGATATCAAGTCCGTTATCAGTTATCCTACGCTCATGAGCGAACCGCTTACGCCCGCCGGAATGGCTAACCACGTGCAATCGCTCCTGACGGATTTTAAGGATTTCATGCCCGAAGGAACGACGGTACCGGACGAGGCGCTCAGTGCTATTACGCCGGAGATGGTACAACTCGTCTATTATATGCGTGCCAAAGACTCCGTCGA
Source organism: Bacteroidales bacterium UBA3808 (assembly GCA_002369075.1). Classification (GTDB taxonomy): domain Bacteria; phylum Bacteroidota; class Bacteroidia; order Bacteroidales; family Paludibacteraceae; genus Colicola. The sequence goes on along the minus strand of DFEG01000040.1, from coordinate 24,093 downwards.
GACCGAGATAGCTTTCCCTGATTTGGCGCGTTTCCTACATTCCGATGTGGCTTCCAACCCGCTCTTCGCATCCTATCTGGATGAGGAGATGAAGAACCAGATAGCACTCCTGCAGTCGATGCTTGATGTGCCGGAGGAGGATACCATAACGGAAGCGAAGGTCGAGAAACCGGCTTCGAAAGCACTTCTGGAGAAGAAAGAACTGATTGATACTATCGTGCCGAAACGCGAGACAATAGCACCGTTGGAGGTGTTCACTCCGCCGTTAGTCATCACCGATGATACGATCTCTGTACCCCAGGTGACTGTCGATAAGATAGAGATCATTCCTTTTATGGAACGCCTGAATGCTGTGCAGACCTCTGCCATCTCCATCGAAATGCGAAAGCTGACCGACACGGCGGCAATCAGGCTGCCGATGTCCATTAAGGAAATGGCTGTTTTTATCGGCTCCACACCGTTCCAAACGCAGTTGGTGTACAACTATGCACCCGGTAAGGTAAAGAAGATGACGCCGCTCCAGTATGTCCATCTGCTGGTTGATGATCTGTTTAAACGTCCCGGGCTTGCAGGCATGATTAACGAGGAGCAACGAACACTCCTCAGCCAACGTGCCCATCTCATGGATCTTGCGGATGAGAACGCCGCGCTTACTCCGGGAGACATGAATATCCTCCTGCGTGCTTTCGGTATTGAGGACTTCTCGGACGACGAGCTTATGGCTATCGCTTATCCTAAAAAGAAAGAGCCCGAACGGAGTACTCCTCCGGCAGATTTGAGTACCGAAGATATGGTGAGTGCTTTAGCACAGATGCAGCGCTCGCTTCATAGTACGGACACTACACGGGCACAGACTCCTAAAGCGGAGAAGGCAACGGAGACGGCTGTGAAGAAACCCAAAGGACCTTCCAGAGCAGATCTGCAGGCAGAGTTGTTCTCGGAACTGGTCTTTGGCGGCAAGACCTATACGGCAGAGCAGATGGCCAAGAAACTTGACCGTCTCATGGCTCTCTCGGATGTCAAATCTGAACCTGTAACGCCTGCGCAGATGTCGCTTTTGTACGATTTCTACGGGTCGATGAACAGCCGTTGTGACACGCTTACATTGGGCTTCGAACCACTATTGGTCTATCTGTGTGACACGCTCGTTCGTGACCCTCGCTTGGCGGATCTGCTTCCTGATTCTATTGGCGCGCAGGCAACGAATATCAAATCGCAGATCAAGGAAGGGCTCGGTCAGTTGCGCAAGGAGAACCACTCCCTTTTAGTGGTGCTCTCATCCTTGCCCGTGGAGTCGAAAGAGACCTATGATTTCGTAGATGCACTGACTGAAACCGCAGACGCTTGTATGGCTCATGAGCATTATTATGTAGGCGAATCGGTGATGTACGCGGAGATGCGTGCGGGCTTTGACCACGAGATGAACGTAGTGTCGCTCCTGACGATCCTCTCGATTTTCCTAATTGTTGCTATCACCTTCCGTTCCGTTATTGTGCCACTCATCCTGGTAGTGGCCGTGATGACTGCGGTATACGTCAATGTAGTGGTAGCCGGTTTGGTTTCGGGGCAGATGCTCTATCTGGCGTACCTTATAGTGCAGGCCATCCTAATGGGAGCAACGATTGATTACGGTATCCTGTTTGCAAACTACTATCGTGAGAATCGCAAGACAATGCTGCCTGTAGATGCCGTTTGTGCCGCTTATAGAGGCTCCATACGCACTATCCTGACCTCAGGACTGATCATGGTGATCGGTCCGGGTGCCATGGCTCTCTTCATTGACGATCTGATGATCAGCAACATAGTCGGGTGTCTGGCTGTCGGAGCTTTTGTGGCTGTAGTGCTTACGCTTACTGTCGTTCCGGCTGTTCTGGTGGCGTTGGATAAATGGGTAGTGTACGGCAAACAAAACCGATTCAACGGATGATACGTGAAGGATGGCATAGGAGAGTAGTACTGGACCTGATTATATGGGCCATGGCTGTACTGCTGTGTATGCTTTGGCGATGGGTGTCCAATAAGAGCGAGTATGCCTCTTATTGGTCGCTTTTTGGTATTTTGACCATCCTATGGATCATCGTCGGTTTTGCGGTACAACTCTACCGACCGTATAAAGAATCCTGGTTCTGGCAAGCACTGTTATCCGTTATTGCCGATGCCGCTGTTCTAATAGGTGTATGCTGGTGGATCCTTCCCCGATTACCTTACAACCTCTCGCCACGGGTAGCGATGTGGACGATTCTCATCGTAGGAGCGATGGAGACGGTAGTGGTACTAATGGAACATTACTGGAAATACGCGACGAACATGACCGTTCCGGCAATGCAGATAGAGAAACGCCGGAACGCCGTCGTCACGCACCCTGACTCGCCACGGTCAGTGGCATCCATGCGTTCAATCCGGCAATCGGTACTCTCCGTGACCACCGAGACAGACTATCGGATGCTGTTGGAGAAAGCGCATCTGGACAGCCGCCTTACAAAAGCGATTTGCGACAGAGACCGTTTTGCATTTCTCCAGATACCCGATTACCAGTACAGCACCATCGTGGACCTGACGCTTCTTAACGATGCGCGTGGAATCAACCGCCGGTTCTGTGCCGTTAACCAGAAACTGCCGGATGGCGGACGGTACGTCTGCTGTTACCGGCCGCAGGAGTATATCAAGCAGAAAATACTCAACAAATATCCACGTCCTTTAAACTGGATTATCTATAGCCTCTATTTCTTCCAGAAACGAGTCATACCCAGGCTTATGCTCACCAGCCGTCTCTACTATGATGTAACGAGGGGACGGAAAAGAATGCTGAGTAAGACCGAGGTGCTCGGTAGGTTATACTATTGCGGTTTTGAGGTCGATGAGATCGTACCTATGGGGCACATAGAGTATGTCTTTGCGCATCGTCACTCGCAGCCTTATCCGCAGGAGCAGATTAAGGTCTACGGCCCGATGATCAAACTGCCACGAGTATGCGAAAACATGGAGATTAAATATTTCTACAAGTTCCGTACGATGCACCCTTACGCCGAGTATATTCAGAAGTACGTCTTCGATGCCCGCGGAGGAATGGATATATCCGACAAATCCAATGACGATTGGCGGATTACCAACTGGGGTAAATTTATGCGCAAGTACTGGTTGGACGAGTTACCGATGCTCATCAACTGGATCAAAAGGGATATCAAGTTGGTCGGTGTGCGGCCGTTAAGCCGGGCGATGTTTGATACTTACCCCGAGTGGCTTCGGGATAAACGTACGTTGTGCAAACCCGGTCTTATACCGCCTTTCTATATCGATCATCCCGATACGTTCGAGGAACTCTTTGCGAGCGAAGACAAATACCTCACAGAGTACCTGGCGCACCCTGTCAGGACGGATATCAAGTATTTCTTTCTCACCCTCCGTTCCATTTTGACACGCAAGACGCATAGTGCATGAGTAATGAATCCTACATAGCAGCCGTTCGTGCCTCGTTATGGGGTACCGGGCGGATAGAAACTCCCGTTACGGACGGGCTTCTGGCGTTTCACATGCACCAGGGAACGGGAGCGTTGGTTTTTCCGGCGTTGCTGGAGGATGATAATATCTCTTTATACGCGCGAGCGCAGATGAAAGGCGCATGTATGCGTACGATGCAGCAACACGTCCGTCTCCATCATACTCTCTCTCAGGCTTGGACGGCGTTGGAAAACGCCGGTATTCATGCCGTCCTGATGAAGGGAGCCGGACTGGCAGCCGTTTATCCTTCGCCCGAACAAAGAGAGTGGGGGGATATAGATCTCTTCGTCGGGAAAGAGCAATACCATCCGGCTTGTGCCGTGATGCGTGAAACTTTTCCTTGTGCCTTGAAGTTTGATGAGGAGTTGGATCATTACAAGCACTACAACCTCATCGCGGACGGTATATCTATTGAGGTGCATCGTGTGTCGATAGCCTTCCAGCATCCGCTTGACGAATACCATTACGAGACGATTGAGCAAGAGGGAATGAGTCATGCACTCCCGTTGACTCTTGACGGGCTTGAGGTGCGTGTACCGGAACCGACTTTTAACGCTCTCTTCATATGCCTTCATTCCTGGGAGCATATGATGACGAACGGTGCCTGTCTCCGTCAGTTGTGCGATCATGCGCTCTTGTTGCATCATTACGCTTCCGCGATAGACAGACCGCGGCTCAAACGCTGTCTGCGTGTCCTTCATATGACGGATGTGTGGCATCTGTTTATGGCTATGGAAGTGCATTTCCTCGGGCTTCCTGAAGGAGAAGCACCCCTCTATGAACCGTCTGTTCTGCCGCGTGCCCAACGACTGATGGAGGATCTGCTGGACGGGACACTGAGAACGCCTGCCACTCAACCCGATACGGCTAAGAACCGCTTTGTACGCAAGTGGCGCACAATGAGAGAACGAGTCGCCAATGCATGGAGAATGAGTGTTTATAGCCCGGCGTATGCGCGACATATGATAATAACTACATGGCTGCACGGACTGAGGCGCCTTTTTGCCGGTGACAGAAGATGGGAGTAAGAAAAATATCCATATTACTGGTGCTCAACACCCTCTTTTTTGCACTGGCGGCAGCATTTCTGCCTTTAGGTTTTGAGGAGAACGACGATGTCATGATGGCGATGATTGCGAATGGAACTTATTCCGGCATGCCGGACTGCCATCTGGTCTATATCAATGTCATCTATGGCGCTTTGTTGGCTGCTTTGTACCGCCTGACAACAGCTGTTGAGTGGTACACACTGTCGTTTGCCGTACTGCACGTACTTTCCGTTTCCATTTTGACTTATTGTATTCTTACTACGCCGAACCGTGCACGGTGGGAGAAAGGTCTGTGGCTGGCTCTGATCTACGTGCTGTGGGCACGTATCATCATTGCTTTTCAGTTCACAACAACAGCCGGTATCACCTGTCTTGCCGGCTGCGCTTTGCTGCTAAGGAAGGAGAGTGTCTGCTCGCGGTGGAGCGGAGTGGTTCTGGTTGTCATTGCAGCCCTCGTGCGCTTTTGGGCTGCCGGTTTGGTGGGTGTACTCATGGCACCGATCATCGTCTATACTTACCATCTGGAGTGGCGTAAGTATATGGCCGTTGTGGTGATGCTGATGGCGGTGGTTGCCTGCCGATATACCAACAGAGCCGTTTATGACAGCGATCCGGAGTGGAGATATTTCCGCGAGTATAACCTCCTCCGTGCCAAACTTAACGATAACCCCAACGCTTACCGGATGACCACCGGACAACTGCCTGAAGGCATCGATCCGATGGACTACCAGCTCCTATTGCGCTTCGTTCAGGATGCAGAACAGATAGACCTGCCTGCTATTAGACGAATCAGTGCCGCGGTAGGAGAAGTGCCGCTCCGTGACAAACTGGACAACTTATACAGGATGGACAAATATGAGGTGGAGATAGTTATTCTTCTGGTATTGCTGGTTGTCATGACGCTCACCACCCAAAACCATACCAAACGCGCTTTCCTCATCTTTTATACCATCTTAATGGTAGCGCTCATGGTCTATGTCAGTCTTGATGGTTTCCTTAAGAACAGAGTCTTCCTGTGTATGCTGATGTCACTGTTAATGACGGATTTCATGCTCTTGCCGAATACCATTGGTCTCAAACGCCGCTGGGGGATAGGCCTCGCGGTAGCTACCCTTTGTCTATGGTATGGCTATCAGATGTACGAAGAACGCGAGACAGCGGATTTTAACCGCTATGTATGGAAGCATCTGCAACAACCGCTTTTGGACTACGTGCCGGATGATGCGTATGTGACGACCATAGGTACCTCGATGATGATGGAGGCAACCGATCCATGGCACGTATGGCCCTACAAGAGCCGCAAATACACCTTGGGATGGGTGACATGGTCGCCACTCAACAAACCCGTCGGACATAGTTACAGGGCCTTGCTCAACGAAAACATGTATATCCTCACAGATATCAATTATACCCGCGATCACACGGCTCTACAGCGCGTGTGCGAGCAGATTGAGAAACATTACGGTGTACCGACTGAAATCAAGTGGCGGTGCCGGAACGGACGTTATGCACTCGTACAATTACAAATCGTAAATCAAAAATCATAAATGTCAAAGACATTAGCTATCATAGGTGCCTCGTATTTGCAGCAACCTTTGGTTCTCCGCGCCAAGGAGATGGGGTTGCGGACCATCTGTTTTGCATGGGAGCAGGGAGCGGTCTGCAAGGATCTTTGCGACACGTTTTATCCACTCTCCATTACGGAGAAAGAGGCTATCCTTGATATATGCCGCAAAGAGCATATAGATGGTATCTGCACCATTGCCAGCGATGTCGCCGCGCCTACTGTGGCGTACGTGGCGGAGCAAATGGGGCTGATTGGAAACAGCTACGAGTCCTCTCTCAAGGCGCATGACAAACACCTTATGCGCGAGGCGTTGGTGGCAGCCGGAGTCGATTGCCCGGGATACAGGGTGCTGGCACGTGGCGAACGCTCGGATGTCTCGGGACTCGAACTGCCGCTTATCGTCAAACCGTCTGACCGTTCCGGCAGTCTCGGGGTGCAGAAGATTACATCTATGGAGGAGTTGGCTCCGGCGGTGGAGAATGCCGAGCGGGTGTCACTCGTGGGTGAAGCAATGGTGGAGGAGTTTATTGACGGACGGGAGATAAGCGTCGAGACGATCTCTTGCCGCGGTACCCATTATCCGCTCCAGATTACGGATAAGACTACCACCGGCGCACCTCATTTTGTGGAACTGGCGCACCATCAGCCTTCTTCTCTGCCACAGGAGATGCAGGATCGTATTTACACCATTACCTCAAAGGCGCTGGACGCCCTCGGTATCACCAACGGAGCGTCCCATTCGGAGTATAAAATCACTCGCGAAGGGCGCGTGGTGGTCATGGAGATCGGCGGTCGCATGGGAGGGGACTTTATCGGCAGCCATCTGGTGCAACTCTCTACGGGCTATGATTTCCTGCGTGGAGTGATTGAGGTGGCGCTCGGGCAAAACGTCATTCCCGTCAAAACAATACATGTCTGCAGCGGAGTCTATTTCCTGAGCGGAGAGACGCCGCAAGTGTTGCCTTATATCCTCCATGCCAAGGACTATCCGGAGATCACAGCGGCGGAGCAGACAGACACAGAACTCAAACCGCTTACCTGTTCTGCCGACCGCAGCGGGTATTTTATGTATCAATCAACCCACAAATTTGAAATAAATGTATAGCGAATCCTTGTCGGTTGTAATACCGATTTATAACGACCAAGAGGTCATTCCCGAGTTACTGCGGCGGTTGACAGCCGTGCTGGAGACCATCGTCAAGGAGTACGAGATCATACTTGTCGATGACGGTTCGCGCGACGCTTCCTGGACTGTCATGCAAGAGGAACGCACGCAGCGTGAGCACCTCCGCATTGCGCGGCTGAGCCGTAATTTCGGTCAGCAGAACTCCATCGCTGCCGGACTCTCGCTGGCGACGAAAGACCTTATTGTGCTCATGGATAGTGACCTTCAGGATCGTCCGGAGGACATCCCTACGCTCATTGACGCCCTTCTCGCAGACAAGGAAGCCACGATGGCGATTGCGCAATGGGAGGAACGCAAAGACAGCCGCATGAAGATTGCCGTCTCGCGTCTTTTCCAAAGTGTCTCTAACAGCATCACGGATATCCACACCATGCCACGGCTCGGTATTTTCCGTGTGATGAAGAAGAGCGTGGTAGAGGAGCTGAAGCGTTTCCCTGAGAAAACCGCTACGGCGGTCAGCCTCCTTTATTTTATCGGTAATAAATACGTGGCGGTGCCGCTCAAACGCGATGCACGGTTTGCCGGCACAAGCGGTTATAACCTCTCCAAGATGCTCTCTCTCACGTTTGCGCGCATCTTCTCGTTCTCGATGTTCCCGATCCGGATTGTAACCTACATGGGCGCTCTCCTCTGTATTGGTAGCATGATTGCCGCTTGTGCGCTGATTATCTATAAGCTTGTCGGTAACGTGGTCACTGGGTGGACCTCCATGATGGTACTCATGCTTTTCCTCTTTGGTCTCAACTTTGCGTTTTTAGGAGTGCTGGGGGAGTATATCGGCCGTATTTTTCTGGAGACCAAACAGCGGCCTAACTTCATAATAGAACAAGTGATATGAGTCGTAAAGTAGCAATATTGGGCGGAATAGGGAACGCAGCCGTTATAGCGGCGGCGATTGATCATGCCCATCGTCTGGGGGCAACGGACCTTGAGGTGGCGGGCTTTCTGAACGACCGCACGCCGGTAGGGGAGAAGATTGACCTCTATCCCGTGATCGGCACTCTCTCGGACACCAAGCGTCTTTTGGACGAGGGGTATTGGTTCATCAACGCCATCCTCCGTATTGACGGCAACCGCGAGCGGATAGCTATGTTTGAGTCCCTCGGTATTCCCGATGACCGGCTGGCTACGTTTGTCCATCCCATGGCGTACGTAGCACCGTCGGTACAACTGTCTCCCGGCTGTGTCGTGCTGCCGCAGGTGGCTATGTCGCCGGGGTCCAGACTCGGACGCGGGACAATCATGATGGTCGGCGCTACCATGGGACATGACAATCTGGTGGGCGATTTCTGCCACATTGCCGCCCAGGCGTGTGTCGGCAGCTATCTCACTATCGGCAAAGGGGTTCATGTCGGACTTAATGCCACCATCCGTGAGAACCTCACCATCGGCGATTACGCTACGCTCGGGATGGGGGCTGTGCTCACCAAGAACATGGGACCGAACGAGATATGGGCAGGAAACCCTGCTAAATTCCTGAGATATGCAGAATAGACTGACGGTCATAGCTTCACTCATAGGCGTCAACATGCTGTACGCCTGTGTCGGAATCTGCACGAAGATGGCTTCGCTGCAGCAGATGTTTTCGTGGCGGTACCTCTTATGGTTCGGTGGCGCGGTGGCTGTCATCGGTCTGTATGCCGTCCTATGGCAACAGATTCTCCGCCGCGTGGAGTTAAGTACTGCGTATATGTTCAAGGGCTCGACGCTCATCTTCACGATGCTCATTGCCGCACTCCTTTTCGGTGAGTCGATTACGTTGCCGAATATCCTCGGTTCCATTATTATCATAACCGGTATAACTCTTCTCGCACGCTCATGAAATACGGTCTGATTGCATTAGGAGTCGTTTTTGCAGCCGCCTGCGCGCAGATGCTGCTCAAACAGGGAGCACGAAAGGGCTACACACCCTTCTGGAGACAGTACCTCAACGGATGGGTCATCTCCGGTTATGCGCTCATGTTTGCTTCCATGGTGGCGAACATATGGTGTATGCACCACGGGCTGCAGCTCAAGGAACTGTCCATTATCGAGTCCACCTCGTATCTCTTTGTGCCGGCGCTCAGTTGGTTTTTCTTCAAAGAACCGGTCACCGGTCGCAAAGCGCTTGCTATCGGTATTATCATCATCGGGGTCGTTGTGTTCTTCTTGTAAATGACAAAATAGTAAATGACTAAATAGCAAATAAAATGATCAATTTTAATCAACCTCATCTTACGGGCAAGGAAGCCCATTACATGTACGAAGCCGTGTATGCCGGCAAACTCTCCGGTAACGGCACGTTCACAAAGCGTTGCCAGGCGCGGTTTGAAGAGCGGTACGGTTTCCGTAAGACCCTTCTGACCACCTCCGGCACGGACGCACTGGAGATGTGCGCCATGTTGTGTGAACTCAAACCCGGTGATGAGGTCATCGTGCCGTCTTATACGTTCGTTTCTACGGCGCTGGCGTTCCTTCGTGAGGGTGCCAAAGTGGTTTTTGCGGACTCCATGAAACGTAACCCGAACTTGGACGCGGAAACATTAGAATCTCTCATTACTCCGCGGACCAAGGTCATTGTGCCGGTTCATTATGCCGGTGTGGCGTGCGACATGAACGCCATCATGGCTATCGCTGAGAAACACAATCTCCTCGTTGTCGAGGATGCCGCCCAAGCGATTGACAGCTACTATATTAGTCGAAAGTCAAAAGTCGAAAGTCAAAAGCCCCTCGGCTCCATCGGTCATCTTGCCGCGTTCTCTTTCCATGAGACCAAGAACATCACCGCCGGAGGAGAGGGTGGTTTGCTCGTGGTCAACGACGAGCGGTTCGTGCGCCGCGCGGAGATCATCTGGGAGAAGGGTACTAACCGCGCCGAGTTCTTCCGCGGAGAGGTGAACAAATACGGATGGGTGGACATGGGGTCCTCTTTCCTGCCATCCGAGGTCAACGCCGCGTTCCTCTGGGCGCAATTAGAGAACCTCGATGAGATACAAGCCAAACGCAAGCAACTCTGGAATATCTACCACGAGCGGCTCTCCAATATCCTTGAACGGTTTGCCCCTTCAGGGAAAAACCCACGGAAAGGGGCTTTTACCCTCCCGGATATCCCGTCTTATGCTACCAATAACGCACACATGTTCTACCTTGTGCTGCCGTCTCTCGAGGCGCGCACGGCGTTCATCAAGTACCTCAAGGAGAACGGAGTGGCGGCGGTCTTCCACTACCTGAGCCTGCATACCAGCGAGTTCTATAAAACCCGTCATGACGGACGCGCTTTGCCGCAATGTGACCGGTACGCCGACTGTCTCGTGCGTCTGCCGCTGTTCTATGACCTCAAGATGGAAGAAGTGCATCATATATGCGATTTGATCGGCACATATTATCAGTCGCACTGCTGATTCTGGCATTGGCATACACCTTGTGGTTTGTCTTTGCCGGGTTTGGTAACCACCTCGACCCGCTTTACTGGCTCTATAAATATGAGCACTTGGAGGGCGGATGGCTGGCGGTGGGTACGCTCTTGACGGGGGGTGCCGTAGTTCGGCTTTTCGGACCCGAATTGCTACCGCTGCGCCTCGCCGGATGGCTCTGTGTCACGGCGGCTATCGCACTGCCGTACTGCACACTCTTGGACAGGAACACACGCAGGGACAACCTCCATTGGCTCGCCATAACCTATCTGCTCATGGGCTACGGCGCTTTTCAGGAATTTAGCCCCGGTACTCTCTCCGTCCTCCTCCTCTCCGCTATCTGGGTCACGGCCTCTAAATCACCATTCCTCTCCGCCCTCCTCGCCGGCCTGGCTATCACCGTCCGTTTCCCGAATATCCTGGTGCTGCTTGTCCTTCTTCCCATCTGGAAGAAACGCAGTCTCTGGCTCTTACCGGTTGCGGCGCTCACGGCCGGAGTGGTGTATCTTATCGGCTATCGGTTCATCACACCTGCACCGATGGACGCGGCGATGGGCAGCCATGAACTGACTTCGATGCTCACCAAACTCTGGGAGAACCTTGGCAAACTTCTTGGGTTCATGCTCATGGCGGTAGGGGTATTGGCTTTTCCGCTACGTGACAAACGGTATGCCGGCTGGTTCATCGGTGCCGCCCTCGCGCTCTTCATCCTTTATACGATCAGACCTTTCCAGTGGTACAACGCGGACCTGACCTATCTCCTCTCCGCCTTCTGCATCGTCCTCGCCCTTTGTTCTCCATCTATGCATCTTCCTCCCCTTGAGGGGAGGTTAGGTGTGGCTCTCCTCTCGGTTGCGACCTTCGGTACCGATACGGCTTGGCTCAAACTCTTTCCGGCGGTGCTCTGTCTCTTGCCCGTCGCCTTATCGCAATACCGCGAACACTCCGTACGCCGCTATCTCCTGCAGGTGCTCATTATCCTTTCGGCGGTCACAGTGTACCGCATGACGACCAATAGTATTGCGCAATCGAACCTCACCAAGGCGACTTCTTTTGCCTCCCTCCCGCCGTATCGCGGTATCGCTATCCGTCCTGCCGAACAATCCCGCCTCCTCCAATACAAAGCCGACTATGACCAAATGGTAAATGACCCAATAAATGACCCAATGGTAAATGACCAAATGGTAAATGTCTTGGCTCTCGGCCAGGAGCTCCACCTCTTCCGTGCCGTCACGGGCTGTAAGGCTGCGCACTACAATGAGTTCTGGTCCAATATCTTTGACTCCGTCTATACCGCCAAGTACGAACCCGTCATAGCCTCCGAACGGCCTGTTGTTTTCTGTTTCTTCTCGCCGATGTTCAAGACCCGACCCGCTTACACCGACCGAGAGAGCAGGATGGAGCAGATGTTGCGTGCACACGGCTACCGTGCGATCGACCGGTCCAAATATAAATACATGATATATATACCTCAATCCAATGAATAAATCTACGAAACTCGCCCTCATGATCACGGGCATTGTGGTTCTTTCGCTGGTCATCGACCAGGTCATCAAACTCTACATAGCAACCCATTTCGCCCTCGGCGAGAGCCGCGAACTCTGCTCATGGTTCTGGATATGTTTTGTGGAGAATAACGGCATGGCGTTTGGTATCGAGTGGTTCTCCAAACTGGCGCTGACCCTTTTCCGGCTCCTGGCGGTCGGGCTTTTGGGATGGTATGCCCATGTGCTGATCCATAAACCGGAACCAAACACCGGCTATGTCGCTACGATCGCTTTTATCATCGCCGGTGCGCTGGGCAACATCATCGACTGTGTCTTTTACGGCAAACTCTTCGGTTATGCAGGTTGGTTCTACGGCAGGGTGGTGGACATGTTCTACTTCCCCCTCATCCGCAACGCCGCCGGAGAGGTCATTTTCTTCCGTCCGGTCTTTAATTTTGCCGACGCCTGCATCACCTGCGCCGTCATTGCCATTCTCCTGTTTTACTCCAAAGAACTGACTACCGATGAGAAAGTATAAGAAAAACTTTTTTGGTCTTTTGTCTTGGAGCGTAGCGGTCTTTTGTCTTGCAGCCGCAGGCGGTCTAACCTCCTGCCGCCCGGACGGCGTCTTGTCTTCCCGTCAGATGCGCGAACTCATTATTGATCTGCATAAGACCGAGGCGCTGATGGACGAGACCGGACTCTCGCGATACAACTCCGAGGTCAGGTCCGTCTATTATGCCCAAGTGCTGGAGAAACACGGTACCACACAGGCGCAGTTTGACTCTTCACTCGTCTGGTACACTGCCCATCCTCAACTCTTCGACAAGATATATCCGAAAGTATTGAAAGCCTTGGAGGAAGAAGAAAAGACTTTCCGCGAAGCCCATCCGGAATTGGCGGGAGACATCTCTTCCCGTCAGCAGGATGAGACCCCGCAACAAGAAACGAGACCCTTCACCACTTCCGATCTGGACAGTGTGCTTTGGGTCACGTTACATGGCTATGGTTCGTCTTGGGAGAGGTGGCAGAGACCCTTTTCAATGCAGGATTTTATAGAGTAGCTCTTTCCACAGGTCCGCATCTTTCGCCGACGGGTTATTGATGCCTTTGAGACGTGCGTCCGTATCGCGCAGGTAACCTACTATCAGGAACGTCTTGCCTGCCGGGTAACGCCTTGCCGCCATTTCGTAGTCTTTCACGAAATAGGGGTTGATCCCTAATTCACGTGCCACGACTGCTGGCGCTTTGGTGGGTAGGTAGTGGTACATCAGCAGATTGCTGAAGAACGTGAACAGCGGTGCCGTCTCGCGGATCATCGGATGGTCTTTGCTGCTCGCGAAATATTGGGCTATCCGGTTCGCTTTCACCACATCGCCGCGGATCAGTGCTGCCTGCATCTCCATGATGTTGTACGATTTGGAGATACCTATATTGCGTTCCACCAGCGCTGTGTCGATCGTGTGCACGCCTTCCGGACGGCCGTCGACCAGTTTCTGAATGGCGCTCACGATGGCAGACAGGTCGTTTCCCAAATGGTCCGCTAACAGCGGGGCTACACGCGGGTCGAAACGTACATCCTCCCGCCCTTCGCCTATACCCTTTCGCCATTCGCCGTTATGGATATAACTGCTGATCCATCGCTCTACTTCGTAGTCACGCAGTTTGTCCGATTGCAGCCACACCACCTGACCGCTCTCCTGCGCTTTTTTCCAAATGCCCAGCCGTTTGTCGGGTTTGCCGTTATAGCATATTACTAACACGTTCTGAACCATGATGGCGGACAGGTAGGCTTCCAGCGCATCCCATTTCTTGATATGCTGCGCCTCGCGCACGAGTACCACTTTGCGCCCCCCCGTCATCGCATAACCGCGTACTGCCCCGATGATGGGGGAGATGTCCCCCCCCTGCACATCACGGCCATACACCACCTGCTGGTCGAACTCACGCGACATCTCGTCCAGAGCATGGGAGGCTATATACTCATACACACGATCCACGTAGTACGGCTCCTCGCCGCACAACACGTAAATCGGTGCGTAATGCCCCTCACGCAGAGACTGCATTATATTTTCGTACTTCTGTACCATTAACCCCTACCAAATGCCTTCTTCACTTCGTCCAGGCGGTCGAGTTTCTCCCACGTGAACAACTCTACCTCGCGGCTGTACGCATTGCCGTCTGCGTCGATAAAGGTCTTGGTGACCACCTCGTTCGTGCGGCCCATATGACCGTACTTGGCGGTCTCTTCGTACATCGGTTGCGTCAGTTTGAGCGCCTTGATGATAGCCGCCGGACGGAGGTCAAACAACTCGCCCACTTTCTTCGCTATCTCTGCGTCGCTCATAACTTTCGCCTCTAACCCTTCGCCTTTCGCCTTTACCATGGCCGTGCCGTAGGTGTTCACGTACAGCGACACCGGTTCGGCGATACCGATTGCGTAACTCACCTGCACCAGTACCTCATGCGCCACTCCGGCGGCAACTAAATGTTTGGCTATCCACCGCGCCGCATAGGCTGCAGAGCGGTCCACCTTCGACGGATCCTTACCGCTGAAAGCACCGCCCCCGTGAGCTCCACGGCCTCCGTAGGTATCCACGATGATCTTACGGCCCGTCAGACCCGTGTCCCCGTGAGGACCCCCGATCACGAAATTGCCTGTCGGATTAACCAACAGCTTCGCGTTCTTGTCCTCTAAAAACGCGTGGAGCAGGTGCCCGTAACGGCTGTCACGCTTTGCCACACGTGGCAGCAGAATCTTGATCACATCTTCTTTGATCAGCTCCGGCGTCACCTTAATGCTTTCGCCTTTCGCCTTTAACCCTTCGCCTGTACACTCGTCATGCTGCGTACTCAGCACAATCGTGTCTATACGCACCGGGCGGTGCTCCGAGTCATACTCGATCGTCACCTGGCTCTTGCTGTCCGGACGCAGATAGGTCATCTCTTTGCCTTCCTTACGGATCCGGGCAAGCGTATAAACCAACGTGTGCGCCAGATCCAGCGTCAACGGCATGAAGTTATCCGTCTCGTCCGTCGCATAACCGAACATCATGCCCTGGTCGCCCGCGCCTTGCTCCTCCGCCACCTCGCGGCTTACGCCCATGTTGATGTCCTGGCTCTGCGCATGCAGCGCGGTCAGGATGCCGCAACTCTCCGCCTCGAACTTATACGCTGCTTTCGTGTAGCCGATCTCCGCAATCGTCTTGCGTGCCACTTTCTGAATATCCACCCAGCCTTTGCAACTCACCTCTCCGGCAATCACCACCTGACCCGTGGTGCAAAGGGTCTCGCAAGCCACGTGCGCCTGCGGGTCCTGCGCTAACATGTTATCCAAGATGGCGTCCGATATCTGGTCGCTCACTTTGTCCGGATGTCCTTCCGACACCGATTCGCTTGTAAATAAATAGTTCATAATGTCATTTACCATTTAAAAAAAGACCGCAAGTGACTGTTTGGTCTTGCGGCACAAGTTTTAGCATTGTTTTTACGAGGTTGCAAGCAGTCAAATCCATCCTCTTTCATAATCGGATGCAAAGGTACTGCTTTTTTTTGACATATGCAAGCGCACACGCACTTTTTTATAAAAAAAACACTTTTGGGGCGGAAAAAAGAATAATTATCAACTATCAACTTTCAACTATCAATTATTTTCCGTACCTTTGTACCGTTATCTGTATTTTGTGCTATGAGAAATATTATCGTCCGCTGTATCTTTTTTGCTCTCCTGCTGGCAGGTTGTACCGGTTCGCAACCGCAGTACAAGATAGGCGTGAGCCAGTGCCTTGACGATGCCTGGCGGCAGAAGATGAACTATGAGATGGAGCGGGAGCTTCTGCTCCATCCGGAGATGGCGCTCAGCCGTCGTATCGCCTATGGCAGTAACGAACTACAATGCGCCCAGATAGACAGTTTCATCGCGGAGCGGGTGGATCTGCTGATCGTCAGTCCCAACGAGGCGGAGCAGGTCAAGCCGGCGGTGACGCGGGCGTACAGAGCCGGTATCCCCGTCATTGTTGCCGACCGGAGGGTCACCGGCGACGAGTGGACTGCCTTCATCGGCGGCGATAACTACAAGGTGGGGCAGCTCATGGCAGAGTGGGTGAGAGAACAATGCACAAAGCACAATTCACAATTCAAATCTTCAAATTTCACCGTCTTGGAGGTGGCGGGTCTGCCGGGTTCTACGCCGGCTACGTTGCGCCATAAGGGATTGATGGACGACCTGCCCGAAGGCGTGGTGGTACATTCGGTGATGGGCAGATGGTATAAGGAGAACGCCCGCGAGGCGGTGTCCGCGTACCTGCGTGACCACGCCATACCCGATGTGATTGTGGCGCATAACGACCTCATGGCGATCGGTGCCGCCGAAGCAGCGGGGGGTGTCCCCATCATGGGAGTGGACGGTATCCAACCCGGTCTGAGGGCCATAGTAGAGGGCAAGATCACCTGTTCGGCTACCTATTCCTCCCGAGGTGATATGGTGATTGCAACGGCGGCGCAGATCCTGCACGGCGAGCCTTTTGTGCGGGATACGGTGTTGGAGACGACTTTGGTAGATGCATCCATTGCTTACCCGATGCTCAGACAGGACGAGGCGATCACCCGCGATCTGGAGACTCTCCATCTCTTCCAAACCCAGACGGAAAGCAAATGGAGACAGTTGCGTTATGACAAGACCTTGCTTATTATCTGGCTAATCGTCTTGATTGCACTTTTTCTACTCGCTGCGGGCTATATTATTGCCAATCAGGTCAAACTCCAACAGGAAATCAAACAGGAGATCCTGCCGCAGTTGGAGGATGTGCAGGAGGCTATCCAGCTCAGCCATCGGGACGAGGCGTTCGCCGGGCGGCTGAAACAGGCGGTGGATGAGCATCTGAATGACCCGAATCTGAGCGTAGAGTACTTGGGCTCAATGCTTCAGCTAAGCCGTACCCAGCTCTTCCGCCGTGTCAAGACCGTGACCGGCAAAGGCCCGCTCGATTATATCCGGGAGCGCCGGCTCATCCGTGCGGACCAACTGCTACATACAACCGATATGACGGTACAGCAGGTAGCCCTCGAACTCTGTTTCTCCTCCGCCGGCTATTTCACCAAATGCTATAAGGAATACTTTGGTCACCTGCCTTCTGAACGATAAGATGCAACATTCATGGAATGACATAAGTGTTGCAAAATATATGCTATTTGTTGCACTGCAACATCTGTAGCATCTTTTGCAACATAGATATTTGCGCATGTGCCAAAAAGCGCGTACTTTTGCAGCGGAATTTGGAAAATCCAAGTTCTGCTGTATTGTTTAACACTTAAGTATCATGAAGAAAAGACTTATTCTTTCCGCCTTTTTCGCTTTCGTGCTCGCTGTAGCACCTGTGTTCGCGCAGGTGGCGGCTACGGGTGTGATTGTGGACGAGAAAACCGGTGAACCGGTGATCGGCGCCTCGGTACTCGAGGAAGGCACAACGAATGGTACCATCACGGATTTCGATGGTAATTTCCAATTGAACGTGGCCTCGGGAGCCCAACTGGTGATCTCCTATGTGGGCTACAAGACTCAGAACGTGGCAGCCGCCGCCAACCTCCGTATCAAGCTCGCCGAAGACAGCGAGGTGCTGGATGAGGTAGTGGTAACGGGTTATACCACGCAACGTAAGGCGGACTTGACGGGTGCTGTCAGTGCCGTCAGTGCCAAGGACTTGGAGAAACAGCAGGAGAACAACCCGATGAAGGCCCTGCAGGGTAAGATCCCGGGTATGAACATCTCCGCCGACGGTAACCCCTCCGGTGCGGCAACGGTCCGTATTCGTGGTATCGGTACGCTCAACGACAACGACCCGCTCTATATCATCGACGGTGTGCCTACCAAATCCGGTATGCATGAGTTGAACCCCAACGATATCGAGTCCATCCAGGTGTTGAAGGATGCCGCTTCGGCTTCTATCTACGGATCGCGTGCTGCGAACGGTGTCATTATCATCACCACCAAGAAGGGTGCGGAGGGTAAGATTCGCGTCGATCTGGACGCGAGCGTAGCGGTGCAGTCCTATGTGAACCGCATGCGCGTGCTCAACTCCGAGCAATACGGCCGTGCTCTCTGGCAGGCGTATATCAACGACGGTATAGCTGACCCGAACACCAACGTGCTCGGGTACCGTTACGACTGGGGCTATAACGCGCAGGGACAGCCGGTGCTCAACAATATCATGCTTAACAAGTATCTCGACGAGGCCGGTACCGTACCGGTGAGCAACACCGACTGGTTCAGCGAGACCACGCGCCCGGGCGTAATACAGAACTATAATGTGTCTGTCTCCAACGGCAGCCAGAAGGGTAGTTCCTTCTTCTCGCTCGGTTACTACAAGAACGAGGGCGTCATCAAGACCTCCGACTTCGACCGTTTCTCGGCGCGTATCAACAGCGACTACAAGATTCTCAAAGACTACGTGACTATCGGTGAGAACTTCACCATGAACCGTACCTCCGAGGTGAGTGCCCCGGGCGGGTTCATCAACAGCGTGCTGCAATACAACCCGCTGCTGCCGGTCTATAAGGCAGACGGCGAGACGCTGGCACAGGCTCCCTCTTCCAGCGGTTTCCCGCAACGTGAGAACCCG
The DNA here is from genome assembly GCA_002369075.1 of Bacteroidales bacterium UBA3808. Taxonomy (GTDB): domain Bacteria; phylum Bacteroidota; class Bacteroidia; order Bacteroidales; family Paludibacteraceae; genus Colicola. The sequence continues at coordinate 5,297 of DFEG01000040.1, read as the reverse complement.
ATGTCCATTCTGCAGCGTAACAAGGACAACCGCTATACGTACTGGCGTGTGTTCGGTAACGTGTTCGTCAATATCAATCCTATCAAGGGACTCAATATCCGCACGACGGCTGGTATCGACTATGCCCAGAAGAAACAGCGCTTCTTCACATACCCCATTGCCGAGGGTGTCGTAGCGAACGACAAGAACGCCGTGGAGTACAAGCAGGAGCATTGGCTCAAATGGATGTGGAACGCCATCATCACCTATAATCTGGATATCAACAAACACCGTGCAGACTTCATGCTCGGTACCGAGTTGAACCGCGAGATCAGTGACTGGGGCTCTGCCTACAAGGAGGATTTCATCGTCCTCAATCCGACATACATGTGGCCCTCTGCCGGAACGGGCAAGGCGCAGGCATACGGTGGCGCTGGCAGTTACTCGCTGATCTCGTTCTTCGGTAAAGCCAACTACACCTACGACAACCGTTACCTCGTCTCCTTCACGCTCCGTCACGACGGTTCGAGCCGTTTCGGTAAACACAACCGTTTTGCTACTTTCCCCTCCGTATCCGCCGGATGGCGTATCAGCGAGGAGAAGTTCATGCGCGGTGCGTCGAACTGGCTCAATGACCTCAAGCTCCGTGCTTCGTGGGGACAGACCGGTAACCAGGATATATCCTCTACCGCCCGTTATACCATCTACGAGTCCAACTATGGTGTGAACGAGAACGGCGGACAGAGCTACGGTACCTCTTACGACATTGCCGGCACCAATGGCGGTCAAATCCTGCCGTCCGGTTTCCGCCGTATTCAGGTGGGCAACGATGATATCAAATGGGAGACGACGACCCAGACCAACGTAGGTCTCGATTTCTCTTTCTTCCAGCAGACTTTCTACGGTTCGTTCGACTGGTTCTACAAGCAGACCAAGGACATTCTCGTCGAGATGACCGGTATCGGTGCAATGGGTGAGGGTGGTACCCAATGGGTGAACGCCGGCGCGATGGATAACATGGGTGTCGAGCTCGCTCTGGGCTACCGCAACCAGACCAAGACCGGTTTCAAATACGATATCTCGGCTAACCTCTCGCACTACGACAACAAGGTTGTCAAACTGCCGGAGACGGTAGCCGCCAGCGGTCGTTTCGGTGGTAACGGTGTAGAGTCGGTGGTCGGTCACCCGATGGGTTCGCAGGTAGGTTACATCGCCGATGGTATCTTCAAGAGCCAGGAGGAGATTGACAACCACGCTATCCAGGAGGGCGCAGGCCTCGGCCGTATCCGCTACCGCGACCTCGACGGCAACGGCGTCATCAACGAGAAAGACCAGACCTGGATCTATTCGCCGGTGCCGGCAATCTCCTTCGGCGCGAACTTCTATTTCGAGTACAAGGGCTTCGACCTGACCGTCTTCTTCCAGGGCGTAGGAGGTGTACAGGTCATCACCAAGGACTACAAGGAGCAGACCGACCTCTGGAGCGGTATCAACGTAGCTAACCTGAATAAAGGAACGCGCGTAATGGACGCTTGGAGTCCCTCCAATCCCAACAGTGATATACCGGCGCTCTCGACCAATAATAATAACAACGAGACCCGCGTCAGCACCTATTTCGTAGAGGACGGTTCGTTCCTCAAACTGCGTAACCTCCAGTTAGGTTACAACCTGCCCAAGTCGGCTTGCGAGAAGATGTTGATGCAGAACTGGCGCTGGTTCGTTTCCGCCCAGAACGTATTTACCATCCATTCGGCTAAGTTCACCGGCGTGGATCCCGAGAACCCGACCTTCGGTTATCCTATCCCGCTGACCGTAACCTTGGGAACCAAAGTAACATTCTAAATTGAAAGGGAAAAATTATGAAACATACAATGAATAAAATAGTACTTGGTACTTTGTCCCTTTGTACTTTACTCTTCACTTCCTGTGACAGTTTCCTCAATAAGGACATGCCGCAAGGTATCTTGTCCGAGGAACAGGTGAATGACCCGCAGTATATTGACAATGTGGTGATCTCCGCGTATGCGGTGTTCATCTCCGCGGAGGACGTCAACTCGTCCTTCTCGATGTGGAACTTTGATGTCCGTTCGGATGACGCCTACAAGGGTGGTATCAGCGAGAACGATGGCGATGTCTTCCACCAGCTGGAGATCAGCCAGGGTATCATGACCACCAACTGGAATATCAACGACATGTGGGTGCGTCTCTACAACTGTCTGAGCCGTGTCAACGCGGCTATCGACGCCCTCAACGCCATGCCGGATACCTATCAGCTCAAGGCGCAGCGTCTGGGTGAAATGAAGTTCCTGCGCGCCTACGGCCATTTCCTGCTCAAACGGCTCTATAAGAACATACCGTTCGTCATCGACCCGAACATGAAGCAGGCGGACTATAACAACCTCTCCAACACCAAGTACACCAACGACGAGGGTTGGCAACTCATCGCCGACGATCTGGAGTACGCTTACTCCGTACTGCCTCAGACCCAGGCGGACAAAGGCCGTCCTACCCAGGCTTCGGCTGCCGGTCTGCTGGCTAAGGTGTATCTCTACAAGGCGTACCGTCAGGACGATCCCGCTTCCCATGCTGTGACCTCTATCAACCACGAGGATCTGGAGAAAGTGATCACCTATACGGAGGAGAATATCTATGCCCCTGCCGGCTACGGACTGGAGGACGATTTCCACAATAACTTCCGTCCCGAGCCGCAGTACGAGAACGGCAAAGAGAGTCTCTGGGCAATGCAGTATTCAACCAACGACGGTACCAACCTCGGTAACTGTAACTGGTCGTACGGACTGATGGTTCCGTCCCGTATCGAGGGCGGCTGCGACTTCTACAAACCCAGCCAGAACCTTGTCAACGCCTTCCGTACGGACGCCAACGGTCTGCCGTATATCGGGTCCTTCAACCAGAAGGATTTTGATGCCAAGACCGAGACCGCCGATCCGCGCCTCTGGCTGACGGTGGGCATCCCCGACTTTCCCTATGAGTTCAACCCGAACTACATCATGAAGCGCACCCAGAACTGGAGCCGCTCCAACGGACTCTACGGCTACTACGTGACGCTGAAACACAATGTCGATCCCGACGGCGGTTACCTCATCCGCTCCGCCCTGTGGTTCGGTACCCCGATGAACCGTATCGTGGTTCGGTATGCCGACGTGCTCCTCATGCGTGCCGAGGCATTGGCTCAGTTAGGTCGCGGCGATGAGGCGGTCGCTATCGTCAATCAGATCCGCAACCGCGCTGCACGCAGTACCGCCATGCTCGCCGGATATGACACCAACTACGGCGCACGTATCTTTATCAAACCCTATAGCGACAACTCCGACGCGCTTGCCAAAGTGAAGATGGAGCGCCGTCTGGAACTCGCCATGGAGTCCGAGCGCTTCTTCGACCTCGTGCGCTGGGGAGAAGCAGAGCAGGTGATTAACAAGTACTACCTCGAGGAAGCCAACGACTGCCGTATCTATTCTACCGCCAAGTTCACGGCGAACAAGAACGAGTATCTGCCTATCCCCCATGAGCAGGTTGCCGCGTCCAACGGACATTACAAACAAAATATAGGAGGATGGTAATATTCTTAGCCCCCAAGGGGCACGATTATTTGACAAGTCAAATTTTGATAGTTGATAGTTATGAAAACAAAACACAATAATATATTCTCCCTCCCTTTAGGGAGGGGCGGGGTAGGTCTCTTACTCCTTTGTACATTGTTCGTGGCTTGCAATAAATGGGACAACTCCTTCGCTGTCACTGGCGATTGCAAGATTGATAGTCTCATGCTCGATACCTATGCCGGCGTGGTGGATCACGCGGCGCGTACCGTAGTGGTAGGAGTGCCGGAGAACCACGATGACCAACTCATGACGATCACCCGTCTTGATCTCTCTGCCGGTGCTACCGCGAACCATAAGGTGGGGGACAAGGTGAACATGACCACCCCGCTTGCTATCCGCGTGACGAACGGCAATGTCTTCCAGGACTATAAAGTGTCGGTCAAACATGACGAGGCGCGCATCCTCTCCTTTGCGCTCAACGAGACCTACTTAGGTATCATCGACCAGACCGCCAAGACCATCTCCGTCTCCGTACCGGTCGGCACGGATCTCAAGAACCTCGTTCCGACGGTTAAGACCACCGATGGCGCTACGCTCTCTCCGCATGCCGGAGTACCGTGCGACTTCACTAACCCTGTCGAGTTCACCGTGACCTGCAACACCGCTTCGGCGACCTATACCGTCACTGTCAAGGAGAAAGGCAACCCCGTTGTGCTCTATCTCGGCTTGGCTCAGACGGTAGCCCAACTCAACCCCGAGGAGCAGGAGGCAGTCAATTGGATGCTGGCTAATGTGGAGAACTCCGACTATGCTTCGTTCTCCGATCTGGCAGCCAATAGAGTCGTACTGACCGACTGCAAAGTCATCTGGTGGCATTTCCATGTGGACGGAGGTCTGGAGGGCAAAGAGCGTTTCGTTCAGGCTACTCCCGAAGTGATGGATCCGCTGGCGCTGGATAAGCTGAAATTGTACTACCAAGCAGGCGGTTCGTTCCTTCTCACCCGCTATGCCGTTAACCTGCCGTTCTTCTTAGGCGAAGCAGAGTGTTTCCCGAATAACGCTTGGGGCGGCAAAGAAGCGGAGGCGGAGCGCGTAGGCGGTCCGTGGGAGTTCGCTATCACCGGACATACCGACCACGCCCTCTGGCAGAATCTGACGATGAACCCGTCCGCTCTCGACCATGTCTATACCTGCGACGAGGGATACAAGATCACCAACTCCACCGCACAGTACCATATCGGTACCGACTGGGGCGGATACGACGACCGCGAGGTCTTCCACCAGAAGACCGGTGCCTACGACATCGCCGGCGGTAACGACGCCGTAGTGGCGTGGGAGTTCAAGCGGACCGCTGACCACGGCGCTATCATCTGTATCGGCTCCGGTTGCTACGACTGGTACACCATCTCCGACGAAGGGAAGGATTACTACCACCACAACGTGGAGAAGATAACCGAAAATGCGTTTAACTATCTCAAACAATAACCTATTATGAAAACAAAACACAATAATATATTCTCCCTCCTTTTAGGGAGGGGCGGGGTAGGTCTCTTACTCCTTTGCTCCTTATTCCTCGCTTCCTGCCAACAGAACATCCCGCAGGAGCAGAAAGACTGGGACTCCACCACCGCTTATTTCAATGCGTCGGACGAGGTAGCCACTACGACGTATTACAAACCCTCCGTCGGTTCGGTCGGTGACCCCCTGCCATTCTACGATCCGGTAGCCAAGGACTATAAGATCCTCTATCTTCAT
>DFEG01000045.1 GCA_002369075.1 Bacteroidales bacterium UBA3808 | reverse complement strand
TGCGGTTACCTCAAGGACGACGGTTCGGAGTACGATATCGTGGTACGCCTCATGGAGGAGGACCGCAACTCGATCTCCGACATCCTCAACCTCTCTATTCCGACAGCGACGGGCAAGACCGTCAAGCTTTCCGAAGTGGCAACGGTCGGCGAATACTGGGCGCCGCCTACCATCGAGCGTAAGGCGCGTCAGCGTATCGTCACCGTCAAGGCTACGCCGTACAACACCACCCTTGGCGAACTGGCGAAAGCGATTGAGACAGAGGTCGTTCCGCAACTCGACATCCCTGTCGGTTACTCTACCCACATTGGCGGTAACTACGAGACGCAGCAGGATACCTTCTCCGACATGATTCTGCTCGGTCTGATGATTGTTCTGTTGGTATATATCGTCATGGCTTCGCAGTTCGAGTCGCTCCGCATGCCGGCGATCATCATGTTCTCTATCCCGTTTGCTCTCTCGGGTGTCATCATCGCCCTCTGGATCACGGGCCGCTCGCTGGATATGATCGGTGCCCTTGGTCTGGTGCTCTTGGTGGGTATTGTGGTGAAGAATGGTATCGTGCTTGTGGACTATATCAACCTCATGCGCGAGCGTGGCTACGAGTTGAACCAGGCTATCCAGATGTCCGGACGCAGCCGTATCCGTCCTGTCCTCATGACGGCGTTCACTACCATCCTCGGTATGATTCCTATGGCGGTTTCTTCCGGTGAAGGCGCCGAGATGTGGCAGCCTTTAGGTATCGTCGTTATCGGCGGTCTGACTGTCTCGACTTTCCTGACGCTGTACGTAGTGCCTGTGCTCTACGGTGTCATGTCCCGCCACGGCGACCGTGACAAACAGGAAGCCCTCCGCAAGAAATTCATCTTCATGGACCTCAAAGTAAAGAAAGAACAATAACCTCGATATATCGGAATATCGGTATCTCGTAATATCGGAATAATTATGAAAAGTGTAATGATTGTATTCAACCAGGCGAATACTGGTCGTGTGGAATATATGCTTGATATCCTGAATATCAAAGGCTTCACGTTCTTTGAGCAAGTGCAAGGTCGTGGTACCAACGGCGGCGAACCCCGCCGCGGTACCCACGCATGGCCCGAGATGAACTCCTGTGTCATCACCGTCGTGGAGGACGAACAGGTGCCCGCGCTCTTGGAGTCGATCAAGAAACTCGACCTCCGCAACGAAGAGGTCGGCGTCCGTGCCTTCGTCTGGAACATCGAAGCTACCGTGTAGATAGAAGTCTTTCAACTTTCGACTATTTATGATCAAGCTCGAACATATCAACAAGTCTTTCGGTGCCCAGCGGGTGCTCAACGACGTGTCTCTGGAGATCCCAGACGGACAGATTGTCGGTCTGTTGGGTCCTAACGGTGCGGGCAAATCGACGCTTATGAAGATTCTCATCGGTCTGTGGTCTGCCGACTCAGGGACCGTTGCGGCTCCTTCGCGGATCGGTTACCTGCCGGAGAACAACCCTCTTTACGACGAGATGTACGTCACCGAATACCTCGAGTTTATGGCTAAGATGACCAATGTCCAGAAGGCAAATGACCAGATGGTAAATGAGCTTGCAGAGCTCGTGGGTCTCAGTCCGGAGAAGCACAAGCACATCCGCGAGCTCTCCAAGGGTTACCGTCAGCGTGTGGGGCTTGCGCAAGCGCTCTTGGGGGATCCCGAACTGCTGATCCTCGATGAGCCCACCACCGGTCTCGACCCCAACCAACTCGTTGAGATCCGTGCGTTGATCAAGAGTCTGTCAGGCGAAGCCGGTCTTTCGCCTTCCGACTTGCGACAACAATCACGCTCCGTAATCCTCTCTACGCATATCATGCAGGAGGTGCGGGAGATGTGCGACCGCGTCATTATCCTTGACCACGGCATCGTCAAGGCCGATCTCCTGATAGACCAGATACCCGATTTGGAAGCTCTCTTCCACGAGGCTACTAAATGACAAAATGACTAAGTTAATGACAAAATCGTAAATGTCCAAATGGTAAATGATTTTGACATCCGAAACCAGATGAACGAGAAGGAGCAGGACTCCGCCCTCCGACCTTTATGCTTCGCCGATTTCGCCGGGCAGAGCAAAGTAACCTCTAACCTCAAGATCTTCGTCGAGGCGGCGAAGTTGCGCCGTGAGTCCCTTGACCATGTGCTGCTCTTCGGCCCTCCGGGTCTGGGTAAGACTACCCTCGCGAACATCATCGCTAACGAACTCGGCGTGGGCTTTAAGATTACCTCCGGACCCGTCCTCGACAAACCCGGTGACCTTGCCGGACTCCTCACTTCGCTTGAGCCCAACGACGTCCTCTTTATCGACGAGATCCATCGTTTGAGCCCGATTGTGGAGGAGTACCTTTATTCTGCGATGGAGGACTACCGCATTGATATTATGATCGATAAGGGTCCGTCTGCGCGCACCATTCAGATTGACCTCAACCCCTTCACCCTCATTGGCGCTACCACCCGTTCGGGACTCTTGACCTCTCCACTCCGTGCGCGGTTTGGTATCAACTGCCACCTCGAGTATTACGACGCCGACATCCTCGCGGGTATCGTCGCCCGCTCGGCCGGGCTTCTCGGTGTGGAGATTAACTCCAACGCTGCCGGAGAGATCGCCCGTCGTTCGCGCGGTACCCCCCGTATAGCCAACGCACTGCTGCGGCGTGTGCGCGATTTTGCACAAGTCAAAGGTGACGGTACCATCGACTTGGAGATTGCCCAGTACGCTCTGGAAGCCCTGAATATCGATACCTTCGGTCTCGATCAGATAGATAACAAACTCCTCACGACCATCATCGATAAGTTCCGCGGAGGACCCGTCGGACTCAATACCATCGCTACCGCCATGGGCGAAGACGCCGGCACGATTGAGGATGTCTATGAGCCCTATCTCATCAAGGAGGGCTTCATCAAACGAACACCGCGCGGACGCGAGGCAACCCTCCTGGCTTATCAGCACCTCGGCAAAACGCCTCTTTCCGCCGACGGGCAGCAGACTATTTTTTGAGCATCTGCAGGTGAATCATATTTTCACCTCAAAAACAGTCTTTTTTGAAAGAAAAATGCACACACGCTTGCGTATGTCATTTTTTTTTCGTACCTTTGTACGCTCATTATGATTGATTTCATAACGGACACACAAACACCAATAATAACAAAACCAAATTCAAAGTAACATGAAAAAGATTTTAGCTATTTTGATGGCTGCGGTGATGGGTATGCCGACTGCGATGAGTGCCATTAAAGTGCACACCATCGGCGACAGTACGATGGCGGAGTATGACGAAAACACCACCGACAAGCGCGGCTGGGGAATGTACTTGGGTTCGTTCTTCGACCCGGCGTTTGTGACCGTCAATAACCGTGGCAAGTCCGGTGCGGACACCCGCAGCTTCTATACACAGGCTGCTTACTGGCCGTCCGTTAAAAGCCAGATGAGCGCAGGGGATTACCTGATTATTCAGTTTGCGCACAACGATGAGGGTACCGTTACCAACGGAATGGATAACTTAGAGTACGCCGCTTATTGTCAGGAGAAGGGGCTTCCCGCTCCGACGGACGCGCGCGGAACGAACCCGCAGACCACTTACCGTGATTTTCTGCGCAAGTTTATCGACGAGGCGCGCGCGTTGGACGTCAACCCGATTTTGGTAGGTCCCATCTGCCGTAAGTATTTCAGCGGCAACACCATCCGCCGTAACGGTCAGCACGACTTGGGCGATAAGTTCAGCAAGATCGAAAACGGCGTTCTCTACGAGAACCAGCGTCTGCCGGAAGGTGACTCGACGATGAGTTATGTGAAGGCCATGAAAGTGGTAGCGGCAGAGAAGAACGTGCCGTTCATCGACCTGACGGATGCAACGCGCCAAATGTACCTGGAGTACGGCGAGGCACAATGCACACAGCTCCTTTTCTGCAACGGAGATAACACGCACACGAATGCCATGGGCGGTAACCTGATTGCACGCCAGGCTGCGCAGATGATGAAAGACGCCGGTATATTGGCAGAACATATCAATATCCCAACTTCGATCACCGCCAACCCGTCCGCCATCGCTATCGGAGAGACCTACAGCGGTATTGCGCAGAACAAGGAGTTCCTGCTGACCGGATTTGGTCTGGAGCCCGCAAGCGGCACCGTATCGCTTCATGCGACAGGCGATCTGACGATCTCGACCGACAAAGAGAACTATGCCAAGACCGCTTCCGTGGATTACGCCGGCAGCACCTTGTTCCAGAAGATATTTGTACGCGTGAGCTACACGGGCGAGGGTGCGCAGAGCGATTCGATCGTCATTACTTCCGGCGACAAGAGTCTGGCAGTACCGGTAACAGCGAACGTAATCTCTATGGCAGGCGGTAGTGCCGTAAGCGCGACCTGGGCACTCACCGACAAAACGAAACCCGGAGAAGCAACCGTCGTTGGTCCGGTCAGTACGGAGTTCACGTTAAGCCGCATGATTGCCGCCGACATGAAGAACGACGCCACCGGCGTAGATGGTACTCAGACGAGTGTAGTCCGTTTCCATAACGCCGATTCAACCGGAACCAAGCAGAATTGGCCGACCGACGAGATAGACGAGAACCCGATCCGTTATATCGATTTCGCAGTAACGGCACCCGCTGCCATGGAGGTTCGCATCACCGGCATCTCTGTAGAGCTGGGGGCTTACTCCACCGCCGCCATGAAATGCCACATTAACACGGGCTTTGGTGCGCAGTTCACGGACGTCAAGACAATCTACGAGGCCGCCACGGTAGCGCTCCCGAGCATCGGCCCGAAGAATAGTGAACCGGGTTCGCCGATGGTAGCCGTAGCGCTGACGCCGATGCTGACTGTCCCTGCCGGCGAGACGCTGCATGTACGCATACTGCCGTGGCACGAGCACACCAGCGGAAGCGGCAAGTATATATGCGTAAAGAACCTGAAGATCGAGGGCCAGGCATTCGAGCCGGCGCAGGGAATAGAGAGCATTCAGTCCTCAGAAGTCCGCACGCAGAAAGTGATCCGCGACGGACAAGTGATGATCATCCGGAACGGCGTGGTATATAACCTGCAAGGCGCGGTTGTAAGATAAAAGATGTTACGATTTTTTCAACATATAGGTGAGTATTTTCTGCTGATGGGTCGGGTGTTGCGTATGCCCGACCGTCAGCGGATGTTTTGGCGGCAATACAGCCGCGAGTTGGAGAAACAAGGTCTGCAGTCCCTGCCGATCGTACTGATCATCTCCGTGTTTATTGGTGCTATCCTGACCATTCAGGCGAAGACCAATACCGAGAACCCGCTTCTGCCGACCTACACGGTGGGTCTGTTGACGCGAGAGACACTGCTGTTGGAGTTCTCAAGTACCATTCTGTGTCTCATTCTGGCGGGCAAAGTGGGGTCGAACATCGCTTCGGAGATCGGTACGATGCGTATCACGGAGCAGATAGACGCGATGGAGATCATGGGCGTGAATAGTGCCAATTACCTGATTTTGCCGAAGATATTGGCGTTCGTGACGATGATGCCGATGCTTGTCATCATCTCCACGGCGGTAGGTCTGCTCGGTGGCTGGGCGGTAGGTGCGTTCACGGACATCATCACTATCCATGACTACCTCGTGGGAGTGCAGTACGCCTTCAACCCCTATTATGTGTGGTACGGCATCATCAAGAGTCTGGTGTTCGCGTTCGTGATCACCAGCATGGCGAGTTACTATGGCTATAATGTCCGCGGCGGTGCGCTCGATGTAGGACGGGCGAGTACGAATGCCGTGGTAAACTCCAATATTATGATCCTTTTCCTCGACCTCGTATTAAGTAAATTGCTGTTATGATTGAAGTTAAAGATGTTGTAAAGAGTTTTGAGGGGAATGTGGTGCTGAACCATGTTTCGACCGTCATGCGGGACGGCGAAGTGAACATGATCATCGGTCAGTCGGGGTCGGGGAAGACCGTTCTCATGAAGTCCATGATCGGTCTGCATGATCTGGACAGCGGTCAGATCCTCTACGACGGTCGCGACCTCGCCGCGATGAAGAGCAACGACATCCGTATGCTCCACCGCGAGGTGGGAATGTTGTTCCAGGGTTCGGCGCTGTTCGACTCCATGACGGTCATGGAGAACGTGCTCTTCCCGATGGAGATGTTTTCGCAAAAGAGCCGCGAGGAGATGAAGGAACGGGCGGAGTTCTGTCTGAGACGCGTAGAGATGCCAGAGAAAGTGTGGAACCTCATGCCGAGCGAGATCTCCGGCGGTCAGCAGAAACGGGTCGCTATCGCACGCGCCATTGTGCTGGAGCCGAAGTACCTGTTCTGCGACGAACCGAACTCGGGTCTCGACCCGAAGACCAGTCTCGTCATCGATGCGCTGATACAGGATATTACCAAAGAGTATAACATCTGCACCATCGTCAACAGCCATGACATGAACTCGATCATGGAGATCGGCGACAATATCGTCTTCCTCAAAGGTGGTAAGAAAGAGTGGCAAGGCTCGCGCCACGAGATCATGACGAGCGAAAACGAAGCCCTGAACGACTTTGTGTTCGCCAGCGAGCTGTTCAAGAAAGTTAAAGCTGCGGCAAAGGGATGAGAAGAATAACCAACATAATGATTGCCCTGCTGGCGTGCGCAAGCATGTGGGCAGTACCGGCGAAGAGAGACGGACGCGTCATGGTAGGCGCGGATGGCGTTGCCAGAACCGTTTTCATGCACGGGAATGAGGATTTTCACTACCTCACGGACGGGGAGGGGAACTGGTTGGACGAACAAACGCTTCTTCCTCTTGGTGAGAAGCGTCCACTCCGGCGTGCTGTAAAACAGGTTGGCATGGACAGGCTGTTAGCCCCGCGCGGACCGGTAATCCTCGTTAGTTTTCAGGACACTCTTTTCTCCACGCCGAAAACATTGGTGGAAGAATGGGCAATGGGCGAGAACTACACTTATAACGGCGCTACCGGCTCTATCCATCAGTATTTCCACGATGTATCGGGCGGTCAGTATGACCTGCAGCTGGATATTTACGGTCCGGTGAAGGTGAGCAAAGGGGCTTCGTATTATGGCAGCAACATCGGTTACAATGACAGACATCCGGGTGAGATGGTGGCGGAGGCGTGCCGGTTGGCGGCCGAGCAAGGCGCCGATTTCAGCCGGTACGACTACAACAACGACGGCAAAGTGGACTGGGTGGTGGTTATCTACGCCGGGTTGGGAGAGGCGGACAGTTATATAGAAGAGACCGTCTGGCCGCATCAGGACGATTTGAACCGGACCAACAATACCGTTACTCTGAACGGCAAAACAGTGGACCACTATTGCTGTCTCAACGAGATTGATTTTGCGACAAGAGAGTTGTGCGGCATCGGTACTTTCTGCCATGAGTTCGGGCATATTCTCGGGTTGCCGGATATTTACGCCACCAGCCAGAACGCAATCCACAAGACATGCGGCGAGTGGGACATTATGGATTACGGCTGTTATGCGAACGGAGGGAATACTCCGCCTGCCTATACGGCTTATGAACGGTGGTGGATGGGGTGGATACAACCGGTGCTCCTTAACCAGGCCGCGTCAGTCACTCTTCATCCCCTGTATGACTCATATGAAGCGGCATATATCACCGCCGGAGGAACCCCCGTTTCTAATATACTCAACCCAAGTCCGACCCTCTTTTACATCCTTGAGAACCGGCAGCAGAAAGGTTGGGATACCTATATACCCGGGCACGGACTGCTGATTACCAAAATCAGCTATCACAGCGCTTGGTGGAGCGGAAACAAAGTGAATGATAATTCCTCGGACATGGGAGTTGATATTCAAGAGGCGGACGGACTCAGTCCGTCATATAGCGGAAGCAACCGCTCAAACGGCTATTTTGGCAAGCAAGGGGACGCATACCCGACATCTACAGTGACTTCCTTCACCGCCGTGAGCGACTATCCCGTGACGGACATCATGGAGAACAACGGTATCATTACCTTCCGCGTAAAAGGTGGCGGAGAGGACACTCCTCTGGAAGCCGTTTCCGTACAGCATTCCGGGAGTACTGTCCGGAAAATTCTCCGCGACGGGCAGATTTTCATTATTCGGAACAATAATACATATGACCTTACAGGCAGACAATTATGAAAATCATTTCCTATAATTTGAATGGCATCCGCTCTGCGATTGGCAAAGGATTGCTGGAGTGGCTCGCGGCAGAGAACCCGGATGTGTTCTGTATCCAGGAGAGCAAGGCGCAGCCCGAACAGATAGACGTTATGGCGTTTCAGGAACTGGGCTACCACAGTTATATCCATTCGGCGGAGAAGAAAGGCTATTCGGGCGTGTGCGTATTCACCAGACAGAAGCCGGACCGCGTGGTTGTTGGGATGGGCAATCCCAAGTATGACCGCGAGGGACGAGTGCTGAGGGTTGATTTCGGTGACCTGACCATCGTCGACGCCTATATACCGAGCGGCACGACCGGAGATGTCCGGCAGGAGTTCAAGATGGAGTTCCTGGAGGATTTCCTTGTTTGGGTCAACGACCTCCGCAAAGAACGCCCGAACATCGTCATCTGCGGTGATTACAATATCTGTCACAAGCCCATAGACATCAATCACCCCGAACGGCAGATCGGTGTATCGGGTTTCCTGCCCGAGGAACGCGAGTGGATGGACAGGTGGGAGGCAAGCGGACTGACAGACTCCTTCCGCGTGTTTGACCAAAGCCCCGAGCGGTACAGCTGGTGGAGCTGGCGAGCCGGTGCCAGAGCACGCAACGTGGGCTGGCGGATTGACTACCTGTGGGTCAGCGAGAGCCTGAGACCAAGACTGAGAGACGGCAAAATTTTAACAGAGGCGGTGCACTCCGACCACTGCCCCGTGATGGTGGAAATAGACTGACACACTCATACACCGGCTTAACACCTGCTTAACACCGGTACAAACACGATGGATATACGATAGATACACGTAAGATATACGGAGGATATACGGAGGATATACGGAGGATTACACTATGGACAGACTAAGAACAGAACACCTTGTAAAGCGTTACGGTAAACGAACCGTAGTGGATGATGTGTCAATTGAGTTGACCCAAGGCGAGATTGTGGGTCTGCTGGGGCCGAACGGTGCCGGCAAGACGACCACTTTCTATATGACAACCGGTCTGGTTTCTGCCAACAACGGGCGTATCTTTCTCAACGACCAGGACATCACCTCTTTTCCTATGTACCGACGTGCGAAAATGGGTATCGGCTATCTGCCGCAGGAAGCGAGTGTGTTCCGTAAGATGACCGTGGAGGATAATATCCGTTCGGTGTTGGAGATGACTAATTTCAGCAAAGAGTATCAGGCTCAGAAGCTGGAGCAACTGATCAGGGAGTTCAACCTCGAACACGTACGTACAAACCTTGGCGACCGCCTCAGCGGCGGAGAACGGCGTCGCACGGAGATAGCGCGGTGTCTGGCGATAGAACCCAAGTTCGTCATGCTCGACGAGCCTTTCGCAGGAGTTGATCCGATTGCCGTGCAGGAGATACAGGACGTGGTATGGCGGCTCAAAGACAAGAATATCGGCATCCTCATCACCGACCATAACGTAGATGAGACGCTGATGATTACCGACCGCGCGTACCTGCTCTTCGAGGGAAAGATTCTCTTCCACGGCACGCCGGAAGAGTTGGCTGCCAACCCTGTTGTGCGGCAGAACTACCTCGGTCGGGACTTTGAGCTGAAGAAAAAGACAAGAGTGGAAGAGGAAGTTGAAAAGTGAAAAATGAAAAATGAGGAGTGAGAGGATATAGGTACATAGTATTCTTGATTGCGGCTTTTGTGTTGGCAGGCTGTCAGCGCGAGCCGGAGGTTCAGCTTCCTATACGGGAGTGTGCCCCGTTACCGGCAGGAGGCAGGGCGAGTGCAAGTGTGTGTGTGTTGGATGGCAAAGCCTATGTATTCGCCGGACGGGACAAGAACGGCAAGTACCTCAACGACCTCTGGCAGTACGATCCCGAGACGGATAACTGGACAGACCTGGGGACTACCCCTTTGAACCCGCGAGTCAAGTGTGTATGCACGGCGTACGAAGGGGCTCTGTATCTCGGTCTCGGTTTCGGGGTAGGTGGTGTCTATAACAAAAACAGCTACCTGTGCGACTGGTGGCGGTGGGAGCCAGGTACTAACACATGGACCCGACTGGCAGAGTACGAGAGCCAGCGCACAATTTCACCTGTTCCGTATATATGCGGCGAGCGGATCTATACCATCTATGGGACAGACGGATGTTTCTCGCGGGATATCACCTATTACGACATCCCTTCTGATAGCTGGCATACCGAGCCCGAGGACTGGCACCGTGCCAAATCGGTATTCGGGGGGGTAGGCGCATCCGTGCAAGGGCGTTGTTTCTTCGGATTAGGCAATAACACGTTCAATCTCAGTCAGTGGTTTGAAGTCTCGTTGCCGACCGATACATGGACACAACGGCACTCGTTGCCGGGGAAAGGTCGCGCGCTCTGTGCGTGTTGTGGAACAGATAGGTATATATATATCTTCGGCGGACGGTATTTTGCCGGAGAGTTAACCGGCGGAGAGGTTTTCGCAGACTATCACCGCTATGACCCGCAAAAAGATTCTTGGGAACGGTGCGGACTCATGCCCGGAGGCAGAGCGGAGAACCAGATTGCCTTTACCATCCATGGAAAAGTATATTTCGGTTTGGGTGAAAACGAAAACGGCAAAGCACTTAACACATTGTATTGTATTGAGGAATAAGTTTTTATATATCGTTCTTATGCTCCTAAGCGTCCTGCCGATGCAGGCATGGGAGTGGTGGCCGTTACCGATGGCTCAGCCGGACAAGTGCCGTGATAGTCTTTTCTATGTAGCCGGGGTTCAGGCGCATGCCTCTTCCGGCGCGCAGGCTCCGACCTTGATGTGGCATAACACAGACGGCAATGTATCGCAACAACCCTATGCCGGCACTTTCTCTGCCGGTGTGGTCAAGCCCGCCACACGCCCTAACCGATGGTTTGACTATGACTTCGGAGTCGTATTGAGCGGCCGTTTCGGAGGAGGGCAACCGGGTTCCGGGCAAAGAGACATAACAGGTTATTTCAGTGAACTATATGCACATGCGCGGTTATATATAGTGGATATCACCGCCGGTATTCACCCTCAGTCCTTCACTTCCGGAGACGAGGAGTTGAGTGTAGGCGGATTGCTGTTCTCCCGTAATGCCCATCCTGTTCCACGGGTCAGTATAGGCTTTGAGCGATGGACGCCATTCCCGGGGTTGTATGGCTATGTGGAAATGAAAGGAGGATTGACACACGGGTGGTTGGGCGACAACTCGGAGACAGTAAAAGGTATCAAACTACACCATAAATACATAGGAGGCCGGATAGGTGGCAAACTGCCGGTGAATATCTCCTATGAGTTTCACCACGCGGCGCAGTGGGGCGGTTATTCAACAGTTCAAGGCGATTTAGGCAATGACTGGAGCTCGTTCAGAAACATATTCTTTGCGCGTCATGGTGGCACAACCCATAGTGACCAACTGAATGCACAGGGAAATCACATCCTTAGTCAGACCCTTTGCATAACGACAAAAGGCGACCGGTGGCACGTGGATATATACTGGCAGGATATTCAAGAAGACGGCCGTCCGCGGTTTATTGGAAGAGGGCAGAACTCCAAAGACGGGCTTTGGGGAATCTCCGCGGTGCAGGATCACTGGCGGTTTATTCGTGGTGTGACGATGGAGTTCTTCAACACCACCGACCAGTCCGGTCCGTGGCACGACCGCGACGGAATGGTGTTCGGAGGAGGAGACCGTTACTACTGCAACAGCTCTTATCCTCAGGGATGGAGCTACTACGGGCGGATGATCGGTCTGCCGCTTTGCAACACTGCCAATAACCGCGTCATGGGAGGTAATATAGGAGTCAAAGGAGATATTTATGGTTTCCGCTACCGAATTAAATGTACTCATGTACATAATTTGGGTACTTATCGGGAACGCGCTGTGAGTGATAATACAGCCGTATTATTGGAAGTAAAGAAAATTGTTCCGCAGGCATGGAACTTAGAGTTCGGTTTCTCCCTCGCCGGCGATTTCGGCACGCAGTACGGCAACGCTTTCGGCGCGATGATCACCATCCGCAAACAAGGACTAATAACATCTTGGTAGATATGAATTTTATAGAGACAAGCAATTCTATTTTTGCACAGGCTGTGCGTGATTATCATAGGACAGACCATGTAGATGCGCCCATCCACAACCCTTATCAGGCGGGGACCATTGAGCACGACTTGTATCTCAAGAACTGGATAGATACCGTACAGTGGCACCTGGAGGATATTATCCGCGATCCGGATATCAATCCCGTAGAGGCGCTGGCGCTGAAAAGGCGGATTGACAGGAGCAACCAGGATCGCACGGATCTGGTGGAGCGGATTGACAGTTATTTCTGGGAGCTGTTCCATGAAGTACAACCGCAGTCCGGCGCACGAATCAACACCGAGAGTCCGGCATGGGCGATAGACCGGCTCAGTATTCTGCATGTCAAACTATGGCATATGCAGGAGCAGGTCGATCGTACGGATGTGAGTGCTGAGCAACACGACAAATGTGTAGCTAAGATGGCGGTGCTCAAAGAACAATTAGCAGACATGACCACCTCTATCGGGCAACTCTTGGAGGACTATGCCGCCGGCACGCGGATTATGAAGGTCTATCGGCAGATGAAGATGTACAACGACCCTACTCTCAATCCGGTGCTGTATAAGAAATGAAACGGCTACTGGTCATACGGTTTTCTGCGTTAGGTGACGTAGCGATGTTGGTGCCAGTTGTACGGGTACTGGCGGAGCAATACCCGGAACTGGAGATTACGGTTCTGTCGCAACAACGTATGGCTGATTTGTTTGCCGGAATGCCGGAGAATGTGGTGTTCCATGGAGTGGATTTGAAGAAACAATCACTCCGTGAGATAGCAGCCGGTTTAGGGAAACATGATTACGTAGCTGACATGCACGGCGTATGGCGGAGCCGCTACATACGGCTGCGTCTGGCACTCCGCGGTGCCAAAGTACGGACGATCCGCAAAGGAAGAATCAGTAAGTTTTTGCTCACCCACGGGTGGGTCCACAACCCCCTGAAAACGACCACCGCCCGATACCAGCAAGTGCTTGAGCGATTAGGATTAACCATTTTTTGCACAGCACAAAATAAGCACAAAATAAGCACAAAAGTCCGACTCGGTATCGGAATTGCACCTTTCGCCGCTCATCAGGGAAAAATCTATCCGTTGGAGCGAATGGAAGAAGTGGTAAGGATGCTGAGCGAGAAGGGCGAGAAAGTGGTGCTTTTCGGCGGGGGGAAAAGAGAACAGGAAATTTTAGAAAGTTGGGCGGAGAAATACAAGGGTGTGGAGTCCGTAGCCGGCAAGTACAGTCTGGCGGAAGAGCTGGAAATCATGCGCGGGCTGCGCGTGATGGTGAGTATGGACAGTGCGAACATGCATCTGGCTTCGCTGGTCGGTACTCGGGTGGTGTCTATCTGGGGTGCGACACATCCGTATGCCGGGTTTATGGGAATCGGGCAGAACGAGAAAGACTGTGTTCAACGGGATTTGGAATGCCGTCCGTGCTCCATTTATGGAAACAGGAAATGCAAATACGGCGATTACCGATGTTTGGATATTGCGCCGGAAGATATAGTGGGGAAGGTGAAAAGTGAAAATTGTCATTAATCCGACATATGAGGGTTGGCGGAAGTGGATTGTGCAACTGCCGGAGAACTTTGCCCAACAAGGCAAGGTGATTTACGACGCGCGCAACCAGATCCGCCTGATGCAGGCTCCGGACGGTACACCAGTGTGCGTCAAGCGGTTTCACAAGCCTGCATTCCTCAACCGGATTGCATACACCTGTCTCCGTGCTCCAAAAGCCAAAAGGGCGTACGAAAATGCAATCCGGCTTTTGGAGAACGGCATTGGCACACCTGTTCCCGTGGCGTATATATTGATAGAAACCAACGGACTAATTCAGGAGTCCTATTTGGTGGCACTCCAGAGCGTCTTGAAGCGCAATTTCTATGAGTTCAGGCACCATCCGTTGGCAGGGTACGAACCGATTGTAGAGGCTTTCGCCCGATTCACCGCAGACATGCACCGGAAAGGTATTCTGCATCGAGATTACTCTCCGGGTAATATTCTTTTTGACCTCTCTTCGGACGGACATATATCGTTCGAACTGGTGGATATCAATCGGATGACTTTTGACCAACCGGTTTCATTAGAGACGGCTTGCTATAATTTCCGCAGACTGTGGGGTGGGGAGGATTTAATGGAACTACTTGCGCGCACTTATGCCCGTGAAAGGGGATGGGATGAAGAGCTGTGCGTCAAACGCACGATACACTATTGGCGTTGTTTTTGGCGGTTCCGCAAATAGACAGAGATGGTGGTGTTACAGTACATAGCATCCCCTTTCTGGGGCGGAGGAGAACAATATATACATGACCTGTGTGCCATGTTGAAGGAGCAGGGGAAAGCGGAATTTGTCTTTATCTGCCAACCCGGCAGCGACAGTGGTCTGCTTGCACGTTTCGGGCGTTTAGGAAAGGTATATACGCTTGCACCACGTACCAAAAATGGCAAATTCTCCTATATAGAAGCCCTACGGATGGCATCTATCATACGTCGCGAGAAGGTCGATGTACTGCATGTGCATGACCGGAAGGAGTTCTTTCTCTGCGCATATGCCAAGCGTCTGTGTATGTGCCCTGTACGGCTGGTGGCAACGCTTCATCTGATTGTAGGGAGAGCGAAAAGCAAACCCTCCTGGCTGTGGGTGTACCGCCAGATTGACGATTTTATCTTTGTCTCGCAGAAAGCCGCAGATGCTTTCTTGACGGAGCCGGAAGTACAGCAAGCATGCCGGTCCGTTCACGTAGTAAGGAACAGTATCCGGCTCTACGAACAGCCCCGGGAGGCGACGCCGGAGGCGTTACCGATCGTCCTGTACCACGGCCGTATCTGTCCGGAGAAAGGTATCATACAACTCCTGCAGGCATTAGAACCCGGTTTCAAAGGACATTATACAATTGTCCTTGCCGGAGAGGTGGCGGAAGAATCCTGTAACGTATTGGAAGAGTTGTTGCACCGGTCTCGGCTAAAAGGTTATCTCCGATATATCGGTTTCCGAAAGGATTGCGGAGCTCTCATAGCCCAATGCCGGATAGGTGTGTTGCCCTCTCTTGTGCCGGAAGCAGCTTCGCTATCTCTGTTAGAGCACATGGCGATGGGATCGGCTGTCATTGCGTCGAACAACGGCTCCCAGCCGGAGTTTGTCACGAACGGCAAGGAAGCAGTCCTGCTTCCTCCCGGAGAATGGAACGAATGGGAAGAGGCTATCGAACGCCTTACAAGCGATGAGACAGAGGCCATACGAATGGGACAAGCGGCCAAAGCCCGGTTCGAGAACGAGTTTGGATATGCAGAATTTACACAAAAGATATATGCAATTTATACAGGAAAATAAGTTTTCACTATGCGGCCTGGCGTGTTTGGGGCTCTGGTACGTAGCATGTTTGCTGTTC
Source organism: Bacteroidales bacterium UBA3808 (assembly GCA_002369075.1). GTDB lineage: Bacteria > Bacteroidota > Bacteroidia > Bacteroidales > Paludibacteraceae > Colicola. The sequence goes on along the minus strand of DFEG01000045.1, from coordinate 14,319 downwards.
ACGCCGGTGACGCCCGTTTTCGTCAACGAATGGGCCCCCGTCTATCTTCCGGCAGTGTATGTCCTTTCGCTGCTCTGTTTGGCTGTCCCGGCTGTTCTTTATGTGTGCAGTAATGATTTTAGGGAACTCAAATGGTATCGCCAAATACTGCTTGTCAGCGTAGCATTAATGCTCACAGCGCTTGTCCATCGCCCGAGGGTTTATCTGGATGTACAGATTGTGTTCTGGCTTTGTGCCTTTGTCGCCCTGGTAGCCGACAAGCAGCGGAGAGTCAACCGCCCGCCGCTTTTTTACTACGCTTTCTGGCTCTACTTCATCTGGCAGGCAGTCACCATTCTTTGGACCAACAACACCTCCGAAGCAAAGATTTATTTCAACCGCCTTGTGCCGTTGTTTTCCTATTCGCTTGCTTTTCTGTTTATCTGGATAGAAAAGCAGCAGTACAAAGCACTGGTTCTCCTTTTTTGGAGAGTTGTTTGTATCGGGTGCCTGCTTACGTTAGCCTCCCTTTTCTATGAGGCGGAACGGATGGGTGTTTCTCTCGCTACCTTCCTTCCTTTTGGCAAATACGCCATCAATGGGATACCTGTCTATGACATTATTTTTGCGTGGAGCGGTGCGCCTCATCCTACTTATAACGCGCTGTGGATCATAGCAGGTCTGATATGCAGTTTCTATCTGCTTGATCTCAAACGCCTTACTCTCTTTGAAGCGGCAGTCTCCTGGGTGCTGATTTTTGCAGTGATTTATATATCCCAGAGCCGCGTCGGATTGGTAACTTATGGCGTATCAGCCGCCTTCGGTGTATTGTACCTGCTTCGCCGTGAGCGCAAACTGCTATGGAGCGTTACAGGAGCGCTGGTAGTGGTGGCGGGAATTATGGTGGGCACCCATATAGAGACTCTTCGCTCTTTTGCCGCAGACCCGGTCAGGGACGGTCTCGTACGCGTTGCAACTGACTATCTGCGCATAGATCCGTGGAAAGGCTGCGGCTTAGGCGGAATGACTTACGATTATGTCAGTTCGGTGGTCGGCTATGAATTCAAATCGTGGTGGCCGCAGTTCGATTACGTCTCTTTCTATCCGCACAACCAGTTCCTCGGCGATTGGATGCAATCCGGTATAGCCGGGCTGGTGTTGTTATGTGCGATGGTGGTAAGTCTTTTTTATGAGAGTATCCGGCAACGTAACTTCATTGCGTTCGTTTATTTTCTCGTAGTGCTTGTCATAATGCAGATTGAGATGCCGTTCCACATCTTGAGCGGCACTACGATTATTGCTTTCCTTTCCTGTTTCTTCCTCTGTCGTCAGACGCCGAGCGAGCGGTAGATGGTCAGATAAGCCTCCATGTGTTTTTTCCAGTCAAAAGAGATTGCATAGCGGTACGCCTCGTCCAGTGCCTCAGGGGTGGTCTCGCGGATGGCTTTTTGTATGAGGTGAGCGGAAGATAGTGCGGGATAGGTGTCCTCAAAGAAGGTCACGTGTCCTTTTCCTATTTCGCTCAAGCTTGTCTTGTCGGAGCAGATGACCGGTTTACGGAAAAGCATGGCTTCTACGACCGGTAGCCCGAACCCCTCAAATAGGGAAGGAAAAACGAATGCCTCGCAGTGGCGGTACAGCCATACTTTCTGCGCTGCGGTGACAATACCCGACAAGTGTACGTTTGTCAGGTTGTACTGCGCGATAAGTCGCTGTATCTCCTGCGCGTACGGAGTATGGTTGTTTCCGGCTATGTAAAGTTGGTACTCCGGCAGATACTGCATCATTTCCACAAGGACGTGGAAGTTCTTTTTTGGTTTGATCTCCCCGATAGAAAAGAGGAAAGGCTGCTTCACTTCCGGCAGGGCTTCTTCTTGCGCCAAGTCAATCCGTTCGATGCCGTTATAGATGACTTGCACGGGTTTGCCGGTGGGCGTATAGCGGGCTATCTCCTCCTTGGTGAACTGCGAAATCGCCGTAATGACATCGGCGCGGTTGACCTTTTGCCGGATCTTATGCAGATACGCTTCCACTTTGCGCCCTTGTTTCTCATAGACAAAATTATAATCGTGAATCGTCAGTACATAATGGCGGGCGAAAGGAGTGAAACGCGAGAGCTGGTGGATGGCATGCCAGACATCAAACCGCCGTCCTGTCAGCCATGGCATAATCCGGTAAATCTTCCGGGATACTATATAGTGCACCTTCTCGCCAAACGCACCGACGAAGGCTTCCGGGACAAGCAGATATATCTCCTCGCCCTGAACGGGTTGGTATGAATCGCGGAAATAATAGCCGTAGTTGAGTGCCACCTGTCCCAAGCCGCAGTGCACGTTTTTAAGTATAGACAGATCTATCAGTATGCGCATAATTCGTGATATACATTTAGTAGGTTTTGTGCCACTTTCCTGTCCGTGAATTTCTCCGCTTGTACATGTCCGCGTTTAACCATCTGGTTGCGGAGTGCCGGATTGGATAAGATTTTCGTCAGTTGGGCGGCTATCTCTTCAGGCTGTGCCGGATCGGCGTACAGAGCCGCCTCTCCGCCTACTTCTGCGAAACAGCTGCCGGTAGAGGTCAGAACAGGTGTTCCGACGCACATGGCTTCCAGAACCGGAATGCCAAACCCTTCAAAGAGGGAAGGATAGACGAATACAGCCGCCTCATGATACAATGCCGGCAGGTCTGCCTGCGGCACGCCGGAGAGTATGCGGAGGGGGACGCCTGACTGCAAGGCTTGCTGTTGCAACGCATTTCCGTACGCACTCTCGCCGCCTACCAGTACTAACGGAATATTGAGTCCTGCTTGCGCGAGTGCCTTTACCAGTGTGTGCAGGTTCTTGCGTTCCTCCAATGCCCCGACATACAGAATATATGATTCTGGCAGGGAATAGGCAGCCCGTACCTCAGTGATTTTTCCGGCTGTTACCGGCTCTCTGAAGATGCCGTTACAGCCCTGATAGACTATGCGGATCTTTTGCTCGTCGGCATGAAGGTAATGGACCAGATCGCTCTTCGTCTGCCCGGAGATAGCAATGACTATGTCCGCCGTGCGGACGGCGTAGCGCATCTTGGCAGCGAAAAGCTTGCGGTAGCCCGGGCTGTAGAGATGCGGATAGCGGAGCACTAATAGGTCGTGAATCGTGACAACTTTCTTGACGGGCGTGCGGTGAATGCCGAAAGGCAGTTCGCCGGAAAGGCCATGGTAGAGATCAACTTCCTTGATACTTGGCAGACAGCCGAAACTGCGCCATAGTCCCGGGCAAAGCCGCCAAAGCCCCTTTGGTGAGATGATTTCCGCCCCGGTAGGAGCATAGAGTGCCGTCGGTTGACCAAGAAGCACAAACGTATTATCCGGAGCATAAGTCTGTACCAGACGGATGACGTCACGGCTGTAGTTACCCAGCCCGCGCCGGTTGCAGAAAGCCCTTTTGGCATCATATGCGATTCGTATTCCTCTCATTTCATTCTTTGACTGATTGTAAGCCCACCGAGACGGTGAGTAATAACCCCCGCGGGGTGCAGAGGCTGAGCGGGTAGCGTTTGCCGGAGAAATCAGAGCCGGTAGCACCGTCGTAGTACATACAACTCTCGTTGAGCTCCGTCGCGAAATCCCAGATGTTATAACACAGTGCCTGAACGGAGAAAGGCACGCCTTTGATCTCGCCACGGTACTTGAGCCGCAGGTCGAAATTAAAGAACGAGTCCGTCCGTTGCCCGAAATTGCCATCGACTACGTTTATTCCGCGGGTGTACCCGTTATAAACGACAAGCTGGGTCTGTCCGGCGTCGTCGGTAAGGAGGCGGGTGCGGTATTGAGTGAAGGGAATACCGTCGCGGAACTTGCCGGAGAGGGACAGTTGCCAGTTACGGGTAATATTCACGCCCAACTGCAGACGGGCGATATACGCCCGGTCCTGATGGAGCCTGCCGAGTGTGCGGATGCCGTCGTTAGTCTGGCCAGTGTTGGTGGCAACGAGTACACGGTTGGGATTCGCCAGCGACTCGTGAAGGACGTTAATATCTTCGGTCTGCATGCCGTTTCCTATTGCCGATGGGCCGGAGAGACACTCGCTCTGCCAGCTGAAGGAGACATAGACTTTGCGACCGTTGTAGGTGTATTTTACCACATTGGAGACGAATACAGGTGAGTTCCAGATGCCCGTGCCGGTCTTAGGAGCGGCGACGACCTCGTAGTAGCGCTCCTGCGGCTTCATCCGCCACACACCGTCCACCGCCTCGAAACTGCCCGACGACTCAGGAGCGAGCGCCACAGACCATGTGTTATAGTATTTCTTGAAAGACGAGAGGATACTTATCTCGTGCCTCCACTCTTTCCCGAACGTAAAGACGATCGGAACATCCACAGCTATATACTGAGGTTGCCACAGCCCTTTGCCCCAACGGTGATACCTGCCGCCGGTTGTGGTCAATAGGGTGTTCTTTCCGGCATAATAAACCTCGCCGGACATATAATCGTCACTCATGAAACGGATTTGCTCGTAGGTGTAAGGGATGCGGTAGTTGGCTACAATAATATCCGTCCGGAACCATTTGACGGGCTCGATATGAATATCCACTTTGGCTTCCCATGAGGGCGTGGCTTTCGATTTGCCGCGAAGAAGCATTCCGTCGAAAGTGGCGGAGACCGCTCCGCTGAGCCTCATCCATGGGAGCACGGGGTAGGAGGCCTCTAACGAGAGGCTGTTCTCCAAGAGCCCCGAGGCGAAGGAGGACGAGTGCCACCGGTAGTCGGAGAGGGCGAGCGGCGAGGACATATTATAGCCCTGCCAGTACGTGGAGTTGCTCCATTCCGTTTGCGAGGGGTTGAAAGCAATCATCGAGTTATAAGCATCGAGGTGCAGTTGGAGCCACGGGAGGATGGTGTACCGGTAGTCCACCGCCCAGTTGAGTTCGTGGTAATGACCGTCCGGATACCACGGTTCCAGTGCCTCGCCGTCCACGTCCAGCGCATTGCGGCGGAAATCCAACTGGCGGTGCGTGTCGCGCCTCAGACCATAAGTAAGACCGGTCGTCAGCACTCCCTGACGGTCAAAATCCTTATTGCCATAGAAAGAGAAAGAGTGATTGAGCTGGCGGGAGGCCTCATTCTCGTTATAGCCGTACTCGCTGTAGCCGTCCGCACGGAAACCCGCCCGGAGAATATAATGCAGCGCATCGAAAACAGCGTTCCGGGCAACCGGCAACTGACCGTCCAACTGCACCTGACAGTAATCGGCGTCGTAGGTACCGGCTATGCCGGAGTGGTCATAACGCAACAGCCGGCGCACACCATAGCTGGCGTATATATGCTGGGTATAAGAGACGCCGTTCATGGGAATATCATAGACTGCATCCGCCTTACCGGCCCCCACTATATGCCGGCGGAACTGAAGGGGACGGTTGTCCTCCAGACGCTTGATGGCGGAGTTTCCCTCCTGAAGTTCCTGCAACCACCTCGCCACACGGCTGTAGCCGCCTACATTACCGCCCTGCCCGGAGAGGGTTACTTGGCGGGTGGGAAGACTGTCCGCCTGCCAGTACATGGCACCGCGGTTGTAGTCAATCGCCATCGAATGGGTGAACATGTCGGGCAGAAAGAGCGCGTCGCCGGACTCAATGCGGCTGTCCACACGGAAGTGATTGAGGTAGTATTTGTTCCATCGGTAAGAGTTCCCGTTGAGGGACACTAACAGCGGTTCCGGCGTTGCCCACTCGCCCGTAGTCTCCGACATATAGACGGACACGTCGCTGTTGTTATCCAGGTAATGCCGCAACTCGCCCCACTGGTACCACTCCCGGAACCACTCGCTGCGCACGGTATCCACGCCGTTGTTGACTGCGGCGAAAGAAGAGAAGCATGCACAAAGCAGAGACAGGAGTACCATCCCTCTCTTGGTGCCATTACTATGTGTCCTTTCTCCTTTCACTTTTCCTTTTTCCTGAGTATGTCGAAACTATAGGCGAGTCCCACTCGCAGTTGGTGGAAGGGATAATCCTTGATGCCGTACTGGTACTGCACGAAGGGCTCAAAGCCTTTGACTATGCCGGCGGCACGCACCTTGATCACCATCGGCGCATCGCCGTACCGCTCCCAGCCTACGTAGCCGCCCCACTCCGCCAGAAGGGAAAAATACCGGTGACTGAGGTTGGCTTGCAGGCCGTACATCACCGCATCGTTCTGGCGGGCGTTGGCCGTCTGCCAGCAGAGGAAACCCACCGAACCCGCCAAACGGAGATCCACTTTCTCGAACGGGATGGTCTGACCCATGGTAAGATCGAAGAAGTACCCGGGACAGTCGTAGTGGCGGGCACGGCTGAACTGCTCGCCGCTGGCGGTCTTGAGTCCCAGCCGGACAACCATCTGTGGGATAAGCTGCGTGTTGCCGGAGTGAAACCACTCGTTATGAAGCACCTGTATGTCAGTCGTCAGATAGACATCGCCTGCGCCGCTGCCGGTGCCGTCCGCCTGGGAGTACCACTCATAGACGGGCATCCAGACGGTGAGGTTCGCCCACCGCGTGAAGAGGGGCACCCGCACGCGCGCAAAGAGATCCGCCGTACGGCTTTTGTCATAGCCAAAATAGCCGTCCGCCGCCACCTCCACACGCAGTCGCGAAGAGGTCAGACCCTCCGACATCTCCGGCACGGGAAAAGCGTTCGGACCGAAGAAAGCCGGCGCTACACCCGTCGGCGTAAAGGCATAAGAGAGCAGGGTACAGACCAACAGCCCTGCCGCAAGACTATATTTGCGCACGGAATGTAATGACATAGTTGAGCGAGAAATTCCAGAGGGTGACACAGCCTATTGCGATCAGTTTGCTGAGATAGAAGTTAAGCTTCAGCTTATCGTGAAGGAGATATATGATGAGGTTGTTGAGTCCCAGTCCGATGACGGAGATGGTGAGGAACGAAAGGTACTCGCGGCCGACCGCTTCGCTTTGGCTCTCAAAGGTCCAAAGCCTGTTCCAGACATAGTTATTGGTGGCGGCTATAACAAATCCCAAGGAGTTACTGAGGTACTTGTTCCACCGCAGTTTCTCCTTGCAGAGCCACGTGACGGCGAAATCCACCACCATGCCGCTTGCGCCGACGATGCCGAAGCGCACAAACCGCCAGAATATAGTCCAGAGTGCATTATTCATTGAGGTCCTCCTGTGTTAAACAATCCGTATGATAGACTTGTCCCTTCCGGCGTACATGGGCCGGCTTGCCAAGAAGTCCGCGCTCTAAGTGCAGCAGATCAAACTGGGTGTAGCGGTCTCCGGCGTTGCGCACCAGTACCGCCTCGTCGTCATAGAAGAAGCGGTACAGCGAAGGGGTCTGGAACGAACCGTCAAAGACGATCGGCAGTCCTTCCGCCTCCGTATGCAGTTGTTCGCAGAAGGTTTGCTTGTGCGCCAAGCCGGTTTGCGGAGGCAGTATATTGAGCATCAGAACGACGCGTGCTACTATGACCAAAACGGCACAGACACCTAATGCCACGCGTATGCCTCTCTTGTCAAGGAGCGGCTCGCCGGTGAGCAGCAGGATAGCAGGGATGGCGGTCACTATGGTCCAGTGGGGCTCTACGTGCCCACGGATGGACATTAGCAGGAAGAACGCCTGAAAGCCGATGATAGTCACGCCTAACGTGCGCGCGAAGACCTCTCCGCGACGTATCTGCCGCGCCCCTGCCCAAATCATCAGCGCCCACACAACGGGATTGAACGCCGCCCACTGGTTAGGGACAAACTCCAGCGTGTATAGCGGTTCGTAAGCCGTGGCGCGGGAGACAAGATGGTAGGTGAAGGAGGGAAAATGGTTCGTGTACTGCCAGTACAGATGCGGAACCATCAACACAGCTGCAAGCCCTACTGCCGCCCACGCCTTACCGTCACGCAGGAGACGGGGGTTGGCTATTACCGCCAGACCGATCACTAAGACTGCCATGTACTTGCTGTACAGCATACCCGCCATGCTCAGTCCGAGGAGCAGCGCCACGGACCATGACCCCTCGTCGAGGTAACGGCGATAAGCGTAATAGAACAGGGCGGCGAAGAAGAGCAACGGCGCGTCGGGGGTAGTCATAAATCCATATGCGCAGAACATGGGTATGGACGCCGCCACGAGCACAAAAGGCAGGAGCCGTTGAGAGGCGTTTTCTTTGTTCCGCTCGGCGAGTGTACGCCAGACGAGCCAGACTGTGCCCATGTGCATTAAAACCGTCACAAGCCTAACACTCAGGTTCTTGAGTATCAAGCTTGTTCCGTGTACGAGAGCGGCACTAAGGGCTGTCATGAGCCCGACCATCGGCGGATGGTCGAAATAGCCCCAGTTGAGGAACTGACCGTAGAGGCGGTAGTACGCTTCGTCGGCGTGGATCTCGCAAAACATGGCGCAGAGCAGATCCAATACTCCCCAGAGCAAGAGCAGTTCTATGAGACGCCTTTCATTTTTCACCTTTTACTTTTATATTCCGAACAGGTTTTGAAAGAAGTTCTTTTTGTTGGCGCTTCCCGGAGCGATGTTCGGGCTGTTCTGGAGTTGCTCAATCAGTTTCTTCTCGTCCTTATTCAGTTTCTCGGGGATATAAACGCCTACGTTGATGAGCAGGTCGCCTTCTCCGTACCGCCGTCCGTACTGGTCGATGCGTGGCAGTCCTTTGCCCCGCATGCGGAGCACCTTGCCCGGCTGTGTACCCGGTGTGATGGTAATCTTCACGGCACCCGTCAGGGTAGGTATCTGTACCTGGCCGCCCAGGACAGCCGTCGGCATGTCAAGCAGCAGGTTGTAGATCAGGTCGCTGTCATGACGAATAAAGTCCTTGTGCTCTTCCTCTTCAATCATGACAAGCAGGTCTCCCGGCACGCCTCCGTGAGGTGCGGCGTTCCCCTTGCCCGGAACGGTGAGCTGCATGCCTCCGGCTACGCCGGCAGGAATCGTGACGGTGATGACGTCCTCGGCACGGACGACGCCCTGGCCGCCGCATTTGGGGCACTTGTTCTTGATAATCCGTCCCTCGCCGCCGCAGGTCTCACACTCGGTCTGTACCTGCATCATTCCGAATATACCGCGTTGTGCGCGTGTGACTCTGCCGGCACCCTTGCAGGTCGGGCAGGTCTCTGTCTGTCCGTCTGCCGAGCCTGTGCCGTGACAATCCTGACACTCCACAAGACGGCGGACTTTGATTTTCTTCTCGCAGCCGGTAGCGATCTCCTCCAGCGTGAGGGTCACTTTTCCTCTCAGGTCACTTCCTCTGCGCATGCGCTGTCCGCCGCGGCTGCGTCCTCCGCCTCCGAAGAGGTCTCCCAGGTCGAAACCTGCGCCCTCGAAGATGTCGCCGAAGTGAGTGAAGATGTCTTCCATCGTCATGCCACCTCCGCTAAAACCTCCTGCGCCGCCCATTCCGGCGAAGCCGTACTGGTCGTAGCGTTGCCTTTTCTGCGGGTCAGAGAGTACCTCGTACGCCTCGGCTGCCTCTTTGAATTTCTCTTCGGCTTCCTTGTCACCCGGGTTCTTGTCCGGGTGGTATTGTATCGCTTTCTTGCGGTACGCTTTTTTTATCTCCTCGGCGGTAGCCGTCTTTTCAACGCCTAACACCTCATAATAATCTCTCTTCTCTGCCATAAATCTATTTACGATTTGTTCATTTACAATTTGGTCATTTATTTTTCCATTTGGTCATTTTACCAATTACAAGTCCACTTTGGATTTTGCAGTAGTAATTGATTTACTGGTAATTTTACCCAGCTCGATACTTTCGTCATACAAATCTTGCACGCGCAATTTGGGTAACATGCCACTATCAATAATAATACTCAACCAGTGACTTGTTTCATCTATTTCTTCTTCAACCATTTTGAGTTTATTAATAAAATCCTTGTCGGATTTAGCGAGACACGCAGCCCGATAGTTGGCTGCCGGCGATGTACCCGAACGGATTATTTGTTTGGCTATCGCGTTAGCAGAAATGGTATTCGGCATTGCGTCCACCATTTTGATAATACGTAGAGAAAACTGTCTGTATCGCTCCTTCAGTTCTTCCCGCGTCATAATAACTCAATGATTAAATGAACCAATAAATGGTACATGGTACATGTCCAAATGGTACTTGTTTTTATTCTCCTACTACTACTTTGGCGAAACGGATGACCTTTTCGCCGAGTTTATATCCTTTCTGGGTGCAATCAATGACTTTGCCTTTCTTGTCCTCTCCGGCAGCGAAGGTCGTTACCGCCTCGTGCTCGTCGGTATTGAAGTCGGCATCCTCGGTCTCGATGGGGTGCACGTCGTTCTTGTCGAGGAAGGAGAGGAACTTCTGGTAGATCAGTTTCACGCCCTCGTCATCGGTGGCGGCGATGGCCCGTTCGAAATCGTCCACGAGCGGCAGCATCTCTTTGAATATCCGCTCGCCGGCGGTGGCCATGAGTTCCAGCTTCTCCTTATTGGTACGGCGGCGGTAGTTGTCAAACTCCGCCATCATCCGCAGGTTCTTGTCCTCCAGTTCCTCAATGCGTTCCTGCGCCTTTGCCAACTGCTCTTCGGGTGTCGGTTCGGTTGTTTCGTTTTTTTCCGTCTGTTCGGGTTGCTGTCCGGACTGTTGTTCCGTTTCCTGTTCCTCTACGGGTTGTTCCAATTCTTGTTCTTTATCTTCTTTATTTTTGCTCATAACGTAATTTATTAGTCTGTTTTGAGTACGTCAAATCCCGTGCCACCGGCACTTGTACTGCCATTTTGGCAGTTCCGCTGCAAATTTACTGCTTTTTTTTGAAATACGCAAGAGTTCAACGAAAAAAGCGAACCGAAACTCGCTTTTTCTATTCATTTCCATACAAATCTGTTTGATTTACTTAATCAACTGACCTTGGGCATTGAACTTCTTACCGCCGGTAGTGGTGGTCTAACATCCTATTGACTTGGGCATCGGTGTAATAACGCCCTTCTTCAACTTGACGTGTACCGTCTTCAACACTTGCTCTGAGTTCTTCTATAGTGTAAGGACATTGCTCCATATTTTCAGTAAATTTAGTTGGTGTTTATGATTTTCCGCTGCAAATTTACTGCTTTTTTTTGAAATACGCAAGAGTAAATAGAAAAAAGCGAGCCGAAACCCGCTTTTTTCTGTGCAAACCTATTGGTTTTACTTAATCAACTGACCTTGAGCATTGAACTTCTTACCGCCCTTCTCGATGATCAGCATTCCGTTTTGGAGCGACTTAACAGCCTTTGCCTCCACAGCGGTGTTGTCAAGAGCGGTAGGAACAACACTGGGTGCTTCATAAGTCAGGTCACTCCATGCGAAACCGAGAGCCGGAGTGATTTGCCATTCTCCCTTATATTGAGTTAACTTGGCGTTAAGCATCAAGCCTGACAACTTACCGCCGACTTGCCAGCCGCTAATGGTCTCTTGGTTGTTGAAGAAGATACGAAGATCCTCACCCTCGTTGATTTGCACGTCGAAAGTGACGCCGGCAGGATTGGAATTATATTTGTATATGCTCTTGATGGCATCTTTGTCCAGTTTCACGTTGATAACCGTGTTCACATCAAGTCCTGCGGTTGCAAGTTCTGCCAGAGTATAAACCTTGGCATACTTGGCGGTAACGGTTACGTTGCTTGCCGGCATGGTGAAGGTAGTAGAAAGAGCCTCAGCGTCAGCGAAGGTGACAGCCGGATCAGCCTCCCAGCCGAGGAAGTAGAAACCGTCCTTGTTCTCTGCGGTAACGGTGATCACATCATCCATGTGTTTGCCTGTCTGGTCGTCAGAGAGGGTAGCCTCTGCGCCGCCTTCCTGAGCCATCGTCACAGTGTAGTCAGCCAGCTTGAAGGTAGCAGTAGCGGTCAGAGTACCGGTTGCGCCCTCAGGAATAGAGATAACGCCCTCGCTATAGGTTGCGCCCTCTACATCATCGCTGATGGCAAAGCTTTCTAACTCGTAGCCCTCAGCCGGAGCGAATACTACATCTACGGTTGCACCCTCACAGGTCTTAACAGAAGTAGCCTCTACACCGTTTACCTTGAACGTGAACGCACCGTGCTCTGCGTCAGACTTAGCCAAAGTCACTGTGTTGCAATGCGGGCAAGTGGTGAGGAAGTCAGAATAAGAAATTTGTTCTGCACTTACCTCATACACAACTTCTATTCCTGTGAGACGAATCTGGCCATTTGTTGCAGAACCACTATTTGCGACTGCAAATTCTGCTGATGTACCAGATACATTTACAGCAGTTCCACTGGTTAATGCTGACGAGTTGTAAGTTAAAGTACCTGAGTTAGAATTAGTAAATGTAAACATAACCGATTTCAAAGTGCCAGAAGTCGTTGCGATGGTAACTGTAGCATCACCGCTTTGGTAGAGACGCCAATCTGTGTAATACTTTCCGCTGTTCGCATCTGTAGCGGTAACAGTAGCAGTTATATCGCTATTGATAGACATTTCTTTTTGTCCAGAACTGGAAGAACTACTCCAACTATGCGCTGTTGCATACTCAGAGATAGTTACAGATGCTATTTCATCTTTTGTGCCTTCACTTACTCCCTTCGTAGCAAATACAGCGTAGAAATTTACGTTAGCCTCTGGCATTTCGGTCTTGGAGGTATAAGCCGGAGCAGCTTCTTGTGCCTCAGCCAGAGGAGCCTCCACCCAGCCTTGGAAGAACAAGTCAGCGCAGTCTCCGGAAGCTACAGGATCAGCAGGGAATTCCAATGTGGTACCGGCTACAGCAGTCTGCTCATCAACTTGGGAACCGTTGACATGCCATGTAGCGGTATAGGTCTCCAATACCTCGAAACCGACAAGCACCTCTTGGGCAGCAGCACCGCCACCGCTCACGGTCAGCGTATTAGCGAAGTTACCGGCAGTAGCTGTCGATTTCGGCGTTACTGCTATGGTAGCCGAAACGGCACCATCAGTAGCGGTCAGTGAACCGGCTGTAATCTCGTAGGTAAACGCATCGTCACCCTCAGCATCCCATGCGAGAGCAAGGTCTCCGGTCAAGTTAGCACCGGTGATAGTGAAAGTTTGCGCCGCAGGCACAGCAGCACCTTTGGCAACAGCAGCGAACTCCAGTGTTTCCTCGGAAAGAGCGATTGCAGGAGTAACACTTTCTTTGAAATTAGCGGTCAGCGTACCGGCAGCAAGAGCCGTTGCAGTAGTGGATGCTTTGTTAGTCTCGTCTGCCCCAAGGTATTCAGAGGAAGCAGTCCAGTTAACAAACTCATAGCCGGGTTTTGCCTCTGCAACGAGGTTGAGAGTAAGATTACCATCCGTATAAACCGAAGCGCCACCGTTGATAGTAGCAGTACCCATTTGAGCGTCATTGACTGCCACCTGAACTTTGAAGAGTGCAGTCTCGTCAGCGGTAATGGTAATCGGGAAAGCAGGCATTTCAATCTTGCCGTCCGTAATAGCAACAACCTCGTTGCTCTCAGTACCGACTGCTTTGAGCGCGAACCTGTACCCCTCTACATCAGCAATAGAAACAGCGAGTTCGGTCTTCTCCTCAACCTCTGTACCGGTTGCTACAGCTTCCTCTCCGTTAAGAACAGAAATAGTTCCGTGCTCAGGGTTGGTAATCGTTACAGCCGATTTGGTAACTGCTACAAGTTTGAAAATTTTGACAGCTTGCTGGCTGCCAGTATAGCAACAAAAACGCGATGCGCCGCTATTGTATTGTAACTTACGACTCGTGTTGTATATGTTTGTTATTGTAGCTTGGTTATTTGCGTCAAACGTTACATTCCAAGAGACTTGTTTATTTTGATTATTGGTAGATGGATCTGATAAAGTATACAAGTAATTGTTGGAAGACGTTGAAGAAGATGTGTATGCCAAATAACTGCCATCGGATAATTTGAAAGAGAATCCAGAACCAGATTTACCAGCCTCCACAGTAAGAACGTACGTTCCGGCAGGTGTGCCGGTGTATGCGGCTACTGTTCCAATGTTGTCACTACTAACGCCAGTAAGTTCTTTGTTGGCATCTTTGTTAATAATGATAATCTGGTCGTCGGCTGCAATAGAGGAAGCGATTGCTCCATTTGCTTCACCCCACGCATTTCCCATAAAGGCAAAGAGAAAGAGGGCTGCGACGGACAGCCGTTTAAGGAGTGATTTTGCGTTGAATCCCGACGGTGTACCGACGGTCAACCGACGGTCAACGCTAATGTCACTCTGAGATAAAGATAAAATTTTTCTCATAATGATTTAAAAATTTGAAGTTAAACAATTAAGTTATTTGTGTTATATTTTTTGCTCTTCTACTTTAGGCATTTCTTCTGTAGGCATTGTAATTTCTGATGTTCGATTTGGTGGTCTGCTAAATATCCCATTACACGGGGTAAATAAACGGGACGGTT
>DFEG01000038.1:62523-62689 GCA_002369075.1 Bacteroidales bacterium UBA3808 | reverse complement strand
TACCACATGCAGGAAGCCGGTGCGACGGCTGATATCGAGTTGGCTTACACGCTTGCCGATGGTATGGAGTACCTCCGCGCAGGTGTCAACGCCGGCATGGATGTCGATACCTTCGCACCGCGTCTATCCTTCTTCTGGGCGATCGGTATGAACCACTTCATGGAGA
>DFEG01000038.1:60239-62442 GCA_002369075.1 Bacteroidales bacterium UBA3808 | reverse complement strand
GCCAAGATGCGTGCAGGACGTATGTTGTGGGCGAAGATTGTGAAGTCTTTCGGCGCCAAGAACCCGAAATCCATGGCGCTCCGTACGCACAGCCAGACCTCCGGTTGGTCGCTCACCGAGCAGGACCCGTTCAACAACGTCGGTCGTACCTGTATCGAGGCGATGGGAGCTGCACTCGGTCACACCCAGTCGCTCCATACCAACGCGCTCGACGAGGCTATCGCACTGCCGACGGACTTCTCCGCTCGTATCGCACGTAACACCCAGATTTACATCCAGGAAGAGACCAAGATCTGCAAGGAGATCGACCCGTGGGGCGGTTCCTACTACGTAGAGTCGCTCACCCAGGAGCTCATGGAGAAAGCGTGGGCGCATATCCAGGAGATCGAGAAACTGGGCGGTATGGCAGCAGCTATCGAGACCGGTATTCCTAAGATGCGTATCGAGGAAGCCGCGGCGCGTACACAGGCGCGTATCGACTCCGGTCGCCAGAAGATCATCGGTATCAACGAGTACCGCCTGGAGCACGAAGACCCGATTGATATCCTTGAGATCGATAACACAGCCGTACGTGAGCAGCAGGTAGCCCGCCTCGCTGAACTCCGTGCTAACCGTGACGAGAAAGCCGTGCAGGCTGCGCTGGCTGAGATCACCGCTTCGGTACAGGCTTGGGCAGACGGCAAGAAAGGCGAGAACCTCCTTGCGCTGGCTGTCAAGGCTGCGGGTCTCCGCGCTTCACTCGGAGAGATCTCCGACGCGTGTGAGAAAGTCGTAGGACGTTATAAAGCAACCATTAGAACTATTTCAGGCGTGTACGCTTCAGGAACCAAGGGAGACGAGTACTTTGAGAAGGCTCAGGCTCTCACCGCTGCCTTCGCTAAGAAAGAAGGCCGTCAACCGCGTATCATGATCGCTAAGATGGGCCAGGACGGCCACGATCGTGGTGCCAAAGTAGTAGCAACCGGTTATGCCGACTGCGGCTTCGATGTCGATATGGGTCCGCTCTTCCAGACCCCGGCAGAGGCAGCCAAACAAGCCGTCGAAAATGACGTCCATGTATTAGGTGTCTCCTCGCTTGCAGCAGGTCATAAGACCTTGATTCCGCAGGTGATTGAGGAGCTCAAGAAACTCGGCCGTCCGGATATCATGGTCACCGCCGGTGGTGTCATCCCCGCGCAGGACTATGACTTCCTCTACAAAGCCGGTGTCGCCGCCATCTTCGGTCCCGGCACCTCCGTTGCTTATTCCGCCTACACGGTAATGCAGCTGCTGATGCAAGAGTAATCGCATCAGCCATGCATGGCTGATCAAAGAGAGAGCCGCATTTCGCGGCTCTCTTTTGTTATGCATTTTCTTAGTACGAAAATTCTACTGCATCCTTATTTCGTACCACTCAAGATACCACTTTCGGTATCTTCGTTGTTGATGCGCTTATTTTCGCGTGTCGAGGCTCTCGACCCGAAATCGAGGTTGCAATGAAAGTTGAGAATGAGCATCTGGCGGAAATCCCGCATCTCTGCGTGCTGTGTGTTAGGAGCAAGGGCGGAGAGGTCTTTGGTTTCGATGCTGTAGCCCTTGACGGAGAAGGGATTCATCAGCATCGCACGGAAACCCCATTTGTCGGCATTGTAACCAAGACCGATATGATGATAGAACTCACCGTACTCCAGCGTTTCACCCCAGAGGTTATTGTAGCGCGTGGTTACTTCGCCGAAGAACTGCCAACCCTTGTACATGCCCATGATACTGGCGCGAACGCCCGGATTGAAATGCTTGTGCGTGTAGGAATTGCCAAGGCTCACATAGTAATTGGCGAACGGCGCAACGGTGAAGATCAGGCTGTTATTGAGCACGCGCACTTGCACACTCGGAGCCACTTGCAGACGATGGAAACCGCGGTGGTTGGCGTAGGTGCGGACGACCATAGGTGAGACCGCTTCGCTCAAAATAGAAAGACCCAGGTCTGACCTGCTCAAAGTAGAAAGCTCATACGTCTCATCCATAATCGGTTTGTGGTCGTAGCTGTAGTTCGCCCAGAGGTTCAGATTGACGTGTTTGGACTGCCAAGAAAGCTGCATCTCATTGGCGACAAACATAACCGGTTTCAAGTCCGGATTACCTTGCCGGATTTGGTATTTGTCTATCTGTTGCGCCACGTCTGACATGGCAGACAGAGACGGTTGGTAGCCGGAGACATAACCTT
>DFEG01000038.1:0-60195 GCA_002369075.1 Bacteroidales bacterium UBA3808 | reverse complement strand
CCGGAGACATAACCTTTGTATTTCCAGAACACACCCTTGCCGAAGTCATAACTCAGCGTCAGTTGCGGACGGGCAATCCAGTTCGACTGTTTCTGTCCGGCTTGCTCGATGTATGTGTGCATGGCTCCGATACCCACGGCGTACGAAAACTGCTTGACGCGTTGCTGCACTTCCGCAAAAGCGTAGGTCTCTGCGGTCATCATAGAAACCTTTGTGGACGGCGAATTGAGCGAATTAACCGAATTAGTTTCATTCGTATAATTAGCCGTTTCATACAGGTTTTCCATCCATTGCTGGTTGTGGCGTACGCCGACCGTCAGGGCGATGTTCTCCCATTCTTTCTCGTAGATAACTTCGCCGATGAGTGAGTATTTGTTGCCTCTGACGCGAGAGGTTACATCTGTTGTGTCGGCAACCGTCTCACCAAGAGGCAACTGCTCAAAACGGCGGTCGTTGCTACTATTGATATACGTACCCACAAGGTCGAAATACAAGTGGTTGTTGTTCGGCAGGTTGTGCTGGTAATAGATGTCCAATGAGGGTGAAATGGATTGGGTGCTCTCGTGGTCGTGGATGGCAAAACTGTTCGTGCCCTGATACAGATACGAATCGCGGTTGGTCTTCGAGTGCGGCATAAATAGCATGTTATCGCGCAAGGCAATCTGGAGCATGTTTTTCTCGCCGTTTGTCCAATTATAGGTCAGTCCGAGATTGACAGGATTACCCTTGAAACGTGTTGGTTCACCCACTTCGCGGTTCTCAATCGTGCCCGTACTAAAATAATACGTCTCGGCGTTCGTGCGCGTCCAGTAGATGTCACGCGGCGAATAATGCGTCAAGAGGCTGAACGACGATTTGCCAAAGTTTACTTTGCCCGACAGATGGTACTCTCCCCAACCGGGCATGGTCACGCCGTTGGACGCGTTGAGCATCAGATTGCCGCCCGTGTCGCGGTGACGGACGATGTAGTTGATGACCGCCGCTGCTCCGTTAAAGCGCACACCCGGCTGGTCGTGGTACTCGATGCGGAGGACATCTTTCGGGTTAATCGCCATGACCTCGGAATTGCTTGCTTCGATGCCGTTGATACGCAACTGCACGTCTTGGTTAGCGAGGGTCTTGACGGTGTTGTCCGCAGGGTTCACCACGATACGCGGAATCTGCAAGTTCTGCAGCAGCGACATGCCGTCGTGCGAGGCTTTGCGTTGCTCCTTGTTGGGGAGCAGAACCTGTTTGTCTACTTTCTGAATGACATTCTGCGCCTCCACCGTCACTTCGGCTAATTTGAACATGGATGTGTCCATCCGTAAGGTGTCCGGCATAGAGTTGGTTTGTACGCCTGTTTGCGCGTTCATTGACACGGCGCAAATCATCGCCGCTGCCAATACGAAATACTTTGTTTGCATATTATTATATTATTATATTATTATAAGGTGATACATTACCGTTCGCCGCCGAAGACTCCATGCGGAAAGATGTCCCGCAGTATAAGCAGGTCATCGGATTTGACCCATTCCGCCTTGCCGTCGTAACTGCAATCAATGATGCTGTCGCAATGTTCGGTCATCAGCAGATGAATGATACGTTGGTCCAGATTGCCGTTTGCCTTGCGGAAAGTGTACTTGACCGCCACATACTTGCACGTTTGTCCTTGCCATTCACGCAAACACTTGCGCTGGATACCATTGACAAAAATCAGTTTCTCACCCTCTTGCAGTCCACCGCCTTTGATGTAGCAATGCGCTGCAATGTGGATGTTCCATTGTTCACTTCCGGGCATACACCCGCTCATCGAAAGTACTGCTGCGAGTACCAATCCGATAATAAAAAATTTCTTTGTCATAATTGCGTTTTTTGAGTTGTTAAACGTTTCAAATTTTGCTGCAAAGTTACTACAAAAACCCATTTATATCCAAATATTTTAATTTATATTCGAGTTGTGTAAAGTGCTGATATATAGGCGATTTGAGAAGGAAAAGTTTATATGTCGGTGCGAAGGGTTTATATAGGTAGGATGTGGATATGTTGTGTGTGCGGAAACATATGCTTTAATGTGGTATCAAGAGGTATGCATGACATGTAAGACGTCTTGTGATTTGCTTTTAGTAAAAAAGCACAGAAAACATAAAAATCACAGAAATTATTTGCATATCTCGAAAAAAAGTAGTACCTTTGCAGCCAAAAGTTGCAAAGGATACGATATGAGCAAGTATGAAATTCCGTTTTTGACGAGTGCGATACAAGCATTTGCGATGAAGTTTGCCATGACACGACAAGCCGCTTTCCGCTATTTGCAGCAATACAAAGCGCTTGCATTTTTAATGGAGTTTTATGATGTTGAGCACTTACAGTCAATGGACGATACTATTGATGATATGCTCGTTATATGTCGCCAAAATGGAGGAACACTAGCATGATACTATTCCACGGCACCAATACGGATATAGAGAAGATTGATCTATCTCGCAGCCTCAATCACAAGGACTTTGGCAAAGGTTTCTATCTCACGGATTCGCGAGAGACCGCTATCCGCATGGCAACTAAGAAAACACGTCTTTTCGGAGGCAAGGCGACATTAATCATCTATGAGTTCGATGAAGCCGCATTGCATTCCGACTTAAAAGTCAAAGTCTTTCCTGAGAAAGCAACCGTGGAATGGTTCCTGTTCGTAGATGCCAACCGTGACCGCGAGAACCAACTGCCGATACATGACTATGATATTATTATCGGACCTATAGCTGATGACGGCGTAGTGGTACAGATTGCCAGTTATCGCCAGAATATCTACACTGCAGAAGAAGCTGCAAAAGGTCTTCAAGACAAGTTTCTTGATCAGCAATATTATTTCGGGACGGAGAAAGCTTTGCGCTATCTCAAAAAATCAAAAGTACAAATACTATGACACAGGCAAATCATCATCAAATAGCGACTTATTTGACCGACTATGCTTTGAGTGAGTTGGTACGCTATGTCATGGAAGATACCGGCTGTGGTTTAGAACAAGCTATGGAGAAGGTCTATAACTCATCGCTCATGCCAGCTTTGCAGGACGAAGAAAACGAACTTTATGTTCAAAGCCCGGCTTATCTTTATGAGATGATGAACACTCCGTTATCGGCAGCGTACAACGGCAACTGATGGCTATATAGAGAAAAGAATATAAACTGGATGGACTTATGAAAGATATTGTATTTGTTGATACAAGTGTATTTGTTAAAGAATATTATTTTCAAAACAATAATCGTATAAATACTTTAGTTCAATTACATGATGCAGGTTTGCTGGATTTTATTTCGACAGATATAACGGTAAATGAACTACATAGACATTTTATTAATGATATAAAATCTATTTATTTTTCACTATTAAATGATAATAATAGACTTCAGAAAAAAGGTGTCGAATTATCTTTAAATATTAATCCTGAATTTGATATTTGTAAACATTGTAGCGATATTCTTAATCGATTTTTTAGCAAAACAGCAACCTTTGTAATTCCATATGGTGAATTAACGAATATTGAACCTATTTTTGCTAAATATTTTAAACTGGAGGCTCCTTTTAGTACCGGCAAAAAAGATGAATTTCCAGATGCCTTTGCTCTTGGTTTATTAGAAGCGTATTGCAAAAAGTACAAATTAGGAAAAATTATCATACTCTCCGAAGATAATGATTTGAAGGATTATAAGAGTCCGTATTTAGAATATAAAGACTATAAGCAGTATATAACAGAAAAGAGCGCAGAAAAATCGACATTAGATAGCATAGCGCAAATATTAAGAGATGAGGAAAATAACTATGTTGAAAGTATCAAAGAGGATCTTTCTGAACTTTTAATGGATGGAGCTATTTATGTTAATCTCTTACAATCAACAGATATTAACGACATTGATATTAAATCCATAGATGTTAATGTAAAGACTAATGACTATAGCATTGTAAGTCAAACTACAGATTATTATATAATAGAAGTTCCGGTTGAGATCTCTTTTGACGTAGATGTCGAGTATGTGGATTATACATTCGCAACTTATGACAAAGAAGATCATATATGGTATAATGATGAAATAGAGCATTACAAAGCAAGTAATCAAAGAACCATAGCAATGTTACTTTCATATCATAAGGCAAAAGATGAGCAACAGCCCTATATGGTAGTGGAGGATTATGATGTAGAAGACGCCTTGGATGGTATGGAATAAATATTAACAGCATACAAAATAAACAAATAGAATCATAACCCGAAATCTGCCTATGGCATAAAACAACAGACAAACAACATACATAAATAATAAAGCATTCAGCTAAGAACTTGGAATCTTGAAAACTGGACACTTTTAAGATTTGCAAACCAAGAACAAGGCTTTTATGCTCACGCAATGACGTGAGCCTTGTTCGGTAGATGTTTGGTTTGCACAGGTAGTCCAGAATTCCTCAAGATTCCAGATTGAAGCTAACAAGCCTCACGTTTTTGTATGCATATATTAAATAGAAAGGAAAATAAAATGAAAAGTATTTGGCTTTGTGAACTCCCTATGAAAAAAGGGCAGTGGGATAACCACTATCGATTTTATGATGACGGAACAATAGAGCACGAATATGATTTATCTGTCAGAAAGTACAATCTGAGCACTAAAATTCAACCATCTGAGATTGAAGATAGAGATAGGGTTGCCATCTTGGCTATAATAGATGACTGTCCGAAAGAGTGGCAAGCTTTTGTCATAAATTTACTGCAAGAATAACAATTTAAAACATAATGTTATGAAAATCACTTTCCATTTTGGACATGTTTTAGCCATGTTTTGTATGCTGTTTTCTGCCGTTGCCGTACATCCCGATGAGTATATAGACATATGGACTAAATCGGATAAGCCTTCGGTAGCAAATGCTTTGCGAGGAGCAAAAGGATACACATATGCACTTATTTCAAATGGTGTAGATGTCATTGCTTCAAAGCCTCAATCGGTCCCATTTATTGATATATATTTCAGTAAGGAAATTCAAAAATGGATGTCAGAAATATGTCCAGATGCGAGTCCTGGCTTAAATTATAGATATCCGATGTGTGCAAATGTGCAAATAGCAGCGAAATACAACCATACAGGTCAACAAACATATCGAGCCGGAGCGGGATGGATGGCTCCCGATGTATATGTAAATGCGGTTGGCTCTTATGTAATAGAGCTTTCCTTTGGGGGCGAATATGTGTATCAGTATAAACTACCATCATTCAAAATTAATGATGGAGCTTATGGGGAGCATACCGTTTATTATCATTTAAAGAACACTATTTGTGGAAGTGTCTGCCGTTATGATAAATCTGCAACTCCTCAACTTGCAAAAATAATGACACAATGGCGAGAGGTATCTCTTAAAAACTATTTTGATGAAAAAGGAGATGAAATAGAAGGCATTTATGAGTCTACAAGGGCAAACACTAATGGACATACTGCCAAGTACAAATTGGCTCTGAAAAAAAATAATGATGACCGTTTCAAATACACATACTATTTAATATATCTTAGTGGAGCAAACCAATATAAAGATTGGGACGAAGGCGAAATAAAGGCTTTCTTATATCCAACGAGTACTCCTAACGTATACAAGACAGAGTGGCTTATGTACAACAAAACGCTCAATTCTGATTTCTACATAACGATTGATAATAGCGGTTTCATAACAACAAATGTTACTAATGGCGAAGAACTATTCTTAAAGTTATATCCTACTGCACAATCTCAAAAGCCACGACAACTAGAGAAGTGGTCTGGTTCTGGCTTTGCCCTAAATAACGGATATATCGTCACTAATTACCATGTCGCAGAAGGGGCAAATTCTATTTTAGTATATCAAACAAAAGATGATGGCACTCGTAATGTATATAAAGCGACTTTAGCAGTTTCGGATAAAACAAATGATATTGCCATATTGAAGATAAATGATCCAAATTTTAAAGGTTTTGGAAATATACCTTATAAAATAAAAACTGGAGTATGTGAGGTCGGAGAATCAGTTTGGGCATTAGGTTTTCCTATGACAGATATAATGGGAGATGAGATTAAGTTCACAGATGGCAAGATTAGTGCAAGAAGTGGAATAGATGGAATGACTAGTGTTTATCAAATTTCTGTTCCTATTCAGCATGGAAATAGTGGAGGCCCTTTGTTTGATATGAAAGGAAATATAGTTGGTATTACTTCTTCTGGACTCAATAGAGACTTGCAGACAGAAAATGTCAACTACGCAATAAAGATTAGTTATCTGAGGTTGTTGATAGAAGATTCTTTACCGACTTCTATTATTCCACAAGGAACTGTTTTGCAAGGTCAATCTTTAACAACACAAATAAAGCTTGCAAAAAAATATGTTTTCTACATAGAATGCTCAAAATAAAATTACCATACAATGAAAAAGTTAATATTAACATTTTTAGTGATTTTATGTGCACAATTTGCTGCTTCACAAATTTCACGCTCGGTTTATGGAGTACAATTAGGAGAAGAGCGGAAAAGCTTGGTTAAGAGATTAACGAAAGAGAAAATCCAATTCTTTGATTGGCCTGATTTTGGGGGAGAAGAGGGCTCTTTGTCTATATCATCAGATGAAGAGTTCGCTGGTGTCTCATGGCTGTTTAAGACAATCCATTTTAGAGAAGACAAAGTATATTATATAGATTTTATAAAACGAACTAAAGACGAGAATATTGCAGATAGTTTGTTAGATTATTTTAGAATGTTAGCTGAAAATCTACATACAAAATATCCATATTATGTTATTGATACTAAATTAGAAAAGGTTGATAATGGGGCAAATGGATTGATGTATTTATGCGATGGAAAAACATATATAACGCTAGTACTTGAGCACCGTCCTTTAGAAGAATCTGTTTTAGGTTTACGATATGAAGATGTCGAATGGAAGAATTTAGCTCCCAAAGTAATAGACCAATTATAGTGTTCCTCTAATCTATTCAGAGCTATGCATAATCGTCCTTTTTAGATATGGAGCTTCTAAAAAAATGAAACACTCTGATGCTGCCAAATACACAATGATAATCTCATGGCTGCTATTCTTTGCAGCTGTGACAATATGGAGTGTCATCCATTGCCATTTTTATCAATTGGGCTTTCAAACTGATGAAGATTGGTTTGAAAGTGGTTTGACTTTTTCTATCTGGGGAACCATTAGTATGTTTTGTACCTTTGTAGGTCTATTTTCTCCGTTTATAGCAATAATCTCTACAGGTATCTATATTGCTGAACGAATAAAATATAAGAAGCAGCAACTAGATTAATGATGAACATATATTTTTGCAAGAATGAGTGATTCTTAACAATCGTATACCTTTCAACTACGTTCTAAAAACCTTCCAAACAGCATATCTCGCGCCACTCTCGCGCTGCTCTTAGGCGGATTGGGTATAATATCTAAATCTTAATAATCGTATATTTCGCAAGGATAGCCTAAGGGGTGCCTAAGGTCAGCGTAAGGTCGGCTGATTTGGAGGAACTTGAAACGAAGTTGAAAGGTATTTGAAATCTTAATAATCGGTAACTTTATATATGCGGCTTCTAAACCATTGAAATACAGCATACTCGCGCAAGAAAAGTTTATATATGGGCGTTTTGCTTTGCATAATTCGTAAAAAAGCAGTATCTTTGCAGAAAATTTTGAGAAAGAAGATGAAAAGTAAGCTTTTGATATGGACGATAGGAGCAATGGCTCTTTGCCTCATGAGTGCGTGCGCTAACGGAGACGTGCAGCGTGTGCAGAAAGCGGAAGAGTTACTGACCGTGAATAGGGATTCGGCAATGGCGATATTGCGCGAAGTGGTACGTCCTGACCAGTTGCCGGAAGAATCGAAAGCCCTGTATTGGTTCTGCGTGGCAGACATACGCGCCAACACCATGCAATCGCTATCCGAAGACTCCATGATCTGTTGGGCGGCGCAGTATTTCCGCGACAGGTGGCTGCAAGACGGAGCGTACGAAGATTATATGATGAAAGCAGGCATGGAGGAGGCTTTCTATTGGTGGTGGAATGACAATAAAGAAAAGGCGCAGCAAGTGTTGCAACGCCAACAGCGATATGCCGAGGAGATAGCAGAAAAGAAAGGTGAACATATCTGGGAAGTAATTTTGCTTCGTATATCTGCCGAACTGGCCATGCGTGATTATGATTATGAGCACGTGCGCGACTACACGGAAGCCCTCATCCGTCTCGGTGACGAGAAAGCAATCCATCTGGACGAGGTAGTGCGTGTCTATAACGGCATGGCAATTACGTATTTCTATTTGGGCGAATACGACAAAATGGAGGAGAGCTTCGAGAAAGCGATTGCGCACACTTCGGATTCCGCGTTTGTTGTTAATGTGGTTCGCCGTAATTATGCCGACTTGTTAGGAGAAATCGGGCAGACCGACCGCGCTATCCGAATGCACGAGGAACTGGCTACCGTCTATAGAGAAGGGGAGAGTTGGCTATTGGTGGAAAGCCTTTATTCATTGTCGCGTTTGTGGCTCAACAAGGGCGACAAACAGCGTGCCGACCGCTATATGCGTGAGGCGGAAGAACTATTTGAGACCTACAAGGAAACAATCTCTTCGCCATCCGCCGAAGCAGGTTTGTTGGCTCACCGGCAAGTGCTGAACTATGCACTGTATGGCCACTATCAGATGATGCCCTTAGCCACGTACAACACGCAATGGCAGGATAAAGATTATATCCGTTACCGTGTGGCAGAAGCCAAAGAACGCTCCATGAGTGACCTGCGCGAACAAGTGCTGCGGCAGAAGTTGGCAAAGCAACGGCAAACGATACTCATTATTGGACTTGTCGGCGTAGTATTGGGTTTGTGCCTGCTGTCCGTCTATCTGTACCGCCGCCGTCAACGGTTGCTTTTGGAGAAAGAGGAAGAAATTGAGACCCTGCGTAACATGTTGGCGTCCGCTGATAAACCGGACGATAAGGAGAGTGTGCGCAAACTGATGTTGCAGCAATTGGGTGTCATCAAAACGATTGCCGGAACACCCACCGAAGCCAACCAACAACTGCTTGCGCGTCTCATGGCATTGAACGAGGAAACCGCCAATGCCCTCATCGATTGGCCAAGCATTTACAAAACCATCGATTTGGTCTATGACGGCTTCTATACACGTCTCGTGCAGAAATATAGAAATGTGTTGAACGAGAAGGAATTGCAACTCTGTTGTTTGCTCAAAGCAGATTTCTCCACCAAGGAGATCAACATGCTCACTCGTCAAAGTCTCCAAACCATCTACCAGCGCAAGACCCAAGTCCGTCAGAAACTCAATCTCGCCGAAGCCGAGGACATCACAACGGCGATAATATAAGAAATGCATTATTTTGCTTGCATTGGAGCGCATAAAAGCATAAAAGTGACGTTTTTTAATGAAAAAAACAAAAAAAATTTGGTCATGTCAAAAAAAAGTAGTACCTTTGCACCCGCTTTTGAGAAACAGAAGCATACATGGTGGTCATAGCTCAGTTGGCAGAGCATCGGATTGTGGTTCCGAGTGTCGTGGGTTCGAGCCCCACTCTCCACCCGAAAGAGAGAGCCGTAGTGGCTCTCTCTTCGTGTTTATAGGGGGCATCTCGCCCACGACGTGGGTTCTCCGCCGCTACGCTCTGTCGATTATTGCGAGGTGTCGCAATTTTCGAGCCCCACTCTCCACCCCAAAAGAGACGTTGATGCGTCTCTTTTTTATATAGCAGACAAATAAAGTTCAAGTCTGAAATGCATTTTTATGCGAGAAAGTACACTATTTTCAAAAAAAAAGCACGTAGGCTTGCATATGTCGAAAAAAAGCAGTATCTTTGCAGGCTGAAATAAAATGAGAGATGAAAAATGAAGAATAAAAAGTATGTGACTTTATGCCTGATGGTCTTGACAGGAATCGTGCTGACAGGATGCCAGCGCAATGAGCCCCAGATGCAGAAAAAGACCATTGATCTAAAAGTGAACAAGAGTGACTGGGTCTTTGACAATAACCTGGGGTTCTATTACTGCCAGTTCGATGTGCCGGAGCTCACGAGCAACGTATATAACTACGGCGAGGTGAGTGTAAGCCGCGAGTACAACAGCGGAACAGCCGACATGTATCAAAGGCCGCTCCCGTTGACAGATTACAAGAGAGAGCAGTTAGTGGACAGTGCCGGTAAGCCGATAGACGAATATGTCAACTATCAGGAACATATCGAGTACCTGCATGGTCCCGGATTCGTAGAGATAGATCTGACCATTTCGGATTTCGTCTATGACGGGTTTGTGCCGGATGCAATGCTGTTCCGATTGCAATTGACTTATTAAGCGCCATCAGCTGTCAACTGTCAGCCATCAAAACTCTGATTTATATATTAGGTCCCTGTGCGGCGGAGAGCCGTGAGCAGGTCATAGAGACCGCGCGCCAACTGAAAGAGGCGTGCGGGGTTTCTTTTATTTATCGCGCGGGCGCATGGAAGCCGCGCACGAGCCCGCACACGTTCCAAGGCGTGGGCGAAGAGGCTTTGGAGTGGCTGCAGGAAGTGAAGAGAGATCTGGGTATGCCAGTAGCCACCGAAGTGGCGGCGCCCGAACATGTCCAGGCGGCTCTCAAAGCAGGGATTGATTATTTGTGGATAGGCGCGAGGACGAGTGCCAACCCGATGGCGGTTAGTGCAATCGCAGACGCGATTACGGGCCGCTACGCTGCAAGACCGTCACAAAGTGACTGTAAGATAAAAGGCATCTTCATCAAGAATCCGGTGAATGAGGATGCAGGGTTGTGGATCGGGAACATAGAGCGGCTGGAGAAAACAGGCGTGCCGGTGATGGCGGTACATAGAGGCTGCGGACACAAGCCGTGCTGGGCGATGGCTCACAAGGTGAGGCTCGCGAGACCGGACATACCGATGCTGTTAGACCCGAGTCACATGAGCGGCGATGCCAAGAGAGTGCCGGAGTTGATGCAGAAGATACCTGAGTTAGGACTCGACGGCGCGATGGTGGAAGTACATTACCGGCCAGAAGAAGCACTCTCCGACAGTGTACAGCAAATTACTCCGATTACATTAGGGAAATACCTCGATTCGTTTACGACTCGTTTACGACTCGTTTACGACTCGTTTACGTGTTTGAAAGCATCCCATGCAGCAAAAAACGAGGGACTGAGTGATACCAAAGAGGTGGATAGCAAAGAGGTGGATACCAAAGATAAGGTTGATAGCATTGAGTTGAATTGGTTACGGGCGGAAATAGATGAGCTGGATGAGGCATTATGGGACACCATCGCGGCCCGAATGGATGTGAGCAAACGGATAGGCGAATGGAAGAAAGCGCACGGCGTAGCCCCACTCCAACCCGGAAGATATGAGGAAATAGTGGAGAAATTAAAAGCCCCCCAGCCCCCTGAAGGGGGAGAGAGAATGCTCCGGACAGAGTTTAAGTTGGCATTGTGGGAGATGATACATGAAGAAAGTCTGCGTCAGCAGGAGTGAAAGGTTAGAGGCGAAAGGTTATAGGCGAAAGATGATAAAAGAGTTATATAGGAAATATAGAAACCTGATACTATACGGTATTATCGGCGGGTTCTGCGCAGGGTTGGATTTCGGGGTATATACGATACTCTGCCATTTCGAGGTGATGCCCTATTTATGGGCCAACGTAATCAGTATCCATGTAGGTATATTCACCTCGTTTGTACTGAACAGGAGTTTTAATTTCAAGGTGAAGGATCATCCCAAGACCCGCTTTGCCTCGTTCTACGCGGTGGGGTTAGCAGGTTTGGGATTGAGCGAACTGATGCTATGGGGAATGGTGACGATGGGCGGTATGAACGAAGTGGTGTGCAAGCTGGTCTCCATCGTAGTAGTAGCACTATTCCAATACGTTCTTAACAAATATATTACATTTAAAAGCGTGCGAGAGCACAAGGCAAAACAACAATGAAAGATACAATCTATTTTGTACTGCCGGCATATAACGAGGAGGAGAATATCGAAGATGTTATCCGGCAGTGGCACCCGGTGTGTGAGAAGATCAATGCAGAAGGTCACACCGCGCAGTTAGTGATTGCGAACGACGGCAGTCGCGACAACACGTACAAGATTCTGCTGGGATTGCAGAAGAAATTCCGCTATTTAGTGGCTCTGGACAAACCCAATTCGGGTCATGGGGCTACCGTTCTATTCCTCTACCATTATGCGATAGACCATGGTGCGAACTATATCTTCCAGACGGACAGCGACGGACAGACGCTGCCGGAGGAGTTCTGGCCGATGTGGGAGAACCGAGAGAAATATGATTTCCAGATAGGTACCCGCGGCGGGCGTCAGGACGGTGCAAGCCGTGTGTTTGTAACGAAGACTCTCAGGCTGGTGGTATGGCAGATTTTCCATGTATGGGTGAAAGATGCGAACACGCCGTTCCGACTGATGAAAGTGGAGAAGTTGCAGCCGATTCTGGACATCATGCCGAAGGATTACAACTTAGCAAACGTAGCGGTAAGCGCCATAGCCGTACGGTGGAAATACAATATCGGGTGGTACCCGATCACTTTCCGTCCGCGCCAAGGCGGCGTGAACAGCATCAACATGAAGCGCATCTTCGGTATCGGAGAAAAGGCGCTGGTTGATTTCCACGCCATCAACAAGTCACTAAAGAAGAGGAAAGATGAAAGATGAGAGATGAGAGGGGCTTAGGAATAAGTGACAAGAAAGCGTGGTGTATCGTTAGTATCGCCGCGTTTGTGTTCATGCTCCCCCACTCCATGGCTCCCTGGGGCAACGGCAACTATCCGACCGACGCGAGCGTATATAGCCGCTGCGCGATGTGGATGAGCGACGGGCTGGTGATGTACCGCGACATGTTCGACCACAAAGGTCCGTTAGTCTATCTGACATATCAGTTGTTCACAAGTATAGCCGGCATACATGGCGTATGGCTGTTAGACATACTGATTGAATGGCTGATGATGGGGCTGTTCTACAAGATCGCGCGGTTGTATAACGACGAGAAAGAATCACTGGTCGTATCGTTGCTGATGGGGATGTACCTTCAGCTGCCTTTCGTTGATGGGGGCGGTCCGGAATGGATAGCAGCTCCGTGGTGCACCTATTGCTGCTACATAATGGCCAAGCATCTGAAGGACAGCGGATATTTCTCGTTCGTAGAAATGGGTCTCTTAGCAATGTCGGTAGGCGTGTGCCTAATGACCAAAGCGAACACCAGTGCAGGGATTATTCCGATAGCCGGGTACGCGTTGTACCACCTTATACGACGCTGGGACGGCCGTGTGTTCCTGCGGTATGCCGGGGCCGTGACGGTCGGTTTGGGAGCAGTGCTTGTGCCTATCGCCTGGTGGCTGTACAAGGAGGGTAATTTCAATGAGTTCATCGATTGCTACCTGCGTTTCAACCTGCACGGCTACGGCGAGCAGACGGGTTACGGGCGGTGGATAGGCGTACGGGACATCACATTAGTTTGCCTCCCGGGATTCGTGTTCTACGGTCTCGCCATGTATTTCCGCAGCAAGGAGAAAGAGTGGGTCTATTGGCTGAGCATGGTGTTTCTGTTCTCGATTGTGCTGAACGTCTATATCAAGAACGGCTATCCTCATTACACGTTCCCATGTTTCGGCGTATTCGCACTGCTGTTAGCGGGTTCGTGGGAACAGATACGCAAGAAGAAAGGCATCCGTCTGTTTGTGACAGGCGTATGTATCAGCATATGCGTTGTGGTGTTCGGCATAAGGAGTTATTTCCGCCTCACGCCTTTTGACAAGAGCCAAGATGAGAAAGTAGCCTGCCTGCTGAATGAGCAGAGAGGGGAAAGCGAGTATGTGATGGTTTACGGTTTCGACGACCGTTCCATGTGGGCGATCAATGCGCCCGAGTACAGTTTCAACTACCGATTATGGCTGAAAGTAGAAGGCAAGCCTGCAAGCCGTTATTTTTACGCTCCGCCGGGAATGACGGAGGAGATGTATCAAGAGTCATGGCGGCAGATAAGCGAACACGCGCCGTTATGGGTAGTAGCGCACGAACAGAACAGCGCGGATATTATGCGCCTCGGTTACGAGATTTACGAACAAGAGCCGGAAGGCTACCAAATACTGAAAAGAAAATGAAATACGACTATCTGATAGTAGGTTCCGGTTTGTTCGGAGCGACCTTTGCCTACCGCGCGAAACAGGCTGGCAAGAAATGTCTGGTGATTGACAAGCGTCCGCAGTTAGGCGGCAATGTGTATTGCGAAGATACGGAAGGTATCCATGTGCACAAATACGGAGCGCATATCTTCCATACGAGCAACAAGGAGGTGTGGGATTTTGTGAACAGTCTGGTTCCTTTCAACCGCTACACCAACTGCCCTGTAGCAAACTACAAAAGCGAACTCTATAACCTGCCGTTCAACATGAACACGTTTTGCCAGATGTGGAGCGATGTGCGAACGCCGGACGAGGCGAAAGCACGCATTGAGGAGCAACGGCGCGAGGCAGTAGAGGCACTCCACGGCCGCGAGCCGCAGAACCTGGAGGAGCAAGCATTGTGCCTGGTAGGAAAAGATATATACGAGAAACTCATCAAGGAATACACGGAGAAGCAATGGGGCCGCGACTGCAAAGAGTTACCGGCGTTCATCATCAAACGACTTCCGGTACGATTCATATTCGACAACAACTACTTCAACGACCTGTACCAAGGTATTCCTATCGGCGGCTACAACAAGCTGATCGAGAAATTGCTGGAGGGTATAGAGACCAAGACCGATTGTGATTTCTTTGCTGAATACAAAGACAGCTGGCGTGAGGTTGCAGACAAGTTAGTCTATACCGGTCCGATAGACGAGTATTTCGGTTACCGGCTGGGCAGACTGGACTGGCGTACGGTATCGTTCAAGACGCGTATAGAGGACACCCCCAATTATCAGGGCAATGCCGTGATCAACTACACCTCGCATGAGAAGCCCTATACCCGCGTGATCGAGCACAAGCATTTCGAGTTGTTCGGTGAAGAGGTGTATAAATGTCCCAAGACAGTAGTAAGCGAGGAATACAGCACGGAGTACAAACCGGGCATGGAGCCGTACTATCCGGTGAACGACGAGCGTAACAACGCGCTCGCGGAACAATACCGGGAAATGGCGAAAAAAGAGAAGGACGTTATCTTCGGCGGACGATTAGCCGAATACAAGTATTACGACATGGCTCCGGTGATTGAGAAGGCAATCAAGCTTTCGCTATAAAATAGCAGCCGAGCATGACCATCGTCACTCCGACCCACTGCATAATGCCGACGGTCTCATGGAAAATGAATACGCCGGAGAGCATACCGAAGACGAAGCCCAGACTGGTCAGCGGATATATCTGCGAGAAGGGGTATTTGTCCAAGAGCCACAGCCAGAAGAGGTTTGCCGCTATAAGGAGCACGACTCCGATAAGAAGCCAGGCGTTGAGAATAACCTGATGCCAGATAAAGGATCCTGTCCATTGCCAAGCGGGCATATCCCGCATACCGAGTTTCAGAAACACTTGCCCGAAGACCAACATCGCGGTCTGGAGCAACATCATTAAGATCATTGTAACCATAACAGTAGCTTATTTCCAGCGATAGGCTATACCGAGAGATATACGTTGCGGATAGAACGCGACGTTATTGAGGTCGGTGCCTTTCGTGTTCTTATAATAACCGAAGATATCAGAGAGACTGATCAGATAATTGGCTCCAATCTGAATACCGATAGGGAACTCGTAGTTAGCGTGCACCATGATACCGGCATGGTTATCATGGAGAGCGACATAGAACGGGTGCGCCGTAGTGGCGGCGGTAATCTGCTCTGTGTTGGAATACTGACCTTTATTGCTGGCGAAAGTAAAATGGGCAAAGGGGCCGCCACCGACAGACCAGTAACCTTTCTGAAGGTTTCCCAAGCGGTACATAAAGAGGACCGGAATATCCATACCGAACGCCCAGAGATGATTGGTAGCATCGTCGATACCAAACTGGTTTTGCTCCGCCGTAAAGACAAGTCGTGCCTGAATAGCGAAATGGCGCATGACCATGAAATCCATAAATCCGCCTATCTCGGCTCCGACACGCATGTAAGAGGAAGTGGTCTTGATCTTGGAGTCGGCACGGGTAGAAGTCAGGAAACTACTGAGGTTAGCCGAAGCCAAGACACCCATGGTTACAATCTTCGGTATCTTCTCCTGATCAAGAGAGTCGAGTCCTTGCTCGGATATCCATTTTTTCGCCTTGGGTGACAGGATCGAGTCCATATAGGCACCCGCCTTAGGCATGGGTGCATCGACAATCCGGTCAATCTGCGAGACCTGGGTCTGTGCCGTTACAAAACAAGGGACAAAGCACAAGAAGAGCAAAGAGCACAGGATCAGTTGTTGTATTGCTGTTTGCGGTTTCATAAATCCTCCTTTCTTCTCATTAAAGTGCGAAACGCACCGTCAGTTTAACACCATTACGTCCCCACCCGCCGATACGACGGCGTGCGTGAACCATCTCACCATTCGCGTTTTGAACCATAATCGGCAGCTCATAATCATTGTAAGTCAACCGGCGTACGTAATCAATGCGGATGAATTTGAGGATGTTCTCAAATCCTGCGGTAAGTTCCATATACGGCAGTTTGCCGATCGGCGAGGACGTAGCACCGGCGGTAACGATGGTGGGATCCGCCTGGTCATAGATAAAGCTGGACTCGTTATTCGGCAGGGCATACAGACCTTCGTTACCTGCAAAATACGGGTTATTCTTTTTGGTCAGACCACCGTAAATGATAGAGAAACTGACCACTCCGCGTAGTTTGAGGCGGTTGATACCCGGAATACGGTTGAGTATCCATCCCTTGAAGAAATACGTAGCATAGAGACTGACGTAGGCATCAAACATAAACTCCATCGGCTTCATGAGGTTGAACGCGTTTTTACCGAGGAGAATGGATGTACTGGTCTGCGGGAAGAAGAGTTTGGTGAACGGCACTTTCTGCCACACATAACCGGTCTGCAGACGCGCATCAAGGTGTCCGAAAGAGGAGAACCAGAATCGTTTTTCCGCCGTCAGTTCCGTCCGGTTATAGAAGAATCCCTGTCCTTTTGTGCCGGAAGCATCGGCAAGGATACGGTCGTCAATATAACCGATCTGATGACGGATGGATATGACCGGCGCGTCCTGCTCCAGAGTAAAGGGCGTCTCCACTCCCATGCGGTTCATGAGCATTGTTGAACCCGGCATATAGCGCAGTTCCGCGGTAAGCTGATAGTTATGAAAGGCATTCTGGTGAAACTGGTTCTGCGTCGCAACGGTGGTATAATGAAGGGTATCCTGCCAGACAACACGGTCATAACGCATAGCCCCTGCAGCCTGATTGTATTCGTAATCGAAATACGTCTTGAAAGAGAGGTGGTTGGGAAACTCCTTGTAATACTGCAGGCGCGTACGGAATATATACTGTAGATTAGGCATTGTGGGCGTACCGGTCGGTATAGACATAATGATATTATCCCTATCGATGACTCCTGTCTGCTGTCCGGGCTGTTCCACGTCGTATTGCGCCGTGAGGGAGAGATAGTCGCGGAGGGGCTCGTAGATGTGGTAGCGTTTCTTGTTGAAAGAATAGATGAGGGTCGCATTATATTTCGGGAGCAAGTCTTTGGTACCAAACGCCACGTATCCGGAGAAGAAGAGTTGGGGGTGAAGATTGGCGGTAGTCTGCCCTCCGATACGGAGACGCACTCCCTCCAGCATATTCCAGCTGATGGTATTGTAGATAGGTCCGAAATCCCATTTGGACTCCCCCCAGCGGCTTGACGGAACTGTAGGCACATACTCGGTTGTCATCGCATCGAAGAGCATCAGGAGACTGTTGAACTTAGGTGTCTGCTTGAACTCATCGACGAGGTTCATCACCGAACTCTCGTAGAAAGAAAGAGGTTCAGGACGGTGGTCGTCCCAGAACTTAAAGTCCTCCCGAATGGAGATGGTGTCGTAGGTTTTGATGGTATCTACCGGATTGGCGTAAGAAAACACCTCCGGTCCAAGTTTGGTATCAAAGTCAAAGTCCGTGTATATCTTCGTTTGCCGCGCAAGGAGCGTGCGTTTCCTGTTGGTAAGATAGAACTTACAGAACGTACTGGTACGCCCCGGCGCCCAGAGCCCGTTATCCAGCTTCTTATACTCATGCTCTATCGAGTAGTTGGAGACGAAGTTGAGGTTAATGTGCGGAGGAATGTTAATGGCGTATTTCTTGATCTTATACGTACTATCGTTCATTATATAAAGGTGTCCGGTGAAAGAATAGGACTCGGAGTTCACAGGCACGAAAGCAAGGTCTATCACGGAGTCCCCGTCGAGTTTGATTGTGTCCATGATATAATACTGGTAGTACGAGACGGCGAGAGTGGATGAGACAGGCGACACAAAGCGGTTAAAGAGAAGCTTCATGTTATCGTCGTATATATCCACATCGTTGAATACAGCCTTCATATTCGTTTCCAGCGACTGCGTAGAGAGAAGGGACTCCAGACCAAAGACACGCTCGCGCTCGAGAAGTTTCTTCTCACGGTGCGGACGATCCTGATAGTACTCCTTACCCAATTTCTCGCGGATGGAAAGGGTGAGTGCCGGATAGACATCGGTTGTGTCTATGTATTTCTCAATAAACTGAAAGTTCTTCCAGAACCCTTTTTGGAAATTCGGATGGAAATTATCCAATGCGAAAGACATACGGTGGTACGTTCCGGCAGTATAGTGATCCGCCGACTTGACCTGAAAGGAGTCTTTATGAGCGATGACATTCTTGATAAGTTCCACAGCAGGATTGCCCTTGCGGCGGTATTTCTGCTTGCGGTTCTTAGGAGTAACGACGATGTCCTGAAGACCATACACGTCGGGTTTCATTTTCACCTTAACGTTCCTTTTCTCCTGCCCTGTGCGAACAGTGTACATCTCCGTCTTGTAGCCCATCATCTGGAAGTTGATGGTCGTATAGCCGGAGGGGTTGGAGAGAGAAAAGTTACCATCTATATCCGAAGTTGTGCCATACTGTGTAGCGAGAGAGCCCTCGCTGGAGGGTTTGATGAAGTAGATTTGCACAAAAGGCAGTTTCTCGCCTGTATCCGCGTCAACGACGACGCCGGAAACGGAGGTTGTCTGTGCCGCACCTCCCAACGCGCTCATCAGCAGCGCAGTTAATATCACTAATACCTTAAAACCTTTCACTATTTACCTGTTTTTCGTTTCTTATTTCCCGTGACTCAAACGGTAAGACTCCTGTATATCCTTGTACCTGAGGATGACCTCATCAATCACATTCTCCCATGAGCGCGCAATGGTAGTAGAGGCTTTGTCGCCCACCTTGGTCAGTATATCCGGGTGCTCCATGAGCCACGCCAACCTGTCGGCATAAGCGTGTATGTCGTTGGGTGTGAGGAACCCATTTACATCTTTCTCTATCACTTCCGCCGCCGTGCTTTCCTGCAGCATCAAAGCCGGAGTATGCATTGCCGCCGCCTCTCTTACCACCAGAGGCGCATTATCGTAGAGCGAGGGGAAGAGGAACAAGTCCGCTGCGGCATCTATCCGTTTCAGACGCTCGCGGTCGTGTATGTTACCAAGGAGCGTAACATAATCCTGAAGGGCAAGTTCCTTAATCTTCCGGCGTATTTCACGCACGGCATAGCCGGTTCCCACCATAAAGAGATGGAACGGTTTTCCTTTCAGCAGTGCCAGCGAGTCAAGAATAAAGCCGATATTCTTCTCCCATATATGCTGTCCGACGAAGAGCAACATTGTCTCGTCGTCGCCCATGCCCAGTTCCTCCCTCATCTGTGCGCGCATTTCCGTAATGAGACGCACGGGCGTAGAGAAATCGTTTCCGTTCTCCACCACCTCGACGTGACCTTTATAGCCGTACTCGCGGAGCGTAGGCTCCACGGCAGCCTGCGGGATCCATACCTCATCTGCTTTCTCAAAGAACGAGACGATCTGTCTCACCATCCAGTCCACCACCCTCTTATTGGACACATTGTGCTCAAAATCCTGGCGGTACTTGGAATGGAAAGTAGCCACGAGCGGTATATTCTGCTTTCGTGCCGCGCGGTACGCCAATGAGCCGGAAGTGAAGGGGCAGTGGGCATGTACCAGCTCGAAACGCATCTTTCTCCAGTTATGCCAAAAAGCCGCATCCGCGTACGGCAAACCGTAGCGGTACGGATGGCGGAACGGAATGGGGACAGACACATACCGGTTGATTGGATAAGGAGCCGATTCTATAATCTCTCCGGCTCCGGGTGCGTACGGAGTGATGACACGCACATCGTACCCTTTCTCGTGCAACCAATAGGCATAATTCTGAGCCGTTAATGCCACTCCGTCCAGGATCGGAGGAAAGTTATCGTTGAATATACCGTACATCGGATTGTTAGTTTCAAATTAATAATTCAGGATTCGGGCTGCAAAGGTACAAAAAAAATCCCACATACGCAAATGTAAGCGGGATTTTTTTTGATTTACGCCCTAAAATCGTTACTGGGCAAGGATAATTCCTGATTTCACCTTTTGTCCTTTATAGAGGAAGAGGTAGATGTAGGGTTTGCCCAGTTCGACATCCACAAGGAGTCCTTCGCCGGTGTTGAGCACATCATTGAGTACATCCTTACCCTGCATGTCTGTATAGGTATCGGCGTAGTTCGGGTTCGCTTCCGGTACCGCCGTCGGCATGAGTATCACATGACGGTCAATGTCGTACAGTGCGAATGTCACACCGGAGCGGATGGAAGCCACGAACATCTGTGCAGCACCCGGCACGCGCTTAATGAGGACATCATTGGCGGTAGCCTCCTGACTCTTATTGAGCGTCTCACGGATATATACCTCGTATATCTTGAGATCACCGTTTGCGGCTTTGACACGTATGCGGCAGGTATCACCGATAGCACTTACATCCTCCACCGTCGGGTCCGAAGCGTTGTCCGAAGCCTGTTTAGCCGTCACGGACGGTACCGCAGCTCCCCTATAGACGTCATAGACGTAGAAGGTCTGTGCGGGATCGAAACCCTGAATGGTATCGCCATCCACGGCAATCCACAGCAGGTCGGCATTATCGTCCATTCCGGTAGTCTGGCTGATGGAATACGTTTTCTGCTTGCCGTTCTGCGCGGTGACGGTGATGAAGATTGTCTTGTTATCCGAGATCGAGTCAACCGCCGTTGCGAGCGTGTCAGAGAGGACATACGTGAGCGCCTCTTTCGTAAAGTATTCAGACTCGTCGGTACCGTACGGGTGCACGTAGGTGTAGTCCGTCTCCATCGGCGAGAAGTTCTCCAACGCCACGTTGTTGATATAAATCGCCTTGAGGTTATTATCCGCGGACTTGGCATACTTGAAGGTAATGAAGTACGAGCCTTCATCCTTGTTCGGCGCCGTGACGACAATCTCAATTTGAATACTGCCGTCCTCCAGTTCCGTCTGCTGCGTACGAACCGATTGGAGCGAGTCCGCAAGGTCAAACTCCATCGCCGGCAGGAGCGATTCCTTATCCATACCGGGTTCGTAGTTGAGATCTACGGTGTATGAATCCCATGCCGGATTGAAGCGGAACTGGTTAACCGATACGAAGGCATTTGCGGTATCATTGAGAATAATATTATTCAGTCTTGTGTTACCGGAGAGAATGCGGTCGAATGCCAGCGTATAGGTTGCAGTATCCTTGCGGGACTCGGCGATGACATCAATACGAACGGTATCGTTCATTACACGGATCTCGTAGGTCTGCGCCTCTTCCTTCTTGAGAACGGAGACAACCGGAATAGCCGAGTTGCTCTCAATCTCCACCTTGTAGCTATATCTCTCCGCATCGTAGTTGGCAAGCGGTTTGCCCTCCAGCATGATCATGTTCAGTTTGGCATCATCGGAGAGTTCTACCGGGTAGTGGATGGTATAGGTCTTGGAACGTCCGTTCGCTGCCGTCACGGTGATGACCGTCTTCTGTTTGAGCGAGTTGTTCGCCAGATAAGTCTCGTCCTCCGGCATCTGAGATACCATCACTTTCTGATAATCATCCCCTGCGATGTACTCTACCAACGGCATTTCACCGTTCAGTTCCTGTGCATAAGAAGCAGAGAGCGTATCAACGTACTCGTAAACAGAGGGTTTGAAGTTCGGCAACTGCTTCTGGTCCACGAAGATCATACTGAGCGAATCCACCGCCGATTTCTCGATAACATAAGAAACGGTGTAAGTACGCGTGTGCATACTCTCCGAAGTGACGATGATCTGACGTACAAGCGAAGCGGAGTCACCGGAAACGGTATCCATATGAACGGTCTGGTAGTCGTCACCGTCCTGCCAGTAGAGTTCGGGGAAAGCGGTAGTCCCTACGGGCAGTGTCTTCTCGTAGTACTTCACCTGCGGGTCGAAGCCCTCAAGTGAGTCTCCGTTGGCATAGATCATCGCCAGTGTATCAACATCGGACTGCGTGAATTGGAAGGCTACGACGTAGGTTGTCGAGTAGGTTCTGTTCTCCGCCTGTACCTTGATAGTAGCCTGACGTTTCTCGTGGTCCATCACTACCGGTGCGATGAGCTGTGCGCCCTCCGCCTTCTGACCTGTTACCTCCGGCAGTTCATGTACGCCTACCTTCAGGTTGTGCTGATAGAAATAGGTACCCGGGTTGAAGTCGCTAATCGAGTCTCCGTTGAGGAAGATCATCGAGAGGTTTGCGTTGCGGCTCTGCGGCACAAGGAAGTGGAGCACATACTGGTTGGTGGTTACACCATCCACAGCCGTCACGTTGAGTACAATCGAATCATTCCGATGGGAGATAGCCACAGCCTGTCCGTCCATCTTGAGTTGTGCGCTCACTTCAGGCCAGATGGTCGTACCGGACGGGAGGTTGATATCGTAGCTGTTGTTACCCGGGTCGAAAGTCAGGCTCTCGTTGAGGGCTCGCTCGAAGTCCACGAAATCCTTGCCGTCCAGGAGGATATTCGCCAGTTGGGCATCGTTGGACTGGTTCTCAATATAGAGCATTACCTCATATATGGCGGTGTCTCCGTTCTCGGCTTCCACTCTCAGTTTGTAGTTGTACTGGTGGTTCGCGAAGATTGTCTGAACCTGCGGCGTAACCGTCAGGAAGCGATCATCCGCCGTGTAGTCCACCTCAATCGTGCTGGTGTTCAGCGATTTGGAGTAGAAGTGACGTCCCGGCTCGAACTGGTCAATGGGCTCTCCGTTAACCGTAATGCCCGTCAGATCCACGCACGCGCTTTTCTGTGCCTTGACTGTCACGAAATAGGTATTCTCCATTGCGCCGTCCTCGCTCTTGACAACAATCTCCGTTGCATCCCCGTTGAGCGTTCCCGGTGTAAGCTGGATATTCTGCCCTGCCTGACCCGCCAGATAAGTGACGGACGGCATTTGCGGTTGTTTTACTTTCACAGCCGGTGTGGGGAGTGTAACGATGTAGTTGAAGGTATTGGGATCAAAGTCCGCGATCATCACACTATCCAGCATGATACCGCTTAACAGCGCATTGTTGCTGCGCGGACGGCGAACCGTGGTCTTATAGGTCTTCTTAGCCACACCGTTCTCGGCGGTCACCTCTGTCTCATACACTACTGTCTCACCTTCCGCAGCGGTCTGGGTGGTCACGATCCGCTGTGCAGGTTCAGCGCCCACCGCCTCCAAGACGATCATCGTATCCGAAACGATAGTGAACTCATTTTCCGAAGCGATGAAATCGCTGTAGGGTACACCGCCAATCAGGAGGTTAGCCAACTTGTCATTATCCGATTTATCCGACGGGTAACGAAGGATGTAGGTATGGTTGTTGGCTGCGTCCGAAGCAAATACCTGCCACTCCACCGAGTCCGGATGCTGGATATATACGACAGAGTCTTTAGCATCCTTCCGGGTGAAGGTAATCAGTTCCGCCGGTTTGGGCTCCTCTACTGCATAAGCCGTACCGCCCAATTCCGCCCATGGGTTACCGTTCTTCGCGAACTCTTCAATTTGACCGGAAGTAGCGACTGCCGGATCCTCACGACGGATGGTATAAGTGATCTTCGCCACACCATCGGCAGCGGTAACGAGCATGGTTACAGAGTCTTTGGTGTAGTTGATGTCCACTGCCTGACCGGTTTTCTTGGTGTATTCAATCTTCGGCATCTCGTATTCTACCACCTTATAGGTATAGGTAGGTGCGTCCACGGTCTCGACGGTCACGTCGTTGTTGTTCTTGTCCACGGCGCTGAAACCGTCCAGAGCCGCGTCGTTCCCCTTGACCTCCCGGAATACATAGACGGTCGTTTTCTCCGAGTTATCCTCCGCCGTTACTTTGACCGTCACGGAATTGTTACGTTTGGTCATCGTCACGAGTTGGTGAATACTCTCCGGTGTGACAGTGAGATCCGGCAACTGCTTCGTACCGTAGGGCAGATTGACGTAAACCGTATCGTTGCTTACCGTCGTCGGGAAGGAACCGAAGGAAGCGGTGTGTTCTACGGAGGTAACCGGCGTACGTGAGAGGACTACGGTATAGATGGTACTATCGCGGAGTTCCTCCAAGGCGTTCTCGCCGTAGTTGATTACCTGTGCCGTCAGTTGCCCGTTGATCCACTCACCGCCATTGAGCCATTCAATCTTCTGCGTCTGGTCGTGTACTGCACCTGTGAACTTCAGGGCAGGAACACCCACATAGTCATCGGAAACGGTCTTGGTGAAGGTTGTACCCGCGAGGGTCATTGCTTCGCCATCCACCGTTCCTGCGGAGAATGCAGAACTATAGGTGAGGTGCATATTCTGGAGCACGAGGTCAGAATACTGGTTGGCACCATAACCGTTCATGTCATGCGCATTCTCCTTTTCGCAAGAATTTAGGACTGCATTAAGTTTGTTTGTTACTGCTCCAGAAGGATAGTTCAGTGTCAGTCTAACATCTTCAACCAAATTATTCTTATTACTATAATCTCCTGTATATGTAGCCAGTTCCTGCGATGTTCCACTGCTCATATAGACTTTGATGCTCCACGAGTTAATCGAATTGGCAGTCAAAGGATCATAATCGAATGTCAGCCACTCCGGTGTATTGCGGAACTGAACGCCGTCGGATGCCGTTTGGCTGACGGAGGTTCTTGAGTTACCATTCTCGTCAATGGAGACTGACATCGGGCTCAATGACATCATTCCGGGAAGCGATTGGCGTAAAGCCCCTTGACGCAGTGTAGAGAGCAGTGCACCGTTCGCACCATACCTGGAAACTTCTTTTCCTGCGGTGTAAGGTATATGATAACCAACAAGTGAGAAATCGTATCCCCATGTATAGTCAGCAATTACGTGCCATTTTGCGGATGGTTTGAAACCTGCCCCCTCATTGGCACTTACCCATGGATCTCTGAAATCAAACGGATCCTTATCGTTTGCGTAGAACCAGCAGACGGAGTACGTTTCGCCGCCTTCTACGGTAAAGGTGATTTGTTTCTTCTTCTCTGCATCCGCAGCAAGCGCACCGATGACGGTATTGCCGTCGTAGTCTTTTGCCTCGAAGTCGGAAGCGCCAGGCTGGGCGGTTACGTTGATGATGTAGTTATATACATCGGGGTGGAAGTTCGGCACAAGCGAGCCGTTGAACTTGAGTTCTTTGAGTTTACCCGTAGTATCGAACTTCGGCATTTTCGGGGTGATAGTATATTCCA
Source organism: Bacteroidales bacterium UBA3808 (assembly GCA_002369075.1). Lineage (GTDB taxonomy): Bacteria > Bacteroidota > Bacteroidia > Bacteroidales > Paludibacteraceae > Colicola. Next base: position 34,486 of record DFEG01000038.1, on the reverse strand, counting down.
CATCGTTCTCGCCGTCACGGTTAGCGACTGCGATGATCTTTGCCCCGCGACGGATACCGCCGTTGTAGAACTGGATTGACTGGTCGGTGTAGTTCTTCACTACCTCCGTTACGGTAAAGCTCTTCGCGCCATACGGCAGATCGACAACATTATCACCTTCTACCGGTTCTAACTCGCCATCAACCGTTGCGTCTGAGGCGTTCACATACGTGTATTTCACTTTCGCCACCTTGTTCTCGCCTTGCGGCTGAGCCATGTTATAGCTGATGGTATAAGTACGGCTGTTGTCGCCCTTCTCGTTGGTAACGATGATCTTCGTTACGCCCGAAAGGGGAGCATCCACAAAGCGGACGCGCTGACCGTCCTCCAGCGTATAATGGATGTCGTACGGCTGGGCTGTACCGAAAGGTACATCGAACGTATATTCCGTGGTGTTGACATCCCTGTCTATGTTGTTGATTTTGAGTGTTTTGAGGAGTGTGTTATCGGATTTCTCTATCGAGAAAGCGATGGTATAATCGCCGGTCGAGCCGTCCTGCGCCTCCACGTGAATTCGCGTTACCCCACCCGGCTGACTGAAGTAGGTCGTCACGGTCTGGTTAGGCAGTTGCGCTACCGGATTGACGTTCGGCACAACAGTAGCGGTACGCGGCAGAGTTACGGTATAGTCCGTTATATCCGGAGTGAATCCGAAGAGCGGTGCGCCGTCAACCAGGATATTCGCCAGTTTGACGTTATTACTCTTCACGCGCGTGTACCTTATTGTATAGACGTTGGTGTTTCCGTTCTCCGCCATCACCAGCACCTTCTGTGTCGAGTCGTTCTCATTGTACTGAATGACGGACTGCCCTTCCTCCGGCACCGCAGTTACCAGCGGCAGTGCCGCTCCTTCGTCTATCGCGAACGGGCCGTAGGAGGTGGTGTTCTTCTCATAAGTGAAGGCATAGCCCTCTACCTCCAGTTTCTTGAGGGTAATGTCGCTGTACTTGTTGAAGGTATAGGTCACCGTATAGGTAGCCGCCTCTACGGCTTGGTCCTCCGCCTGCACGGTAATCCCCCACTTGCCCTGACTGAGCTGTCCGAAGAAGAGCACCTGTGTATTCTCCTTCGCCTTATAAGTGATTACCGGATATGCGGCACCCGGTTCCAGCGTATAGGCATACGTGCGGTTGGCGGGATCAAAACCGTCTATCAGGACTCCGTCCGCATATATACCCTCCAGCATGTTGTCGGAGGAATAGAGACGGGTGAAGGAAATGCTGTAGATCGCTTTGTTTCCTTCGGTATCCGCTACCTGAATGTATGCCACATCGCCCTTCCAGAGCAGATTGACGGTCTGCCCTGCTTTCTTGACATAACCGATGGCAGGGTGCGAGCCGGAATAGGTGGCGGTATAGTTCATCGAGTCCGCCTTGAAGGGATCGATACCCGTACCGTCAATCGTGATTCCGAGCAACTGTACCGACTCGTTTGCAGGCGCAACGAAATGAATGGTATAGGTATTGCCTGCGCCCGTTTCCGGCAGCACTTTGATTGTAGCATCGCCCAAACCGTAGGGGGCTGTGATGGTCACTTGCTGCCCGGCGGCTTTTGCCACGGTGACCGCCGGACATCTGGCATCCGTGAGGTGTACCGTATATTCGAGTGTCTGTTTGGTGTAGCCAGAGAGCGCCGCGCCGTCCAGATAAATCATTTCCAAATAGGCGTTGGCGGAGGCACGCACAATGAAGTCGATGACATACTCCTTCTTGGTCCTGCCGTCCTGCGCGGTAACGGTGATGGTCTGCCGCTTGCCGTCAAGCACGCTGACCACGCGCTGCTCTTTCTCCGCCTTATCGAAGGTCACCGACGGTATTCTGGAGACACCTTCGGGCAGGGAGTCGATATAATGCAACGAGTCCGCGCGGAAGCCGCTGACCGGCGTCCCGTCCAGATAAAGCATAGCGAGGTCCGTATTGTTGGAGGTCGTTACCGTGAAGTGGATGACGTATGTCTGGCTGGCTCCGCTCTGCGGACGCACCGTGACGCGGTAGTCGCACGGCAGGTCGCTTGCACCGCGCGCCGAAGCAGACTGCATCGCCGCGTTCTGCAGTTCATACGTCACCTCCGGACGGGCGGTTGTTCCCTGGGGCAGGTTGACCCAGTACTCCAACGTGTCGGGGTGGAAATCCATGTTCTCCCCCGCCGCGTTCTGCAGGCTGAAACCGGCTACGGAAAGGCTTTGGAGGGTGTTATCCGTGAACGCCTCCACGGAGAAAGCGATCTGGTAGATGGTCGTACTCCCGTCCCCGGCGGTAACGGTGATACGTGTCTTGCCGTTCAGACCGGCTTCGGTCACTACCACATTCTGGTAGTCATCGCCCGGTACCGCCTCGATGAGCGGCATCTGAGTGGTACCCACCGGCAGCGCGATGGTATAGGAGGTCTTAGACGGCGCGAAGTCCGGTATCGACACGCCGCCAATCTTAATGTCAGCAAGCGTCGAGACGTCGGACTTGAGTGTATTGAAGACGATCTTATAGACCGACTGGTCGCTGTTGTTACCGGCAGTAACCGTCACACGCGCCGTTCCGTCCACGCCGTCGAATGTGGTGAGGCTGACCGTCTGGAAAGCGTCTCCGGGAGTGTAACTGATCTCCGGCAGGGTGGTTGCACCCATATTGAGGGTGACGTAATAGATCATGTTATCCGGCGCGAAGTCTATCTGCGTCGGGTTATCCGCTACGTGCGGGGTCACCTGGTTGATCTGGTCTCCGGTGATGGCGAGTCCGCCCAAATACGAATAGGAGGAAGCCTCAAGACGGATGGTGAGACGGTATTTGCGCGGGGTCTGGTTACCGGGTGTGGTCACCGCGATCTCCACGACTGTTCCGTCTATCGCTGTGCCCGTCGGCATGGTAGCCGGAGAGACGGTTACCGTCTGGCCGTCGTATTTCTTGACCGGCACCACGGAGAGTGTCGACGTCCCGACTGGCAGCGAAACCTTGTAGTTGGTCTGGGTGGGATTGAAGCCCGGAAGCGCCGTTCCGTTGACCTCTATTCCCGCCAGGTTGTTATCCGCGAGCTGCGCGATGGTGAAAGAGACCGTATAGTCTTTGGTTGCGGTGCCGTTCGGTGCCGTCACGTGGATGGTGGCATTGTCGGAAAGGGAGGCAGCCTGCGTGATCTGGACGGTCTGACCGTTCTCCTGAGTCGTACATGCGATGGTCGGCACCTGCGTTGTACCGTACGGCAGGGAGAGAGTGTAGTTTGAGGTGTTCGGCGCGAAATCCGGCAGCGCCGTCTCGACACCGTCCAAGGTATAGGTGATTCCCGCCAGTTTGGCATTGCTGCTGGCGGCTTTCTGGAACTGGATCTTATAGACCGTCGTGCTCAAGCCGTCCTCCGAAGTGACGGTGATGACGGTCGGGGTGTTATTGAGGTCACCCTTGACGATCTGCATTTCCTTGCCCGGACCGATCTCCAGGAAACGTCCCGGGAAGGTCTTGGACTTCCCCGAAGCGTTGGTCAGCGTACCGGCACCGCGTTTGGCGGTAATATCCGGCACTGTGGTTGCATCCTCGCCCAAGGCGTAGTACTGCACCTCCGTGCTGTTGGGATCAAAACCGTTCCAGTTCATGCCGTCCACCAGAAGAGTCTGGATTTTGGAGGAATAGATGAGCTGCACATCATCGACGAACAGCGAGTTGCCGTCATACAGACCGCTGTTGGAACGTGCGTTCGGGTAGTTGGAGGCGGAGAAAATGATATTCATCCACTTGGTGGTGTTGCCGTTGAGGTAGTAAATCGGCACGCGGATGTTCGTCCACTCGCCGTACTCCCTTCTCTCACGCCACATACCTTCGCTGACCTGCTGTCCGTCCACCTGGGTACCACAGTCATTGGCGTTGAGCGCGATACGGATATCAGACTCCTCGTTGGTACGCTGGTACGATGTACAGTTACCGTTCTTTCCCTTGTAGGCGTTACTGGAGGCGTCGCGCTCCCAGGCGTAATAAAGGAGGTAGAAGTCCTCTTTGTCCACGTTCGCACCCGTACGCTTGATCCACACGGACATCGTATCCGGACGGAACTGCCAGCGGATACCTCCTACTGTACCTGCGGTTGCGGCGCCGACCTGGGTCAGAGAGGGGATATACACCCAAGGCTGGCCGAGCGAGAAATAACCCGGCGAAACCTCCGTTATACCCGCAGCACCGACAGACTGGTCCTGCACCCGCATTGAGTAATTGCCACTATGCCCCGCCTCACGGTGGGCAAAGTTGAATTTGAAACCAAACTGCGTCACGTTGGACGCGTTCCAGCCGGCAGGTTGGGGCTGGCCGTCAAAAGCGGCATCGGACCAATCCTCGAAATCCGCGTTGGTCAACTGTTGTGCCGGAACTGTCGCCGACAGCAGAGCTACTGCTGTCAAGACGAAAATTCTCCTGAAAAATTTACTCATATTAATATTGTTAATAATTTTGTTACGTTTTGAGGCTTCAAAACAGCCCATTTTTTATCGGGTGCAAAATTACTGCTTTTTTGTCAAGCGGGCAATATCGTTCGTTACGAAAAGATATACGATTATTAAGCCACACTCTAAAGAGTGTTGCCAAACTGAGTTAGCAAAATAGTACAAATTTTAAGATTTTGCTTCCACCCTCTTTCTTGGTAGTTTCAGGGAATATGATTGCCCGCCCTTACTTGGTCAATTGCGTCGCCCATCCGTTCTTCTTTTTTCATTGCGCCCCCTTCTTTTTTCATTGCGTCGGAATCAAATTCCGACATCGGCTCCTCGGAGCCGCTCCACCCCTCGTCACCAATCACCAATTACCAATCACACCTCTCCCCCTCTAAGAGGGGGCTGGGGGGTGTCCTCATCAGTCTTTCACAAGACTCAGAGTGGGTGATTAGTGGGTGATTAGTGGGTGATTAGTGGGTCGTTAGTGGGTTGCTAAGCTAACGTCACCGTAACGAAAAAGGGAGAAAATGGACTTGATGCATCCGCCAAGATTGGCGGATCTATGATTTTTTCAAATCCACTGCAAAGATAATACTTTTTTTTGATATATGTAAATTTTGAGGAGTTTTTTTGTCGTAAGGGAGAGAACGGAAGGGGCAAAGAGGGAGTTCAGGGAAGAATCTGCACGGCGAAGCCGCCGCCCGGTGCCATGCGCACATGAAGGGTGTCGGCGGAAGTGACCTCCCGCTCCTCTATCCGGTATGCATACGGACGGGACTCCCAATCGGCATCCTCGGCATCGAGATAAAACGTGGCTTTATATTGGTGATTGGTCATTGGCGATTGGTGATTCAGGAAGGAGAGGGGGATAGTTACCTCGCGGGCTTGCTCGTCCGTGATACCGCCGATATACCAGTTGTCCGTTCCGCGCTCCTGACGCGCAAAAACGCAGAAATCGCCTATCTTGCCGTCCACCAATACCGACCGCTCCCAGTCGCAAGGTACCTGTTCTATGAACCGGAAAGCGTCTGCATGCTCCATGTAATGCTCCGGCAGGTCACACGCCATCTGGAGCGGCGAATAGAAGCAGACGAAGAGTCCGAGTTGGTTCATGAGCGTGGAGTGTACCCTTGTAGTCGGAATAATCGGATTCTCAAACCGGAACACTCCCGGCGTATAGTCCACCGGACCTGCCAGGATACGCGTATAGGGCAGCACCGTCACATGCTCGCAAGGACTGCCGCCGTCAGCGCTCCAGGCGTTCCATTCCTGCCCGCGCACGCCCTCCTGGCTCATCAGGTTCGGATAAGTGCGCTGCAAGCCCGTGGGCATGACGGGCTCGTGGTTGTCTATCGCTATGTGGTATTTGGCAGCCGTCTCAATGACCTTGCGGTAGTGGCGGACGCCGGATTGTCCTTTGTTCCATTGCAGGCCATCCACGGTGCGGATGATGGGTGCCACATAGCCGGTTTTGATCACATGGATTCCTTTCGCCTCATGATAGCGGTAGATAGAGTCCAGATCCTTCTCGTAATCCGCCGCATTGCCGCCTGTCTCGTTATGCCCGACAATCTGCACGCCGAGACTGTCCGACAGACGGCTCAGATAGTCCATGTCCCAGTCGTCGTAAGGCGTGGTGAAATCAAAGTGCTTCCAGTCCTCCCACCCTTTGTTCCAGCCTTCGGCAAGCACGGCTCCGATACCATGCTCCTTGGCAAAACGCATATACCGCTCCATGTTTTCGGTCGTGGCTCCGTGCTTCGGTCCTTGCTCCCAGGTCATGGTCTTGATATGCATGCCCCACCAGATACCCATGAATTTCGCGGGCTTAATCCAAGAGGTGTCTTCTATCTTGCAAGGCTCGTTCAGGTTGAGCATGATACGCGAAGCCACCAGTTCCGGCAGGGTTCGGGTCAACACCACGAACCGCCACGGCGTAGCAAACGGAGTCTGTATGTACGCCTTCGGCGATTGGTGACTGGTGATGGGTGATTGGTGACCGAGCCACGGTGTGAGGTATGTGCGCAACGCGCCGTCACGTACATAGAGGTTCTGCGCAGGGTAGTCGGTCAGTGCCGCCTCGTGGACGAAACCGTACGTCCCGTCCGCAAACTCTATCGTTATAGGCGAGCAGAGAGTATCTTGGGTTGGATTAGGATTATCCCCCTCCCTTAAAGGGAGGCACGGGGAGAGGTTTCTTTTCTCCCAGAGACCTTCGTAATACTCCGTCCGCCAAGGGATAGACCATGCCTCAGCGCCTTGTGTGAACCGGTACGCGGTGAGCTCGTCGGTGACAGTAAACGTCTTTTGCTCCTGCTCGGGGAAGATATACCGGAAGGCAAAACCGTCATCAAAGACCCGGAAAGCGATATCCATCCTAATCCCCGACTGATGGAGCAGGTGTACCACCATTTGATTATGGCGGTCGGTGATGAAGCGTTCCTCTCCCCACACGGTCTCCCATGTGGTATCCTGCCTGTGACGCGAGATGCCGGTAAGACGGAAATCCTCGGCAAGGGACATATCCTCCGTCATTAGTCCCAGCTCAGAAAGATCCATAATCAGTTCATGGTCACGTGCGACGGCATACCAAATCGTCCCGTCACAGGCATCGCACCTAAAGTGGACAGTGAGCTTGCCGTCGGGTGAACTGACCTCCGTGGAGGGCTGACAAGAGAAAAACAATACGCAGGCTGCACAAATAACAAAAATCTTTTTCATGGAACTGATATATTTCAAATTGCCGTGCAAAGGTAGTAAAAAAAATGAAGAGTGAAAAAAAGAAAGACAAAAAATCTTTCATTTGACGCCTTTTTCTATAAAAAATGCGTGTGCGCTTGCGTATGTGCGATTTTTGTTGTACCTTTGCAGGCAAATTTGTTTTGAAATGGGGAAAAAGAAGAATCTACCGGTTTTGGAGAATATAGAAATCACCGGCGTGGCAGCGGAAGGAAAAGCCCTTGCCAAGGTACAAAGTGACCAGGTACCAAGTGCCAAGGAGAACGGCATAGTGGTGTTTGTTCCCAACTGTGTGCCGGGCGACATAGTCGATCTGCAGGTCACAAAGAAAAAACACTCGTTCATGGAGGCAAAAGTGCTGCGTGTGGTGCAACCGAGTGCCGTGCGTTGCGAAGCCCGCTGCAAGCATTTCGGCGTGTGCGGCGGGTGCAAATGGCAGATCCTGCCGTACGAGGAACAGTTGAAATACAAACAGCAACAGATCGTGGACAACCTGACACGCATCGGGAAGATCGAACTGCCGGAGATCAGTCCCATCAAGGGAAGCCAACATATCTACGAGTACCGCAATAAGTTAGAGTTTACGTGTGCTGACAGGAAATGGTATCCGTGGGAAGTGATTGAGGCAGCAGGCGGGCTGGATAAGATAGACAGTTCCTACGGACTCGGGTTCCATATCCCGGGGGCGTTCGACAAAGTGCTGGATATAGAGGAGTGCCACCTGATGCCGGATATCAACAACAGGATAAGGAACGGCGTACGCGCTTACGCCCGCGCGAACGGACTCAGTTTCTACAACGAGCACACCCACGAAGGGCTGCTGAGGACGCTGATCCTGCGGAACAACCACAAGGGCGAGCTGATGCTGATTGTGGTGTTCGGAGCCGAAATTTCAAATTTCAAATCTCAAGTTTCAAATTTCTTGGAATACCTGCACACGGAGTTTCCTGAGATAGTGTCCCTACTCTACGTGGAGAACCTGAAATACAACGACACGATTGGCGACCAGGAGGTGAAGGTCTATTCAGGTCAGGACCATATCATCGAGGAGATGGAGGGACTGCAATTCAAAGTCGGTCCCAAATCGTTCTACCAGACGAACACCGAGCAGGCGTACGAACTGTACAAAGTGGCGAGGGAGTTTGCGTTTGAAGAATTAAAAACGAAAAATGAAGAATTGAAAATGCCTTTGGTTTATGACCTCTACACAGGCACCGGCACGATTGCCAATTTCGTAGCCCGGCAGGCCCGTCAGGTGATCGGAATCGAGTATGTGCCGGAAGCTATCGAGGACGCCAAAGTCAATTCGAAGATTAACGGAATTGAGAATACCCTGTTCTTCGCAGGGGACATGAAGGATATTCTGAATGACGATTTCATCGCTGAGCACGGTCGTCCGGATGTCATCATCACCGATCCTCCGCGCGCCGGAATGCACGAAGATGTAGTGAACGTGATTCTGAACGCAGAGCCCGCACGGATAGTCTATGTGAGTTGCAATCCGGCGACACAGGCTCGCGACCTGGCACTACTCGATGCCAAATACAAGGTAACGAGAGTGCAGCCGGTAGATATGTTCCCGCACACGCAGCACGTGGAAAATGTCGTTCAGCTGGAGCTGAAAGATGAAAGATGAAAGATGAAAAATTATGTTATTAGCTATTCTGCTTCACATCTATTTTGTGTCATTTACGGATAAGCCGCAGACGAGTGCGCCGGCATTATCGCCACGCGCCGTAGAGCAGCGTGCCCAATGGGATATCCCGACGGATGGGTTGGATTACCCCGTGAGTGCCGCTTATCTGGACAGTCTGCGCGCAAGAGGCGTTAAGATTCACCACACGAGCCGCTGGTTCAACGGCGCGACGGTAGAGATGAGTGAAGAGCAAGCCGCTGAGATAGCGGGTCTCACCTTCCTGAGCGGAATGGAGATGACGCGTAAGAGCGACAACACAGCCACACCGGCAAGAGCCCCCAAATGGCTGCGGGCAGAAGAACCGACGGACAGTTATACAGACGGACAATTGGCAACCTATAACCTCCTACCGCTTCATAATAAGGGTTTTGAGGGGCAGGGCATCCTAATGGCGGTCTGCGACGGAGGTTTCCACAACGCCAACACGATGCAATGTTTCCGTCGAGAACAGGAGTTGGGGCATTTTGATTTCACGGATGATGCCGACAGTTTTTATGGTTCTACCGGCAATCATGGTACAGAGTGCCTGAGTGCCATCAGCGGTATTGCGGAGGGTTTCTCCGGAGCCGCGACGAAGGCCGAATACTACCTGATGCGGAGCGAGGAATACGAAACAGAGAGCCCGAAAGAGATGGATAATCTGGTAGCCGCCTTAGAGAAAGCGGACTCGTTGGGCGTCAATGTGTTCTCGGTTTCATTAGGGTACGGGCTATTCGATAACGAAGAATGGAACCTGGACAAGACGACAGATCTGGACGGCGTGACGACGCGTGTGAGCCGCGCGGCAACGATAGCAGCGCGCAAAGGGATGCTGGTCTGCGCCGCCGCCGGTAACGAAGGGGATGCAGCGTGGCGCACTATCAGCGCTCCAGGAGATGCAGACAGTATTCTGACCATTGGAGCCGTTAACATAGACGGCAATATAGGGAATTTCTCCAGCTATGGTCCCAGCTCTGACGGACGTGTCAAACCAGAGGTTTGTGCCGTAGGCGTACAAACCGTATTGATTAATCCGAACGGCGTGATTGTACGCACCAACGGAACCAGTTTTGCGACGCCTCTGTTAGCGGGAATGGCCGCCAGTCTATGGTCCGCATTGCCTGACAAGAATGCCATGCAGATACGCGATCTGATCATCCAATCGGCAGACCATTACACCTCTCCGGACCCCAACCACCATTACGGCTACGGCATCCCCGATGCGTGGAAAGCGTACCAGATGGGGAGTGAAGAAGAAATGGACATAGAACAAATCCGGGAGGAAGAACCGACGCGTAAGTTCATCCGCGGAGACCAGATCCTTATCTTCCGCCACGGACACATTTACAACCTTGCGGGCCAGAGAGTGGAATAAAAAAAGGGTAAGCGATTTACATCGCACCGCTACAACCTCCTACCCTTGCTCCGGTCAAGGCCTGGGGGAGTTCAGAGGGAGCTGGTCGTGTAAGACTTACCCTATAAATTGCGCTTAATCATTAAAAGCGAGTGCAAAGGTACAACTTTTTTTTGAATTGTGCAAGTTTTGTGAAAAATAAAAATTCAGAACAAAAAGTATATATATACTATGTATATATATAGAAAATAGCAAAAAAAATACCATTTAAAGTGCTCATCCTATGGTGATCCTATGGTGATCCTATGGTGACTGTATGGTGATCCTATGGTTTAATACCGATGCGATGTGCATGAGGAGAGTACTTGGGCAAGTTGAGGATGTTAGAAGACTTCATAATAGGTCGTATCAAGGCGGAACTGCCGTTTGAACCGAACGCGGAGAAGGAAGGTCTCTTCCTGGCACTCGGTGCTTTTTTGGTTTCCCGCGACGCGCACAAGGCGTTTATCCTGCGCGGCTATGCGGGTACGGGTAAGACGAGCGTAGTAAGTGCGCTGGTACGAGCGTTAGGAAGTCTGAAACAGCCGTGCGTGCTACTGGCTCCGACCGGTCGTGCAGCCAAAGTGCTGAGCCGTTACTCGGGCGCGCCGGCATACACAATCCATAAACAGATATACCGGCTCAACCGGTTGGGCGGCGAGGTCTTCACGCTAAGTGACAACCTGCGAAAGAACACCCTCTTCATCGTCGATGAAGCCTCCATGCTCAGTAACCAGCCGTCAGCAGTCAGTTCTCAGCCATCCGCTTTTGGCAGCGGCAGTTTGCTGGACGACTTGGTGAAGTACGTCTATAACGGACAGGGGTGCAGTCTGCTGCTTCTCGGCGACGATGCCCAGTTACCGCCTGTAGGCAGCAGCTACAGCCCGGCGCTGGACGAAGATTTCATGCGAGGCTACGGGTTGGAAGTGAGATGCCACCAGTTATCGGAAGTGGCGCGCCAAGCCTTGGACAGCGGCGTTTTGAGCGAGGCAACGAAAATCAGAAACGGGGCGATTACCGTTCAGCCCAACGGCAGGGATATTATCAAAGTGCCGGGCGAAGAGGTGGTCGAGCGGTTGGAGGAGAGTTGGCGTGAAGTGGGTGCAGAAGAGACACTTATCATCGCCAGAAGCAACAAGATGACCAATCTCTACAACGGAGGCGTACGCGCACGGGTATTGTGGAAAGAGGACGAGATATCCAACGGCGACAGACTGATGGTAACCAAAAACAATTATTTCTGGGCGCAAGAGTACAAGGACCTGGAGTTTATCGCCAACGGTGACATGTTCGAGATAGAGCGACTGAGCAACCGTCACGAGCTGTACGGTTTCCAGTTTGCCAAAGCGGCTTTGCGGTCGGTGGATTACGACTGGGAGATAGAGGCGCTAGTGTGGATAGACACGCTCATGACCGACAGCCCGGAAGCGAACTACACCCTCCAGCGCGAACTCTTCAGCCGCATTGCGGAGGATTATCCGGAGATACGGAACAAAAAAGAACTTGTCAAAAAGATATACGAATCGCCCTACTACAACGCCCTGCAGGTACGTTTTGCCTACTGCGTGACATGCCATAAAGCCCAAGGCGGGCAATGGAAGCATGTCTATATAGACAACGGTCTGGGAGAGGAGCGGATCAGCGAGTTGGACGAACCGGAAAAACGGGAATACAGGAGGTGGCTGTACACCGCAGTGACCCGTTCTACGGAAAAAATATACTTATTGCGCTGATTTTTCCGAAAATACTTGTGTATATGGATATTTTTTTGTAATTTTGCACGCGGAATGTGAAATCATCAAACCAATTCTTATAATTTATAATTAATAAACATTATGAACAAACATCTACACGCTTTTTGTACGTTTACAATCGGATGTGTATTGTTGGGTTGCCAATCAAGGGTTGATCTCAACAACATTGACACGACCAGTCAATTGGGACTCGGAATTGCACTGCCGGTTGGATCTGTAAACATGACCGTGGGCGATTTTATCGGTGATGTCAAGAATCTGTATGTGGACACCATGAACAACAAGGGTGTCCTGACTTATCAGATTGACACGACCATCTCCCGTTATTATCACCAAGTGGATCTAAAACAACACATTTCAGAGAAAACACTCTCGTTGAATGTGTATGACAAGTTGAAGGAAAATCCTGCTCTGGCAGCCATGCTGAGTATGAACGGCAAGGTAACCGGCAACGGTGAGCCCATCACGCTGGATTTCCCGTTGGTTCTTCAGTTGAACGGCATCAACAATGCCTCCAACACCTTAGGCGAGCGTCTGGACAGCGCGCTGATTGACATGGCGAGCTTCACCTCGCTGATCGACACGAGCCACCTGCCTCTCCAATGGGAGTGGATTGATCAGGTGACCTTGGATTTAGGTCCGCAGATTACCCGTGCCGCAGGTAACACGATGACCGTTTATGACAAGACGCGTGACACCGACAGGTCTAAATTTGACTACCGCAAAGAGGTGCCGACCAACGTGGACAACTTCAGTATTGTATTGATGAACAACCGCCACCCGAGCGGCTGGACGGCTTATCAGAACAATGTGGTGGACACCTGCCAATTCACGGTACATTTCACGTTCACCATCCCTGCCGGACAGCAGGTAGAGGTACCGACCGATGCCAAGTTCAACTACACCTTGGGCGTCCAGTTCATTGACTACACCGCCATCTGGGGTATGTTCCGCCCGTCCAGTGACATGCATAGCGAGGAAGTAGTGGATTTGGGCGAGAGTTGGGGGGCTCTGGATTTCCTGACCCGCTCCAGCATTCCGTTCTCTGATCCCGTAGTGAACGTCAATATCGGCACCAAGATTGCCGGTGCGCTTCTCATCGACAGCGCGTATATCTTCGGCGTGGATCACAACGGCGTGCGTACAGACGCCACCTTTGAAGAGGGCAAGACCTACCGCCGCGTGACCTTCGTGGAAGGCCAGTACCTGCCGCTTTCCAGCCAGATAGGCGACTCCACAACCCGCATGAACGTCCGTTTCGACAATACTGTACAGGGCGGTCAGATACATCGTCTGTTCCGCAACATTCCGCAGAAATTAGGGTATAAGTTCGCCGTCAAGTTCGACGAGCAGCAGACTCCGCAAATCCGTGTGACCAATAACACAGCCATCAAGATCAAGGCGACCGCCACACTGCCGCTTATGTTCAACGAGGGGCTGCATATCGACTATTCCGACACGGTGAAAAACATCAATCTGAGCCGTTATACCTTGGATTCGCTTCTGGCGGAAGTAAAAGAGATCGACTCGCTCCACGTGAACGAGCTGCGCGCTGTTTTGGAGGCGGAGAACAACCTGCCGGTTTGTGCAAAGGCTTACATGCGTTGCTTGAATGAGCGCGGAGAGGTGATCAAGGATCCGACGGATTCCAGCAAGCCGCTGGTTCTGTTCGAGACCGACACGATCCGTCTGACCGCTCCTGCTTACGCCAACAACGGCGGATGGCACAAAGCCGCTCCGGGCAAGACACAGATTCTTGCGTACCTGACACAGGACAAGATCGACCTGCTGCCGGAGATCAAACAACTTGTGTACACCGTTGTCGTGGACGACGAGTCTCTGAAGAGTGCTTACCAGCAAGGGCTGACCAAAGTGAGCATTCTGAACACCGACAACATTAAAGTCTGGATCGGTGTGACCGCCAATGTGGACGCAAGGTTTAATTTCAACAACCAAAACAAGCAAAATAAATAAGGAGGGCTGAAAAATGAAACGAATACATAAAATTCTTCTTGCAGCCCTCGTGGCAATCATCGCAGTCAACGCGAGTGCGCAACAGGTGAATACACTCTATTTCCTGGAGAACGCCCCGATGCGTCATACAATCAACCCGGCGTTCCAACCGGTGAGCCAAGGCTACGTCAACTTCACACCTTTAGGATGGTCCAGCATGACTGTAGGGAATAACTCGCTGACGATGAGCGATATTTTCTATATCGATCCGACCACCGGAAAGACCATTACTCCGCTCCATCCGAACGGAGACAGGAACGCCTTTCTGCGCACGATGCGTAATGTGACTTACATGAACGGCGGCGCAATGTTCAGTATCGTCAATTTCGGTTTCCGTCATAAAGACGTAGGTTACGTGACCATCGGTATCAACGAGCGTATCGAAGGCGGTACGACGGTTCCGAAATCCATCTTTGATTTCTTCTTGGATGGCGGAATGAAGAACTTGAACGGAATCAACACCATAAACTTAATGGGATTAGGTGCGCGTTCTACCATATACACAGAGGTTAGCGGAGGTTATAGCTATCAACTGAACGAGCACTGGACCATCGGTGGTAAGGTAAAATTCCTGATGGGTCACGCATACGCCAATATGGGTTCTTCCAACCTCGCCATCAATGCCAGTACCAAGGAGTGGAAGCTGCGCGGTGATGTCGATCTGGATATTGCGGCACCTGTTAACTACCAATATTTTAACTCCTATATCGCCGGCAAGAACGTAAACCAGATCATCAATGGTTTCAGCGACGGTACGTTTGACCAAAGCCAGCTGATCAATACCCAGGATCCGAAAGCCCTTGCCCTCCAACTGCTGAATCCGTCCGGCTACGGAGCTGCTTTGGATTTCGGTTTTACCTATAAACCGATTGAGAACCTGCAGATTAGCGCCGCTCTTACCGACCTTGGATTTATCTACTGGCAGCGAAACAACCGCTATACCGCACATGTGGATACCACTTTCACCGGTGCCGGTCAGATTGATTACAACGATCCGGCTTACCGTGATGCACAGGGTAATTTCTCCACCCAGATCCTGATGGATACCGTTACCAACCGTCTGAAAGGACTGCTTAACGGCGTGACTTTAGCGCAAGGCGGTACGGGCACAGCCCGCATGACAACTGCCCGTCTGAACATAGGTCTGGATGCCAATTTCTGGGACAACCGCGTAGGCGTGGGCATCGTTTCCGCCACCCGTCTCCACAATGCCCGTTTGTACGAGGAGATTACGCTGGGTGTCGCTTTCCGCCCCGTAAACTGGTTTAACATTGCCGCCAGCTACTCGCTATTGGAGAACGGTAAGTACAGTAACATAGGCGCCGGTCTTGGTTTCATGCCGTACGACGGTATTAACCTGACCCTCGCCATGGATTATATCCCGACGAGTTATGCAGCCCTGCCCAACAGCAATGCCTCGGCTCCGAAACAGTATTTACTGCCGGACAAAGCCAAGACCGTCAATGTAGCACTCGGTTTCTCCATTGTGTGGGGCTCCAACCGTCGCGACAAGGATAAAGACGGAGTATGGGACAAGATAGACATGTGTCCCGAGACTCCGCGCGGCGTGCAAGTGGACAGCGTAGGCTGCCCGATTGATACCGACCATGACGGTGTGCCTGACTATCTGGATCACTGCCCCGGTACTCCGGCTGCCGCCATCGGCTATGTGGACAGCGTAGGTTGTGCTTTGGATACCGACGGTGACGGCGTAGAGGACTACAAAGACAAGTGTCCAAACACCCCGAAAGAGGCTTATGGCATGGTGGACAGTGTAGGTTGTCCGATCGATACCGACGGTGACGGTGTTCCTGACTATCTCGACGAGTGTCCGGGTACGCCGGCAGAAGCTTACGGCAAGGTGGACGCAAAGGGTTGTCCGATCGACACCGACGGTGACGGTGTACCTGACTATCTCGACGAGTGCCCCGGTACGCCGGCAGAGGCTTACGGCAAGGTCGATGAGAAGGGTTGCCCGATTGACACCGACGGAGACGGTGTACCTGATTATATAGACGAGTGTCCGGGTACTCCGGAGGCAGCTCGCGGCCATGTTGACGCCAAGGGTTGTGTACTCGACAGCGATAACGACGGTGTACCTGATTACATCGACGAGTGTCCGACTGTTCCCGGTTTGAAGGAGAACAAGGGTTGTCCTGAGGTTAAACGTGAGGTACGCAACCTGCTCAAGAAAGCCATGCAAGGTATCGAGTTTGAGACCGGCAAGGCGAATATCAAGAAGAAGTCTTACCCGCTGCTCAACCAGATTGCCAATATCTTCATTGAGAACAAGGACTATATCGTAGAGGTTCAGGGTCACACGGATAACACCGGCAAGTACGAGTTGAACAAAGAGTTGTCCGAGAAGCGTGCCAATGCCGTTCGCGACTACCTCATTGCGCAAGGTGTGGACTTCCAGCGTATGACCGCTGTAGGTTATGGTCCAGATGTGCCTATCGCAGACAACAAGACGAAAGCCGGTCGTGCCAAGAACCGCCGCGTTGAGTTCAAGATCACGTTCGAGGAAGTTCATTACGAGAGCGTTCTTGACCACGCTGATCCGGTTCCTGCCGCTCCTGCTGACAGTACTGCAGTAGTCAAGTAAGCTACCTGCTTTTGGGTGGCGGCTCTGACCGGCCGCCACCTAACTAATATTCATTAACAATTAAAACAAAATACAATTATGGGAAGAGCTTTTGAATATAGAAAAGCAACAAAACTGAAACGCTGGGGGCACATGTCCCGCACATTTACCAAATTAGGAAAAGAGATTACTATAGCAGCCCGTGAGGGCGGACCGGATCCTGATTCCAACCCGCGTCTGCGCACGCTGATCCAACAATGCAAGCGTGAGAACATGCCGAAGGACAACATTGACCGCGCCATCAAGAAAGCGACCGACAAGTCATCCGAGGGCTACAAGGAAATCAACTACGAGGGATACGGTCCACATGGCATTGCTATCTTCGTGGAGACCGCTACCGACAACCACATGCGTACGGTAGCTAACATCCGTTCTTACTTCACCAAGTTCGGCGGTACGCTCGGTACACAGGGTAGCTTGCAGTTCCTCTTCGACCGTAAAGCGTGCTTCACTGTAACGATGAAGGACGGCATTGATCTGGACGAACTGGAGCTTGAGTTGATTGATTTCGGCGTAGAGGAGTTGGGCGTAGATGAGGAGGAGAACACCATCGTCATCTACTCGGATTTCAACGAGGCTATCAACATGCAGAAATACCTTGAGGACAACGGTTTCGAGATCCAGTCTATGGAGTTTGTACGCATCCCGAACGACACCAAAGAGCTGACCGACGAGCAGCGCGAGTCCGTACAGAAACTCATCGACAAGATCGAAGAGGACGAGGATGTACAAAATGTGTTTACCAATATGGCGGAGTAGTCGAAAGTCGAAAGCAAATAGTCGAAAGACCTATGATCATTTCTGAATACTTCAAACTAACCGATCGTCAGGCTGAGCAATTTGCTCAGCTTGACGCGCTTTATCGCGACTGGAACAGCAAGATCAATGTGATCTCGCGCAAGGACATTGATAATCTGTATGAGCACCACGTGCTCCACTCGCTCGCCATCGCCAAGCTGCTGCCTTTCCAGCCCGGTACCACGATTATGGACGTCGGTACAGGCGGCGGTTTCCCGGGAATCCCGTTGGCGATCCTCTTTCCCGAGTGTCAGTTCCTGCTGATTGATTCTATCGGCAAGAAGATCAAGGTGGCTGCCGAGGTTGCACAGGCACTCGGGCTGACGAACGTAGTCTGCAAGCAAGAGCGCGCAGAGGAGGAGAAGCAGAAATTCGATTTCGTTGTCTCCCGTGCCGTAATGCCCCTACCCGATTTGGTGAAACTGGTACGGAAGAATATATCCAACAAACACAAGAATGCCGTTCCAAACGGCCTGGTAGTACTCAAAGGCGGTGATTTGACAGAAGAACTCCGCCCCTTCAAAGAGGCGGAGCTCACTCCGTGCAGTACTTGGTTCGGTACTAAGTGGTTTGATAACAAATACGTTATATACCTACCCCTTTAAGCCTCCGTAAACTGGTCTTTGCCTACCCCACAGAGCGGACAAGTCCAATCTGCAGGAAGGTCTTCAAATGCCGTACCGGCAGCGATACCGTTATCCGGATCGCCTACTGCGGGATCATACTCGTACCCGCATACATCGCATACATACTTTGCCATAATAGATTGATTTTGAGATTAATAATTAGGGTCTATTTTACAATTCCTGTCCTTGAAGTGTATAAATCTTCTCTCCGCGTTGGATAAGCAATTGTCCGTCGCGGAGTATTTTTGTACTCTGGACATTGTCCGCTTGCACATTTTCAACGCCTTGCGGCTCCTGGTAGCCATCGTCCATCGGTGCCTTCTGCATCGCATAGTCGAGATACATCTCCAGCATGGTATAGCCGCTCGCGTGGCGCACATTGTTGTCCGCCACCTGCGGGTTGCAGCCATTTGCACTCTCCCACACGTCCGGCATTCCGTCCAGGTCGGTATCTGCCAAAGGCGCTACTACCGGATAATCGTAGAAACCCTCGGCATCCTCCTCGGTGTCTATGATTCCTTTCTTACCCGTCTTGCTTCCTGTATAGGTGTGAGATCCTGCACGTGTATCATGTATGAGGCGCTTCTCCACATGATCGCGCGGAAAACAGCCAACTGTATCCAATACGGTGTTGAAAGCCTGTTCTGCTGTTTCAAAATCCTCCGCCGCATAGGCGTACATGTCAAAATCGTAACGGCCATAAATACTGTCCTCCGTCCATCGCCACCAGGGTGTAGCCGGACGAATGAGCGTATCTACGCGCAGCGTATCAACATTGTTGTAGGGCGATTTACCGGTTACACCCTTCCAGTTATCCGCCGTCACGGACGCATCGCCATCGAATATGTTACCGTCCAGATACCATTGGCTGGGGCCCCATGAGGTGGCGCCGGAACGGGCTTTCTCTACCGAGAAGAAATACTTTTTATTCGTCGTATTGGGTCCCGCTTTGTAATAGTTGTTGATGAAGTTACACTCGTGTGCGGAGTTCAGTCCGTTATACTCTCCTTCCGCTAATTTTGCTGTGTTCTCACCTCCGTAGCAGCCGTTGCTGCCACCCTCGAAGTTATATTGCACATTGTTGATATAGTCCAGATACACCACGTAATCATTGCTCTGCGCGCCATTAAAGCGACAGGAACGCTTGTTATTGTTCACAAGCAGATTATGATGGTAGGTAGCCGGAGAACCACCCCACTGGCAGCCGTAACCGCGTGCGCCTTTCGGGTGACCGGAGTTGTTGAGCCCCTCATGCACGATACAATACTGGACAGTTATAAAATGGCTGTCGTAGGTATTCATGTTTTCTTCCGTGGACCATCCGAAATCGCAATGGTCAATGATAAAACTCTCGCAGTTCTCTGCACCAAAAGCGTTCTGCGTAATGATAGTGTCGTCAGCGTCATTGCGTCCTATCCTGAAACGGAGGTTACGAATGATAAAGTTTTGTGAGCCGCCGCAGTTCACTTTATTATGGGTAATGACGATACCCATACCCGGCGCAGTCTGTCCGGCGATGGTGTAGTTCCGGCGGTTGATACGCAGGTCTTTGACAAGGCGTATCTCTCCCGAGACGGCGAAACAAACCGTCAACGGTTCGCCGGGATACTGTTGCACCGCCCAGCGGAGCGTGCCTTCGGTCGTGCCGTCCGCATCGTCAGCAAGAGAGGTTACATACACCACTTTGCCGCCACGGCCGCCGGAGGTGTATTTACCGAATCCCTCTGCGCCGGGAAAAGCGACAATCGTGTCCGGCAGAACGGCTGCGGACAAGGTACTAAGTGACAAAGTACAAAGTACGAGGGTTAGAATCTTCTTTATCATTGTATTTCTTGGGTTAAAGCGCGCCATAGTGCGTCATCGGGCACCGGCGCAGTGATACATATATTTTGTTTGCTAACAGGGTGAACAAACTCTATCTGTCGCGCGTGCAGGCAGATGCCACCATCGGGGTTGCTGCGTTTCGCACCGTACTTGAGATCGCCCTTGACCGGACAACCGATAGCCGCCAACTGGCAACGGATCTGGTGGTGCCGTCCTGTCTCAAGGTTGACTTCCAAAAGCGTGTAATGGTCTCCCTTAACGAGGGTTTTGTAGTTTAGTATAGCTAACTTGGCGTCTTTCGTGCCGGGCTTGGCTATATAGGATTTGTTCTGCGCTTCGTTGCGAGTGAGCCAATTCTCCAACCGTGCCTCCGGCTCTTTCGGAGCACCTTGTACAATCGCCCAGTAGGTCTTCTTAATTGACAATTGACAGTTGACAGTTGACAATTTCGATTTCTCTTTGAACATCTCATTGAGCCGTGTGAGGGCTTTGGAGGTTCGGGCAAAGAGCACTACCCCGCTCGTCGGACGGTCCAGACGGTGCGTCACACCTAAGAACACCTCGCCGGGCTTGTTGTACTTCTCCTTGATATACGCCTTGACGGTCTCGCTGAGCGGTGTGTCACCGGTCTTGTCGCCCTGCACGATCTCGTTGCAGGTCTTATTGACGGCTATGATATGATTATCTTCGTAGAGTACGGTCATGACATTTTCTCATTTGGTCATTTACCATTTTGCCATTTACACATTTCGTTGCCGCACGGCTTCGTAGATAAACACACCTGCAGCGACGGACACATTGAGGCTCTCAATGATGCCTGTCATCGGCAAGCGTACCTTGTCGGTACAGAGTTTGAGGTTCTCCTCGTAGATACCTCTCTCCTCGCTTCCCATGACGATACAGGTCGGCACAGTCATGTCCACCTCGGTGTAGTTACGGTCGGTGTGTTCGGTGGCTGCCACGATGCGAAGACCGCTTTCTTGGAGGTAGCGCAGTGCGTTCTGTAGGTTCTCCACCTTGCAGATAGGCAGTGTGTGCAGTGCACCGGCTGAAGCTTTGACCGCATCGCCGTTGATAGCCGCACTACCCCGTGCACCTATTATTAACGCGTCTACGCCTGCGCACACACACGTACGGGCGATAGCTCCGAAGTTACGCACGTCGGTTACGCCGTCGAGCATCATCAGCAGCGGCGTCTTGCCTTCGTCGTAGAGGCTTTGCACCAGATTCTCCAGCGGATAGAACTCTATCGGGCTGATGAAAGCGATTACGCCCTGGTGGTTCTTGTCGGTAAACTGATTGAGTTTCTCCAGCGGCACACGCTGAACCGGCGTGCCGGTGCCTTCTAACTTAATCAGCAACTCTCGGCCGATAGCCGAACTCATGTCGCGGCGAACGAGCACTTTGTCCAACGCCTTACCAGCGTCAATCGCCTCCATCACCGCACGGATACCAAAGATCATTTCTTTCTCCGGCGGTCGTTTCGTTTCGTATTGTTTCTTCTGTATCATTGTTTATTTGTTTTATCTTTTGGTTCGGATCCCGACATACTGAAATTTATAGGAACCGTGTATCTTGTCCTTAAAGTACGTCTCTCCCCTGTTTCATAATTCACAATCCGCCATGCCGGTTTCCATTGGGGCATAGCCCGGCATACACGAACAGCCTCTGCGTCAAGTACGGAATCGCCGCTGGATTGATAAATCTGTACTTCGCAGACATAGCCCAGAGAGTCCACTATAAACTGCACGACAGAGCGCCCTTCCGCGTGGTTCTTTTTAGCTTCTTCGGGGTAATGTATGCTGTCTGACATATACCTAAAAAGAGCCATCTGACCTCCCGGGTACTCCGGCGGAGCATCAGTGACAGGCCAGTTCCATTCCATATAATCATCTGCCACTAAATTAGCACAGAGGATCATGAAACCAATAAAAATCCACTTTCTCATGATTTAGTATTTTAGCCAGTTGATAAACTCCATCGGGTCGGTGGTAAACGCCATCGGGTCGGTTACCTGATTGCCCTGTGCGTCCAGTTGCACGAAGAACGGCTGGGCGTTTGAGCCGAACTGCTCCCGCTGAATGCGGCTGTTCTCGGTTCCTTCGCTCTCGCCGTCGCTGTCTGCGTCCAAACGGTCATCCACGAAGAGTTCGATGAAGACGTAACTCTGCAGCCTCGTCTTGACGCTGTCTTCATCCAGCACAAACGCCTCCATCTTACGGCAGTTGACGCAGCCGTAACCGGTGAAGTCAAGAATCACGGGTTTGCCGGTTTGACGGGCGTACGCCATGCCTTCTTCGTAGTCGTTGAAGACCACGCGTCCCTCAATCTGCATAGGCGGTGCAAAAGCACTGATCGCTTTCACCGGCGCGCCCCAGAGTCCTGGCACAAGGTAACAAGCAAAAGCGATGGATGGTATGATAACCGCTGCGCGGATGATCTTACGCGTCGTGGAAACGGATTTGATATTCCATAGCAGGTAGATACCGATACCGAGGAAGCAGACAATCCATATAGCGATGAAGAGCCAGCGCGGCAGGATGCCCCACCCGTACGCCATATCGGCTACCGAGAGGAACTTGAGCGAGAGCGCCAATTCCAGGAAAGCCAGCACGACCTTGAAGGAGGTCATCCAGTCGCCGGATTTAGGTGCCTGTTTGAGCCACTGCGGGAACATCGCAAAGAGCGAGAACGGCAGAGCTAACGCAATCGAGAAGCCCAACATGCCTATCGCCGGAGCCAATAAAGACTTGCCTGCCGCCTCTACTAACAGCGTACCGATGATCGGACCCGTGCAGGAGAAAGAGACAATCACCAACGTGAAGGCCATGAGAAAGATTGAGAATAGACCGCTGACGCTCAAAGTAGAAAGACCACTATCGTTCAAAGTAGAAAGCGGCTTTGAGTCCGAAGGACGGTCTTTTGTCTTTTTACTTTCTACTCCCAATTGGCGGGCTTTGCTGTCTAAAGCTGTGGACCAACTGTCCGGTAGCGTGATCTCGAAGAGCCCGAAGAACGAGAGCGCAAAGATCACTAAGATCAGGAAGAAAATGATATTTACCACTGCGTTGGTACTCATTTCATTGAGTGCCGAAGCACCGAAGAGAATCGTCACCAACAGACCCAAACCGACATAGAGAATTACGATGCTCAGGCCGTATAGAACAGCGTCCCGCAGTCCGCCGCCTTTCTTCAAGAAGAAGGAGACGGTCATCGGGATAATCGGCCACACGCAGGGCGTGAAGATGGCTAACAGACCGCCTAGGAAGCCAAGAACAAAGATCCAAAAGAGTGATCTTTGTTCTGACCGCTGCGCTGTAAGACCGGCTTCGCCTGTAGGATCACTTTGTTGTAAGACCGCTTCGCTATAGGACCACACCTCCGGGGCGGTACACATGACATCGTTGCAGCTGTTGAAGCGGATGGGTGTCAGGTCGGCCTTGGCTACGGTAAGTACGAACGAGTCTTTGTATTCCTCGTCGAACTCGCGGTCGCCAAACTCGATGATAGTCATGTGCCATCCCTCTTCGATGGTTGCTTTAAGCCGCACGCTGTCGCCAATTTCAGTTGCCGTCCACTTGGTCGGCTGCACCATCTGCGCCGCTGCAAACAGCGGCAGAAATGCTAATAATATGGTCAGTATTCGTTTCATTCGTTGTTAATATTTCTTCTTTCTCTTGATATGTCAGCATATCAGTATCTGATATATAGTTATTTTATTCCACCATATAAATTTTGCACGAGATATGCTTCCACGGATTTTCTGGTGATTGTTCACTTAATTCAGTTATCCTGCAGAAAAATACTTTGCCAGCATCCATCAAACGACTAATGATTTCATTCATTGTTCGTGGCACCCATCCTATTCTCGTTTGCTCAAAATATATGCCAATCGCTTTTTTGTCGTACTTATTTTGCGGATCCCGCCTCATTTGCAATACCTCGTCTGTCTTCAATTTCGGATATATGTCATTCATCTGCTCGCAATAGCCGGTTCCTGCCACTTCTATATGCAAGAGAAATACCTCCCGTGTAAAAGGTGCCAGAGCATTAGCGTCTGCTTGTCCGGCAAACATTGCCAATAATTCCGGACTTAGTTTTACGATTGCAGTTTCCATATTAAGCTTCTCCTATTCCGCTGCGAGACATACTCATTGCCGCTACATACGCCATCCATTTCTTTTCGTCTTCGCGCAATTTAGAAATATTTGCTTGAATTTCTTCTTGTTGTCTCTTTAATTGTTCTTCATCCACAAGCATTTCGCGCATAGTAAACGGGAATGTGAACTCCAGCTTCTCAATACGCTCTTTCATATCTGCAATACTTTTTTCGTATTGTGCAATTTCTTCTTCTATATCCGTATTTTGTAGAGCAGCAGGTTCCTTAGCATCAATCATTAACAAGATGTTCATTAATTCTTGCAAATTAGCAGTCTTGTATGCCGCTTGCACACGTACAAACAAATCACGTTCTTGTTGTGTCAAATCGGGATTCCAGTCCGGATGCAAACGTTTCACCAATATCCTATATATTTGCTTAAGTTCTTTTGCGTCTTCATCAGATAGTACCGGCGATTCCAAATAGTCCGTTGCCGCTTTTATTTGTTCCAACTGCTCTTGCAATAGCCGTTCGTATTCAGCGAATTCCTCGTTTAGTTGCTGTTCAACCGCCTCAATTACGATTGGTTCATTGCGGTTAATCTTAGCCTGAATGATTTGCGCTTTACGTTGCTGGCGTTTGATTGTTACTTGCAGCGAAAACTCCTCGTACTTAAAAGAACCTATCCATTTGGTATATGCAGCCAAAAGTGTAGATTTCTCATACGTAAGCATATACTCGCGTCTTTCGAATAACTCCGCCAATTCACTTTTCAGTTTGGCAAGGTATTCTTCGCGCGAGATTTCTCTTCCACAATTTACGCTAATTATGTTACTATTGATACTTGACATTATCGTGCTTTTAAAAACTTACACCCATATACGCTGTATTAATTCAAATAACAATCGCTGTCGTTCTTCAATCTCTTCTTTACCAAATGTAGGCATTGCTCTAAAACTCAAATTCTCATTTTTAATCCATTTTGTGAAATCCAATTTGGATTTGTAACTATCTTCCCGAAGAGTCTCATTCCAATATAGTGTATTCGCATATGACTTCAGTTTCTCGGAATAAGGTTCATTATTACTTGATTGATTATCCGCTCCTTTCATTAAGAGGAGACCTCCTAGTCTATTACGTTCACTTCTAAATAATTCTTCGTCATTATTAAACCTTTCATGATTTTCATCATTTTCTGCAAGTATATGTTCAATATGGAAACCATTAGTAGAACCTCTATTTATTACCAGATTATACAAATTCTGTTTCATCTCCATATTAGTATTATCTGCAATATACTGTTCTATTCTTGCCAATATATATCGAAGGAATCGCTTGTCTAAATCTATTCCCACATTACGGAATAAACTATAATTCCACACCTCTGACAAGTCTGAATTTTCATGTGTTGATTGTAAAATTGATAATAGGCACGTATCAAAAATATTTTTTATATCTTCATACATACAATTACGCAATTTAGTAGATAATTCATATACTTTATTTGCGAACATATTACTATCATAACTTCGTTGCAATTGCAACAAACAGAACAATCTATCAACCTGTTCCGATACCGTCTTTATCTTATTATCTTCATCTATGTCATCTACATTACAGGTACTAAGAATAAGCATAAATTGAGTATCCATTTGAGTAAGACCATTATAGTATACATAACGATATGAAGGATTAAAATAATCTCTATATTTATGTACCTTATAATACAATTCTGCATAATAAATAAAATCATGCATCAAAAATTGCTTTACTTTTTTAGCGTTATGATCTAATCCCAACTCTTCAATATTCATTATAGCCCGATGATAGTCATTATCAAATTTTCTACCTTCAGCCCTTGTATTCGCAAATTTCGCTTTAAGATAATATATAAAGAACTGATCTATGTTATCTTCACGCAACGAATTTATTTTTCCAATAGTATCATCCCACAATTCATTAAGTTGCAATGCATCCAATTCTTCCTTATCTATTTGCCCCAATAATTTTCCTTTTAGAATCTCGTATGGTTTTAATTTTACTCCTCGGTCATTAATTACCTCAAATACCATAGGCACCTCCGTTTGAACAATATCCAAACGAATAAGCACTAAACGTCTCAAGAAATAAAAGACAAAGGCATCAAATCTTTTAAGATTATCACTTGGTAACTCTTTATCCAAACGCGTTGAGATAATCTTATAATTTTCTACCATGTTTCGAGAAGTAATATTATCTTCTTTGGGCATATCTATTATTCCTTTTTGATAAATAGCATTCATCGTCAATATACTGCACTCGTGGTTCATCCAGAAGTTTTTCTTATATCCAGACATGCCTGCAATTTTTGTATCTATCCAACCTAATAGTTGAGAATTCATTTCTTTAGCACAAATACGTAATTTCATGAGTATTAAAGTCAACGTGGTTAGACGTTGCTGCCCATCAACTACATAATCTTTTCCAGAAACTTTATTTGTCACAAACGTATTGAGATAATACCAACTATATTGATCAATCAAGTGCTCAATATCTATATCAGATGATTCATGTTTTTTATATTCATCATTAAACTTATAGAAAATATCCTCTAGTAATTTCTCAACAGGATCCTTTGTCCATTTATACTGACGTTGATAAAAGTCAATGTAATACGTCGTACTACCAAAAAGCTGGTCAATGTTTTGTCTTTCCGGATTTACTTCCATAGTTTATATAATTTTACGTTAATATTTTAATCATTTTCATTTTTCAATTTTGCAATGACGAAGCCACGGAGCGTGGAATAGTGTTTGTTCTTGGTTACGGCAGGGGAGTCTGGACCAAAGAACTGAGTATTCGCTCTGTTAAGGTTCTTGTTGGCAAGGCGTGTGTAGTCGTTGTATTGTTGCTGCCAATAAGCTTGTCGTTTCGGGTTGGAGAGTTCGATTTTCGCCTGTTTTGAGAGCAGAGCGAATGCGGAACTATTGGCTTTTTGTTGCACAGAGATGGATTTGGGATCTTTGTGCACCGGGTAGTTGCTGATGACCGTTCTGCCATGACGGTTAGTGGCATAGAATTTGCTGTCACCAGTAAGGCGACCTTGCAGTTTGTTCAGTAATATGTCTAGTTCTGCTTTTGCCATAGTTTCATTACGTTTTTCTCAGGACGATCCCAGCATCCGTTTTCGACTCGTTATCGACTCGTTATCGTCTCGTTGTCGTGTTTAACTGCTACTTTAGTGCTATTTGATCGTATTCTATTCTTAGTTCTTCTGGTTAATCAAATTCACCACTACTTTGACCATGGTGTCTTTCTCTTCCGTACGGCTCTCGGCAATCATAAGGGTCAAGGCAACAAGGGTGTTGTCCGCCAGACGCTTGGTGCCATCCTCGCGGTAGAGAATGCCGTTGTTGTTCAGGAACCACAGGAACAACGTAGCCGCGATACGTTTGTTGCCGTCCGAAAAAGAGTGGTTTTTGGTCACCAAATACAGCAACATCGCTGCTTTTTCCTCCACACTCGGATAGAGGTCCTTTCCTCCGAAAGTCTGATAAATCTGACCTATACTGCTTTTGAACGAGTCATCTTTTTCGTTGCCGAACAGGGTACTACCGCCGAATTTCTCACGCAGTGCTGCAATGGTCTGCATGGCGTTCTCATACGTGGCGTGGAAACGCTCTTCGGGCGTAGTCTCTTTGACGGTCAGACGCTCATAATCATAGTTATCCAAGGTATCCAGCGCGTACGTGTAGTCCAAAACGACATCAAAAATAGCCTGCGTCTCATCCTCGCTCTCCACCGCCTTACTTTGTACCGTTCGACCCACAATCTGGACCAACTGCCGCAAATCCGACAACTGTTCACGACGGAGTTTCTCATTGACCGCAAAGCCTTTGACGAGGTAGTCTTTGAGTATCTTAGTTGACCACTGTCGGAAAGCGATAGCACGCTTGGAGTTAACGCGGTATCCAATGGAAAGGATTACATCTAACGAGTAAAAGGGGACAGGCTTCTTAACCCCATTAACGTGTAAAAAATGCACGTTATTTTCGCGCTCTACTTCTTCGTCGCGAAAAACATTAATTATATGACGGCGAATGTTTGATTCTTCCTTGCCAAATAATTGAGCCATCTGCGCGGCGGACAACCACACGGTTTCATTCTCCATGCGCACATCGAGTTGTACCGTGTTGTCTTGCGCACGATAGATGATTATCTCGCCTCTATTTTCAATGTCGTTCATATTATTGTATCTGTATCAACTGTTTCCGTTTTGGAAACTGTTAACTGTTTTCTCTTGACATATGCAAATTTTGCATATTACTCTTCTCTTTTTATGCAGGCACCGAGGGCGTTGAGGCGGGACTCGATGTCTTCGTAACCGCGGTCGATCTGGTCGATATGGTCAATGCGGGAAGTGCCTTCGGCAGACATGGCGGCAATCAGCATGGCTATACCGGCACGGATGTCGGGGGAAGTCATGTTGTTACGCTTCAGTTGGCGCTCATGGTTATGCCCCACGACTACCGCCCTGTGCGGGTCACAGAGGATGATCTGCGCGCCCATGTCAATCAGTTTGTCCACGAAGAAAAGGCGGGACTCAAACATCTTCTGGTGGATAAGGACAGAGCCCTTCGCCTGCGTAGCGACCACCAGAAGGACGGACAGCAAGTCCGGCGTCAGTCCGGGCCACGGGGCGTCGGCTATCGTGAGGATGGAGCCATCGAGGAAAGACTCAATCTGGTAGTGCTCCTGCGCAGGGATGACGAGGTCGTCGCCCTCTTCGTCAATGCGGATACCAAGGCGACGGAAGGCATCGGGGATAATTCCCAAGTCGCGGATTCCGGCATCTTTGATGCGGAGTTCCGAACCGGTGATAGCTGCCATGCCGATGAATGAGCCTACCTCAATCATATCCGGCAGGAGTTTATGCTGCGCGCCGTGGAGGGCTTTGACTCCTTCGATGGTCAGGAGGTTCGACCCCACTCCGCTGATTTTCGCGCCCATGTTGTTGAGAAGGCGGCAGAGCTGTTGCACATAAGGCTCGCAGGCGGCGTTGTAAATCGTAGTTGTGCCCTGCGCCATGACTGCCGCCATGATGATATTCGCCGTTCCGGTGACGGACGCCTCGTCGAGCAACATGTACGCGCCCTTGAGATGCTTGCCGTTAAAACGGTACGCCAGCAGGTTCTGGTCGTACTCAAAAGTAGCCCCGAGGTTCACCATTCCCTGGAAATGCGTGTCCAGCCGGCGACGGCCGATCTTGTCTCCGCCGGGCTTGGCGTACGTCACTTCGCCCAAACGCGCCAAGAGCGGACCGATCAGCATCACCGAACCACGCAGTTTGTTACATTTCTTGAGGAAATCCGCGGACCTCAGATAAGCGGTATCGAGGTTAGCCGCCGTGAAGGCGTACTTGCCTTTCGCCAGTTTCTCCACCGTCACGCCTATGGACGCGAGGAGGTCAATGAGGTTATTGACATCGAGAATATTCGGGAGGTTGTCGATGACGACCGTTTCCTTGGTCAAGAGTACTGCGCAGAGCACTTGGAGCGCCTCATTCTTCGCGCCCTGCGGGGTGATGGCGCCGTGTAATTTATGGCCTCCTTCAACTACAAAACTTGCCATATCAGATATAGTTTACTTCGGGGTGAATATCTATGTTGAATTTGTCTTTGACGCTTTTGCTGACCGCGTCAGCGAGGGCGATGATGTCGTCCGGCGTAGCGTGGTTGGCGTTGACGATGACGAGCGGCTGCTTATGCCATACCTGTGCACCACCAAGGGTCTTGCCTTTCCATCCGCATTGCTCAATGAGCCAGGCGGCAGGGATTTTGACACCGCTGGGCGAAGGGAAGTTAGGCATATCCGGATATATCTTTAGTAACTCATTCGCTTTCTCTTCGGAGACAAAGGGGTTCATGAAGAAGGAGCCTGCGGAACCCACCTCGCCGACTGTCGGCAGTTTCGCCATGCGCGTTTGGATAATCTCCTCGCGGGTGGCGGACGCCTCTCCGGGCTTGACTTTATAGACCACGGAAGTGACGATATATTTGCCCTTGAGTTCGTGCTTGAAGATACTGTCCCTGTAGCCGAACCGGCACTCCTCATTGGTGAAGATGCGTTCCTCGAGGGTCTCTATGTCTATCGTATAAACGCGCTCTATCACATCTTTCGCCTCCACGCCGTACGCGCCTACGTTCTGCACCGCCGACGCACCTACCTCGCCCGGGATGAGACTCAGTTTCTCCATGCCGCAGTACGCCATGTCGGTCAGTTGGGCGATGAGATCGTCGAGCCGCAGCCCGTTCTGTGCCTCTACCGTCTCGTCGTCAATGAACCGCGCCCGCGCCATGCCGGAGTGCAGAATCACACCGTCATAATCCTTGGTAAAAAGGAGGTTGGAGCCCTGCCCGATATGGAGCATCGGTTCGCCCTTGTGCTCGCGGAGCACTTGCCGCAACTCGTCCAGCGAGTAGTACTCGATGAACAACCTCGCCTTCACGTCCATTCCGAACGTGTTGGGGATTTTCATATCAGATACAGCTCGCATCGCTCGGCATTCTCCAATCGCCCCGCGGGGACAGTGAAACACTAACTACTTTGGGTCCGTCAGGCATGGCGGTGCGTTTGAACTGCTGGGTGCAGAACCGCCTCATGAAGGTAGCCAACCACTTATCGATGGTCGCTTCGTCGTAGCGGTCTTCGAACGCCTGCAGCGCCATGTATTTGATCTTCTCGCGGGTGAAACCGAACCGCAGGAAATAGTAGATGAAGAAATCGTGCAGGTCGTACGGCCCCACCTTGTCCTCGGTTTTCTGGGCAATCTCTCCGTTCTCGTCCGTGGGCAGCAGTTCCGGCGAGACAGGCGTATCGACCACGTCAAGGAGGATAGACCTCAGCGGCTCGCCGTAGAGGTTCTCCGCAGCGTACTTGACAAGGAACTTGACGAGGGTCTTCGGAATGCCGGCATTCACGCCGTACATGGACATCTGGTCTCCGTTGTAGGTACACCAGCCGAGCGCCAGTTCGCTCAGGTCGCCCGTGCCGACGACGAGTCCGTTCAGTTCGTTGGCGAGGTCCATGAGTATCATCGTCCGCACGCGAGCCTGCGCGTTCTCGTAGGTTGCGTCGTGGGTCTCCATGTCGTGCCCGATGTCGCTCAGGTGTTGGGTTGTGACGTCGCAGATAGATATCTCGCGGTGGGTGATCCCGAGCTCCTCCATGAGCTGGAGCGCGTTCTGGTAGGTGCGGTCTGAAGTGCCGAAGCCCGGCATCGTGACGCCTACCACTTTGCTGCGGTCGATACCTAATATATCCGCCGTCTGCACGCACACGAGGAGCGCGAGCGTGCTGTCCAGACCGCCGGAGATACCGACCTCCAGCGTCTCGGCGTGGGTATGTTCCCAACGCCTCGCCAGCGCGCTTGCCTGGATGGAGAAGATATCCATGCAGTACTGGTCCTCCTCCCCTTTCTTGGGCAGGAAGGGCGAGGGCGAGAAGGTGCGGTGTACGGGTTCCGTGAACTCCTCCTCGCGCTCAATGGGCGCCACGTTGATATGACGGTAGTGCCCGGTCTTGTCTTTCGTAAAATTGGTGTTCCGCTGCCGGTCGGTGCGCAGACGCTCGATGTCAATCTCCTGGATTACCATGTCACTCACGCGCTGGAAGCGCTCGCCTTCGCTCAGCATCTCGCCGTTCTCGGCGATGTAGGTGCTACCGGAGTACACGACATCGGTGGTCGATTCGCCCACGCCGGACGAAGTATAGACATAACCGCAGTGGACGCGTGCCGACTGCTGGGTGATCATCTGACGGCGGAAATTGTTTTTGCCCACCAGGCAGTTGGAACTGGAGAGGTTGAAGATGAGCTCCGCGCCCTGAATGGACAACTGGGTAGAAGGAGGCAGCGGCGACCACAGGTCCTCGCAAATCTCAATGCCGAAATTATAGTTACGGGTGCAGAAAAGGAGGTCTGTACCGAACGGCACTTCGCCACTCCATATTTCTATTTTGGGAATACGCGGCGCAACGCCTCCGGGCATGTACTCGCGCGCGGCGCGTCCGGAAATGAACCAGCGTTTCTCGTAGAACTCGCCGGTGTTCGGCAGGTTGACCTTCGGCACGACGCCCATCACCTCGCCGTCCGTCATGACGAACGCGCAGTTGAAGAGGTCGTTCTCAATGGGCATCGGTGCGCCCACCAGGACAATAATCGCCTTGCCCCGTGTGTAGTCGCAAAGCGCCTCCAGTTCGCGCATTGCGCTCTGCTGCAAGGCTTGGGTAAAGAACAGGTCCGCACAGGTGTAACCCGTCAGACTCAGCTCCGGAAAACAGATCACCTCCACGCCCTCGGCAATCGCCTCGTCAATCTGTTTCCTGATCTGCCCGACGTTGTACTTACAATCCGCCACGCGGATGGACGGCACCGCCGCCGCCACACGCACAAATCCAAAATTGTTATTCATGAAATCATTTACGATTTAGTCATTTACCATTTACAAATAATTCGTGTGCAAAGATACAACTTTTTTTGCATATATCAAAATTTTTCAGTAATTTTGCAGCGTTTTTTGAATAACGATGAAGACATTACTATTCATATTAGCTTTTGTAGGCTCGTTCGCCGGGCGCGTGGTGGACCAGAAAGGGGAGCCCGTTCCGTACGCAACCGTCTATCCGGAGATTGCGCCCGAATGGGGCACGGCGACCAATAATGACGGTCATTTCCGGTTTGAGGCGAACCTCACCCGTGACAGCCGTATTATCGTCAGTTATATCGGTTACCAGAAGAAAGTGGTGCTCGCCGAGGAGCTTGTCTCTACCACCGACAGCAGCCTCGCAACCATCGTGCTCATCGAGCAACCGATTGCGCTGGAGGAGACGGTGGTAGCCGCCAAAAAGAGCAAGCAGAAGAACAAACGCAAACAGATGGCGGCGCTGCTGCACGCCGTATATGTCAAGTTGGAAGAGGAGTTTCCCGATAATAACGCCCGTTATAGCATCGTGAGCGACGTGCGGATGAACAGCGGCTTTGACTCTCCGCAGACCGGCAGTTCGACGGCTGTCTGGGGTATGGAGCAGATGATTGCCGATGTGGTTGTGCTGCCCGAACAGGCACGTGAGGGACGCGACTCCGTACAGTTTCAGGGGCGGTATTGCAAGCGTTTCTTCGATGCCGAGAAACGTGCGCAAGCAGACTCTATCCTCACCGGCAACATGCTCGAACGGATGGAGAGCCAAGGCAAGAAATCGTCCAAGAACCCGCATTCGCACATGCTCCGCCGGGCGGCAAATGCCGTGGATAGCGGCGTAGTGGTGCACCAGGCGCTTTTTGCGTTAGGGAATATGCGGTACGACTTTGAGCAGACCATGGCTGACACCCGCCACTGGACGGTCACCAACGAGTCGGAGGGCGAGACGGTACTCACCCACACGCAGACCGTCAGCCGCTATTTAGGGTTCTTCAAGATGACTTTCCGCCGGCATTATATCGTTGATTCTGAGAGTTATGCCGTCATCCGTTTCTCCGAGCAGGCAGAGGTCAAGGTTATTATTCCGTTCGGCATCAAACTGAACGCCGACCAGCTCCAGATGCTCAATCTGGTCAACATGAGTGAGACGAACATCGAGAAATTCCGTCTAAGGAGACTCCGCGGCAATGTGAGTCTCAACACCATCTATCAACGGAAAGACGGGCACGTTTACACCCAGGAGAAGAACATGGTGTTCAACGCACACATCATAGGCTCCAAGAAAACGGAAGTCCCGATGACCATCAAAGCGACCCAGCGCGTCACCAACCTTGAGACGGAGAATGTCCGCCCGCTCACGCGCTCACAAATCACCAGACGCGTAAAACGCGAGATAGTTGAGATTTACTAAATGAGATAGCACGAAACAAACATAATATATAGTACAATGAATAACGATTTATTTGATTTGAGCGGCCGTGTAGCACTGGTTACCGGTTGCTCGGGAGGATTAGGCGTGCAGATGGCGAAAGCCCTGGCTGCACGCGGTAGCAAGTTAGTTATCATAGCCCGCCGGTACGAGAAACTGGTGGAGGTGCAGCACGAGATCGAGCAGGCGTTCGGCGTAGAGGTGCTGCCGCTGCAATGCGACATCACGAGCACCGAAGCGGTGGAGAAAATGGTGGACGAGGCTATCAAGCATTTCGGCAAGATAGACATTGTGGTGAATAACGCCGGTACGGGTGCCGTAGCTCCCGCGGAGGACATCACCGACGCCCAATTTGAGAACGAGATGCAGATCGACCTCTTCGGCTCTTTCCGCGTAGCGCGCGCTGTAGCCAAAAAGACCATGATTCCGAATAACTACGGACGCATCATTAACATAGCATCCATGTACGGACTGGTGGGCAATAAGATTGCGCCCGCATCGCCGTACCACGCAGCCAAAGGCGGCGTAGTGAACATGACCCGTGCGCTCGCTGCCGAATGGGGCAAGTACGGCATTACCGTCAATGCCATCT
>DFEG01000032.1:44263-46435 GCA_002369075.1 Bacteroidales bacterium UBA3808 | reverse complement strand
CTGAATGCTGAAAACTGAATGCTGATAGCTAATAACATAAGGAGCGTGCGCAAACACATACCCGCGCACGTGACGCTTGTATGCGTCAGTAAATTCCAGTCCGTGGAAGCGATCCGCGAGGCATACAACGCCGGCGAACGCCATTTCGGCGAGAGCCGCGTACAGGAGCTCAAGGCGAAGATGCCTCTCCTGCCCGCGGATATCCGCTGGCACTTCATCGGTCACCTGCAGACTAACAAGGTACGCGACCTCTTAAAGCTCCGCCCCCACCTCATTCATTCCGTGGATTCGGAGCACCTGCTCAAAGCCATCAATGATGAGGCACTCAAGCAGGGTTTCGTCCAGGACGTCCTACTGGAGGTGCATGTGGCGCGCGAAACTACCAAATCAGGTTTTACGCCCGAGGAGTTAAGAGGTCTAATGGGAAATGGTCAAATGGCAAATTTCTCTCACGTTTGCGTGAAGGGCCTTATGGCTATGGCTACGAATACGGACGACGAGACAGAAATCAGGAGGTGTTTTACAATGACCAAAACACTGTATGACCAAATAAATGGTCTGATGGTGAATGTCCCAATGGTAAATCTCTCCATGGGTATGAGCGATGATTACCAAATCGCTATTACTTGCGGCGCGAACATGGTACGTATCGGTTCTGCCATCTTCGGCGAGCGCGACTACACTCGCAAACTGAAGGCGGTTTTCTTTGACCAAGACGGTGTACTCTTCAACTCCATGCCGGATCATGCCAAAGCATGGGAACTGGCGATGAACGAGAACGGGCTCCCTTTCACCGCCCTGCAAACCTACCGCAATGAGGGCAGAACGGGACCATCCGTCATTCACGAGAACTATCGTCTGGTACACGGTACCGACGCACCGGAGGAGGTGATTGAGCGTATCTATCAGTCCAAATGCGCCCATTTCAACCGTCTCACGGGAGGACAACTGCCTGAGTTAGTACCAGGAGTTCGGGATGTTCTCAACTTTCTGAAAGCCCACGGCGTGCAATGCTGGGTGGTTACCGGTTCCGGGCAACGCTCGCTGCTGGAGAACCTCAGTAATACGTTTCCGGGGATCTTCACTGGTGTCATCTGTGCGTACGATGTGACGCACGGCAAACCCGATCCTGAGCCGTATCTCAAGGCGTGGGAGCGTTCCGGTTTCAAGAAAGAGGAGTGTGCCGTCGTAGAGAACGCACCGCTGGGTGTGCGCGCCGGAAAAGCCGCAGGGTTATACACCTTCGCCGTCAATACGGGTATCCTTCCCGACTCCGAGTTAGCCGCAGAAGGAGCGGATCTCGTACTCCCTAACATGCAGGCGCTGTTACAACGGCTGACTGCCATTTTGTCAGTCTAAGCACCTTTGGAATATAGTTTGTACATCGTTTAGTGAAATCAAAAAACAAGAAACTAACTAAACGATATACAACTATGAACAACAACAATTACAATTCCAACAACCAGAACGAAAACCTGAAGAAGTTCGCAATCAACCTCTGCGAGCGGGCGCAGGAAGGCAAACTGGATCCCGTTATCGGTCGAGATGACGAGATCAGACGTGTTCTGCAGATCCTTAGCCGCAGAACGAAGAACAACCCTATTCTGATCGGCGAACCGGGTGTCGGCAAGACCGCTATCGCCGAAGGTCTGGCGCATCGTATCGTACGAGGCGACGTACCGGAGAACCTTAAGAAGAAACAGATCTACTCTCTTGACATGGGAGCCCTTATTGCGGGTGCCAAATACCAAGGTGAGTTTGAG
Organism: Bacteroidales bacterium UBA3808; assembly: GCA_002369075.1. GTDB lineage: Bacteria > Bacteroidota > Bacteroidia > Bacteroidales > Paludibacteraceae > Colicola. The sequence goes on along the minus strand of DFEG01000032.1, from coordinate 44,672 downwards.
GAGCGGCTCAAGGGCGTAGTCAACGAAGTCGTTGCCGCTGCCGGCGAGATCATCCTCTTTATCGATGAGATCCACACACTCGTCGGCGCCGGTAAATCCAGCGGTGCCATGGACGCCGCAAACATTCTAAAACCGGCATTGGCGCGTGGTGATTTGAGAGCTATCGGCGCTACGACACTCGACGAGTACCAAAAGTATTTTGAGACCGATAAGGCACTGGAGCGGCGTTTCCAGAAAGTGATGGTAGATGAGCCGGACGAGGCAGCCACGATCTCTATTCTCCGTGGTCTGAAGGAGCGGTACGAGACCCACCATAAGGTGCGTATCAAAGATGACGCCATCATTGCGGCGGTCACCCTCTCCGCACGGTATATCACAGACCGTTTCCTGCCGGATAAAGCGATTGATC
>DFEG01000032.1:34111-44142 GCA_002369075.1 Bacteroidales bacterium UBA3808 | reverse complement strand
CTCGACCGCCAGATCAAGCAGTTGGAGATCGAGCGCGAGGCGATTAAGCGCGATAAGGACGAAGCCAAGCTTGGCGAGATAGAAAAGCAACTCTCCGAACTCAAAGCCAAATCCGACGAACTGAACGCGCGGTGGAACAAAGAGAAAGGATACGTAGCTACCATCCAAAACGAGAAAGCGCGTATCGAGACCCTCAAACACCAAGCCGAAGTAGCGGAGCGCGAAGGCGATTACGGCAAGGTAGCAGAGATCCGTTACAGCCAGATACCTGCCGCCGAAGCGAATATCAAATCGGCACAGGACACCTTGCACCAGTTGGGCACCGAATCCCTTATCAAAGAGGAAGTGGACGAGGACGATATAGCCGATGTAGTAGCCCGCTGGACGGGTATTCCGGTAGCCAAGATGATGCAATCCGAGCGAGACAAACTGCTCCATTTGGAGGAAGAACTGCACAAGCGCGTCATCGGTCAGGACCAAGCCATCGAGGCAGTCAGCGATGCTATCCGCAGAAGCCGTGCCGGCTTGCAGGACCCGAAGCGTCCTATAGGCTCTTTCATCTTCCTCGGTACCACCGGTGTCGGTAAGACCGAGTTGGCAAAGGCTCTCGCGGACTACCTCTTCGATGACGAGAACATGATGACCCGTATCGATATGAGTGAGTATCAGGAGAAGTTCAGTGCCACCCGTCTTATCGGAGCACCTCCGGGATACGTGGGTTACGATGAAGGCGGTCAACTGACCGAGGCTATCCGGCGCAAGCCTTACTCCGTGGTCCTCTTCGACGAGATTGAGAAAGCCCACCCGGATGTATTCAATGTATTGTTGCAGGTACTCGATGACGGCCGTCTGACCGATAACAAAGGACGTGTGGTCAACTTCAAGAACACCTTGATTATCATGACCTCGAACCTCACCGAGGAGCAGCTCCGTGCCTCCGTCCGCCCCGAGTTCATCAACCGTATTGATGAGATTATCCACTTCAGCGAACTGAGCGAGGACGACATCAAAGCCGTAGTCGGTCTGCAAGTCAACCGCATCCATAAGATGCTTGAGGAGCAAGGTATCGACCTGCGCGTTACGGATGACGCAATCCGTTATATCGCGAAAGAGGGCTACGACCCGCAGTTTGGCGCCCGTCCGGTCAAGAGAGCCCTGCAACGGCTTGTTCTCAACGAACTGTCCAAGGCCATCATTGGCGGCAAGGTAGATCAAAACAAACCCGTCGTCGTAGAGCTACGGGACGGGGAGTTGAAATTCCGGAACTAACGCTGATTAACTCAGATCGTATCCGTAATGGCGAAGACGAGAGGTGTTGGAACGCCAGTCACGGTCCACTTTGACGAACAGTTGTAAGAAGACCTGTTTCTGGAAGAAATCCTCGATCTCTTTGCGAGCCTGGGAGCCGACACGCTTTAGAGCGCTGCCGGCTTTTCCTATTATTATGCCCTTCTGGCTGTCCCGCTCGCAGTATATCACCGCCTCAATGCGTATCAGTTTCTCCTCTTCCTTGAAGGACTCGACCTCCACCTCTACCGAGTAAGGAATCTCCTTGTCGTAGTTCTGGAGTATCTTCTCGCGGATGATCTCGTTGACGAAGAACCGCTCGGACTTGTCGGTCAGCTGGTCTTTGGGGAAGAAGGGTGCGCCGACGGGCAGTGCCTCCTTGATGGCGTCAAAGAGCTGTGCCACGCCGAAACGCTCTTGTGCGGAGATGGGGAAGATCTCCGCCTCCGGCAGCTGGTTGTGCCAGAACGCGACGAGGTTCTCCAGCGTCTCCTGGGTCGTCAGGTCTATCTTGTTGATGATGAGGAACACCTTTGTTCCCGCTTCTGCCATCCGTTTGACTTTGGTCAGGAAATCGGGATTACGGTCAATGGTATCTTGCGGCTCCGTGACATAGAGCAGCACGTCCGCATCCACGAGGGCGGAACGGCTGAACTCCAGCATCTTCTCCTGCAGCCGGTAGTTAGGCGAGAGCACGCCCGGCGTGTCCGAATAGACCATCTGGAAATCCTCTCCGTTGACGATTCCCATGATCCTGTGACGTGTCGTCTGCGCCTTGGAGGTAATGATAGACAAGCGCTCGCCTACCAGCGCGTTCATCAGCGTCGATTTGCCCACATTGGGGTTTCCCACAATGTTCACAAACCCGCTCTTATGTACCATTTCATTTACCATTTGGTCATTTACCATTTGGTCATTTAATCGTAGAGCCATTTACCATTCTAATAATACCTTTCCGCACTGACCGGAGACCATGACGTCAAAGCCCTTCTGGAAGTCTTCGAACTTGAAACGGTGGGTAATAACCGGACTGAGGTCGAGGCCTCCGAGGAGCATCTGCTCCATCTGATACCAAGTCTCCCACATGCGGCGGCCCGTGATACCTTTGATGGTGAGGGCATTGAAGATGACGTCTGACCAGTTGACCTGGGTGTCAGAAGGGAGGATACCGAGCTGGGCGATGTTGGCACCTTTGTACATGTGCTCGATCATCTCATTGAAGGCAGCGGGTGCGCCGCTCATCTCCAGTCCCACATCGAATCCGCGGATGCCTAATTGCTGCATGGCACCTTGCACCGTCTCACCTTTGGAGCCATCGACGGTAAGGGTAGCACCCATCTTCTTGGCAATCTCCAGCCGCAGCGGATTAATGTCCGTTACAACAATGTTCTTCGCGCCTGCGTAGCGGCATATACCAGCCGCCATCGTTCCGATAAGTCCGGCACCCGTGATGAGCACGTCTTCGCCCAAGAGCGGAAAAGCGAGTGCGGTGTGGGTAGCGTTTCCGAAGGGGTCCATGATCGCTGCGAAATCGTCGGGTATCTCCGGGCGCAGCTTGACCACGTTGCTCTCCGGAATGGTCACGTACTCCGCAAAACAGCCGTCCTTGCCCATGATACCGACAGAGATCGTGTTCTCGCATACGTGCCCCATGCCACGGCGGCAGTTGCGGCAGTGACCGCAGACGATGTGCCCTTCGGCGGTCACGCGTTCGCCGACTTTGAAATTGCGCACACCTGCGCCCACCTCGGCTACGATACCCACAAACTCATGTCCCATCGTATAAGGCGGTTTGCAGTGGCTCTGCGACCATGCGTCCCATTTATACATATGGAGGTCAGTACCGCAAATAGCGGCCTTGATGACCTTGATCAGTACGTCGTTGACGCCCACTTCCGGCATCGGCACTTCTTCCATCCAGATGCCCGGCTCCGCGTATTTCTTTACTAATGCTTTCATTTTTTTCTAGGATACTAGGGTTCCTAGGGTTCTAAGGCCCTAGTTGTTTTTCAACACTGCAAGTTCTTTGCCGATCTTCGTGAAGGCGGCGATACACTTATCCAGTTGTTCGCGTGTGTGTGCGGCGGAAACCTGCACACGGATACGCGCCTGCCCCTTCGGCACTACCGGATAGTAGAAGCCCGTGACGTATATTCCCTCGTCTTGCAGTTTGGCTGCGAACTCCTGCGAGAGGCGCGCGTCATAGAGCATCACGGCGCATATAGCAGACTGCGTCGGCTTGATATCAAAGCCTGCCGCTTTCATCTGTGCCACAAAGTATGCCGTGTTCTCGTGCAGACGGTCCTGGAGTTCGTTGGAACGGGTGAGTATCTCAAAGGTCTTGATACCTGCCGCCGCAATCATCGGCGGTATGGAGTTCGAGAAGAGATACGGACGGCTGCGCTGGCGCAGGAGGTCGATGATCTCTTTCTTGCCGGTGGTGAAACCGCCTACCGAGCCGCCGAAAGCTTTTCCAAGCGTACCGGTGATGATCTCCACTTTGCCGCGCATGTTGTACAGTTCGGTCACGCCGTGACCTGTCTTGCCCACCACTCCGGCGGAGTGGCTCTCGTCGACCATGACGAGCGCGTTGTATTTCTGCGCCAGTTCGTAGATCTTATCCAGCGGACATACATTGCCGTCCATGGAGAAGACGCCGTCCGTAGCAATGATACGGAAGCGTTGTGCCTGCGCTTTCTTGAGTTGCTCCTCCAAGTCCGCCATGTCGCCGTTGGCGTAGCGGTAACGCACCGCCTTGCAAAGCCGCACACCGTCAATGATTGAAGCGTGGTTGAGTGCGTCGGAGATGATAGCGTCCTCTTCGGTCAGCAGCGGTTCGAAGAGTCCGCCGTTGGCGTCAAAGCAAGCAGCATAAAGGATAGTGTCCTCTGTGCCGAAGAAGTCCGAGATGACGCGCTCCAACTCTTTGTGCGTATCCTGCGTGCCGCAGATGAAACGCACGGAAGCCATGCCGTAGCCGCGTGCGTCCATACGGTCCTTGGCGGCTTGGATCAGTTCGGGGTTATCCGCCAAGCCGAGGTAGTTGTTGGCGCAGAAGTTGATGACGGAAGCCCCACCCTCTACTTTGATGTCGCTGGACTGCGGGGTGATGATCACGCGCTCGTTCTTATATAGCCCTGCCTCCTTGATCTCCCTCAAGGTCTCTTGCAGGTGTTGTTGAAATTCCTGATACATAGTTGCTTTGTTTTTTCTAGGACCCTAGGGTACTAGGTTCCTAGGATTCTAGTTAAATGATCCCCTGTTCAAGCATCGCGGTAGCGACCTTCATGAATCCGGCGATGTTAGCGCCCTTCACGTAGTCGATGGTGCCGTCCGGCTGTGTGCCGTAGCGGACGCATTGCTCGTGAATGGACTCCATGATATGATGCAGACGCTCATCGACTTCCTTTCCCGTCCAACTCAGGTGCTCGGCGTTCTGGGTCATCTCCAGACCGGAGGTTGCCACGCCGCCGGCGTTGACCGCCTTGCCCGGCGCAAAGAGCACGCCGTTATGCTGGAAGAAATGGATCGCTCCCGGTTGGCAGCCCATGTTCGATACCTCGCAGCAGCACCAACAGCCGTTCGCCTTCAGTTCCTTGGCGTCCTCTTCGCTCAGTTCGTTCTGGAACGCGCACGGCAGGGCGATGTCGCACGGGATCGACCATGCTTTCTTGCCTTCCGTGAAGACGCAGAGGTTCGGGAACTTGTCCGCCATGTCCTGCACTTTGTTGCGGTTCGACGCACGCATCACGAGCATGTAATCAATCATCTCTTTGGTGATACCGTCCTTGATAGCCACTACGCCGTCGGGACCGGAGATAGCTACCACTTGTGCGCCGAGTTCTACGGCTTTGGTAGCCGCACCCCAAGCTACATTGCCGAAACCGGAGATCGCCACGCGTTTTCCCTTGATATCTTTGCCTGCCTTGTGCAGGAGGTGCTGCGTGAAATAGAGTGCGCCGAAACCGGTTGCCTCCGGGCGCAGGATGCTGCCGCCCCAAGTCATACCTTTGCCGGTCAGCACGCCGGTGTGGTATTCGCGTGCCAGTTTCTGGTACATGCCGTTGAGGAAACCTATCTCGCGTCCGCCTACGCCTACATCGCCTGCCGGAATATCCTGGTCGGGACCGATACAACGCCACAGTTCGAGCATGAACGCCTGGCAGAAACGCATGATCTCCGCGTCGGATTTGCCTACCGGGTCAAAGTCCGAACCGCCTTTCGCGCCTCCCATCGGAAGGGTCGTCAGCGCGTTCTTGAATGTCTGCTCGAAACCGAGGAACTTGAGCATGGACGGCGTCACGGCTCTATGGAACCGCAGACCGCCTTTGTACGGACCGATGGCGGAGTTGAACTGCACACGGTAACCGAGGTTGGTCTGCACCTCGCCCTGATCGTCAATCCACGTCACGCGGAACGTGAAGATACGGTCGGGCTCTACCATCCGCTCCACGATCTTCGCCTGCTCGAACTCGGGGTGTTGGTTGTACACCTCTTCGATCGACTCCAATACTTCCTGAACCGCCTGCAGGTACTCTGCTTCCCCCGGGTGCTTCGCAGCCAGACGCTGCATAATGTCTTGTACTTTCATTATTGTGTGTGTGTTTTATGGTTGATTAAGTGCAAAGTATTTCCAGAGCGGGGCGGCGTGCAGGGCTTGGACGATCTCTCCGTCCTGCAACATCTCCAGCACCTGCTCCGGCTCCATGATATCCACATGAATGTCCTCTGTCGGCTCCTGGTGCTGCTCGCGGCGTTTCTCCACTCCCGTAGCCAGGAAGGTATAGGACAGGTTGTTATGATTTGTGGGGTTCGGCGAAAGGGTCATGAAGAGACTCCATTCCCCACCCTCGTATCCTGTCTCTTCGCTCAACTCACGTTTGGCAGCCTCCAGCGGCGTCTCGCCCGGATCAATCACGCCGGCGACCAGCTCATAATGGGTCTCACCCAGCGCGTGACGGTACTGGTCCTCCATGACCATCTTGCCGTCTTTGGTAATGGCAATCACGTTAATCCAGTCCGGGAACTCCAGAATGAACCACGTAGGTATCTGCTTGCCGGAAGGCAGCTCCACACATTCCTGCCGCACCGAGAGCCATGGTCCCAAGTGCAGTATATTCTCGCTATGCACTACCCGCCAAGGGCGATTGTCTATTTTCGGATACATTTCCTTCGCCTCTGTCAATTTTGCCTGCAAAGATACGACTTTTTTTTCATATATGCAAGTGCGCGCGTACTTTATTTATAAAAATACGTTTTTTGAGCAAAAGTATTTGGATATTTGAAAAAAAAGTATTATCTTTGCATCGGATTTGAGAAAATTCTTAATCCGCCAAACTTGGCGGATGCATCAAGTCCTTTCCCTTCCCTTTTCGTTACGGTGACGTCAGCTTAGCAACCCACTAACGACCCACTAATCACCCACTAATCACCCACTCTAAGTCTTACAAAAGACTGATGAGGGACACCCCCCAGCCCCCTCTCAGAGGGGGAGAGAAGTGAGGGGTGATTGGTGACGAGGGGTGGAGCGGCTCCGAGGAGCCGATGTCGGAATTTGATTCCGACGCAATGAAAAAAGAAGGGGGCGCAATGAAAAAAGAAAAACGGATGGGCGACGCAATTGACCAAGTAAGGGCGGGCAATATTATTGCCCTGAAACTACCAAGAAAGAAAAAGCCGACTGGCAGACGGCGAAACTACCAAGGATATAAAGCCACATGACAGACGACACAACTGCCAAGGATATAAAGGCCGATTCAATCGGGCACAAAAGAAGAAAGGAGGAGCCGTTTTTCAGATTTATTGTCCGATGGCGCCTCCTCCGCCGAGGCGGGAGGATTCGTCCATGTCGCCCACTTTGCGGTATTTGGTGCGTTGCTGCTGGCCGAACATCCATGTGACGGACAGCATCACGCGCTGCTGGCGGACGGTGTTCTTATACCACGAACGATAGCCCGGCTGCTGACCCAAATCATCGCTTTGGAAACTAAGCGAACGAAGTAAATCCTGCACATTGAGATTGAAGATCAGCCCTTTCGCCATGTACATCTTGCGGATTCCGAAAGAGGCAAAATAGGTACTCCCGGAGCGGTTATAACCCGTGGTCATCGGGGACGACCAGTTGCCGTCAAGCGTGAGCGTCCAGTCCTTGGGCAGATAGGCAGAGAGCGTGCCGCCAACGTATCCGTAGTGACAGCGGTTCTCATACTCCGGCGTGCCGTCCGCTTTCTTCTCATACGACTTGTTGATAAAATGGAGCCATCCGGCATTGACCGTGAGCGCCAGCCAAGCGCCAGACAATTTACGATTTGGACATTTACCATTTACCATTTGGCTTTCATCGCATTTCTCGTATTTGGGCACTATAGGCAACTCGGTCAGAGAGATATTCACGCCGTGGGTGGTACAGGTACCGAAATTCGACCATTGCGAGAGACCTATTCCGTTCGGCAAAATCGTCACTTTGGAGGAGAACATATCCTGCGTGTGTGCAAAATTGAAAGTCATATTGAGGTATTGCGTCCAGCTGAAATGCAGCTCCACATCGTTGTTGAACTCCGGCGTGAGGTTGGTGTTTCCTTTCTGAATCGAATAGGCGTCCACGTATGTGGTGAAGGGGTTGAGCATCCAATAGGACGGCCGTTTGATACGCCGGGTGTAAGAAGCCGAAACAGATATAGGTTGCTGCAACTTACCCAGTGGCTTGGTCGTATAACCGATATAGGCGGTCGGGAACGGGTCAAAATAAGACTTGTTGATGACCGAATCCAAGCCGTCGTCCTTCCAGTCGCCGTGGGAGAAGGTGTATTCTCCGCGGAGCCCGAGTTTGACGGACCAGTGTTCGCCGAACTGCTTGCCAACCGATATATACGCCGCTGCAACATGTTCGTTGTAAAGGAAGGCGTTATGATCCGTGGGACGGACTACTCCGTTGCGCGTCGAATCGGTCGTCATGTTGTTGTCGGTCGAAGAGAGCGCGTACTTGACGCCGGCTTCAATCATTCCTGTCTTCCAGAACTTGGTCTGGAAGTCCATCTTGGCGGAATAGATATTGACGATCTGTTTGCTTTTGATGTCTATACCGAGCGCGCTGATACCTTTGAAGGGCTTGTCGTAATTCGTCTCCTGAAAATTGGAAGAACCGTTGTTGTAGCGGTTGTAGTCGATATTGACGGTCAGTTCGCGCTCCAGATCCTCCGAGAAAGTGTGGGTGTAGTTGAGGTTCGCCGTGTGCTGCGGAGCCTTGAGACGGTTCTGCGAACTGGTGGTACTGTTTGTCGTGTCCGTGCCTTGGATCATATACGCGGCATTGAGTCCCGGCACGATATGCTGGTCCACGTCCATGAACGGCACTTGGAGAATGAAACCGAGCGTGTTGAGCGAATCGATATACCAGTCGTTGCCGAGTTTGAGCATGTAGTACTGGAAATTGATGTTGTAGTCCGAATAGGAATAGTTCTTCAGCGTCGGCGTCTCGCGCGAAGACTCAAAATCTATATCATTCTGCGCAAAGACCTGCGTGAACTGGCCGAAAGTGTATGTCTTTTCGCCGCGGTAATTGAGGTTGAGCGAGACCATTTCGTTGTTGAGCCAGCGCTTGACATCCCCGAAATACATGCCACCGTACGCAGCAGAGAGCATTCCGTTGAGTCCGCGCATCATGTTGCGCTTGGTCTTGATATTGATGATTCCGCCCTGGCCCGAAGCATCGTATTTGGCGGAAGGGTTGGAGATGATTTCTATCTTCTCAATCGTGTTTCCGTCCGTACCGTCGAGCATGGCTTTGAGCTGCTGACCGGAGAGGTACGAGGGTTTGCCGTCCACCCAGATCTCCACGGATTTACCGTTGACGGTAATATTGCCGTCCTTGTCAATCCGCACACCGGGCGAGCGGCGGAGAATATCATTGCCGTTCGAGCCTGCCGCCAAAGGCGAAGCGGAGACGTTCACCACCAGTTTGTCCATCTGGCGTTCGATAAGCGGCTTCTTGGCTTTGACCTCGACTTCCTTGAGCCGTTCGGTCTCTTCGCGCAGCACAAAATCCGGTCCGCCGAACGCCGTTCGGTAGCCGATATACGAAGCCTGGAGGATGAGATTTGACATCTGAGATTTGACATTCGAGATTTCAATCTCGTATTTGCCTTCTTCATCCGTGATGGCACCTGTGAGGAGGGTTGAATCCTGCGCGAGCACAGAGATGGTCACAAAGGGCATGGCTTCGCCGCGGCTGTCCACCACGGCGCCTTTGATCGTCTCTGCTTTCGCTACTACAGAGAGCATAACAAATAATCCTAAAACAAGCTTTCTCATAACTCAAATTTAAATTCCGATGCAAAGGTACTGCTATTTGTGCAAACGGCATATGAAAAAACGGACATTATTCGTTTTCAGGCAAAAAAGATAGAGAAATCTTGCGTCAGCGGAATGCCGAGCATGCGGAACTGCCCCGGCGAGACGCATCCCATCTGCTGGAACTCCAGCGCTGCATGGCTTAAATCATAGTACCCGTGGCGCAAGACGGTAGCCAACAAATCTATCGGTTTGCCCTGCGCGGCTTGCTGCTGCATGTCTTGAATGGTACGATGGAAACGCCTGAGGCGGATAAATTGTTTGGGCGGAACGCCGACGTATTGGCGGAAGACACGCAGGAACTGCCGCTCCCCGAGACACGCCACAGAGGCCATTTCCGCTGCCGAGATATTGCCTTTGGCGTCATCACAAGCGGCAATCACCTTCCGGATACG
>DFEG01000032.1:26171-33988 GCA_002369075.1 Bacteroidales bacterium UBA3808 | reverse complement strand
GCTATGTCCTCCGCCTTGGGTGTGGATTTGAAGATCCGGTCCAGATGCGCCAACCCTTCATCGCCGGTTTCGCTTACGGTCTGTACTTTGCCGGATAACTGCTGCAGATCCATCCCCAACAACATATGCATTCCTCCCGGCTCGAAATCTGCCATCATTCCTTCGAACCAGCCGCTGAGGGTGGTCAAGCCCAGCGTAGCCTGATTAGCACCGAGTAACATCAGTTCATCGGATTGCTTTCCACCGATCTCTATTATAGCATTCCGGACAAAGATCAGACTGCCGTAGTTAGGGAGCAGGGGTTGCACATGCTTGCCGTTCACGAACCGCGGATCATCCGCCGGTGGCGTCATGGTGTCCGTGGAGCCTTCCGCACGCACAAACACATAGCGGGAGATATACGGCCGTAAAGCCTCTGCGGGACTAATAATCTGGAAAAACATCAGTTCAACTTCTTGCGCAGATAGATGAAGAAAGTAGTGCCTTTGGGCGAGGTCTCGAACTCGATACGGCCGCCGGAACCCTCTACGATATGTTTGGAGATAGCCAGTCCCAGCCCGTTGCCGTTGGACTTGGTGGTGAAATTCGGGCGGAAGATACGCGGCTGAATATCCTCGGGAATGCCGGTGCCGTCATCGGAAATGGAGATCTGTATCTCTTTGTCCGAGAAAGAGGGGTTGAGCATGACGATGATGTCCGTGGGCGAGGCCTGCAGGGCGTTGCGGAGGATATTGACGAAGACCTGGCTGATCTGTTCCTTGTCCGCAAGTACCCCCACTCCGCTGTCCGGACCGATATACCGGATAGGTATCTGCTCGTCGTTCTCGCGCTGGAGGGTAATGACGTTCGACAGTTTCTCGGCGATGTCCACCTCCGTGGTGACTACCTCCGGCTGTTTGGCGAAGGCAGAGAAGGACTGCGCAATGTGCGCGAGGTTGTCGATCTCGTCAATCAGCATCTTCGTAGTCTTGTCGAAATACTCGTCAAACTGGTCTGTGCCGTGCTTGAGTTGGAGCTTCTGTACCGACAGCTTCATGGGCGTCAGAGGGTTGTTGATCTCATGGGCAATCTGTCTTGCCATCGTTCGCCACGCGCCTTCGCGTTCCGCCCGCGCCAGTTGCTCCGCACTCTCTTCCACCTGGTCCACCAGGAGGTTGTACCGCTCCACCAACGCACCCAACTCGTCATTGTACGGGTAGTCAATATGGTTGTCCCTGCCCCCTATCTCGAACCGCCGCATCTTATCCGTCAGGACCTTCAGCGGCGAAGTGATGGAACGGGTCGCGAGGTAGGAGAAGATGAGCGAGAGCACCAGCGCAATGAGGTACACCGGAATCAGGAGCGAGAGCAACTCCCGCAACTGGGCGTTCCGGGTCTGTTCGCTCAGGAAATAAGGGACGGCAATATAGCCGATGGTTACGAACGCTCCGTTATGGAACGGCAGGTAAGCTATCAAGTACGGTTGTTCGTTAATCTGCTCGTAACAAAGGGCTATATGGTCGTCCGAAAAGAACGGTTTGTCGATACTCAGGCTCCGCGAGAGGGCTCCTCCATCGAAGAGCCGGGGCGAAGAAGAAGCGAGCAGTTCGCCGTTGAGCGAATAGACGTGCAGGTCCTGCTGCATGTCGATACTCAGATCCCGGAGGTCAATAGAGAGACCTTCCGCCTGGTTCGGAGCAAGCGCGACATCCCAGTAATAAAGAGACCTCAGATAGGACTGTATATACTCCGCGCGGGTGATCAGTTCGTGCCGCTGCTGCTGCGCCACGCTCCAGTAAACATAGCGGATGGACATGCCGAGCATAAACAGAAAGATGATCGTCACGCACGCAAACACGACGTACATGATACGCGTGGAGATGGGTCTGTTACGCAGCGATATTTTGAATTTATCCGCCATATTGACATTTAAGCACGCAAAGGTACTAAAAAATTTGCATATGTGCAAAAAAAATTGTACCTTTGCACGCTTTTTCGTAAAAAACAGGTACAATGATACAACTTTTCACGGCATTATTATTGGGATTGCTTACTATTTTGGACCCTTGCACGCTAATGACGAGCATCACCGCCATCAGTTATATCGACAAGGAAATCAATAACAAACGGATGGTTCTGACGAACGGTCTGATGTTCGTGCTGGGCAAACTGGCTACGTATATCCTGCTCAGTATTCCGTTCCTCGCGGGCGCACAGACGGAGGGTATCCGGCACGTGCTCGCCCACTGGGGCGAACCAATCCTGGCGGGCTTCATGCTCATCTGCGGCATGGTGCTGCTCTTCAGCGGGCATCACCACCACGAGCACGACCACGGCATCAGCAAATGGCTCAAAGATACGGACAGCAAGGAGAGCTGGCTCTGGTCGTTCATTCTCGGCATCTTCTTCGCCATCGCCTTCTGCCCCCACAGGCTGGTCTATTTTCTGACGATGATAGATATCACCCTCACGCTGCCCGGTTTCTGGAACTGGCTCATGCCGGTGGTGTTCGGTCTGGGTACCGGTCTGCCGATTATGCTGATTGCGTGGCTCGTCAGCTATAGCGCGGTGAGTATCGGCAGGCTGACCAGTAACATGCAGACTTTCGAAAAGTGGTTCCGGCACATCTGCGCGGTACTGTTTATCGTTCTGGGGTGCTATCTGGCAGTACATTGCGTCATTGAGTATCATGAACACGAGCACGGAGACTGTCACCATGAGCACACCGTACTTCCGATTTAAACAGTTCACCATCTATCATGACCGCTGTGCAATGAAAGTAGGCACGGACGGCGTGTTGTTGGGTGCGTGGGCGGAACCAAACCATGTACCATTGGGTCATTTACCATGTACCATTCTCGATGTCGGCACGGGCAGCGGACTGATTGCTCTGATGCTGGCGCAACGGTTGCAGACCTCTCCCCTACCCTCTCCTAAGGAGAGGGAGAAGGGATTCCGAATAGATGCCATTGATATAGACGAAGCGGCTGTGGAACAAGCCGCAGACAATTTCCGTTCTTCCCCTTGGTCCGAACATCTGCATGCCTTCCATGCACGCCTTCAAGACTGGCAAAGCCGTTCAGTCCCCTCCCTTGAGGGTGAGGGGATGGTTAGGGAGGGGTTCTACTCCCTCATCGTTTCTAACCCGCCCTATTTCCGGAACAGCCTCAAGAACCCCGACAAGGCGCGTGAGTTAGCGCGGCACACGGACACACTCAGCTACACGGAGTTACTTCATCACAGCGCGCGGTTACTGCGTGAGGAAGGGCGGTTATGCCTTATTCTGCCTGCCGAGACGGAAAACGAAGTATGCGCTCTTGCGGCACAGGAGGGATTCGTTCTCACGCGCGTCACGCGTGTCTATAGTAAGGTGTCGAAACCGGCTCGGAGAGTGCTACTGGCTTTTGAAAAATCGAAATATCGATATACCGATATACCGACCTATCGGAACTCCGAAAATCCCGTATCCGAAGACACCCTCGTCTTGGAAAACGAAACAGGCGGCCGCTCCGCTGCCTATCAGGAAATAACAAAGGACTTCTACCTGTAGGCGGAAGTCCTTTGTATATCAGCCATATATGGCTGATTACTTGGCGACATTGACGGCACGCACCTCTCGTATGACGGTCACCTTGACCTGACCCGGATAGGTCATCTCGTCCTGGATACGTTTTGCCAGATCGAAGGACAGGAGTTCGGTATCCTTGTCGGAAATCTTGTCCGCCCCCACAATCACACGAAGCTCGCGGCCCGCCTGCAGGGCGTAGGTCTTCACTACACCCGGGAAGGACATAGCTAAGTTCTCAAGGTCCTTGAGCCTCTTGACATAGCTCTCCACGATCTCACGGCGGGCACCCGGACGGGCACCGGAGATGGCGTCACAAGCCTGTACGATCGGCGCAATGAGGGTCGTCATCTCACACTCGTCGTGGTGTGCACCTACGGCATTGCAGATATCGGGTTTCTCGCCGTATTTCTCGCACAGCTTCATACCTAACTCTGCGTGCGGCAGCTCGACATCGTCGTCCGCCACCTTGCCTATATCGTGCAGCAGTCCGGCACGTTTGGCGGCTTTCACATTGAGTCCTAACTCGCCCGCCATGGCGGCACAGAGGTTAGCCGTCTCACGGCTGTGTTGCAGCAGGTTCTGACCATACGACGAACGGTATTTCATCTTACCCACCAGACGCACCAACTCGGGGTGCAGACCATGGATGCCGAGGTCGATAGTAGTACGTTTGCCGGTCTCGACGATCTCGTCCTCCACCTGCTTGGTCACCTTGGCAACGACCTCCTCGATACGCGCGGGGTGGATACGTCCGTCCTGTACCAGCTGGTGCAGCGCCAGACGCGCAATCTCGCGGCGTACGGGGTCGAACGCAGAGAGGGTGATTGCTTCCGGAGTGTCGTCCACGACAATCTCCACACCGGTAGCCGCCTCGAGCGCGCGGATGTTACGTCCCTCGCGACCGATGATACGGCCCTTGACCTCGTCATTCTCAATATGGAAGACGGAAACGGTGCTTTCTGCCGCGGTCTCGGAAGCCACTCGCTGAATAGTCTGGATAATAATCTTCTTCGCCTCTTTGTTCGCCTCCAGACGCGCATTGTCCATGATCTCGTTGATATAGGACATGGCGGCGGTCTTCGCCTCGTCGCGGAGCGCCTCCACCAACTGTTTCTTAGCCTCCTCGGCGGACATTCCGCTCAGTTGCTCGAGCTGTTTTTGAGCTTCGTGGTGCATTTTCTCCACCTCTTGCTGCTTGTAGTCCAGCGCCTGCTGACGCTGCTCCACTGCCTGCGATTTCTGATTTACTTCGTTGAGAGCTCTCTGCACATCACCTTGACGCTGGTTGAGCTGCTGCTCGCGTTGCTGCAACCGCTGTTCCTGTTGTTGCAGGCGCTTGTCCTGCTCACGAACGGTATTGTCGTGCTCCAACTTCAGGGCGATGAACTTCTCTTTGGCCTCAACTATCTTGTTCTTCTTCACCACTTCCGCTTCTTCGACTGCTTTCTTGAGTATGTTCGCAGCTGCTATCCGGGAAATGAGGTAGTAGATTCCGGCTCCTAACAGGAGTCCGACTACTGCACTGATTACAATAAGGATTGCTGTGTTCATTGATTTAATTATAAATTATTTGTTTATGTCGAACTGTTCGACCATTTTAACCACTTTACGTCTGGTAAGCGACTAACTGTTTAACGCCCCCGACACAAGCTCATTGAGCTTTTTGAGTTCCTTCTCCACGGGTTCCAGGCTTTTCTCTCTCGCATCGGATTGCAGTGCCACCGCGATCTCCAGCGCCGTGTACATCCACAACTGCTCTGCCGAGGCGTTCGGACGAAGCTTCAGATAGTATTGGTACCGTCTGTTCAGCAGATCTGCCGCGTAACGGAAATCCGGTTCCTGCTCGCGCGGTACATCGAGACCTACCGAGTGGGCGTCCAACTGAAGGTTTATATGTTGTTTGTCGGAAATCACCAATTACCAATTACCAATCATCGCTTTAGCGCTGCAATCGCTCTGTCCACCTGAGCGATAAGCGCGTTGATGCGCTTCATGGCCTCTACCTTTCCTTCCGCCACGCTCATCGCGTTCGCCGTCGCCATGCGCCGGTTCTGTTGCTGCAAAGCCAACAACTCGCTGTGCGTTCGGATCAGTTCTTCACGCTGTTTCTCGATGTCTCCTCGCAGCCGTGCATTCTCTTCCCGAAGCGCCTCATAACGCTCCAGCAACACATGCACGTTCTGCGAAAGATCATCTAAAGCCTGCATCTGATTTCTGCCGGTTAACGGCTTAGAACGAGTATCCTACACCCAGACCGATCACGCCCTTGAACTGGCAACGCTCATTGAGCGCACCCTCTTTGTTCGCAATCAGCGTTCCCGGATAGTATTTCAGGCTCGTCTGGAGCGTCACCTGCAGACATTTCAGGAACTGATAACTCAGCGCCACGTCCCAGTCCACGTCAAACAGGCCGAACTGGCGGTTCATGTTCGAGTACTGGAAATAGTGATCCGCCTCGTTATAGAGAGGGTCGATCTCACGGTTGGTTGCGCGGGTAGCCGCATCTTCGTAGGAACTCAGGACGGTTCCTCTGCCGGCGTACGGAGAGAAGAGTGCGACCGTAGTGCTCAGCTTGAAGTCCTGATACTTATACGCGATCGAGCCCTTGAAACTCAGACCGAACTCCGCACGGGCGTTACGGTCATACATCTTCGTACCCAGCGCGGTGTTGTAATAGGACACGCCGTGACGGTCTTTCAGGATTGACGACAGGTCCGTGTGAGCTGCTTTTTCAGCCTCAAAAACAGTCTGGTTCCAGTCTGCCTCTGCATGACCGGCGGCAATCCACGCTTCTTTCGTATAACGCTCGTTCCACGTATTGCCCGTATAAGCCGTCGTGATACGGCCGGCAATCGGAGACAGGTAGATCGAGAAATCGGCACCGTTGTAGCTTTTCTTCCAGTCAATACCGACAGAAACATCGGTGTAAGACGGAGCAAGCCATTTGGAGATCGCCGGGTTGTAACCGGTTACGTACTCGCGGCCTAACGCATACTGGCTCTGGAAACCCGCCAGAACGGTCAGATACCAGGTCTCCTTGAACTCCCATCCGAACTTGGTCGCCAACTTGATATTATCGCTCGATTTCTGGAACGCATCTTCGTCCTGGTCAATCCAAGTCATGCCGAAATCCGTGTCAAAATTGGTCTCCCAGGCAATCGCGTTCTTGTGATACAGCAGGTGGAGCTTCGCATAAACAATACCGTTCACGTTGTTCTTACCACCGGCTGCCCAGTTCACCAGGCCCGTTGCTGCCGCATTCAGACCTACCGTTCCGTCGAACTTCCATGCCTTCTCGGCGTTCTCCAACTTCTGCAAGTCCGCTCCTGCTTTGGCAGCTGCATCTGCATTGCCCGTTACGGTCGCTTTGTCCACCGTCTGTGCAGAAAGTGTCAGTGCTGTGATCATGCACAGCGTTAAAGAGATAAATTTCTTATTCATTGTGTCAAATTTTAGTTGTTTAAACAAAAACTCCGCAAAGTTACTGTTTTTTTTCCACATATGCAAATAAATATGGTGTGTACATGGCTTTTTTTCCAAAAATGTCAATTTTTACACATTTTTTTTTAATATATGCACACGCATATGCGAAAAAAGCAGTAATTTTGCACCGTGAATTAGTATCGGGTTTAGCGCCCGTTAGAAATACGAAAATTTAACACAAAAACAATATGACAAACACATTTAAAAAGAGTTTTCTAATCGCAGTTGCATGCTTGGTAGCAAGTAGTATGTTTGCCGCAGGTACCAATCCTAAGTCCATAGCAGCAGGGGACCAGTATTTCTCGGCATACAAGGAAGTAAAAACTAACTTGAGTTCTAACGATTGGATTTCCACGAATGGAGGTCCCGGCAATAGTGGCACCAGTTACACTGCGCCAAGCGGATGGCTTAATGGAGGTTCAAACCAACCGGGCTATGGTTGTATCAATGTCCAAGCAGGAAAAACAGTTACTTTTACTGTAACGAACATTACCTCTGTCACTATCCTTGGAGCAGCGAATAATAACACAAGAACACTTAATCTTTCCGTACAAACCAACGGAGCCGAAGTGGGTAGTATAGCTACTACTACAGGAAACTCCATACAAACTCTTTCCTACGGCTCTACGCTCGATGCTTCAAAGGTATATTCTGTTACCGTCTCTGCAAGCGATAATAATAATGCAAAATTCTACCAAATCAAATTTGTAGGTGCTAACGGAGGCGGTGGTGATTCCGGTGGTGGAGATACCGGTGGTGGTGACACTGATCCCAATCCAGGCACCGG
>DFEG01000032.1:22234-26066 GCA_002369075.1 Bacteroidales bacterium UBA3808 | reverse complement strand
CACTGATCCCAATCCAGGCACCGGCGGTGGCGGCACTGATCCCAATCCGGGCACAGGTGGAGGCGGCACGACTCCTGCTCCTTCAGGAACCGGCTACGATGTTATCATTCGTGTTGATCTGAGTGGAAACAAAGCTTCTACTCAAACGGTTAGCGGTACTATCGGAGGTACATCCGCTGTAAAGAATATGGGCTCCGGTTCCCCTTACAAACTGAACTCTGATGGCGCATACGTTGCGTTAGTGCTGGCGAGCGGTAATTTTAACGTTACTGATACGTTGGTTTTAGACGGCAGCAAAGCTATGCTCGTTTACTACGGCCCAGCCGGAGCCGGTACGGAACTGCTTACTACTGCTGCACCGGCTAACGGAGTGATCCGTACCCCTCTCACCGGGCTTCCGGCAAACCAGAACAGCATTTATGTGTACCGCACAAGCAGTACATACAACGGCACTTTGACCTATATGGAGGTTCGCCGTCCGTCAACAGGCGGTGCGACCCCTACCCCGACTACCGTGGCTGTCACCGGCGTGACGCTCAACAAGAATACCACTTCTATCGAACAGGGACAGACAGAGACCCTCACCGCTACGGTCGCACCGGATAATGCCACCAACAAAGACCTTACTTGGTCCTCCGACAGCCCCGCCGTGGCTACCGTGGACCAGACGGGTAAGGTGACCGCCGTAGCTGAAGGTACCGCCAACATCACCGTGACCACAACCGACGGCAACAAGACCGCTACTTGCGCTGTTACCGTGACCGCTCCGGCGGCTCCAATTGATGTCACAGGCATTGCTCTCAACAAGACCGCAACCACGATTGCCATCGGTGACACCGAGACACTCACCGTCTCCTATACACCCTCGGACGCAAACAACAATAAGGGCATCACCTGGAGCAGTGACAATACCACCGTGGCGACCGTGGATCAGACGGGTAAGATAACCGCTGTAGCTAAAGGAACGGCTACCGTCACCGCCACGACAACCAATGGCAAAACCGCGACGTGTAGCGTAACCGTTCAGCCAGTAGCCGTGACGGGCGTTAGCCTCAGCCAGACTACCGCCAACCTTCAGGTCAACGGAACGGTGACACTCGCCGCTACGGTAGCACCGGCTAATGCCACCAACAAAGCCCTGACATGGGCATCGGACAACACCGCCGTGGCTACCGTGGACCAGACGGGTAAGGTGACCGCCGTAACTGCAGGTACCGCCAACATCACTGTGACCACAACCGACGGCAACAAGACCGCCGCTTGCGCTGTTACCGTTACTGCCGGCCCTTCCACCACCCTCACCCTCCACACGCCGGGTGTATATGAAGACCACACGGCTGCTGGCGGGTATGGGAAAGAATTGGAATTGTTCCAGCAACGCGAATATGAAGTGTACTACGCCGGACGGTACGACAATGGCGGTACCAAACTGACGATACACGTTGATCCGATAGACAAGTCGCACGGTGTTACCAAGAATGAGTCCTCCAATGCATACGAGGCACAGGACGGGTGGTTCAAAGGCACCGGTAATGACAAAGGTACCGGATTTGCGGTTCAGGACGAGTTCAAATCCGCTTCTACACGGTGCCATAACATGAAGAGTACCAATTACGTAGAGATGCACATCAAAGGATTTGACCAGTTCTCTCTCTACGGCATGGACAAGAAAATCAATCTGTCCAAACCGGCAGACCATAAAGTGTTCAAAGTCCTCATTGACAGTGTGGAACAGACGATGACTCCTTCCACCAGTGCGACGATCCGCCGTTTTGAAATTTCTACCGGCGAACACGTCATCCGTATCCAATGCGGGGACGACTGTCTCTTCGGAGGTTTCTCCCTCCGCGTGGCACAGGAACCGTCCATCAAATGGATCAAGGGCAATGACTCCACGCAAACCGTCCGCGCTACCGAGCCCCTCACGACACCTATTATGTACCAGTCCAAGTACGGCAACCTTGCCGGCGCTTCCATTGAGCTGCAATGGATCGGCACACCCGCAACGGGTATCACAATAACCTCGGTGGCACAGCAACAGGGCGAACTGCGCGACACACTCGCCGTCAAGGGTGTTGCCAACTGCCCTGCAGGCACATACCAATATGCAGTCGTTTCGACTCTCAACGGAGTGGTGACCAACCGCCTGCTCGGTAAGTTCACCGTAGTGAATGATATCCGTCCCACTTCGGACGACACGGTTCTGGTGTACAAAGAAGAGGAAATGGACGCCATTACGTTCCGTTACTATGCCAACGACGTGGCGGATGTGCAACTCTCATGGCCCAACGGCCAGCCTGCGGGCATCAACGGAACCGGCAGCAACGGCAAGTACTCCATCAGCGGTACACCGGCGCAGGTAGGCATCTTCCCGTTCTCTGTTTCAATAGAGGGTCTCGATACCGTTTTCTATGGACAGATCGAGGTGAAAGATGCCGTATATGGCGACAACGCCGTATTGTATCTGTACAAGAACAATTACGCGTACAGCAAAGATGGCATCTACAACTACCTCAAGTCCCATAACTACACCATGGTAGAGCGCAAGGCGAAAGACGGTCTGCGCAGTGCCGACCAGTACAGCAAGTACAAATGGATCTTCATCTCTGAAGATGCCGATGCCAACAATCCGGAGGTCATCGCACTCATCCGTGACGGTTCCTCGCTGCCGATCCTGAACATGAAGGGCTTTACCTACGCCAAGGACAGCCTGCGGCTCGGCTGGGGAGACCCCAACAACGGTGCCATCGACTCTGCCAAGGTGAAGAAACAAGGCTGCTTCATTACCATTGAGCGTTCGAGCCACCCGATCTTCAAGAACCTCAGCAACAAAGCGGACGGCAAGGAGATACGTATTCTGGACGACTACGCAAAGAACGGTATCATGCCTATTGCCATCAATAACATGCCCGGCAACACCACGTGTCTGGCTACCGCGCCCACTCGCGGCATGGACTACTATGAGGCGGGAGCCATGCAGACCGCTATTCATGAGATCCCGGCCTCACAACGCGGCGGCGGCAAGTACATATGCCTGCCTATTGCACGCCAAGTGACGCTGTCCCCCGATGGCGAAAAACTGCTCCGCGGTATCATTGATTACCTCTTGAGCCCTGCACAAGCTGCCATCGAGGCACCCGAACTGCGCATTACCAAGTTCACCGTAGAGGGCATTGACGCCAAGATCGACGAGGGCAACAAGACTATCAAACTGGAACTGACGGTGGATAAATTCAGAGAACTGGACTCTCTCCGCGCTACCCAACCGCAGATCACGCTGGCAGATCCCGTGTATTCGCACGTCATTCCGGCGTCCGGTGAGGAGGTAAACCTGAAGTACAGCATCTTCATGGGCAAGGAATATGTTGTCACGGACTATGTCAACCGCGTTGTGTATGAGTTCAAAGTGCAACTGGTCAACCCGCAGGGGATTGAGGAGACATACGAGGCCGGACAATGGGTGAATATATATGATATATATGGTCGCAAGGTAACGACTACCAACGAAGACATCTATACGATGGATCTGCCGCGCGGGGTATATATTGTGGTAACGGAAAGTGGCAACACCCTTAAAATAATGCGTTGATCATGCGGAGTGAGAAAGAATTGGAAGGAGTAACCCTGTTAGGCAACCAGCACACGAAGTATAGCGACAACTACGCCCCGGAGGTCTTGGAGACTTTTCCGAACAAGCATCCGGAGAACGAATATCTGGTGACTTTCAATTGTCCTGAGTTCACCACCCTCTGCCCCAAAACCGGGCAGCCGGATTTCGGACACCTGTACATCAGTTATATCCCGCGCGAGCGGATGGTGGAGAGCAAGAGCC
>DFEG01000032.1:0-22164 GCA_002369075.1 Bacteroidales bacterium UBA3808 | reverse complement strand
TTCTCCTTCCGCAACCACGGCGATTTTCATGAGGATTGCGTGAACATCATCATGAAAGATCTGGTCAAACTGATGGATCCTAAGTATCTTGAGGTCACCGGCTATTTCATGCCGCGCGGAGGAATCAGTATCTATCCATTCGCCAACTACGCGGACGCCGATCATCAGGAGCTCAAGGCACAACGCCTCCGCGAGCAGTTCACCGCTGCCACTAACCGGAATTGAGATATTCATTATTCATTAATAATTATTCATTGTGAAAGATAGTTTAATCGTTTTATCGGGCGGACTGGACTCGACAACGATGCTCTACGAGTACCGGTACCGCATCGGCATGGCGGTTTCATTCCATTACGGCAGTAACCATAACGACCGTGAGTTGGAGTTCGCCAAGTTGCACTGCGAGCGTCTCGGAATACCGCACATGGTGGTCCGCTTGCCGTTTATCAAGCAGTTCTTCCGTTCTTCCCTCTTGGAGGGGGCAGACGCCATTCCCGAGGGTAACTACAACGAGCAGAATATGAAGTCCACCGTCGTACCCTTCCGTAACGGGATTATGCTCTCTATTGCCGCCGGCATTGCGGAGAACAACAAACTTCAGTACGTCATGCTGGCTAACCACGCCGGGGACCACACCATTTATCCGGACTGCCGCCCCGAGTTTGTGGAGGCGATGAACAACGCCATTCATTACGGTACGTGGAATGGCGTCCAACTCCTCACGCCCTACACGCATCTCACCAAAGCTGAGATCGCCTCCAAGGGCAAGGAACTGGATTTGGACTATGCCGAGACCTGGAGTTGCTACAAAGGCGGCGAGCACCACTGCGGCGTCTGCGGAACCTGCCGCGAACGCAAGGAAGCCCTCGCACAAGCCGGTATCGAAGATAAAACAATATACGAAAATTAATTAAAAACCTCTTCGGCAAAGAGGGGTCCCCGACGGGCGCTAACGGAGTGCACCCGGTGGGGAGAGCGGAGGCATCGGTTGCCCGTTTATTTAGCGGAGCGGTATAAACCAATGCACACCGATTGCCGAACGCGATGTATTACGTAGAGAAAAGAGTAGAGATTTCTGCAGCGCACAACCTGATGCTCTCTTACGAGAGCAAGTGCGAGTCCCTGCATGGTCACAACTGGGTCATCGTCGTCTATTGCAAAGCCAAAGAGCTGAACTGCGATGGAATGGTGACGGACTTCACCCATATCAAACGGATCGTCAAAGATACCTTTGACCACAAGTATATTAACGAGATTCTGGAGGTCAATCCCTCGGCGGAGAACATTGCCCGCTGGATTTGCGACCACGTGGAGAACTGTTACAAGGTTTCCGTACAGGAGTCCGAGGGCAACGTAGCCATCTACGAGCGAGACGAATGAAGTACGATGTACGATGTACAATGTACGAAGGATGAAATATAGGGTTAACGAAATATTCTTCACCCTACAAGGTGAAGGGGCACACAGCGGTATTCCCGCTGTGTTTGTTCGCTTTAGCGGCTGCAATCTGCGGTGCCCGTGGTGCGACACCGATTTTGCGGACTATACAGAGATGAGCGCAGACGATATTATTCGCACTATGCAGGAACTGTATGACACGCCCAACGAACGGCGCAAGATGTGCGTGCTGACGGGCGGCGAACCGAGTCTGCAAGTTGACAATCAGCTCATTGACGCGCTCCACCAAGCGGGATTCTATATCTGTATCGAGACCAACGGCACCCACTCCCTGCCCGAGGGGATTGACTGGATCACGTGCTCGCCGAAGATGGCGTATAGCCTCCACTCGAAAGGGACGGAAGAAAAACCCACCCTTTTGGCACTTCACAAGGTAAACGAAGTCAAAGTAGTCTATACCGGAGATTACGACCCCGAGGTCTGGCGAAACCAGCTGGAGGCGGAACATTGGATGTTACAGCCCTTGCGATACACCGGCGAATGGCTCTTGCAGAGCGGTATCGATGATTTCGAGATTGACAGCAACGACAATCTGGACGACACCGTGCGGTACATCCTCGCCCACCCTTTCTGGCGGCTCAGCGTACAGCTGCACAAAATAGCCGGACTCCGTTAAGAGCCCGGCTTTTTGTTATCACCGCGTGCACGGCTTGTCAGTACTGCGCCGCATCATAAACAGCGTCTGCTGCGTCAGAGCCGGCGAGGCGCTCAATGATACAGAACGCGAAATCGGAACTGAGCCCCGGACCTTTGGCGGTGATGATGTTCTTTGACTCAACCACCAGACCGCCCACATAGCTTTCGCCGAGCGGTTCCTGACAACCCGGGTAACACGTTGCCTGCTTGCCTTTCAGAATACCTAATTTGCCGAGTACCATCGGAGCAGCACAGATAGCCGCAATCAGTTTGTCGGCTTTGTTGTGCTCAACGAGCAGGTCACAAAGCGCCGAACAGTCACCTAACTTGGTCTGCCCGCCGGGAAGGATTAACATCTCTGCATCCGAGAAATCGATCCTTTCAATCAGTCCGTCTGCCTCGACCGCAATGTTGTGCGCACCGAGTACCATTGGGTTTCCCGTAATGGAGACTGTCGTCACCGCAATGTTGGCACGGCGGAGCAAGTCAATCGTTGTGATAGCCTCGATTTCCTCGAAACCATTGTCAAGAAACAAGTAATTCATAATTCTTAACGCTTAATTAATCTTGAATATATAGGTAATTGTTCCGATCTGGTCATGGTCGCCCTCGGTGAACTTCGCTCTCCGCGCCGCCTCCAGGGCTACTTGTATCGTTTGTTTGTCTGAGATGGTACCTCCGGTCGTCTCGCGCGCGTCTATCACATTACCCGCCGCGTTCACACGGATCTGTACCACCACTTTCCCTTCCTGATTAAAGTTGTTGGACGGCTGCGGAAGGGTTCCTTTGATTCCTCGTCCGGATAGGTTCCAGCTGTTGCCACCGGAGGTGCCGCGTCCTACAGGGTTGCCTTTCACGCCGCTTCCTTGTGTACTGCCCGAACCGGTGTTGGTGCCTGTATTACCGAAGAGCCCTGCCATGGCGTTGGCTTTCGCTTTTGCCTCCGCCTCTTTCTGCTTGCGGGCACGCTCAGCCGCCTCACGTTCCTCTTTCTCCTTGCGCGCGCGCTCCATGGCTAATGTCTCTTCCTCGGAGAGTATATGCTCTGCCGGCGGAACGGGCGTCGGCTGACTGACGGACGGAGCGGCAGGTGCTGAAGGTGCATCTTCCGGCACTGCCGTCGGATCAACGGTCTCGGACCGATAGCCGCCGGTGTTGGGTATCTCCTCTACGAAAGCTATCTCGATCCCTTCTTCCTGCTCCGGTGCCACGGCTTCCAAACGGATGAACCATAGCAGCAACACTACTATCAGCAGAAAAAGGACGGTTCCTACCGCAGCTGTTATATGTCGTTCTTGTTTTTTTGTCACCGTTTTGTGGCAGAAATAATTTCTTAAGACTCCAAACTACCGTTTTGTGGCTACGACCAACTTCATCTTATGTTCATTGGCGATGTCGAGCACGCGCACCACCTCTTTGTACGCCACATCCTCGTCGGCATGCAGCGCGATGTACATCGTGGTGTCGGAGGCCTGGATGGTGCTCAGGTAACTCTCTAAGTTCTCAGGATCTATCTGAACCGGTTTCTGCTTGCCGAGCGCCACGTAATAATTGCCTAAATTGTCAATCGACACCTTGGCTACCTGCGGTCTCGACACTTTCTGTGCGCGCGAAGTCGGCAGGTTGATCTTTATGTCATTGGGGGACGACATCGTGGATGCCATGACGAAGAACAGGAGCAAAAGAAACACCAGGTCCGTCATGGAACTCATTGCGAACGTCGCTTCCACCCTATTGCGTCTTTTCAATGCCATATTATGCAGGTTCGTTAAGAAGATCCATGAACTCCAGTGTACGGCTCTCAAGGAGACGTACTACGCGGTCAATACGGGCGACGAGGTAGTTGTATGCGAACATCGCCAGAATACCGACAATCAGACCGCCGATGGTGGTCACCATCGCCTGGTACATACCCGTCGAGAGGGCACTCATCTCAATCATGCCGCCGGAGGTCTGTGCCATGTTGTAGAACGTCTGCACCATACCCAACACCGTACCTAAGAATCCGAGCATCGGAGCTCCGGCAGCGATGGTAGCCATGATCACCAGCCCTTTCTCCAGACGGCCGACCTCCAGGTTGCCTACGTTCTCAATCGCGACCTGCACGTCTTGCATCGGACGGCCGATACGGGTGATACCCTTCTCGATCATGTGTGCCGAAGGCGTGTCGGTCTGCTTGCAGAGGTTCAGCGCGGAGTCGATCTTACCCTCGTGGATATAGTCGCGGATGCGGTCCATGAAGGACTTGTCTTCGCGCGTCGCCTGTTTGATTACCACCAGACGGGCAATGAATATATAGCAAGCCACGGCGAGCAGAATAGCCAAAATCACCATGATCCAGCCACCGTACTGCGCCATTTCCCATAAGTTAATAGACGTTTCTTGTGCGGGCTCTACAGCCTCCGTCATCGCCTCTTCAAGGGCAATTGTGTCAATTTGTAGTAACATATTATTTCAATAATTCCAAATATTCCTGTATAGTTTCCTGGATGCCGAGATAGAGGGCGTCGCAGATGATGGCGTGACCGATGGAGACCTCTGCCGTCCATGGGAAAGCCTGGATAAAAGGCTTCAGGTTCTTGAGGTTCAGGTCGTGCCCGGCGTTCATGCCCAAGCCCAACTCATGGGCTTTCTCTGCCGCCGGACGGTATTTCTCTATCGCCTTTTTGGGGTCCTCTTGATACATCTCCGCGTACGGCCCCGTATAGAGTTCGACACGGTCTGCACCGGTGCGCAGCGCATACTCCACCATTACGGGATCCGGGTCCACAAAGATACTCACACGGATCCGGTAGGCGTGCAACTGGTTCACTACTCCTTTCAGAAAATCGAGGTGTCGCCGTGTGTCCCAACCGTGGTTGGAGGTCAGTTGGTTAGGGTCGTCCGGAACCAGAGTCACCTGCGTCGGACGGATATCCGTCACCAGCGCCAGAAACTCGTCCGTCGGGTTACCCTCCACATTCAGCTCGGTCTTGACCATCGACTTCAACTGATAAACGTCCTCTTTGCGGATGTGCCGCTCGTCCGGACGCGGATGAACGGTGATGCCTTGCGCACCGAACAACTCGCAATCCACCGCAAAACGCTGTACGTCAGGCATGTTCCCGCCGCGCGCATTGCGCAGCGTGGCCACCTTGTTGATATTAACACTTAGCTTTGTCATCGCTCTTTTTCTAAATCCGCTGCAAAGTTACAACAAAAATTGCACATATGCAAGTTTTTTTGCAGAAATATGCCAGATTATGCCACTTTAGGCAGAAATAGGCATGATTAGGCGGTCTATGTAGAGACGCAGAGGGGGCTGGGGGGTGTCCTCCTCACTCCTCACCGCTCTTTTGTAAGACTCAGAGTGGGTGATTAGTGGGTGATTAGTGGGTCGTTAGTGGGTTGCTAAGCTAACGTCACCGTAACGAGAAAGGGAGGGAAAGGACTTGATGCATCCGCCAAGACAGGCAAATCTGCACTTTTCTCAAATCCGATGCAAAGATACAACAAAAATTTCATAAATGCAAATTTTTCGGGGGTGAAAAGTGTAAGAAAATGACAAAAAATGAAAAGACACTTGCATATTCCAAAAAAAAGCAGTAATTTTGCAACGCAAAATGTGAATACTATGAGAAAAACGGTTCTTTTTATCTTTTCAGCATTGCTATTGGCGGGCTGCAACAAGCCTCATTACGCTGCACAGCAGATTGCGGCGTCGCAACCGATCATGCCTGTCCGCATGACGGCAGACACGATGCATGTGGTTCTGACGGATTACGTTCCGGTTTTATATGGCGACACCGGTTATTGGGAAGGGCTGCAGTGGACCGCCGGCGAGGCGATCGAGTGTCTGAACCTCACCGGCACGCCTCATGTGTTAAGGGAAATGGACATAGTGAACCGCGACAGGTCTATTCATGCCCTGACTTTCCATGACAAGAGCGGCAGTTTCGCCATCCCTGTCCTTCCCGCCAAACCGGTCCGTCAGGCACTGATCTCCCTCGGTTACGCGTATGACACGCTGCGCGTGGGTTTCTATGACGCAGTAAGCAACCCGAGTTTCGAGGCATATATCCAGAACACGCTTATTGACCACACTCTCTGGCAAGCGGAAGAGGACGGCACGTGGACGCTGGACATCTCCGGCATCTCCAAAGGCGGCTTGGACCTCACGGGCCGCACGTATCTGCGGATCTTCGCGGAGGACGAGACCTACCTCTACAATGACCTCTTGTTCCCCTTGCAGGACGGCAAGATCGTGACGGATGCAAGCCAACTCGACCGCCACGACCAGCAGGCGCAGGTGCTCTACTCCATTCTCATCGACCGTTTCCATAACGGCAATACCGCCAATGACTGGAAGATGAACAGCCCGGAGGTGCTCGACATCGTGGATTATCAGGGAGGCGACCTGGCCGGTATCACGGCGAAGATCAGCGATGGCTATTTCGACCGACTGGGCGTGAACACGCTGTGGATCAGCCCGATTACCCAGAACCCGTGGGACGCTTGGGGGTGCTATCAGTTCAAGAACGGCAACAAATACGACAGTACCAAGACCTATACCAAGTTCAGCGGTTACCACGGTTACTGGCCTATTTTTGCGACCAAGTTAGACGACCGTTTCGGCACGCCGCAGGAGCTGCACACCTTATTAGACAGCGCGCACGCGCACGGAATAAACGTAGTGCTGGACTACGTTGCCAACCACATGCACATCAATTCTCCGACGCTTCAGGCGCACCCCGACTGGCACACCGACTCCATTTTGCCGGACGGCAGAAGGAACTTCGAATTGTGGGACGAGGCACGTTTGACGACCTGGTTTGACAGGCATATCCCCACGCTCGATCTGGAGCGCAAGGAAGTGTGCGAGGCGATGACGGACAGCGCTTTGTACTGGCTCGCCCACTACGATCTGGACGGCTACCGCCACGACGCCTGCAAGCATATACCCGAGGGTTACTGGCGGATGTTGGGCCAGAAGATCGCCACCCGCTGGCCGGGCAGACCGGTCTGGATGATCGGCGAGACCTACGGCAGCCCCGAGCTCATCGGCAGTTATGTCAAGAGCGGCATGCTCAACGCCCAGTTTGATTTCAATGTCTATTTCACGGCTCGGGAGGCACTCTGCGGGCTGACGGGAATGGACCAGATCATGCAAAACGAGCTGACCTCGCTCCGTACCTACGGCGCGCACCACACCATGGGTAATATCTCCGGCAACCACGACCAGATCCGTTTTGCCTCCATCGCAGGCGGCGCGATAGACATCAACAGCCAAGGCAAGGAAGAGGGCTGGACGCAGGAGATTGGTATCGGCGATGCGGAGAAGGCATACAAACGCGCGTTGCTGTTAGAGGTGCTGAACATGACGCTGCCCGGTGTACCCTGTATCTATCAGGGCGACGAGTACGGCGAGGTAGGCGGCAACGACCCCGACAACCGTCATATGATGCGGTTCGAGACGCTGAGTCTGGACGAGCGCAACCTGCGTGAGAAAGTAGCGGAACTGATCCATCTCCGCCGGAACTCCATGCCGTTGCTGTACGGCGATTTTATTCCGCTGATTGACCGTCCCGACGAGATCGTGTACCAGCGTGTCTATCTGGGCGAGAAAGTGACCGTCATCATCAATCGCAAAGACCTGACTTACCAAATCATTGAGGATTAATAATTCGTAATTTATCATGAAAAAGACACTCTTTTTAGCCACTGCAGCTCTGTTGCTGATGAGCTGCGCGGAGCAGCAGGCAGAGCTGCGTCACCCGAAATGGGCGTACGACGCTACCATCTATGAGCTCAACACCCGTCAGGCTACTCCGGAAGGTACGTTTTCCGCCGCCGAGGCGCTACTCCCTACCCTTCGCCGGAACGGCATTGACATCATCTGGGTAATGCCCTGCCAGCCGATCGGCAAACTCACCCGCAAGGGCACGTTGGGCAGTTACTACTCCATCATCGACTACTGCGCGATCAACCCCGAGTTCGGTACGCGTGCGGATTTCGAGCATTTCCTTGCCGAAGCGCACACCCAGGGCTTCAAGGTGATTCTCGACTGGGTCGCCAATCACACCGCGCCTGACAGCGAGTGGACCAAGAACGAGGGTTGGCACTACCGCGACAGTTTGGGTAACCTGATGGTTCAATACGACTGGACAGACATCTCCAAACTGAACTACGACAACCAAGCCATGCGTGAGGAGATGCTCAAAGCCATGCACTGGTGGATGGACACGATCGGTATTGACGGCTTCCGCTGCGACGTAGCCGGCGAAGTGCCGACCGATTTCTGGAACTGGGCAATGGCGGACCTCCGCCAGACCCATCCGCACATGTTCACCCTTGCGGAGGATGAGGACAAAGCGCAAGAACTGACCGAGAGCGCTTTTGACATGTACTACGGCTGGACGCTCCACCATATCATGAACGAAGTGGCGCAGGGCAAGCAAGGCGTAGAGGACCTCTGGGCGTATTTCGCTAAAGCGGACTCTACCATCCGTCCCGAAGCGATCCGCATGAACTTCATCACCAACCATGACGAGAACAGCTGGAACGGCACCGAGCAGGAGCGCATGGGCGATGCAGTGCCTCTGTTCGCCGCGTTCTGCTACGTCGTACCGGGCATGCCGATGATCTACACCGGTCAGTTGAGCGGTAACCATCACCGCTTGGAGTTCTTCGAGAAAGACCTCATTGACACCGATGAGAACTACGCCCAGGCGGAGCTGTACAAACAGCTGAACGACCTGCGCGAACGTAACAAAGCATTGTTCTCGCCGGAGGTAGGCGCACCGATGGTTCGCATCCCTGCCAATAATGACAAGATTTTCGCCTGTGTACGCGAGAAAGAGGGCAAGTACCATGCCAACACCGTGATTGCCGTCATGAACATGAGCGGCGAGGAGCAGACGGTCACTCTCGACCTAACCGGTCACGAAGGCGAATACACCTGCCTCTGCGGCAAGGAGAAAGAACTGCAAGCATCGCAAACCTTCACCCTCAAGCCCTGGAGTTTCAAGATTTTCGAGAAATAAGGCGAAACCGGTATATCGGTATATCGAAATATCGGCATATCGAAATATTAAAAATCCCGAACGAGTGGTTCGGGATTTTATTTTTATGCCATGGCACCGTTGACTTGGATCACCTGTCCGGAGACATATGAGGACAGGTCGGAAGCGAGGAAGAGCGCCACCTTGGCAACCTCCTCAGGCTCGCCGCCGCGGCGCATCGGAATCATCGAGACGAACTGCTTGAGTGTCTCCTCGGGTAGCGCTTTGGTCATGTCGGTCAAGATGAACCCCGGCGCAATAGCGTTGGCGCGTATGCCGCGCGAGCCAAGTTCCTTGGCAACCGACTTGGTCAACGCAATAATACCGGCTTTGGAGGCGGCATAGTTGGCTTGTCCGGCGTTGCCGTTGATGCCTACCACAGAACTGAGCGAGATAATCGAACCGCTCCGCTGCCTCATCATAACCGGTGTAACCGCGTGGGTGAAGTTGAAAGCGGACTTGAGGTTCACTTGGATCACCTGGTCCCACTGCGCCTCACTCATGCGCATGAGCAGCGTGTCGCGGGTGATACCGGCGTTATTGACCAGTATATCCAGACGCCCGAAATCCTTTACAACGTCATCGACGACCGCGTGCGCTGCATCGAAATTCGAGGCATCAGAGGCGTACGCCTGTACCTTGACACCTAACGCTTTGAGCTCATTGCTGGTCTCTATACAGGCCTCGTTCAGTTCGAGGTCCGTGAAAGCGATATTACAACCTTCTTTCGCAAAAGCGAGTGCTATCTGTTTGCCTATTCCGCGGGCTGCACCCGTGATCAAGGCTATTTTATTCTCTAATAATTTACTCATTTTCTCATTTACTCATTTTATTCCTCCTCAATGGGGAAAACACCCGTCGGATGGAGAATGGTGTATTTGGACATGTCTTCGTTGGAATCGAATCCTACGCCCTCGATTATACTTTTCTCGCGTGTGATATGAATGGTGGTGTCGGAGTAGATGCGGTGGCTCGACTGGTCCCACTTTAGCAGGGGTGTGTCGAACTGCTCGCCCTTTCGGTTGAGCGCGTGCACATTGCCGCGGAGTGTCCACTGCTGCGCCTTTTCGTCGTAATAGGCGTAGTCCGCTTTGAGCGATGCCTGCACGGAGAGGTCAATGTCGAACTGCTCCAGATAGATGCCCTCGGGAAACTCCTGGTAGGGAGGCTCCGTCTTATCGTAGATGAGCCACTGCGGCGCCTCAATACGGTACCGCGTGACGCCGGAGTCGGAGATAAGTGTACTGACGGAATCAGTGATCAACGCCGGCGTCTGCTCACGCGGAAGGGTCTGCACCTCCTGCGGCACCTCATTTTTCTTACACGCAAAGAAAAACATAGCGAGTGTCATCACAACACCCGCTATGCCTGTTCTATTAACGGATAGCCGTTGACTCACCGATCCAGCCTCCTACGAAATAAGACGATCCGGAGAACTCGTTAGGCAGGTCGAACCGCTCTTCTTTGGTCGGATAGTACTTGCTGTATGAAGAGATGAACTCCGAAGCCTGTGCCTCAACCGACGGGTCGATCTGTTTTGCCTTCACGAATTTATCTACGGCAGCCCAGTAAACGGTCTTGTTCAGGATGCGGCCCTTGGCGTCATTGGGATACAGCTGCGTTGATGCGTAGCACATGCCGATGATGATGTAGCAACGGCCCTGGCCTTTGTTCAGACCCAGTCCCTGCAGGGTAGCAATGGACGCCTGCGCATATTTGCGTGCCTCGGGATATTTCTTGAGGTTGTTGTAGCAATAGAAAGCCGCGTTGTACTGATAGTCCGCTACATCCTCCAGTTCGTCCTCAACCATCGCCAGTTTGATTGCCTGATCGTAGTAAGCCACAGCTGCCTCGTAGTCGCCTTTCTTAGCCGCCATCGATGCACATCCGGCTGCGGACTCGTCGGTCGGCTGCAGTTTGTGTGCTGCCTCGCAGGCTGCAAAATAAACATCGCTCTCGGTGCAACGTACACGTTTGTACAGTTTGGCAATCTTGGTCAGCATGTCAAGGTTCTGCAGATTATCCTTTACAGCAGCGGCGTAGATCTCGTCCAGTTTGGAGCAGTCAGCGGCACCGGAAACGGCGAAGATGTTATCCACATAATCTTTCTGCTTGCCGGCAATCTCGGCGTTCTTGTTATTGGTGTTCGATGCCTGCTCACCCAGATACGTGCTTGCCAGCTCGTAGTCCGCGATGAACTGCTCTGCTTTTCCGTTCGGATCCTGTTTGTAGAGCGCGTAGGAAGCATCCACGAGTTTTACCAATACCATAATCTTGCTGGAAGCGCCCATGCCGGTTACCGACTGCTGGAGGCACTCACGAGCCTCTACCAGTTTCTCCTCACCGAAGAAATCGAGGTAAGCCAAGCCCTTCTCGCCCAAGATGTAAGCTTTCGGGTATTTAGGGTCATTGCCGAAGAAACGGATACGTTTATCCTGCATCTCGATGGCGAGGTTCGCCAGACGGGCTTTCTCTGCGGGATCGGAAGTAGCCTGATAGAGTGCCTCTACAATCTTCGAACCGTCAGAGTAGATGGATTTGTTAGCGTTCGGGCAGGTGTTGTACACCTCGATCCACGGACCGTAAGCGTCTGCATACATCTTGTTCTTCACTGCCTCGTGGAAGAGTGACACGTTCATCACACACTCCTCGGTGATTACCGGATCTTCCTCTACTACCTCAGGTGCAGCCTTTACCGGAGTTTCCTCACCTACTTTTTTCGGTTTCTTCGCGCTTGCCAGAGCCGGAACGGCGGCTGCCAGCGCTACTAAAAGCATTGATTTGAATTTCATAATTGTATTGTTTAATGTTGTTAGTTGTCTTCTAGTATCCTAGTTATCAAATACCGTGCCAAAACTACAGTTTTCGCTTGAAGAACCAGGTCTCGGCGATGGAGACACCTACGGTGAGCCGCAGGGAGTGGTCCTCCAGTGCCGTATCATCGCCACGGTGCGAGTACTCAATCGTAGTGTTGATGACCGTTCCGATGGTGGGCAGCGGGAACCCGAGACCAATGGAAGCGGTGATGCGTTTGTTGCCGATGAGGGTCAGGTACTCATCCTGTATGTTCACGCCCGCACGCCAAAACATCTTCTCGGCGTAGTTGCGTCCCATGGGATTGTGCCGGTACTCCAGACCGATGGCGTAGCGGTTCTTGTTCTGCAGGTCAGACACCCACCCCGGAGCGCCGTTGTATAGCGCGTCCGCCATGCACTGGCGCTCGAAATCAAAGGCAACGGTAAGTCTCTTTGCCCAGTTGTAACTGAATCCTACACCATACACCATTGGCGTCTGCCAACCGTTTTTATAGATTGGGATGGAGTCTTCGGATTGCGTCTCGATGACCCACATCTCGCTATGGAGTTTCATCTTGCTCTCGAAGATGGCGCCGAGGTTCACCGTGTGGTCGCCCCATGTGTGGAACAGTTGCGCACCGAAACGCAGACGCACGTTGCTCACCCTGAGCTCCTCGTCGTAGATCGTCGGGCTCAGTCCGGCATCCGAGAAGGTCACCGCCCTCATCCGGTCCAGATCGCCCCACATGTAATAGACGTTGGCACCGAAAGCGAACCAATTGAGCACATTGAAACTGAGACCGCCATAAACCTGGCTAATGTTTCCCGTTCCAGTGTAGGAGGTGACGTAGTCATACTTGTCCACGATTCCCTTGAGTGATATATCATACCCCACGGAGCTGTACGGCAACAGACCCACCGACATCGCTATCCAGCGTTTGAAGAGCGGGAATTGGAGGGTCAGGTACTCTAAGTTTCCGTTCGCTTTATTGCGTACTCCACGGATGTCGGTATAGTGGCTCCAGTTACCACTCGCCGCGATATCCATCATGAACGTCATGGTATCGCAGGAGGTGTAGGACGCCGGCTGCGAGGGGTTGATGGCGCGGTTGTTACGCATGCCGAAACCCACGCCGCCCATCGCGCGGTAACCCGTCGGCACATTCTCGTTCAGATCACCGTACGCATAACGCGAGTACGGCGAACTGGTCATGTTCTGCGCGACACCATTAGCCGTTACTACGATAACTATCAGCAATAATATCTGTCTATATATTCTGTTCATTTTAGTCTTTCTACTTTGAGCGAAGCGGTCTTTCTACTTTGAGCGAAGCGGTCTTATTAAATCTCAATATCTCGTTCAAACCGATCAGCACGAGGTTTTTCTCGTAGCGGATATCCCGTTCCTCGGTCTTGGAGGTGCGTACGTTGTTCAGTATATAGGGTGCGTTACCTCCGGTAAGGAATGTCCGGAAATGCGGCATCTTCTCGCGCAACGTGCGCATGTATCCTTTTACTTCGTATGCCACTCCGCGCACTACTCCGGCGGCTATTGCGTCGCGCGTGTTCTTGCCGAAGAGCGGGATCAGTTCGTTCTCCTCCGTCTCCACGATCGGCAGTTTCTTCGTCATGCGGGCGAGGATGGTGAACCGCATCTTGAGCCCGGGAGCTATGTTGCCGCCTATATACTCGCCTTTCTCGCTCACGAAATCGTAGGTAATGGCGGAGCCGGCGTCTATGATCAGCAGGTTCTCGTCCGGACAAAGGCTCTTGGCGCCTACTGCCGCCGCCAGACGGTCTTGTCCTAATGTCTCCGGCGTGTCGTAGGCATTGGCAATCGGCACCGGCGTGTTGTGGTCAAAGAGCACAAAATGTTGCGACCTGCGATGAAGCGTATTCACCACCGCCGCTTCGATGTTCACAACCGAAGAGATGATCGAGTCTGTGATGTCGTACAGGTCAAACAGGCGCTCGACATCCGCCGATGAGAAAGACTTGTAGATAAAATGTTTGATCATTTTACCCTCGTCCGTCATCAACGCCACTTTCGTGCGGCTATTTCCCTGGTCGATACACAGATTCATCTTTCGCCTATAACCTTTCGCCCTTCGCCTTTACACCATACTGGTGTATAGGAAGCGTTTGATGGATTTCTTCGGGGTCTTCTCAAACTCATGCGGATAGAGTTTGACGATGGCGATCTGCTCGTAAGCGGCGAGCTCGGAGTTCACCTGCTTGCGGGCTTCCTCCATCGCCTCTTCCAGCTGCTCGGCTGTCAGACCGCTCGCGTCCACCTCGTTGTAGTCCGGGCAGATGAGCGCCACCAGACGGGTGTCTTCCTGCTGCAATACCAGCGACTCCAGTACATACGGCATGTTGTTGATCTTCGCCTCGATCTCCTCGGGGTATATATTCTGTCCGGAGGGTCCCAGGAGCATGGTCTTGCAACGGCCCTTGATATACAGGAAACCGTCCTTGTCCAGCTGTCCGAGGTCACCCGTACGGAGCCATCCGTCCTTGGTGAAACTCTCTTTGGTAGCCTGCGGGTTCTTGTAGTAGCCGAGCATGGTATTCTCGCCGCGTACCACCACCTCGCCTATTCCCTCGCTGTTGGGGTCAAGGATCTTGACCTCCATGATTCCCTTCAGCGGGCGTCCGCAGGAGAACTTGCGGGGTCCCTCGTTGATCGGCGTGTAGCAGATCAGCGGAGCGCACTCGGTCATGCCGTAGCCCACGGAAACAGGAAACTTAATGCGGTACAGGAACGCCTCCACCTCGGGGTTGAGCGGTGCGCCGCCGATAATCATCTGGCTGAACTCGCCGCCGAAAGCCTGTACCAACTGTTCGCGTATCTTCGCGCAGATCACCTCGTCCAGGAACGGCACTTTGAGCACCCAACTTACGGGCGGTTTCTGGATCTGCGGGACAATCATCTTCTTGTAAATCTTCTCTAAGATCAGCGGTACGGAGAGAATGACGGTCGGTTTGACCTCCTCGAACGCTTTGAGCAGGATTTTCGGGCTCGGCGTGCGTCCTACCAGCCAAGTGTGACCGCCGGCAGCAAGACAGCTCAGGAAATCGAACGCACAGCCATACGCGTGTGCCAGCGGCAGGAAGGTCACGAACCGCGAGCCCTTGAACGCAATACCGCTCTCCAGACCGTAACGGACATTACCCGCCAGCGCGTTCAGCGGAGTGATCACACCCTTGCTGAAACCCGTGGTGCCGGAGGTGTAGTTGATCGAACCGATCTCGCTGTTCGGACGCTCGTCGAAATGCACGTCTTTCGCCCAGTAGCCGTCCGGGTGTTTCTCCTTGTACTTGGCTGCCACCGCCTCGTAGTTGATCTTCTTGGGGTCCAACGCCAGAGAGATCGGATGCCAGTCGTTGAGACTGATCGCCGCCTTGACCTTGGGGATCTGGTCCAACTCGATTCCCTCCCAGTTAATATCGCTGATAAAGAGGAGCTTGCTCTCCGAATGGTTGATAATATGGATGGCGTCGTTCGCACGGAAATCCTGCAGGATTGGTACGATGATCGCGCCGTACGTGATGGCTGCCAGATAGACGGCAACCCAGTTGCTGTTATTCTTGCCCATGACGGCTATCTTGTCGTTCTTCTTGAGCCCGCACTCCTTGAAGAGAATATGCAGTTTCTCGATGTTGATAGCCAGTTGGCCGTACGTCAGGGTCACGTCGGTACCGTAGTCGGTTACTGCCGGCGCCTCCCAGTTCTCACGAAACGACCGCTCATAAAGTTTGACAAAATTGTATTTTTCTTCCGTCATCATAATGATTTACGATTTGACGATTTACGATTTACGATTAAATGTTATAATTGCGAAATTGCGAAATAATCGTGCCCCTTGTGGGCTAAGAATTGCCCATCGTCACTTTGCCACATAGACAGAGTCCACGATATACTCGCTGTTTCCGCGCCAAGGCAGCGTTCCTTTGTATCGTTTCCAGTGGAGTTTAACGCCGGTGTTGGAACTCTCAAACAACTTCTGGGCGACTCGCTCGTCGGCAACGGAGAACTTGAACTCGTTGGATTGCACCGCCCCTTGCACCTTGGTGTTCTTCAGACCGGTCTGGATCATCTTACCCTCGTACGTCTTGAACACCCATCCTTCCTTCTGGAAATAATTGATGTCCCCCTCGTTCACGCCCTCTGCGTACGAAAAACAATACTTAAAATAAATAAACGTCGCGAGCGCCAATATGGCGATCACCGACGTCCATGTTACTACTTTTCCTGTTGTACTCATATCTGTTTATATCTATTTTCTGCAAATTAATTGATTTAGCCGTTTTTCTCGTGCTTTCCAGCACTCGATTAAAAACAACTGATTTAGCCGTTTTTCTCGTGCTCTACAGCACTCGATTAAAAACAGCGTGCAAAGTTACAACTTTTTTTCGACATACGCAAGCGCACGCGTATTTTTTTTTGCAAAACACACCCAACCAACCCACTCGAAAGTCGGTTTTATACGTTTAAGTACGCTCCGTACACGTACTCTGTCAGTTGGTAGCAATGTGGAGGTTTGCGAGCAACTCGGCAATGTTGTCTTCCGGCGCGATGACCCACGTTTTCAAGCCGTAATGCGGAATAAACCACTGTAATTGCACGATACAGTGTTTCTCATTGGCATAACTGTGTGCCTCCCATACTTCATTCTCATTGGGATGGCGTTCTTCGTTCAAACGAAGGGTTCTTACTTCTCGTAACATAATGCGATAGATTTTAGATTTAACGTTCACGGTGCAAAGGTACAACAAAAAATCGACATATGCAAATTTTTAGGCAGAAATATGCCGGAATACGCCATTTCCTCAACCATATTTTCCACCGCCCCCTTCCTGGCTCTACCACGTATAGTTTCTTCCGGTGGTATTCTTGCCGCCGGATTTTCTTGTAAAAGAGAAAGAAACAAAGAGAAAACAAACTATGCAGCTTGGGAATTAATCTTTCAAAAAATAATTTATTTTTGTAAATAAATTTAAAAAAGCATTCTTTTTCCCTCAAAGGCTTGCGTATTCAAAAAAAAATTCGTACCTTTGCACTCGCTAAGGATCCCGCCCCGCATTCCCCACACCCGCTGCCACCCCGCTTCGGACTTTTATCGGACTCATATCGGACTCATATCGGACTCTTAGCCCACAAAAAATTTACATTTATTTGTATAATTCCAAAAAAGTAGTACCTTTGTACCCAAATTCCAATACTATGCAAGACGAACGGTATTTACGGTTATTGAGCGATAAGTTTCCGAACGCACAAGCGGTCATCACAGAGCTGATCAACCTGCGGGCGATACTCTCCCTGCCGAAAGGAACAGAGCATTTCGTAAGCGACCTGCACGGCGCGTCGCTGGCGTTCATACACATGATCAAGAACGCCTCGGGCGTGGTACGCAAAAAGGTCGATGAGGTCTATGGAAACAGCCTGGCGGAGGAGGAGAAACGCGCCCTCTGCGCGCTGATCTACTACCCTGACGAGCGGATCGAACTCATCAAGAGGTATTACGAAGCCCCACAGCCCCCTAAAGGGGGAGAGACGGAGGAATACAAGACGCTCTTCCGGCTCAATGCGCAGATCTCGAACCTGCCGACTTTGCGGGACTGGTACGAGCGGCGGCTACACCAGGTGGTGGTGATTGCGCGGGCGGTGACCATCAAATACAGCCGCAGCAAGGTGCGCCGGCTCTTGCCGCAAGGGTACGAATATATCATCTCCGAGTTGCTGCACGAGTCAAACATGGAACAGAAAGACCGCCAGACCTATTACAACGCCATCATCAACGCCATCATCGAAACCGGCTGCGCCGACCAGCTGATCATCGCCATCTCGTATCTCATCCACAGCCTGACGATCGACAAACTGCACATCGTAGGAGATATTTTCGACCGCGGCCCGGGAGCCAGCAAGATTCTCGATGTGCTGGACACTGTGCGCGACTACGATATCCAGTGGGGCAACCATGACATCGAATGGATGGGTGCGATGGCGGGCAACATGGCACTCCTCGCCACCGTCCTGCGCGTCTCTATCCGTTACGCCAATATCGAAACCCTCGAAGAGGGTTACGGAATCAACCTCCTGCCGTTAGCCAACTTCGCGATGACCGTTTATGGCGATGACCCCTGTACTATCTGGCAGACCAAGGATTTTGAGAACAACCCGCGTCTGACGCGTTCGGCACAACTGATGGCGAAGATGCACAAAGCCATCTCCATCATCCAATTCAAACTGGAGGGACAGACCGTCCTCCGTCACCCCGAGTGGCACATGGATCACCGCGCCGTGCTCGACAAAATCGACTACCGGAACGGTACTATCACCATTGAGGGCAAGACTTATCCGATGCTCGATACCAACCTGCCGACCATCGACCCCGAGAAGCCGTACGAGCTGACGAAATATGAAGAGGATCTGATGAACCAACTCTGGCGGTCGTTCCGCAAGAGCGAGAAGATGCAACGCCATCTGCGGCTGTTGTACGAACACGGTTCGCTCTACCTGGTGCGCAACGGCTTCCTGCTCTACCACGCGGCTATTCCGCTCAACGCCGACGGTTCGTTCACCGAGGCGGAGGTCTGCGGCGAGCGAGTGAGCGGCAAGGCACTCATGGATCGCACGGACGAGATCATCCGCCGCGCGTACTATGGCGAAGGGAAGGAGAAAGAGGACGCGCTGGACTACATGCTCTACCTCTGGGAAGGCGAGTTCTCGCCGCTCTACAACAAGGACAAGATGACCACTTTCGAGCGGTATTTCATTGCCGACAAAGACACTTGGACGGAGATCAAAGGTGCGTACTTCACCCTCTCGGACGATGAGCAGGTGTGCGCACAGATACTAAAGGAGTTCGGGCTCGATCCCACGACCGGAAGGATCATCAACGGCCACGTGCCGGTACGTACGATCAAGGGCGAGACACCCATCCGCGCCAACGGCAGACGGTTCGTGATCGATGGAGGTTTCAGCAAGCCCTACCAGGAGAAAACGGGTATCGCCGGCTACACGCTCATCTACAACAGTCATGGTATCCAGCTCGTGGAGCACGAGAGTTTTGAGTCCCGCGAGCAGGCGATCCTCTCCGGCAGCGATATCCACAGCCGCACGCTACTACAGGATTTCAGCGGTCACCGCATCCGCATCCAGGACACAGACAAAGGAAAAGAGCTGCTCGGGCAGATACGATCGCTCGAACAACTCTTACATGCTTACCGCACCGGTTATTTCCGGGAGAGGTAGGAAGCCTTCAGTATTCAGCTATCAGCTATCAGACGAGAGCCTTTATGAGGATCTCTTTTGTTCCCGGCAACAAGTCAATCGGGCGGAGCTCAATCATGGTCTTCGCGCCGAACTCTCCGCGCTCCTTCATGCGCATCGCCGCACGGGCGCAAGACACCATTACCTGACCTGTGAGAGCAGGATTATTGATGGTCATGTTGAACTCAAAACGCTGGTTGTGCGTCTCACCGGACACACCGTTGCGGACGAGGTTCACGCCGTGCGCCACGTTATTGAGCGCCTCTACACTCTCCACGGCAATCACG
This sequence comes from Bacteroidales bacterium UBA3808, assembly GCA_002369075.1. GTDB lineage: Bacteria > Bacteroidota > Bacteroidia > Bacteroidales > Paludibacteraceae > Colicola. The sequence goes on along the minus strand of DFEG01000032.1, from coordinate 2,672 downwards.
TGCGTCTCGTCGTGCGCAAAATAATCATCGGCAAGGATAGCCGCTTCTACGGTCTTGAAATCGGCTCCTTCTTCCAACTCGATATACACCATGCGGCGGTGGATACCCGTTCCCAGAGGAATGGTCATGGAGAGGGCGTTCTTCACGCCCGGTATAGCTTTGGCTGCCACCGTGTGACCCATACTTCTGCCGGGACCGAAATTGGTGTAGGTCAGTCCGTTCGGAGCCATCGCCATGAGCAGCGCACGGACCATCGAGTCGCTGCCCGGATCCCAACCGGCGGAGATGATAGAGACCGATTGGTTCGCCTGACAAACGGCGTCCAGCGCCGTGCGAAGTGACCAAATCTGACCATGAATATCGAAACTATCCACCGTACAGATACCTCTCGCAGCAAGGACGGTTGCGAACTTCTGTACCTCACGCGTCGGCGTACAAACGAGCATGACATCTATGTTTCCTGCGATACACGACAGACAATCGTCGTGGTGATAAATACCGGCTAACTCCATATCCGGCGCCGCCTTGACGGCAGCCTCTGCTGCACGGCCTATATTGCCGTGACCCAATATTGCTACTTTCATATTATTTGAAGATTTGAGGATTTAAGATTTTCCATTTACTCCACCGTTACTGACTTCGCTAAGTTTCGGGGTTGATCGACGTCACAGCCCTTGACTACGGCTATGTGGTACGCCAGCAACTGGAGCGGGATAACCGTCAGGAGCGGCGTGAGGCATTCCTCGGATTCGGGTACCTCGATGACATAATCGGCAATCTTGCGGACGATCTCATCGCCCTCAGTGACGACGGCAATGACTTTGCCTTTGCGGGCTTTGATCTCCTGGATATTCGAGACTACTTTCTCGTACGTGCCGCAACGCGGTGCCACCACGACCACCGGCATTTCCTGCGAGATCAGCGCAATAGGTCCGTGTTTCATCTCCGCTGCCGGATAACCCTCCGCGTGAATATAGGAGATCTCCTTGAGCTTGAGCGCTCCTTCCATCGCCACGGGGTAGTTATACCCGCGACCGAGATAAATGAAGTTCTGGGCGTACGTAAAAGTCTTGGCGAAATCGGCGATGCGGGCGTCTTGCTCCAGCACACGCGAGATCTTATCAGGTATGCGTCCCAACTCACGCACGACGGCGAGGTACTTGTCTTCGCTCATCGTCCCTTTCTCGCGTCCGATACAGAGCGCGAGCATCGTCAGGGCGGTCACCTGAGCGGTGAAAGCCTTGGTGGACGCAACGCCGATCTCCGGTCCCACGTGGGTGTAACAACCACTGTCGCTCACGCGCGGAATAGAAGCGCCGATGACATTACAGATGGAGAAGATGAACGCGCCTTTCGATTTGGCGAGCTGGATAGCCGCCAAGGTATCTGCCGTCTCGCCCGATTGTGAGATGGCGATGACGACGTCGTCCTTGTTGATCACCGGCTTGCGGTACCGGAACTCCGACGAGTACTCCACCTCCACGGGTATCTGCGCGAACTCCTCGATCGCGTACATGGCAATCAGACCGGCGTGCCATGAGGTGCCGCAGGCGGTGATGATAATACGCTTGGCATTGAGGAAACGCTCTTTGTTGTCGATGAACCCCGAGAGGGCGATATTATCCTGCCGTACGTTGACACGCCCCCTCATGGAGTCCGTCAGCGTGCGGGGCTGCTCGAAGATCTCCTTGAGCATGAAATGCGGGTAACCGCCTTTCTCCAACTGGCTCAGCGAGAGCTCCAACCGCTTGATCTGAGGGGTCTTATCAACTCCGTTGATAGTTGATAATTGATAATTGAAAATTGATAATTGAGAATTAACAGTCAGGACGACTACCTCTTCGTCCTCAATATAGATCACCTGGTCGGTGTATTCGACGATCGGCGTGGCGTCGGAGGCGAGAAAATACTCGTCCTCCCCTATTCCTACGACCAGCGGCGAACCCTTGCGGGCGGCGATGAGCGTGTCGGGGTGCTCCTTGTCCAGCACAGCAATCGCGTAAGCTCCGACGACCTGTTGCAACGCCAGTTGTACCGCCGTCTTGAGGTCCACGTGTTTGTCCATCTGCGTATATTCGATGAGCTGCACAAGCACCTCGGTATCGGTCTCGGACTTGAAGGTATAACCCTCCTGTTGCAGACCCGCCTTGAGAACCGCGTAGTTCTCGATAATACCGTTATGGATAATTGCCAGCCGCTCGGACTCCGAGTAATGCGGATGGGCATTGACGGTATTGGGTTCGCCGTGGGTTGCCCAGCGCGTGTGCGCTATACCGATGGTGCCGCTCGTGTCCTTGTCCGCTGCGAACGTCTCCAGTTCAGCTACCTTGCCCTTCGCCTTATAGATATTCAACTGTCCCTGCTCGTTGATGAGCGCCACGCCGGCACTATCGTAACCGCGGTACTCCAACCTGTGCAGGCCTTTTATCAAAATCGGGTACGCCTTGCGTTTACCGATATATCCTACTATTCCGCACATATTAATGAATGAACATGAGTTCGCGATATTTTGGTAATGTCCAGAGTTCGTCATCGACGATCATTTCCAGGGCGTCGGCGTGCTCGCGGATGTCCGCCATGAGCGGCAGGACAGTGTCGTGATAAGCGATCGCTTTGGCGCGCTCGTCAGGCATGCGATTGGCTTTATGGCGCGCCTCGGTCATCGCCTCCAC
>DFEG01000027.1 GCA_002369075.1 Bacteroidales bacterium UBA3808 | reverse complement strand
TCGACAAATTGGAATTTACTGGACTTCTACTTTAGCAGCAGCTTGTAGCAAGGCGACGGCACGCTCGTCAAGGTGCATCACCGGGTCGTTGAAGAGCATCATGTGTCCGCGCGTGCCGTAGTTGCTGAGCGGCATCGCCATCTGGATAAACTCCGGCGTGACATAGACAGTGATAGTCCGGAAGTCCGCACTTACACCGGCTATCTGCGCCGACTCGCTGCGCTGTATGATGATACAGTCGCCGGTGTGCAAGGGATGCGCCGCGCCGTTGAAAAGCAGCGTCGCCGTGCCCTCCAGACACAGCGCATGCGTCAGGTAACCCGTATGGACGAGTTGCAATTCTGTCGATAATATGTCCGCAAACTCAATCGGCTGCATAGATTCTATATTACCAAAATCGTTGCAAAGGTACAACATTTTTATGAATTATGCAAGAGAAGGTGCCATTTTTATAACTTAATGATGAGCCGGAGAGGGAGTTTTTCGTTGGCATCGCCCTTGTATTCCAGCAGAACAGGGTCATCGGGTAGTGATAGCCGGACTCCAACCAGTTCTGTCCACGGAGAGAGTTTCTCGCGTGTTCTGCGGCTGCGCTGAGTGGACCGGACGGATTTCTTGCGTTTCGGTTGCTTAGGCGGGTCAATCACTCCTTTCGCTATGGCACTATCTACCTCCGCTATCGAAGCGACCGCCAGCGGTTTGTCTGCCAGACGGCTGCAGGTCTCCGCAAAACGCAGACGTTCCTGCCGGCTCATGCCGACAGCCAGACCGCGTTCCCTGTCCGGCGGTTCCGCAGCCATGACGCGCTTCCATTGATTCGCACTGATCTCATCGGAGATGTAATAGGGTTCGCTGCCCGGTACAAGGTAAAAATGCAGTCTGCGGCCTTTGATACGTACCTTTTGCGTGAGAGATAGATAGCCCTTCTCGGCGGAGGCCGCTCCTCCCGTTAATCGGGAGGACGCTCCGGGGTCGTCCGGCAGACTCAGCGCCACACGCAGACCGATATATCCCACGGATGTCTCCGGCTCGTACCACCGCCGCACGGACAGATGGCAGTTGGCTTTCGCCTCATCGTAACTGCCGCCGCGCACGATACGGAACGAGCCTGTGTCCGCTCCGCAAGGGTCAGGAGCCGTGGTCAGTTGGTAAGGACCGTAGAGGTCCTGACACCACTCCGCCACATTGCCGGTCATGTCATACAACCCTAACTCGTTCGGCTGCTTGCGTGCCACCGGATGCGTCCAGTTCCCTGCAACCGAATAGAGCCAGCCTATGCTGTCTGGGACGTCTCCGCCTGCAAAACGATAGTGCTTGCTCTTGGCTCCGCCACGCGCTGCGAACTCCCATTCCGCCTCGGTCGGCAGACGGAAAGGCATGCCGGTGATACTGTCCAGCCGATGCACAAACCGCTGTGCTTCATGCCAGCTGACAAAAGAGACCGGGTGTTCGGGATAGCCGGACAGCTCCAGCATCTCCTTTTCGGACATGACCGCCCGCCAGAGACGGTTGGTGACTTCGGTAGTCGCCATATAGTAAGGGGAGAGAAAAACGAGGTGCGCAGGCTTGTCGGTATAGGTGTCCGGGTCGTGCTGGTCGGGCGTAGCACCCATCACAAACGAACCGCCTTCCACGCGTTGCATCCGAATAGGCACACCGTTCACTTCATATGTGAGCGTCTGCAATGAATCGGGCACAGGCTGCCGTTTCTTCGCCACCAAAGGCAGCAAAAGAAGCAGCAACAAAGCGGTTATGGCAGTACGGCAGGAAGGCATCACAAGGCACGGAATTCTTTATAACGGTCGTACAATCCGAGAAGCGTTGCCAGAACGCCGATGACGATGCACGTATTGCACGCCCAACAACCACAATACAGCACTTTTATCATGCAGAAATAAGATAGTGCTGCAACCAATACCAACAGCACTTTGAGTGCCCAAAAGAAGTGTTTCATACAGCCGAGTTTTTATCCTCGGCTATGAGAACAAATACCGTGCCAAGCAGTTATGTGAATTATTCGTTGTGCAATCTCTTCGGGATGGTCGATGAGGAGCTGGCCGTGGTTCATGCCCGGGAAGACCTCGATGTGTGCCTGCGGGCAGAGGGAAAGCAGGTGTCGCACTTGCGGTTTGGCAACGAAGGCTTCTTTGGTGCCGTACCAGAAATGTATGTCGGCGCCATGAATGGCGTTGAGGCGGTTGGTGTAAACCGATTTATAGCCGTCCACGACTGCTTGCGTTCCGCCGAAGGGCCAGACCTTCTTGCATTCGTCCAGCAGCACATCGAAATAGTGCGAACGGAAGACCGCTTTCCAGAAGCCCGTCCAGTGGTAGCACGTCCACACATTCGCCGCCTGATAGTACCGCAACGGATTAACGAGCCACCGCGGCAAGGGCAGCAGCGGCGCGGCATCGAGGATGGCATGGTCGATGGTCAGTTCGTTGCGCTCCAAGACACGCGAGAGGATTTTACCGCCCAGCGAAAGCCCGTACGCGCAGTCCAGATGTCCGTTGAAACGGTCTTTTATATAGGCGATAACTTGTGCCGCCTGGTCGTCCACGGATGTGAAACGCGTGTGCTTGCCGAGCATGAAACCGTCCACTTCGACAGCGATAATACGGTACTTGTCTTCCGTCAGACGAATGAGCGGAAGGAAAATCTCGTACGACACGCCCAACCCGGGAATGAGCAGTAGTGTCTGTGCTTCTTTATTGCCGAAGAGTTGGAAGTTCATATCACCAAATATACGGAATAACTTTATAACGGACCTGCTGCTTGTATTCTTTGTAGCCCTTCAGGTCGCGTTCGAGCACCTGCTCCTCGTTGCGGATACGAAGTGCAATAACCGGCACGTATAGCAGCATGACAGCAAACGCCCACGGCGAACCCAGCACAAGCGGCATACTCAGAAACAATATCATTCGGTTGTTACTGATTTTTTATGTAAGGTTGAATCTAAATTGTCTTTCTTTGTATATAGCCAAGCAACTATCGCGCCGCTGATATTATGCCACACGCTGAAGATGGCACCCGGGATGGTCGCCATCGGGTATGCGGCAAAATGGAGCGTTGCCAAGGAAGAGGCAAGGCCGGAGTTCTGCATGCCTACTTCGATGGAGACGGCCCGTTTCTTGGGTTCGGGCATCCCTGACAGCCGTCCTATCAGATAGCCGAGCCCCAACCCGAAGAGGTTGTGGCACATCACTACAAAGATTACCAATACGCCACTTGCCAGCAGTTTGGAGGCATTGGCGGAGATGACGATAGAGACCGTAAAGGCGATAGCGACCGATGAGAAAGCCGGAAGATAGTCCATCGCTTTCTCCGTGAACTTGGGCCACAGGCTTTTGATAACCAGACCTAATACGATAGGCAGAATGACCACCCATAGGATACTCAGCAGCATGCCAGCCACATCCACATGGATGCTCTCTCCCGCCAGTACCCATGTCAGCAAAGGGGTAAGCAGCGGGGCAAGCACGGTGGAGACACCGGTCATCCCGACCGACAAGGCAAGGTCGCCTTTCGCCAGATAGGTGATGACATTCGATGCCGTGCCGCCGGGACAGCAGCCTACCAATATCACGCCAAGCGCCAACGCTTCGTCCAACTGAAAAACTTTAGCCAGCCCCCACGCCAACAGCGGCATGACGGTGAACTGCGCCATACAGCCGATGATGATATCTTTCGGACGGCTGAAGACGATTTTGAAATCGTGGAGGTTGAGTGCCAGTCCCATACCGAACATCACCACGCCCAACAGGTAGTTGATGGTTTTAGTGGGTATGGGTTGCAACACAGCCGGAAACAGCAGCGAAAGCACGGCGCATACTAAAACCAGTACCGCCATGTATTTCGATATATAACGACAGAGTTTTTTCATCGGATGATGGTCAATCAGTTATTAGTTGTCAGTTACCCCAACACCACATCAAGGACCATCATAAGGACGAAGCCTAACAGGGCTTTCTGCAGGCGGACAGGCATGTATCCATAAAATGCAGGCTGATCAGATCTCTTTTCCTGTTTTAGCCTCCGTCTCAAACGGGAACAGACCGAAGAGGTCGGCGTCAATGCGGTCGGTTACCCAGCGGAAGTCCTCGGGGTTCTCGCCGAACTTGATCTTGTCGCCCTCGATGATGAGGAGCTTGCCTTTGTAGTCTTTGATCCACGCCTCGTAGAGGTCGTTGAGTCCCTGCAGGTAGTCCAGTTTGATGGACTGCTCATAACCCCTTCCGCGTTTTTGTATCTGCGCCACGAGGGTGGGGAGCGAGGCGCGGACATAGATGAGCAGGTCCGGCATCTTGACGAGTGACATCATCAGGTCGAAGAGGTCTTGGTAGTTCTCAAAATCGCGGTCGGACATGAAACCCTGTTGATGGAGGTTCGGCGCGAAGATACGTGCGTCCTCATAGATTGTGCGGTCCTGAATGATGTATTTATCCTCCTTGCCGATCTCAATCACGTCCTTGAAACGCTTGTTGAGGAAATAGACCTGTAGGTTAAACGACCAACGGGACATATCGGCGTAGAAATCACTCAAGTACGGATTGTACTCCACACTCTCAAAACGGGGCTCCCATCCATAATGTCTGGCGAGCATGTTGGTCAGGGTGGTCTTTCCGCACCCGATGTTACCTGCAACAGCTATATGCATAAAGCCATTTACAATTTAATCATTTACAATTTAGTTCTTTACTCCAGTTCTGTTCGCTGAACAATCCGAAGAGTTCCGCATCGACCTTGTTGATGACGGTGCGGAAATCCTCTGGGTTGTTCTCAAAATCCATGCCGTCGGACTCAATGACGAGCACGCGTCCGTCGTATTTACGGAAGATGAAATCCTCGTATTTGTCGTTTAGATCCCTGAGATAGTCGATCTGCATGGTCTGCTCGTAGTCCCGTCCGCGTTTCTGTATCTGTGCAATCAGGGCAGGCACGGACTTACGGAGATAGATCATGAGGTCCGGCATCTTCATCTGCGATTTCATGAGGTCGAAGAGCTCCATAAAGGTCTCAAAATCCCGTTGGGAGAGGTCGCCGCGTTCGTAGTTATTGCGGACGAATACATAGACGCCCTCGAAAATCGAGCGGTCCTGTACGATCGTGTGCGAGGAGAGTTGCACCGCCTTCATGTCCTTGAACCGCTCCTTGAGGAAATAGGTCTCCAGACAGAATGCCCAGCGCTTGATGTCGCCGTAATAGTCCTCAAGGTAGGGATTGAAATTGACGGACTCAAAGCGTGGCTCCCAGCCGTAGTACCGCGCTAACATCTTGGTCAGCGTGGTCTTGCCTGCACCTATATTTCCCGAAATGGCGATGTACACGATAATAATGAATAATGATTATTTCACCATAGATCCTGTTATCGTGTACGTCTTGTCTCCGCGGAGGATGAGAACCTGTCCGTCACGCAGGATCTTCTGCGCTTGCGGAGTCTCTATCCGTATATCCCCGATGCCCTGTGCGTCCCTCTTCTGGATGTTTGAAAAGGTAGGCGCAACGACAGGCGTACCGGTAAAGACCTTCAGTTCACCCGGAGCGAGGGTATAAGAAGCCGCTGCGCGTCCACCGCCGGAGAGGTAGTCATACCATGTACCAGAAGGTAGGGTGAGCGTCTGGTTATCGGTAGCGGAGAAGTTCGCCGCAGCAAAAACATTGGATCCCCACTTCACTGTACGCAAGGCTACGCGCGAGCCGATATTGACCGTCGGCGTGCCGGTGAAAGCGTCCGGCATGAGTTGGGTACGGAGAGTGATGACCTGTGCGCACTTGGTGAAAGCATCCACACGGGCTGCATCCGAGAAATAGCCTCTTCTAGACGGGTTGGGTTTGGTGCCCGTACGTCCGTTCTGGTCGATGGAGATATCGTAGCCCACCTCCTCAAACTGCCAGAGCATATGCGGACCCTTGAGGAGTACGTTGAACGCCACACAGGCAGGAACACGTGCTACACGGGCATCTGTGTTGGTCTTGAGGTCACCGGCACCGTACATCTTCACCTTATACTGCATCCGCTCTTCGTCATGGCTCTCTGCATAAGAGACATAGCCATTCCTGTTCGCGTCATTAAGGGCATCGGTATTGCCGCTCGGGTCGGGTTCGAGCCAGCCCATGGCAATCTGGTAATAGGCGGAACAGAGTCCGGCACCCGTCCAGCAGAGCATTCCGTTATTGATGAGGTCCTGATGACCGGATCCCCAGTGCTCGAGGATCATATAGGCGCTCGGAGAAACCGATTTGACCGTGTTGTAGTACGCCTTCAGATTCGAGTTGGCGTTATTGGTCGTACCGCACAGACCGTGGCTGAGATCCAGACGGAAACCGTCGATCTTATACTCCTCCAGCCAGTAGCGGAAGACGCGGTTGAACATCTCCTTCGCCGGCGCAAAATCATGGTTCCAGTCCTGACCGTAGGTCTGTCCGCCTTCCGGCGGGGTGACGTTAAACCAAGGGTTGGAAGCCAAGTCCGTGCCATATGGATAGAGTTTGTTCATCGGGTTCTGACCATAGGCGTGGTTGAATACAAAGTCCACAATCACTGCAATGCCACGCTTATGGCACTCGTCGATGAGTCTCTTGAGGTCATCGGAAGAACCATAGGTCTTGTCCACTGCGAAATAAAGTGTGGGGTTGTAGCCCCAGCTGATATTCCCCTCGAACTCCGCAACGGGCATCAGCTCAATGGCATTGACGCCGAGGTTCTGGATGTAATCCAGTTTGTTGGTCATGCCTTTGAAGGTCCGTGCGGTCGTGTAATCATAGACCCACGCCTCGTAGATAATGAGGTTGTTCTTGTCCGGACGGGAGAAGTGCAGCGTTGCGTCCGACCACTGGAAGGCAGTCCTGCCGGGTTGGATAACGGTCACGTAACTGCCATCCGCCATGGACGGGTAGGGGGTCAGGGAGGAGTTGACCTGCTTCGGCTCGTATTGATCATCGGCGTGGAGCACTTTCTCCGAATAGAGGTCGCAGATGATTTTCCTGACTCCGTCCGCGCGCTCTACCGCATACTGGAAACAATACTCCTGACCCGGAGTAAGCCCGGGGAGGGTGATCCAGAAATAATTGCCGTCGCGCTTCATCTGGTACGCTGCATCCAGTTTCCAGTCGGTCATGTCCCCGACAAGGAAGACACGCTTGGCAGGCTGGGTCTTGCTCGCTGCATACGTACACAGGGTTACGGAGGAACCGTCCGCGCCGTAGTAAATACCGTTCGTCACGCCCGCAGGACGCGCACCCGTCACCGGGGCTACACCTTCCACCGTGCTCCAATTAACAGCGGCGAGAGCCGCTTGCGTGCACACGCATAGCGCGCAGATAAATAAGGTCAGTACGATACTATTTCTTTTCATAACATTCGTCTACCGGTCATGTCATATACTTTGCCGCCTATGCGGATGAGCAGCTTGCCGTCACGGATGAACTTCTCCGCCTTGACCTGTTGCCCGTTGCCCTCTTCTATCTCCTCCACGGCTGTCGGGAGCGGGGTAGTGCGGTTTACCCAAATCTGGTAGCTTGCATCCTTGCCCATACCGGCATCGTTCGTCTCGTAGTAGCTGGCTTTCAGTTCATAGCCGGTAAAGCCGCTCTGATGCGCCTTGTCACCTAAGCAGAGAATCAGATAGCCGTCCTTGCCGACCACCGTAGCCTGATAGCCCGTTGAGGTGGAGTACTCGTCGCGTACTTCGCTCTCCGAGTGGACGCCGGCGAGTTTGCGCGCTTCTATCATCGGTTTGATGAACTCTTTGTATTTTGCCCAGTGGGGGTAGAACACACACGGCACACCCGGCATACTCAGGAGGAACGCATTGGCTTGCAGCAAGCGGCATTTCATGTCTTCGGTCAACGAGTTGCCGCGTCCGCCAAACTCATTCTCGTTATCAGAGCGGAGGAACCAGTCGTGGCTGTCGATAAATTCCACTGCATGACGGCCATCGCCGCGGCCTAACAATCCGTTACCGCGGCCACGACTGTAATCCCAACCGGCAAACGAATTGAACACATGCCATTTGGTGTCGAAATCCAAGCCCATGAGGTTGTAGTTGGCTCCGGCAATACGTCCCAGAATCTCATCTGTACCGCTGTAGCACTCCATGAACGCGATGTACGGACCGGCGGCTTTGTTGTAATTGTCGTGGTGCCAGTTGTTGAATCCGTCCCCCTTGTCATAACGGAATCCGTCGTACTTCATCGTGTCGCGCATCCATTTGAGGTATGCCTTGAACATGTTTTGTACCTCCGGCATGTCGTGTGCCCAGTCGCGCGCACCTTCCCAGTTCTCTCCGTCATCATAATTGCCCGTGGCTTTGCCCATCTCGCTCCCGGCTTTCGGATCGAGGTTTACCTCATCGTTCTTGCATACCCACGCACCGGTCGGCTGGAACTTGCCTAATTCACCGAAATCAAACATCGGGAAACCGAGCCATCCGTTCGTGCTCTGGCAGTGGTTGATTACAATATCAGCTACCACTTTGGCTCCGCCGTCATGAAGGGCGTTAATCAATGCCTCCAACTCGGCACGCGTACCCCAGTTGGAGTTCTGGTTGCTATAGTCCTTCGGGTGATAACCCATGCCGTCACCATTAGCTGAAGGCGGCAGCCAAATCAGGTCAAACGAGTGCGCCAACTCTTCTGCCTGAGTCGTCAGAGTGGTCCAGCGGGTATTGCCCAGACCTAACTTATAATCGGCCGTCGCACTGACACCCGGTGCATTATCGCTGTAGGACTCGTTGTAGAAAGCCTGAATCATCACATCCTCGCATTGGCTCGGCACGGAGTTGGTATAGAAACCCGCTTTGGAGATATAAATCTCGTCGTTATTGGGGATGAACTTGAGGTAGAAATCGTAACTGCCGTCTCCGCTGATCACATATTTGTTGTTCGCGATAGGGAACTCAAAACTTGTAGGGGCGTATTTGGAGATTGCCCAGTTGGCGTCATTGCAGTCGTCGCGAACTTGTACCGAGTCGCCTGCCGTTAGCTCCACGTTACGGATCACGTACTCTAACCACTCGCTTTGCAGTACATTCTTGGTCGCAGCTCTGTAAACGCCGTTGATGACCAGTCCGAAGGACTCGCAGGGATGTGCCACTGCCTTCCATGTCAAGCCGTCCCAGCCTACTATACTTGCAGTTAGACCCTTCCAGTCAATGGTGTCTTTCACTTCGCCCCATACCAATCGGTCGGTGTTATCGGCTTGCTCCCAGGTAGGAACGGTAGCGGACGGGCTGAAACGTACAAAATCAATCGAGTCTGCGGTCGTCACTATCTCCGTCTTCAAGGTGTCGTTACCCGCGCTTACCGGTGTGAAGAATGTGGTCCATCGTCCGTTCAGGTTAGTGCCCCATATCCAGGCAGCGAATTTAGCGTCCGCTACTTTCCACTCTTCGCTCGGCACTAATTTGACTGTCTTGGTTTCTACCGGTGGCACATAGAAAGAACCTTCCACCTTGAACAGGGAAGAAGTATAGATGACTTTTACATCCCCTGCCTCGCTCAACTTGAAACAGATGTTGTCATCATGGTCGGCAGTTACACCCTCCGGTTTCTCGGCTAAATCGCTATAGCCCTTGGCTGTAGCCCAGTCGCCGTTCTCCGTCACCTTCAATGTATAGTACTGATAGGCTTTCAGACCGCTCAGAACCAAGGTGTCACCGGTGGACTTGATGGCATCCGGATTCCATTTCTTCTCAACCGTCAAACCTGCATCCACAACCAGTGCACTGTCGCCTGTTACATAGAATCGCGCAGGCTCTACAGCCTCTTCTGCCGGTAATGTAGTCGAGGCACAGATGATCGGTTGCTCTGTCGGATTAACTACGGTACCGGGCTTGAACACAATGACGTAGAATGCTTTATCTACATACCAGATGCAGCTGTTGTCGTTGATAATATTGCCATTACCGTCTTTATTTTCGTTCCAGGCAGACGAACTGCTGTTCATGTTCCTCACATTCGTGTCGGCGTAGCCTGGCTGGTTGTACATACGTCCTAACGAACCGTCCCAATTATCCTCTGCCAGTTTTATTTTGAACTGCAGTGTTACATTATTTTGCTGCGGTATTAAAATGTATTCATATGTCTCTTGAGCACTGACGCTCATGGCCGTTGCACTCCAGCTGTTTGTGCTGCCGGCGTACCAGTAGGAGTTGGCGAAAATCATCGTGCTGAACAGCACTGCCACGAATACGGAAAAGAGTTTTTTCATTGTTCGATTTGGTTTGTGTATTTGTTGTTTATTATAACTCTTTATTACAGTTCTTTTCCCATTACGTCATATACTTTCTCTCCGCAACGGATATAGAGCTTGCCCTCTTTGATGAACTTGTCTCCTTTGACGGCGGACGGCTGACCGCTGACTTCCTCTATTCCCTGACTGCTGCCGCCGACCAGAGTCTTGCCGGACAACTGCTCGCGGGACAGCTCCACTGTGCCGTCGCCGTTGTCATACAGATACAGGGTATGCGTGCCGGCCGGAATGAATAACTTCTCTCCGCCGGTGGTTAACATCGTCACATGAGTAGCCTCCGAATAAGCAGCGGACATGTATTGCACACCCGGCACACCATGAACTTGGTAAACCACGAAGATATACCCCTTGTCATTTACTGTAATCTCCGACATACCGTCATAGAAGATACCGCCTTCCATCTCGTTGTTGATGTCCTGACCATCTACATAGCCCTTCCAATACCAATAGCCATCTGCATCCGAGCCGCCTTGACCACCCTGGCCGCCTTGGCCGCCTTGACCGCCTGAAATGTCTTCACCGGCGGGACTACCGCAATTACCTGGTCCTACATATAACTGATCTTGTTGGTCCTTTATCTTGATATAAAAATCATAACATCCGCTCTCGTTTATCGAGTATTTGTCACCATCACGCTGGATCGCGGTTACAGACGCTCCGTCCAGATTTACAGCCCATGTGGCATAATTGCTACCCTTGTCACATAACTGGCAATAATCGCCGGAATTCAGCGACAGGCCAAGTACCATAAATTCTTTGAAAGACGGATCACCCGGGGAGGGGTTCTCTGCGCCTGCATAATAGGTCCTGCCATTGACCAGGATACCAAACTGAGCATACATGCCTGCAGCCATCATCACTGCAGCAAACAAAATAAACATCTTTTTCATGATAGTTTAACTTTTAGATTGTTGGTTGTTTTTTTATTGTACACGGTTACCCGTTACGTCAAATACCTGCTCGCCGCAACGGATATAGAGCTTGCCCTCTTTGATGAACTTTTCCCCTCTGACGGCGGACGGCTGACCGCTGACTGCCTCTATTCCCTGCGTGCGGTCGATGCGCTCCGTGTTCTTGTCCCCGCGCGCGCTGTTCATCTTATAATATACACCGTAGTTGGTTCCCTTCCGGGCTAAGGTGAAGCCTGCCGGAGTGGAGTTGTAACCCGAGTTGGGACCCACGAGCAGACGGATCTGACCGTTCTTGCCGGTGATGGTTGCCTTGTAGTAGCCGTTGCCTGCTTCGTCACTCACTGCACTCTCGCTGTGTACGCCGGCTTTGTAGCGGGCGTTGATAAGAGCTTTCAGATCGTCTTTGAACGTCACCCAATGCGGATAGAACACGCACGGAACGCCCGGCATCGATAACATGAAGGCATAGCACTGCATGATCTTGTCTCGGCATACCGTCATCGAGTTACCCGAGCCGCAGAACTCATTGTCGTCGCGCTGGAACGAATCGTGGCTGTCCAGGAAAGTCACTGCATAACGGCTCTTGCCTGCGCCTAAAAGACCGCAGCCTTTCAGCGCCGCGTAGTTATCCGAAGCAATACCGTTGTTAAACGCCGTGTACTTGGTCGCGAAATCAAAGGTCAGCGTGTTCCAACCGGCATCGTTAAGACGGCTCTGCAGTACATCCGGATTGCCGTCCCACATCTCCATCACCGAGAAATAAGCCTGCGCGGCCGTGTTGTACTCATTGATATGGCTGTTGTGGAAACCCTTGCAGTAGTCGTAGCGGAAACCGTCTATCTTCACCACATTGCGCAGCCAGTTCAGATAAGCCTTGAGCATCGTGCGTACCTCGGCGTTCTGGTGATCCCAGTCGCGCCCCGAGCCATAGTTGGCTTCCGAACCGTAGCCGTCATCTGCCGCACCGGTTGCCTTACCGTTGCAACTGCCCGCTTTGGGATCGGTATTCATCTCGTCGGTGTTGCATATCCACGCCGGTTTGGGGGAGAATGTACCGTACGGCGAGAAATTCAGGGTGGCTAAAGAGCAGTAGCTGGAACCGCCGGCTACGTGGTTGATAACAATATCCGCCACTACGCGAGCACCGTTCTGATGCAGCGTTTCGATCAGCTCTTTCAGCTTGCTTTTGACGCCCCAGTCACTGTCCAGATTGCTGTATTGAACCGGCAAATAACCCGTTCCGCCGGTGGACTTGGACATAGGCGGAAGCCATACCAGGTCAAACCACTGGCCTATTTCCACGGCTTCTTTCACGCCGCTATCCGTAGTTCTGTTCAGCAACGTGTTCCACTTGGTGTCGCCATAACCTTTGTTTTTGTAACTGTCCCAATAGAATGCCTGCAGCATGACGTCCGGACACTGGGCAGGAGCCGAGGTGGTATAACCCGTTCCGGGAGTGACCGGCTCAACGGGCGCTGAGTCGTCACCCGCATCTTCTATATACCACATGTCATCCTCAAACTTCAGTTTGATGTAGATATTGTAGTTGCTCGCCTCGTTACAGGTCAGTGTCGTAGCGGTCATGGTGAACCGTTCCCATGCGCCGTACTCGTCGATTACGCCGATGTGCCATTCCGCGCCTTGACCGTCATTCCCGCCGGCGTCGTAGCACGTCAGTTTGTCACCCGCTTTCAGCGGCACGTTGAACGCCGCATACTGGGTACGGCCCTGATAATCCGTGTCACCTGTGTTGGTCGCTGCATAGTTGGTCTTGCCGTTTACACGCACGTAAAAAGGTGCCGCCGTCATACTCGCGCTGACAGCCATACCCATGAAGAATACCAATAGTTTTTTCATCGTATTATAGTGTTTTGTTAGTTACCGTTTATTCTGTTTCCCAGTACATCATACACTTGTCCGCCGCGACGGATATAGAGCTTGCCGTTCTGAATGAATTTCTCCCCTCTGACGGCTGACGGCTGTTCGCCGACTTCCTCCATTCCCTGGGTACCCATCTTCACATACACGGTATAACCATCACCTTCTGCGGCTGCCTCGAATCCTTCCGGCACGGTTGTGTCGCGGTTGACGCCAAGGCGCAGGACTACCTGGCCGCGGTGACCTTGTACCTTTCCGCTGTACTTCTTCTGGGTTCCGGTCTCTTCGCTCACTGCGCTCTCGCTGTGGATGCCCGCCTGCTTGCGGAGGGCAATCAGCTGGTTGATCTCATTCGTATAACTCTTCCAGTGCGGATAGAACACACACGGCACACCCGGCATCATCAGTATATAGGCATATGCCTGCATCACACGGGCACGCGTCGCCGAGTCGCTCAACTGAGTCTTGCCGTTAAACTGGTTCTCTCCGTATTCCGAACGCTCGAAGGTGTCGTGGTTATCGACAAAAGTCACGGCGTACTTGCCGTACCCTTTGCCGCGCAGACTCTCGGACGGATTGCGCAAACCGCCGTACTGATAAGGAGCATTGCAGATGACGTTATGCAACTTGTACTTCAACGGAAAATCAAAGATCATCGTGTTGTAGTTCGTCTCCTTCAGGTGTTTGACCTGCTTGTCTATGCTCTCCCAGTATTCCGACACGGACAAATAGGGATGGCTCGCCTCGTTGTACATCCGCAAATACGAACCCGCATACCCTAAGGTCATATCATACCGGAATCCGTCATACTGCATCACATCGAGCATCCACTGCACGTACGCTTTTGCCCAACTCTGCACGTACTCATTCTTGTGATCCAAGTCACGCGCACCATCGAAATTGGTTCCCGAGTCTTCCGCACCACGGTCACCGGTGGATGCATTATAGCAACTCGATTCGCTTTTGGTAAAGCCCTCGTCAAAACGACAGATATGTTTCTGCGTCAACTGATACGAACCGTACTGTCCGAAATTATCACCATAGAAATCGCACCAACTGCTTTTGTTCCCGCGGTGGTTGATCACAATATCTGCCAGCACTTTCGTGCCGCCTCTGTGCAGAGCCTTGATCAGGTTCTGCAACTGCAGCTTCGGCCCCCAGTCACTGGTTTGGTTACTCAAGTTCTTATGGGTATAACCCACGCCGCCGTTTCCGTCGCCACCGTCACCATAGGCACTCGGCGGAAACCACACCAGGTCAAAGTTCTCTGTGATTGCCGTGGTGTCTTTCAGCAGATAGTTCCACTTGGTGCAGCCATACTTCGCGTTGGTCTTGTAACTGTTCCAATAGAAAGCTTGCAGCATCACGTCCTCACACTCCGCCGGCACACCGATATTCCCCGGTTCTTCGCTTTGCACTTCCGTCCTCTCCGCACGCCGCATTTCCGTCCCCTCCGCACGCCGCACTTCCGTATTCTCGGCACGCCGCACTTCCGTATTCTCGGCACGTAGCGCACCCGCGCTTACGCCTAATGTAATGGCTAAAATCGATAGAATGATTTTTTTCATGGTCTTTAACTCTGCTAAATTTGCCTGCAAAGATACAACATTTTTTTCAATTATGCAAGACTTATACCATTTTTTACGGATTTTATTCTGTTTTTTGCTTGACTTATTCTGTTTTTTACCCGACTTATTCTGTTTCTTTGCTCGACTTATTCTGTTTTTTCTATATTCGTCACCGCTACCACTCCTGTTTTGACCCTGAATGTCACCCGCCACCCCGCATAATCCATTTTGTACTCCCGCTCCGGGTCATCCTGATACGCCGGCCTCGGATCTTGCGACAAAATATATTCAATATCCCTCTTTTCTGCATCCAAAAGGGGGTGATTACGGGGTGATAACTGGGTGATTACTGCGTGATTACACCGATATTCATACGACGTTGTACTAACGTCAAAGGCAGAACCATCCTCCGCGGGAGTTCCTTCGCTCTCCACACGGGACCAATCTACTGTCAGATGATAGTCCTTTGTATCCTCTGCAAAACCGTTCTGCGCCTCCGGATGCGAGTCGCTGAAACTCAGGTACGGCTTGATATCGTATATCGGCGTGCCGTCCAGCACATCCGCCCCGCTCACAATCAGTTCCATCCGCCCGGTTTCCGCTTCCACCGCAACCAGTCTCACGCTGCTCAGCCCGATAGGATTGGGTCGGAACGGACTCCTTGTCGCAAAAACGCCCATCCGCTTGTTCCCGCCCAACCGCGGCGGACGCACCGTCGGAGACCAGTCCTTGGTACATTGTACATGGTCACTTTGTACTTCCGAAAATCCCCATAGCAGCCACAGATGGCTGAAACCCTCTATCCCCCGCAGTGCTTCCTGCACATTGTACTCCGGCTCGAAAACAATACGCGTCAGAATAGGGCTTTCCTCCCGGCTCTGCCTCGGGATTCCGAACTTGTCCGTGTGCCCGTTGCGGGCGTATGCGATTACTTTTAATTCCATATTTTTATTCGTATCGACCATATATGGGCGATCTATACCATTGTCTTATGTGTGCCTTTATGCCGTTATTTATATGTATCGACCATATATGGGCGATCTATACCGTTGTCTTATGTGTGCCTTTATACCGTTGTTTTATGTGTATCGACCATATATGGGCGATAAAAACACCGCAAAATTACAAAAAAATACACATATTTGCAAAAAAAATGCAAAAAAATTTGCGTATTCCAAAAAAAAGCAGTACTTTTGCACTCGCTTTTGACCAAATGGCTCATTTTGCCAATGACCAAATAAATGGTAAATGGTAAATGACCAAATGGTAAATAGCGAGTTTCACGACCATTCGATGGTCGCTCGCTCGGTGCCATAGCTCAGTTGGTAGAGCAAAGGACTGAAAATCCTTGTGTCCCTAGTTCGATTCTCGGTGGCACCACGAAAAAGAGGCTTTTACGAGCCTCTTTTTCTTTATCTTTCACTTTTCATTCTTCATCTTTCAGTCTTCCTTCTTCTCCAGGTCGTACCGGAAGCCGACATAGACCTTCCATCCCATCGTCGGGCCGCAAACCATCGATGCATCGAAATCCGGACCGAAGGGATTGAAACTATCTATGATCGGATGGTCCTGCCGGAAGTTCGTCATGTTCTCCGCACCCACGTACAGGCTGCACGTGCGCCAGTACTTGGTGATCTGCGCCATCAGCTGCGGGTACCAGTTCATCGGCTTGAACGTACCATACCCGCCGGCTAAATCTCCGTACGCCGTAAACCCGTCCGGCATACGTCCCACGCCGTTGAACTGCGCCGTGACATCGAACTGCCATTTCTTGAGCGGCGTCTGGTAACTGGTGGAGATGATCCCCTTGAACCGGTTGGTCAGTGCTTTCGGGCGCAGGCGGTAGATGCCGTCCGCTCCTTTCGTGGTCTGCTCCACATCCGTCCACCTGAACGCCGCCGTCCACGTCCAGCCCCGCAGCACCTCCATCGACGCCTCTATCTGCGCGCTGTGTGCAAAGGACTTCGCGCCCTCCACATCGCGCTGGTTGTAGATATAGACCGCGTGCGGGTCCTGGTCCATGTCCACGATCAGCGAGTTGATGAAATGCGTGTAGTAATACTCCGCCGAGAGTTGCAGCTCCTTGCTGCCCATCGGGATATAGAACGTCGTACTGAGTCCCGTATTCACCGCTCTTTCCTGTTGAATATTGCCCGTCAGATGCAGTACACGGCTGGATGGCAGTATAAACGCGTTGTCGGCAATGGCGTTCGGACTGCGGTAGCCCATTCCCACGCTGCCCCGCAGCGTCCACCACTCGAACGGCGTGTACCGTATATTCGCCCGCGGCGTCACGAAGAACCCGTACCGCGTCGAATAATCCGCCCGGACACCGGCTACCAACGACAGCATCTCGTCGTACTTGAGGTTATACTCCGCGAAGATACCGGGCACCACTTCCAGTCGGTCCAACGCCTGCGGCAGGATACTCAGCCTCTCGCGGTAGTTATCGATATTCACGCTCAGTCCGGCACTCAGTCTGTGGTCGTTGTCCACTTCGCCGCCGCCCTCAAAATTCCCTTGATAGATGGCATTGAGGTACGCATTGAGTTGGTTGGCTTTCCAGTTCCTCACGCCGTAGAGGTTATCCAGATTATGATAACTGACCGCCGTGATCACCGCCACGGATGAACCGCTCTCGGGGTCGAACACATAGCCGTTCTTCATGAACCCTTCCACGCGCCATGTATCTAAATTGATATGGTACGGATTGGCAATCGTGTCCGCTAACTGTCCGCCTCGCCGCCTGTCGTACAGACCGCGCACAAAAGCTTGGAACGTATATTCGCCTTTCCTATAAAACCATCGGTTCGCCACATTCGCATTCTGCGTCTTCGGCATGTCGGCGAACGAGTCTTTGTTACCGTCCATACCCATGAACCCGCCCGTATAATGCGCCAGCACACCGGTATAGAGCGACTCACGCGGGTCGGCATTCTTCAGCGGCACTTGCCATCCGCCCATGAGGTTGATTTCCCCCATCGCCTCGGAGTTCACCATCAGGTTGAGCGAGAGCGGGTTCTGTATCTGCGGTTTGAGCAGCTCCACGTTGATCTGCCCCGAGGTCGCCTCATAGCCGTTGATGACCGACGAGGTGCCTTTGCTTACCTGTATCGAACTCATCCACGGGCCGGGTATATACTCCAACCCGAAGTTCTGCGCCAGACCTCTTACCGCCGGCGTGTTCTCCTGGATCAGCTGCACATACGTACCGCTCAGACCCAACAGACGTATCTGTTTGGCACCCGTGGCGGCATCCGAATACGCCACATCGACCGACGCATTCGTCTCAAACGCCTCGCTCAGGTTGCAGCATGCCGCACGGCACAACTCCTCTCCGTTGATCTTCTCGGTGTCGAAAGCCTCCGTACGACTCTTCACTTTCCCTTTCTTGCGCTGCACCACCGTGATCTCCTCTACCTCGAAATCGCTCTTCTCCTGTGCCCGCATACCCACACAAAGGGACAGACATAATACTATGACGTAATACTTTTTGTACATCATTGCAAAATTTTCTGCAAAAGTACTGCTTTTATTTGGAATACGCAATCCCTATAAATGGGGATTTGTTAGAAATTATACTTCGTCATCAGCTGCACACGATGGTTGGTCACCCAATGCAGTCCTTCGTTCACTAACCCGTTCGCGCCCACTGCGCCGCGTCCGTACTGCACGGACGTAATCTCATACTCGCAGCCCAACTGGAACTTACCGATGGTCCATAGTATCGTCGGCGACATTCTCCACATCTGGTGCAGGTTGCTCGTCCGCGGGACATAAAAATCCATCGCCCCGTTGCCGTCCGCATCTATCAACGCCTCTTTGGTGCCGAAACTGCGCATGTAACCGCCAAACAGAATACCCTGCAGCTTCTGCGGGTGCTTGTCCTCCTGCTTGCCCACCTTGCCGCCATAGACGATACTCACCCAGGAGGAGGATGTCCTTGTCGGCGTGTACTCCCGACTGCCGTCGGCGTTCACTTTCTTCACGCCGTAACCGCCGTTGAGGTTCATGTGCTCGCCTGCCTCCGCGAAGATCGTCTTGGCTTTGATGGAGAACTCGCCCTTGCAATACTGCGCATACAGGAACGGCGAAGCCGTCGTCAGACGGTCTTTCACCTTCACCCGCACGCCTCTGACCTCGCCCAAATGCCGCGGACTGATACTCAGCACATCGGCACCGGCGCGAACGAGCCAGCCTTGGTGATGGAAAGAAACTCCTAAATATCCCTCCGGCGTCTTGCTATAGGCTATATACTCCGCCGAAGCTCCGTCCGGTCCGACCGAGCAATACTGCATCTGCCAGAGACCAGCCGCCGTCAGCGTGAGATAGCGTCCTAAATGAGCGTCCATGCGCACCTGCGGAGAGCGGTTGAACGGACCGAACGGCGCACACGGATTAAGCGCAATCACATCGCTCAGGTCCGCCGCCATCGGGTGCCAAGTCTGACCGATCAGCAACTCCACACGCGCATAGTCCTTGCCCATCTTCAGACTGTCCCACGCGAGTGTCAGATACGCGTGCCGCAACCTGAACTGCGCCGCACCGCTCAACGGGTGTTGACCCATCCCTTTCACACTCAAACCGGCGTAGAAGTCCGCTTCTATCTTAGCGCCGAACTTCGTTCCGCGCCACTGGTACCCCACGATATTCAGTCCCACACGGGTGCTCAGCGAGAGAAAACGGAAACTGCTGACGGCATTCATGTCCTCACGCGGCACGCCCGACACCGCCGTTTCCGCCTCTGTCTGGTTCCACGCTTCGTCCTTCGGCTGGAAATGGTACAGGTCGCCCGTTCCGGCGTAACACTCACGGCTGTCATACGTGAAGTAGTTGCGGATAAAGCCGTAGGGCTTGAAATGCTGCTTGAGATGACTCTTCACCGCTTCTTTCTTCGCCACACGCGCACTATCCGCCTCAGCGGCATGAACTGCCGCCACGCACACCATCAGTGCTGCTAATACTATGGATACCTTAATCCTCAAATCTTCAAATCCTCAAATCGATTTTATATACTTGTCTGCCTCGATAGCGGCTTTGGCTCCGCTGCCGGCTGCCACGATCGCCTGCCTGTAATGCGGATCGGCACAATCGCCTGCAGCGAAGACACCGGGGAGGATTTGACATTTGTCATTTGACATTTGACATTTATAACACTGCGTGCTATTTCCTTCGGTGATAATATAACCCTCCGCGTCGCGGTTCACGTAGTCCTTGAACAGCTCCGTGTTCGGGTGGTGGCCGATAGCCAAGAAGAAACCGTCGATAGCGATATGCTTCATCGCCTCGTCCGCCTCACCTTTGCGATATACTAAATCGGCACCTTGCACCTTGCCTTCACCCGTCAACTGAACCGTGTTGTGCTCAAAGAGCACCTCGATCTTCGGGTTGTTCAATACGCGCTGCTGCATGATCTCCGAAGCACGCAGATACGGTTTGCGGACAATCATATAGACTTTCTCGCAGAGCCCGGCGAGGTAGTTCGCTTCCTCGCAGGCTGTGTCGCCGCCGCCCACTACCGCTACGGTCTTCTTGCGGTAGAAGAAACCGTCACAGGTGGCGCAGGCACTCACGCCGCGACCTTTGTATGTCCGCTCGCTCTCGATACCAAGGTATTTGGCACTCGCGCCGGTAGCGATGATGACAGCGTCCGCTTCATACTCCTCCGTATCCTCCACCCACACTTTTTTCGGGCTTACAGAAAAGTCTACCTTCGTCACTACGCCTGATACGAACTGCGTGCCGAAGCGCTCGGCTTGCCTTTTCATGTCGTCCATCATCTGGAACGGCTCCACGCCGTCCGGGTAGCCGGGGAAGTTCTCCACTTCGGTAGTAGTGGTCAACTGTCCGCCGAGTTGCGGACCTTCGATGAGTACCGGTGCCAGGTTCGCACGGCTGGCATAGATGGCAGCCGTGTATCCCGCAGGACCGCTGCCTATTATCAAACATTTTACTTTATTTACCATTTTTTCATTTACCATTTCTAATCTCCCTCCGGTCGAACGATCTGCTTCGCCGTATGGGTCATTTATTTGGTTATTTAGTCATTTAGAAGCGCATGTCGTTGACATACGTATTTTTGCTTGGTTTCAAGATAAATATATCCTCCGGATTGGTTGGCACGAACTTCGGCTCTTTCATCTTCAGCGTTGAGGTCTTCTTACCTTCTTTGATTTCCACCGACAGGGGCATGAGGTCGCTGTTTCGGAGTTTCAGCACAAAGCGGTTGATACCTATACTCTGGTCTTTCGGGGTCAGCGTCACGATGGTCTGTTGTCCGTCCTGGGTCGTTCTTTCCGTCACGTTACAAACCGGCACAAGGGCTTTGGCGTACAGCAACGGGTTCGCCTCCACCAGCTCCTGTTCGGTCGGATTGGAGAGCGTCAACTCGTCGGTCTGAGCGGAGTACATATACATCGTCTTGCCGTCGTACGCCGCCTCTATGTCCATCATCTCCAGACGGAACTTGTTCCCCTGCATAATGATCTCACCCGGGAAATTCATCGGGGCGTTTACCTCTTCCGCTACCGTCACGGTGAAAGCCGAATGCAGCGTCTTTTGTTCCAGGTTCGCCATAAACGAACTGAGGACAGTCAGTATGGTCAGTAACAGTTTCATATCGTTTTTGCGTGCAAAGATACAACTTTTATTTGACATACGCAAGAAAAATCGCCCCGAAGGACGATTTTTGTTGTAGCGCCGGCGGATTAGTCATCCAAACCGCGCATTTGCAGATTGCGGTCGAACTTGATCTCGATCTTGTTGTTCAACTCCGCTTTCCATCCCCATCCGCTTTTGCCCCATTCAACGATGAGAGCTTGCGGGAAAGAGGCTTTCACCTGCTGGCGAACGACCTCCGGCACCAGTGCCTCGGGAACCGCCTCATACTGGTAATCCACTTTGCGGAGGGAACCGTCCTCTTCAAACTCAAACTCCTTCCCGTCGTTGAAGCGGACACTGTATTCGTCTCCGCCGAAGAACTCGGGATCCAGTTTGACGTAAGCGATGTCCGCTACGTTCTTGTATTGCTGTACTATAGCCTGAGCGGCTGCCGGAAGCTGGTCGAAAGTGATGATCCGGTCATTGTCTGCGCATGCGCTGAAGATGCTGCATACAGCTGCGAAAGCTGCGATAATGAACTTTTTCATGATGATACAATTTTATGGGTTATTACTCATTTTTGCAGAGATCTGTTCAAGTGTATCTCTTCACTAAAAATACTGCAAATATCGTGCCAAACCATGGCCTTTTCGATTTCGAGTGCAAAGGTACTGCTTTTTTGAGAGCGGGTTGGGGGTTTCGTTCCGTTTTCCGTCCAAGACTTCGGTTTATTTCCGAATAAACAGGCATCCGCCTACTCGGAAGGGAATTGATTTTAAGTGGACACTAATGGTTTTAGATACCCCTCCATAAAAAAGACCTGCACACGTAGCGATCGTTCCCTTGGGGATAAGAAATCTATCACCTTAAAAGCAACTTTTTTCTATTAGTTCATAATTGGTGGAACGACCTCCCTCATCAGTCTTGCGGAGAATGCCTTTTTCTATCAAGGATTGTATGTCACGCAGCGCTGTGTCTTGCGAGCAATGATTGATCTTGGCGTATTTCTGCGTAGTCAGTTTGCCGTCGAAACCATCCCATAGCCGATTGATGATTTTCCGTTGCCGTTCGTTCAGTTCTGTCTCTTTGTGTTCGCTCCAGAAAGATGCTTTCTGCAGTACTCGGTCGGTTGTTTGCAACGAAAAGAGCAGTGCTTTATGCAATGTTTTTACAAACCATAGTAACCATGGCGTGACATCTATTGCACCTTTCTGCGCTTGTTCCAACGCATCGTAGTACTCCTTGCGCTGCTTCATTATCTCTGCCGAAAGGCTATAGAAACGCCGGCTGCTGTTGTCCGCACGTGCAAGCATCATCTCGGTAATGGTGCGTGCCATACGTCCGTTGCCGTCATCAAAAGGATGGATTGTTACGAACCATAAATGTGCTATAGCCGCACGTAGTATCGGGTCGGTGTCATTCGGGGTGTTGCACCATGCGGTGAATTGTTCCATCATTGCCGGAACCATATCGCTTGACGGAGCTACAAAATGCACTTTCTCTTTGCCCATAGGTCCGCTAACCACTTGCATCGGCTCGTCTCCCACACGCCAGTTAGCAACCGTTATCTTGTAGCCGTCGCTATAACCGGTCGGGAAGAAAGCGGCATGCCATCCAAACATCCGTTCAGCAGTAAGTGGAGCCGCAAATGCTTGTGTGGCCTGCATCATCGCATTCACCACCCCTTCGGTATAATGGTCACTTCGCTCATTGCCCGCCGTTTCTAATCCCAGATGCCGTGCTACACTGCTTCGTACGCTGTCGGCATTCAGCGTCACACCTTCTATCTGGGATGAACCGATGATCTCTTGGGTGACGGCTTCCACCTGTTGCGCAAGGCCTTCAAAGCCCAACGCAGACATGCGTCCCAGCAACTGCCCTTGCAAGGTGTGTACTTCGCCTAAAGGTAATAGCAGCGCATCGGCATCCCATTCGAAACGGGGAAACCTGCCATTTTGCCATAGATAAACGGTATTCATAGTGTATTTGTTTTCTATATCTTGCAACAAAAATCGTGCCTAATCTCCGCACTTTTGCGGCGAATAGGTCGTTTTTTCTCCGCATGGTTCTTTATTCATTTGCGTTTTTGTGTTAATTGATTTGTGTTTATATATACCCCTCCATATAGATGTCAAAAAAGACCTGCACACGTAGTGATCGTTCCCTTGGGGATAAGAAATCTATCACCTTAAAAGCAACTTTTTTTATTTTTGCCAGTCTATTCCTCGGAGGCAGGCGGGGAGTTTGGTTCCGTGTGCTTTGTGATGTGCTACGCAAGCACAACAGAGACCGTGCCGCGGACAGTCTTTCGGACAAGGGCATGATATGTGATTATGTGGACAGGGCATTATTTTTCTATTATTGGTTCTGGTTTGAGGCGGAAGGCATCGGGATCTACTTGCATTTGGTACAGTTTAATGTCGGGATTGAGTTTTGTACGGGCATAATTAATAATCCTTTCTTTCTCATTTGGGTTTGTATTGATGCCAAAATATATTTCCTTAAACCGCTCTCCTCTAATTGGCAAATAATGATGAATCTCTTTCCAATCCCATATTTTGTGCTTGTCTTTCTTTGCTTCTTTCGCTTGCTCCGGAGTAAATGCCGCCAGCCATGGATGCGGTTTCTCAATAATTAATCTTACTTCTTGTTCGTATTCCCACGCTTTCGCTTTTGTAAGTAATTGATAAAAATGCGGATCAATCGGTGAGTGATAGGCTTTCGGACGATTCAAAATATCCTGATACTCCACTTCTAATCTCAAAGGTTCAAGAAGATACATTCCAACACCCATGGATGGCATATTTTCCCTCAATTCAACCAAATTCATTCCGATGCAAATTCCTTTGTGGTTTGCACAATAATGACTCCACATCAAAAGAGAATCATTCGTTTTTGAAAAACTACTCAACCACGTGTCATTTCGCAAGTTAAGAGCATCATTTTTCTCTTTTTCTGTATACCATTCCAATGGTGCTCCATGTAAATTTAGTATGTATTCAGGTATCTCTGAATAATCCATTAAATTCGGGTGACAATCAAACGGGTCATTTAATTGCGAGGCATTAGTAAATTGGATGTTAGGACGTTTAAGAACGCCATCCATTCCAATCATGCATTTTGCGCCAGTAATATCCAGATATTTATAGAGTATTCGCGACATTGCTGTTCAATTTTACTTCTTATCTCGTTACTCTCGAACTATTACCTGTCCGTTCATGAGTAAAGGCAATAACTCGTCACGCTGGCGAGTGAGAGAGGTGATTTGTTTCTTATTTTCAATTATCTGCTGTGTTATACTATCCATTGTTTTACGAGGAGCAAAATATTTATTACCAACAGGTACTAAAATATACAAAGCTTTCATATCTTTGTCTGATAAATGTCCAACAGTAGAACCAATAATAGTTTTCTCTCTGTACTTTATATATGGTTGAGTCGTATAGAGTATTTGTATCGCAGAAATTTCTGTTTTCTCATTCGCTCGCAGTCTGACACATCGTTGGTTTAGATATGCATCGTTATTATGCCAAATTCCCATGTGAAAATTACCATCCATTCCAATAACTACATCCTTTTCATGTAATCGGTATTTCTCATTAACGCACTCGGTAGTATATGTTGATATATTACCTTCGAGTATATCCCGTATCCTAATAACTGGAATTGTGGTAGTTCCCGTAGTAAATAAGTCTGCATTAAATGGGAAACCATAGAGAACATCTACGGCATCAAATATATTCTTTACTTCCCATCCGTCGGGTATTTCGCGCTTTAGTTTTTCGTTATAGACCATTTTGCCGCCGGAGGATTTATAGGGGTTGCCGTTGGCATCTGGGAAATCAAATTGGACAAACCAATAATCATAAAGCTGGCGCGCAAGCGCTTCCAAATTGGTGTTGATCTGACGATTAAGCGCAATCTTACGATCTAAGTTCGAAAGAAGTTTTCCGATATTTTCTTTACCAGGGACATCAGAAACATTAAAGTTCATGATATGGTTCTTATCTCCACGTGGCATTTGGGAACCTCTTGGAGCTTTCATTACCCAACTATAGAAAGAATCTTGTAGCAGTACTGCATATACGAAACTATTATCATATCCATCTTTTGCTCGAAATACCAATACATCGTTAGACGCACCTCCTTCTCCATCAGCCATCCATATTTTCTTCAAGTATGGACGAATATTTGCAATAAGCACATCTCCCTTTGCATATTTCGTCAAAGTGCATTTTTGTGGAGGCAAATTAGAAGCAATCGTTCTGCCTTGTTTATCAGGCAGAAGATTGTCAGTAGTAATGTAATTCTCCAAAGATATATCTTCACTACTGATTTTCTCTGTTACATAATCTGCTATGTTCGTTAGCTTCATCTTGGCTTATTGTTGGCTTTATCTATCGTGTATCTAACGTATATGTATCGTATATCTATCGTAGTTGCAAGCTGTTTAACTGCTGCATAATAGCGTCCTCTAATTGGCGGCTTTCGGCGAATTGGGATGCAAGGGTTTGCTTGTAGCCGTTGATACGCGAAGCGAACTCTTCTGCAGTAATATCTTCGTACTCAATCTTGATATCAAAATACTGCCCTGCGGAAAGCGAGCAACCTTTCTCCATCAGTTCGTCATAGCTGACGACCACAGAGAAACCGTCTTCGGCTTGTTGGTTAGCGAATGTATCTACAATCTTGCCAATCTCTTCGTCACGGAGACGGAGTTTCTGGTTATTGCCTTCTTTGTATTCCTCACCCAGTTTGGAGGCATCAATAAGCGTGATCTTGCGGTTAGAGGTGTCTTCACCTGCTTTGGGTTTTTGCAGGAAAACGACAGATACGTTTGTGCCGGTAGTAGCAAACACATTGCTGGGCATAGAGATGCAGCCATAGACGATATGGTTCTCCACGATATGTTTGAGAATCTTGCCCTCGATACCTGATTTGGCGGTAATGAATCCCGTCGGAACGACGATAGCGGCTTTACCACCGGGTTTGAGCGAGTTGATGACGTGCTGCAAGAAGCAGGTATAAATCGCCATCTTGGGTTTCTTGGGATTGATCTCTTTGGGCACGTTGGGCACACCTGCCCAGAAACGGGCTGTCTGTGCGGCTACGGTCTTGTGTGTATCAACGAAATCCACCTTGAACGGCGGGTTAGAGACGATGAAATCAAACTGCCGGAGTGCTGTTCCTGCATCGTTCTTATGATAGGGAGCGGTCAGGGTGTCACCTTGGATAGCGTTATCGAGCGAGTGAACGAGGTTATTGAGAATAAGATTGAGTTTGAGCATCTTATTCGACCGCTGGGAGATATCCTGCGAATAGATCGTGCATCGTTCTTCGCCAATCTGATGCGCCAACGCCATGAGGAGCGTACCTGTTCCGGCGGAAGGGTCATAAACTTCCATTCCTCGCAAGTCGGGATGATCGCCGACGAGCAAACGCGCCATGATCGTAGCAATCGAGTGCGGCGTGTAGTACTCGGCGTACTTGCCGCCCGAATCGGTATTGTAGTCCTTAATAAGATGCTCGAAGATAGCGGCAAAGAAATCGTAGTGTTCCTCGAAAGTCTCCTCGAAAGAGAAATTGACGAGTTTGTCGATAAGTGCACGGGCGAAATCAGCACGTTTGGCGGTATCGGTCACAAAGACCGTGAGCCGCTCGAAGATAGGAATACGTGTGCGCTCGGTTGTCTGGGTAGAGAAAATATCGATGTTATCATGCGCAATCGCTTCCATCGTGCTGTCAAAGAGCGCATCAAACTCACCCTTGGTCTGGTTGTTCCAAAGATAAGATATCAGGTGCTCGGGTTGCAGTTTGGGCACATTCGGGTCGAGCGCATAAAGCAGTTCTTCGCGTTCTTCGGGTTGCAAGCCTGCATAAGCCGTTTCCCAATTATCGGAATGCGCGATAATCATACTGAGGTCTGTACACGTATGTTTGATGGCATAGCCGAACTTATCGTTGAGGAACTTATACAGGAACATCTGTGTGATGATCTTGTACTCGTTGCCGTCGTTGCCCAATCCGTACGATTGGCAGGTTAGTTTGAGGTCGTCGATGAGATGGAATGTCTTTTCTCTAATATCCATATTAAGCAGCAGGATAAGTCCTGTCGTATTGTTCTACATATTGTTGGTAAATGCGTGGAGTCATGAACTCCCAATCCTCGCGTGTTGCGCCGAGATTGATGACCGCCGAGGTGTGCGTAGCGATGATGTTCTGCACTTTCTGGCGGAAGAACGCATCTTTCTTTAGGATATGGTAGTCGTCATAGACGGCGGTATCGATACCCGTTTTGATTGATTTGAGCACTTGCTCAATAATCAAATCATCCGCTTTGGCAATCATATGGGCATTATGGCTACGCTGACGTTTTTGGTTCTCCTCGCGGATTCGCTTGTGAATGCGGGCGTATTTGTAATCGCCGTTGTAATGGTCCGCCAAGGCTTTGTTGGCGAGTTGGAGTTTATGCAAATGCGCCATGATCTCGTCTAACATCTTCTTCTGCTCGTTGAACTTAGCCACGGTATCAATCTCAAAGCCATATTCGCGGAAACGCTGCAAGAACGCTTCGCGGATGGAGATAAACTCCTCGTCGGCTTGGTCCTCAAAGGAAGTGAAGGTGTGTATCAGATGCGCGTACGCCGATTGCAGCTCTTCCTTGGAGGCAATGGTCAGTTCTTCCTCGCCGATCTTGGAGAAGGTGAACTCGATAGACGCCATCGCTTCGTTGATGAGGATGCGTTTGTCAGCCGCCACTTCGAAACTCTCTTTGGCGTTGATGAGGTTGATACGATGTTGCACTTCGGAGATCAGCTCCGGCAAGCGTGCTATATCTATCTCGGCGAACTTTGTACGCATCTCTTCGTCGCCGAAGGTACGAACCATGTTGCCCATATCGCGTGCCGCAAGGAGTGCGTTCTTGAGGTCGATAAGTGCGGATTTGTCCTCCAACGTGTCCAGTTGCGAGGAAAAAAGTTCGGCGTTATCAAGCGAGTAGTCAAAGAGTTTGCTGCGTATCTCGCGCATGTTCTCCACAATCTCGTCATTACCCGCCATGACCGAACGGAAGGTCTCTACGAGCGATTGTCCGTCCGGCATATCCGGATCGTCGTGCTTGGCTAACTCTTGCAGATAAGCCTCGTTGGTCTGCTCAAAGTTCTTCTTGATATTGGCAAAATCAATCACATAGCCGTAACGCATTTCGCCATACGGACGGTTGACACGCGTGATCGCTTGGAGCAGGTTGTGTCCGTCCATCTTGCGGCAGAAATAGAGGCGTTTGAGCCGCGGGGCATCAAATCCCGTGAGCAGCATGTTATAGACAAAGAGGATGTCGATGGTCTCGTTCTTCTTGAAGTCTTTTATGACCGCTCGTATCTCCTCTTTCGTACCGCTGTTATAGAGTACCAGACCAGCGCGCATATTGGATTTGAGGACGTAGTTGGCGTTGTGCTCGTCCTGTATCTTGGAGAAATGTTCGTACAGTTTGACGGCCTGCTCGGAAGTCTCGCATATAACCATTCCGCCGGGATTGAGATTGGGATAACCCGAACGGAAACGGCTCATGTCATGGATGATATAACGCAGCAGTTCATCCACATAACTGTCGTGCTCGATTACTTGGTCTTTCTGCACATCTTTCTTCGTGACGAGTTGATCCAGCTTGTCGTAAATCTCATTCAGTTTCTCGCGATAGGAAGTCTCTATCTCCTCGCGGATGATACGGCGTGTGTAGCCATCGGCAATGGAGCGGTCGTAGTAATAGGTAGAGAGGTAATCGCCGAAGACGCTGCAAGACGAGCGTTCCTCTTTGAGCAAAGGCGTACCCGTGAGGGCAATCTTAATCGCGTTCTGGTCGGCATCAAAGAGATTGGCGAGGAAACAGCCACCGGGCTTGTAGCCACGATGCGCCTCATCGAGGATGAAGATACGTTGCAGATTGGTGGCGTACGCAGGAAGTGACACTTTGGCAGTATCCTGTGCGAACTTCTGAATGTTGACCACCGTGATCTCCGCTTCGCCGGTATTGCCCTGCATGGATTGGTTCTGGCGGAACTGCTCCATCAGTTCTTCGCGTGTGTTGGCGGTATTGACGCGTAGTCCGCGCGCCTCGAACTCCTGTGTGGCTTGGGTCAGCAAGTCCAGACGATCCACCACAAAATAGAACCGCGGAACGGTATTGATGGACGCATAGTAATCTGTCAGCACTTTGGTCAGGTAATAACTGAGTGCCGTTTTGCCGCTACCCTGTGTATGCCAAACGATACCCGAACGCACGCCCTCTTTCAGTTTATGGCGGATGTCCAACGCGGCAAAGAGCTGCTGGTAGCGCATGATATGCTTCTCGTCACGCACTTTGAGTTCGCCGTCTTCCTCTTTCTCCTGCTGCACGTACGCGATGCCGTAACGCAAGATGAACAGCAATCGCTCCGGCGCACACATGGACGTGAGAATGCTGTTGGTCGGCGTAAACAGCCCTTTGTTGGTTTTGTATTCGGGGTCGTGGACGATCACTTCGTTATTGTACGCCGAGAGGATCATGTGCTCTGTCGGCGCTAAATGTTCGTCCGGCAAATAGGGATAGTATTTCAGAAACGGCGCTATATCCTCATTGGCTTTCTTCTGCTCGCGGAAACAGTTGAACGGAACGTTCTTGCGTCCGCCCGTGCAATAGAAAGCGCCCTCGATAGGCACTATTCCGCCGCGTGTATCGTATTCCATGTTGTTGGAGAAGATCATCAGCTGCGTGATATTGATGAAGCGGCGGAAAGCTTTGTTGGGGAAGCGGTCTTGGTTCATGCGCTTGCTCTCGGCAAGCATACCACCGGCGTTATTCGGCTTCTTCACCTCAACAAAGACCAGCGGAAGACCGTTGACAAAGAGCGTTATATCCGGTCGGAACTCGTTCTCGCCGTTGCGGCAGGTGAACTCCGCCGTGAAATGGTACAAGTTCTTCTTGGGATGGTCGAAATCTATGAGTTTATACGGCGACACGGAAACGAGACGATGATAGAACGCTTTGCCCAGATCGTCGTAGTTGAGTTCCTCCTGTATCTTGCTTAATACCGAGGGGAACTCCGCTTCTTTGCCGGGGTTGAGTTCGCCAAACTGCTTGCGAAAGACATCCAGCAGGATGTTGGTCTGTCCGTCGTATTTGTCGCCCTCCGAGGACAGGTGCATCTTGCCATAGAACTGATACCCCAACCGACACAGATGTACCATAGCCGGCATCTGCACTCGCGTCGCTTCGTTGAATGTTCTACTCATATTATTATTGCTGTTTCTCTTTGTTATACGTGAATTTGTATCTCGGTCATCTCACGGTTGTGAGTCGGTCGGTGGATAATTCTTTGGCGGCGGCTAAGGATTTTTGTAATTGGCGCAGAAGAACCTCTTTGGATGGCAATTCGGTCAGATATTGCGCTACCCGGATGCCCGACTTATCCAATTGAAGCAAGTTTATCTGTTCCTCGCTTCCTTCCGTACACAATAGTAATCCAAGCGGTGACTCTTCACCCGGTTGCATCTCATTCTGCTCCAACCAACGCAGATACAACTCCATTTGACCCTTATACTGCGCTTTGAAACGACCGAGTTTGAGGTCTATTGCTATCAAACGATGCAACTTGCGGTGATAGAACAGCAGATCCAAATAAAAGTCCTCGCCGTCAATGATCATTCGTTTCTGGCGCTCCACAAACGTAAAGCCGTTGCCTAATTCCATGATAAACTGCTCTAAATGTGCAACCAGACTATCTTCCAACGATTTCTCTGAATACATGCCTTTGAGACC
>DFEG01000010.1:64089-64262 GCA_002369075.1 Bacteroidales bacterium UBA3808 | reverse complement strand
ACGGAGTTAGCCGATGCTTATTCATTCGATACTTGCAATAAGCGACACGTCGCTCACTTTACCCTCGAATAAAAGAAGTTTACAATCCATAGAACCTTCATCCTTCACGCGACTTGGCTGGTTCAGGCTCTCGCCCATTGACCAATATTCCTCACTGCTGCCTCCCGTAGGAG
>DFEG01000010.1:0-64009 GCA_002369075.1 Bacteroidales bacterium UBA3808 | reverse complement strand
GTGGGGGACCTTCCTCTCAGAACCCCTACTGATCGTCGGCTTGGTGGGCCGTTACCCCACCAACTACCTAATCAGAAGCGTGCTCACCCATAGTCCTTACGTTTCAAGCAAGTGTCATGCGGCACTCGCTCACATGGAGCTTTAATCCAACTTTCGCTGGGCTATTCCCCGACTATGGACAGATTGCACACCTGTTACGCACCCGTGCGCCGGTCGCCGGCAATTAAAGCAAGCTTCAATCCCGCTGCCCCTCGACTTGCATGTGTTAGGCCTGTCGCTAGCGTTCATCCTGAGCCAGGATCAAACTCTTCGTTGTAAAAAGAAATTTATAAGTTAGCTCAGAATAATCGAATTTATCAAGTGTAGAATTTTATTCGGGAACCTTGATCCGCCAAACTTGGCGGATACTTTTTTTACAGTTCTTGTACTACACTAATTGTTTCAATCTTTCAAAGATAGTTTCTTTCGGTTTGGCGCAAAAAAATTAGGTCCTCGTAGGAGAATCTGAATTTTAATGTCCGCGCCTTGCGGTAGAAAATCGAAACACGTTTGTTTCTCAAAAGCGAGTGCAAAGGTACAGCTTTTTTTTGAACTGACCAAATAATCTTATCAAAAAAATGTGTTTTTTAGCACTTTTTTTTATAAGTCACTGTAATTGCGTCACTTATAAAAATGGGCATTTTTAGGGGTTTTTCTACATTTTACGCCCATTTTTAGTTGCACGCCGTTTTTGGCAGAAGCCAGTATAATATAATATATAAGGAACGCGTACGCGCGAGAGTAAAACGCGGCTATGCGGATATATCAATTGGTGATTGGAGGTCATGCACTCGATAAAAGTCCGATAATGGTCCGGCTTTAGTCCGACTTTAGTCCGACTTTAGTCCGACTTCGGTCTAAAGACAGGCCGATATGGTTGCATGCCGATCGCGACAGGCACCGGTGATTGAGTTGTAAAATGCGTTAAGACTACATGAAAAAGTGTGCCATAAAATCAAAAAAAGCGTGAAATTGCATTTTTTTTACATTTTTTTTCTCAAAAATTTGCGTATATAAAAAAAAAGCTGTACCTTTGCACCCGCTTTTGAAAAGAAAGCAGTGATCTAAGAGAGATTAACAGAAAAGTATGCGGAAATAGCTCAGTTGGTAGAGCACGACCTTGCCAAGGTCGGGGTCGCGAGTTCGAGTCTCGTTTTCCGCTCTTTTTTTTTGCACTTTACGAGTGCGAGCCCAGATGGCGGAA
Organism: Bacteroidales bacterium UBA3808; assembly: GCA_002369075.1. GTDB lineage: Bacteria > Bacteroidota > Bacteroidia > Bacteroidales > Paludibacteraceae > Colicola. The sequence continues at coordinate 62,766 of DFEG01000010.1, read as the reverse complement.
TTGGTAGACGCGTGCGTTTCAGGTGCGCATGCCGCGAGGTGTGCAGGTTCGAGTCCTGTTCTGGGCACGCGCAGGTGGTGAAATTGGTATACACGCTACTTTGAGGGGGTAGTGGTCGCAAGATCGTGTGAGTTCGAGTCTCATCCTGCGCACAAGGGTTGAAAATCAATAAGTTACGCGTGAGACGCGTAGAAATCGACCCAAAATCTGCCCAAATGACTTTCACAGATGTGGAAGTCATTTGTCGTTAATAACATTGTTTAACTTTTTTTCTCCCGCCAATCAGAAAAGGTTGGCGGAAGAAAAAAAAATTACTATGTTGGTTCAAAATTTTGGAGCCCTAAGGCAATTTGTTCCCGCAGAGCTCAAACACAATTCTAAAGGTTGGTACATCGAGTACTACAAGCTTAACCCTATCGTTCAAGACTTAGAGCGCGTTCGTCTGATGATGAACCGCGAGCGTAAGCGCTGCAAGACTCTTACTGAGTTCAAATTGCAGACCAGCGCTATTATTCTTCAAATCAACAATCAACTTGCTGCCGGTTTTATCAATCTTCAGCAAAACATCCCTGCCTACGGAATCGGTACGCAGGAGAGTTATACGGGTGATAATGTTCGCTTTTACACTCCGTTGGAGCAGGTAATTGACCTGTATGAAAAAGATCGATGTGGTGAGTTGAAAGAAACGACTATGCGAAGCTATAGTTGCTTCTGTAAACAATTCAAGCAATGGGTGCATAATAACTGTCCATCTATTGCCGCTTCCGTTTTCTCGCAGACGCAGGCGAACCAGTACATGGAGTTCGTGCTTCTTGGCAACAACTCGAAAGGCAAGAAGTCTGTCCGCAAGAAAATAAGGGAAGATCGCGTAAGTCCGCGTACGTACAACAATAATATAAAGCTCGCGCGTGCGTTGTTTAGTTGGGCGATGGAAAAGAGTTACGCCCGTGTCAATCCGTTTGAACACCTCAAACAAAAGAAAGCGCAGGGTAAAGATCGTACCATTATCCCCAAGGAAGTTCGCGACAGAATTGTTGCATACTTTAGGGAAAAGAATCCTGCATTCATCATCGTCATGCAACTGGTGTATAAATCCTTCCTGCGTCCGGTAGAGATTACTCGCGTCAAAGTTGAACAACTGAACTTCGAGAAACATTGTATCGAAATGAAAGGATCGCAGAAGAAAAACGGCAAAGACCATAACTGTCGTATGGATGATAAATTGGAAGCCTTATTACGTGACCATATTCGTGGAGCCCAACCGGATGATTTCGTCTTTGGCGCCGGCACATGGAAACCGAGCCAGACTCCTGCTGCTTCGCACTCATTCACTATCATTTGGGATCGAATGAGAGCAGCATTGAAGTTGCCGAGAGAATATCAACTCTACTCTCTCCGTGATAGCGGAATTAACAACCTATTGAAAGCTGGTGCAACCGATTTGGACGTCGTTCAAATAGTTGGCCACAGCGACCTTAGTATGACTTTCCGCTACGCCAATCACATTGATGAGAGCCTTATTGAACGTATCAATAAGATAGCTCCGGAGTTCTAAATTTGCATAGTTATACCACGCTTTTTAGGACGATTAGACCAAACGAACACGGTGAGCGTTCGTGTAAAATATAGGTCTGACGCCAGAAAAGCGTGGTATAATTGTTTAATACGGTTTCGTATTTCTACAATTTTTCTGAAAAACACTCGTTTTTCGCTATTTCAAAGAACCGAGGAACAACAAGTATTTACAAGGGCTGAGCCTACTTTTTAGTGCTCATTTTGTTCCGGTTTTCGCTATTTGTCCGGTCTATGAAATCGTAAAATGCTGTAAATAAGCCAGATAGCGACGAAAGATAGCAAAATCTTTCGTCTTTTCCCTCTGGAGAGCCCCAACCGCCCTGCTATATCGGCTGATTTTAGCGAGTCTTTCAAAGCGGAATATGCAAACGCAAATTTCTAAATTAGGACGCTCTCGCCCTCAAAGCAAAGGTCTCCATTATTTCAAAAGTGCCGAAGTCTGCACGTGTAAACATTTTCAAAAGTCTGCTCGTAGCAACGACATTAAGAGTCTCTTTTTTTTACACATCAAAGGTCTTCACTTTATGCGACTTTACAAGTCTCCTTTTACGCGCAGACCATGTGAGTCTTCATCAATTCCGTTAACCCCAAAAGTCTCCGTGCGCATACTCAAACCGCAAGTCTCCAATCGCTCCGCGCACCTCAAAAGTCTGCTTGCGCTCACGCGCCTTTATGGTCTTACATAAACAAAACTACCGCACGTTTCATCACGAAAAGCGCGGTAGCGACGGAAACGGGAACCGTCAAAGTGATTTAGATAATAAACAGCAAACGCCTCACACCTCGTTTGTGTGTTATTGTTCTATTAACATCTTCTCTGCCAGCGGTACGTACCATGTACGGACTTCATCGGCGGTGGGAGTATGTCCTCCGGGGAAATGGAATGAACGGTTGTAGTGCTCTAAGAAGAGCGATTCGAAATGCGCTAAAGTGTCTTGCTCACCGAATAATCCCCACACTTGGTCACGGGACTGAGGATTGCAATTGTCGAATTGAGTTGCCTCCAGTGCAGCAAACTCTTCAACCAAGGCTTCATCTATAACGAATGATTGCTTGCCATCCTTGCGCGGCGATTTATACTCGTGCTGACCTATGCGCTGCTTTAGGAACTCTGACATTCGAAAATGCGGATTACCAAGCAAAGCAGGAATGTCCACAACAGGAGCATTCATCTGCGCATAGAAAGCGCCACAACTGTTCCCTATCAGCAAGTCGGGCTTCTCGCTATCTATTAGTTCGCGAATGAAACATAGCGCGTCCTGCGGATGCATGGGCAAGTCCGGTGTCAGCACATCGGCACGCCCTGCGAATGCTTCGAGTAACGCAATTGCCGGAACACATTGTCCGCTTGCGTAAAAGCCATGTAGGAATAGAATCTTTTTCATTTCACTCGCAGGGTCTTTAGCAAAGCCTTTTGTTCGTCCGCGATACGGAAACTCTCAACGGCTTTCTGGATGGTTTTGTTGTGTGTTTCTTTCTCCATACGCTGTTGCTGTATATAGGGAAGCGTGGCATCCCATTGTTTGGCAAGCGCCGTAGCAAAGAACCATGCCTGCATCATGCGGATGTAATACTCATCAGACTTGATAGATGCAACCCATTCCAAGTATTCCGGTCGAAAAGCCTCGTCCCAAAAATAACGCATCAGCGTGCATATTCCAAAGCGTTTCGTATAGGTGTGTTTGCTCCTCATCCACTTGCGAACGTACGGTAATAACTCCATCGTATGTTTCTTGAAGCAACGAGGCGATAGTTGGTCGCAGGTCGCCCAGTTATCTACATACGGCAGGAACTGCTCTAGATTAGCGATACAGATGTTGAAATCTTTCTCTTCCGACAGGATAAACGCGTGCAATTGGTTCTCGTCAAAATAGCGATGAGGCAAACTGTGCAAGAACTCTTGCGCAGCAGGAGTCTTGCAGATTTGCTTCGCCATTTTGCGCAAGTTCGGTGTCCGCACACCAATAACCGTCTTGCGTTTGACAGTCGGCAGTAACTTGCTCTGGAAATCCGCATACGCCTTGTCTTGCAAAGCAAATAGTTGAGCGGTAATATCTATTCTATCTATTGTCATAACTCGAATGACTTAAACATCTTTATGCTTTGTTATTCTGAAAGTACAGCGGTCGCTTCCCCTGAGAATCGTATTCTCAATCCGAACTTCGAATTGGCTATCCGGTTCCAGCTGCGACAAGATATATAGAATGCTCTGTCGCGAGCACTCACATTGTTGCGGATGGTTTCTCAGCCCACATTTAACTTTAGGGCACGTACATTCCAGATAACTCAGTTCATAAACCTTTCCTGCTTCAATCACCCTACCCGTATAGGACTTGCTGTTGTACCCTTCCGTATAGATCCTGTCAAAATCCCCTTCATACTTGGCATATATTTGCTTATGTATCTGGAGAACATGATCTTTTACACATTCGATGGCTTCTTCTCTATAGCACATACCTTTGTTTCATTGTTTGTAATCGGCAAGCGTTTTGACCTCACAACCTTTGCTCTCGTAATAGGAGAGCATATCTGGTAGCTTCCTTAGATCATAGCTGGTGATGCAGTCGGAGAGAACATGCACTGTGAAAAAACGGACATTATTTTAAATATCTGTTTCCATGCAAACTAATTGCTGCTGAAATGGTTTCGACGAGGCCAAGGATGAAGTAAAAATTACCGACAGGATTGAAGCCCCATATCCAACATTCGAGCGCAATCCAAAGCATCAGGATAATACCGCAAACCAGTACTGCCCAATATGCCAGCGGATGGTTTTTGAAAAGCAGATAAGCTGCTACGAATTGCGTAAGACCGTTTACCGCCAATAGTACTATACCGGACGGAATAAAGTTGCGAAAGAACACATCCGGCCACGGCATCTTTGCGCGGAGCAATTCTAATAATGGTTCTCCGCCCCATGCAACTCCCGTCGGGTCAACCCACATCATTACCGCACCGACTACTGCGCCGATGCCTATGAACAAAGTTAATATCTTTTGAAAGGTGTTCATATTACCAAATAAACGGAATTACTTTATAACGAACGCGTTGCTTGTAAGAATAGTTTGGGTGTCATACTTCAGTTCATATTATCCTAAATCTGCGAAGATGATCCAGTTAGGTGCGTGATAGGTCAACACGCCGATAGCAATGATAGCCAGCACGATGAGCACTATCCATAACGGCCAGAGGCGTTGCACAACAGCACATGTCCGCCAACGATTAGCAAGATGTACTGCGCCGACCATCGAAGCGATATAGATAACGATATCCAAAAGCATCAACTCATGGCGCACGAAGAACCAATAACTGAAGAATGCGGCTACGATGAGCGGCATAACGGCCAATGCGCCCAATATAGGTGCGCCTATCTCGCGGATGTCGCGGTGCAAAATGCACAGATAGATGCTCAGTAAAAGCATCGGGTAAAACACCATCTTCATGTGCGCCATCACACTCTCCGTCACGGGAAAGATATAGCCCAGGAAATGATTGAAGAACGGTACATGATGCACGAAGTGCATACTCGTTCCGAAAATGATTAGCAAGATCGTTGCTATGATTGTTTCTTTGCGTGTCATAGTATAATCACTATATTTTATATTCTCGTCATGTGGTAGCCCATGCGCTTGAGTTGTACAGCTGCGCCAAAGAGGAACAACTGATGCAAGCAAGCGACGTAGGCAAGGAAAGCCTCTTTCGTACCCGGTTCGATGTCCTGATGCATCAACGTGTTATGCACTCGCGAGGCACACTCGCTGACGAGTTCTTCGGTCATCGCAAAATCCTTGCCTTTGAGTTTGAGTACGTCTCTGCGGATATACTCGTCCATGGCATCGTAGCCGCGTTTGTCACGCAGATAGTCATACAGGTCGTCTTTCGCAGCATAGTACTGCCAATCGTCATCCCACATCTTCGCCAATGCCATGCCGATATACATCATCCACCCGAGCGACGCGAGCGGATAATTCTGAAACTCACGCACTCCGTCAGGGATATACGCATTCGCTATCGCCTCCCATTTGCCCTCCACATCGGGGCACTCAGGCATACGCTCGTCTATCTCATTCACGCTCAGCAAGTACTGCTGTAAGTCGCCATGTATCTGTTCTTCAAATTTTTCCATTATGGTCTATTCCCTTAGCTGCCTTGATATTTGGTAAAGTTATATTTCTCGCGTAATTGCTTTTGCTCTTCTGCCGAACGGGAGGTATAGTACGCCTTCCATCCAGGACAGAAATTGATGTGCCATCTCCAGAAACGACCTAACGCAGAGTTAGGTTTTGCATCGTAGTGTGCACGAAACTTACAATTTTCACATGCGTGTGCCATAATACTGAATATTTTATAATGATTCCAATTAGTTTTTCTTATCTAACAATTATCATCGTGTGCGTGCCTTGCACAAGCACGGAGTCTGCGGATAAAGCCGTTACGGCTAACGTGTCATGCAAAGTCTGCGCCAGCAATCGTTCGTTGCGCATCATCTGTTCATTCTCACACCACTTCTCTGTCTGGCACATTCCGTCCTTGATGATGAGTCGCCCATTGGCATATTGGTAATTACCACCCATGCCATTACAACCTGCCGAAGCGGTTATCACTCCGTTCTCCAACAAACTAATCGTCGGGAATGATACGGAGTCTTCTGTAAGCATTATGTTGTCAAAAGCTCGTACCTGCCAAGTGCCTGAGATGTCCGTCACCACATTAGATTGTAGTTCCACACTATTACGTTCGTATTGGCGGTCAACGAAGATGAGCAACATCGGCATTTGAGTCCAAGTGTTTTCTTTGGGAGCGACATCGACGCGATAGGTAAATATCAGCTTCTTTCCGTCATCCGTCAGGCTCGCTGCATATAGTTCGGTGCTATGATTAGTTTCCGGTAGCACAACAGCTATAGCAAACTGCTTCTCAAAATCAATAGGTGTCGGTTGTCCGTTCTTACCCATGAAGGCTGCCATACCAAAATACTGTTCAAACTCGTCCAGCGAAACAATCTTTGCCGGAATAGGTTCGATTGCATCGTTCCGCACGAAATAGTTATGTGCTACCACAAACGGTACTTGCGTATCGTTCGGTTTCTTGACCAAGTGCGCAATCAACATCCATGCGCCGATGATGATCAGCACAAATATCGCCCCAAGGATATAAGGAAATAACTTTTTCATATTCTCGTCTTTTGGTATGCCAGGCGTTCGTCGCCTGAAAGTAAATAAATGATTCCGCAATAGGTAAACCCGTGCTTGAGGATGTTGTGCTGCATAATACGGTTGTCTCGATGGGTATCTACGCGAAGCGTATGTGTCCGTTCAAAAGCCCACTTGAGCACGCAATCCCATATCCCATGTACTTCCGGCCAACTTGCCAAACGATGGATGACATAGTATGGTTCGTCGTTCAACCATGCACCTTCATAAATTTGCGCATAAGTCGGTTCCGGTGCAGGGAGAAAGGCAAAGTATGCCACTATCCGCTCGTCATCTGTGACCACAAAGCCGCCTTCACGAGCAATGTCCGCTTGGATAACATCCTCCGACGGATAACCGTTTATCCATTGGTTCACGTTACCCGAAGCGTGCATCATCTCCCGCGCTGCATCTATTACCGGCATGATAGCAGGGATGTCTTCGTATGTCGCAAGTCGGATGGTACGATGCATACTATATCAAATCACTAATTTCTAATGGTACGTATTTAATTAGGTCTTGCGGAGCGAGGCGGAGTTGCATGCCGCGCTGTCCGGCAGAGACATATATCTTCTCATGCAGCAGACAAGTCTCGTCGATGTACGACGGGAATGGTTTCTTCATTCCTATCGGGCAACAACCGCCACGAATATAACCTGTGAGCGGCAGCAGTTCCTTCTGCGGAATCGGTTTGCAGGACTTATTGCCGCTGGCACGAGCCGCTTTTTTCAAGTCCACCTCACACGCACCCGGCACGACACATACAAAATGCTTGGTTTTGTCGCCCTCCAGCACGATGGTCTTGAATACGGCATCCACATCTTCGCCTAACTGTTCCGCCACATGCGTTGCGCTCAAGTCCGACTCATCTACGGCATACTCAATCAGTTCATATGCAATCCCTGCGGCATCCAGCAGCCGACACACATTCGTTTTCTGTATCTTCTGAGCCATTAGTTAATCTCCTCCAATGCGCCGGTAACGGAGTCGATGATAAAACCGCGGACGGTGATATCCTTGGGAATGAGCGGATGGGTCTGAATGGTCTTGACGGTCTTGCGAACGGATGTCTCTGTGTCGCGGAAACCTTCGAGCCAGTGGTTGAGGTCAATGCCGCATTCGCGGATGGTATCGAGTGTCTCGTCTTTTATGCCGCGCGCTTTCATGACGTGGTGGAAATGACTGTAACTCATGTGACACGCTCCGCATTGGCTGTGCGCTACTACCATGATTTCCTCCACGCCTAATTCGTAGATGGCCACAATGAGACTGCGCATCGCCGAATCAAAGGGCGTAATGATCAGCCCGCCGGCATTCTTAATAATCTTAGCATCGCCGTTCTTCAATCCAAGTGCCGCCGGAAGCAACTCCGTCAGACGCGTGTCCATGCACGTCAGAACGGCTAATTTCTTGTCGGGATACTTGTCGGTCACATACTTCTCATAGCCCTTCTGCGCCACGAATGTCTTGTTAAAATCAATAATCTGGTCTATCATATCAGTTCTTTTAACTTATCCATTTTATTTTAAAAGTTATATCAAATCTAATCCGGTTGCTGTCCGTCATGGGCATGCCATGCGCAGGCGGTGATTTGCATATCTGAGAACAAAGCCGTGAACGACGATTCTTCCGGCGAACAGGCATAGATACCGAAACGTATTTCTCCTATACCTAAGTGCATGTGGCAGATGCGCATCTGGCTGAAATGTACGCCGTCCGTAGAACTCTCGATGCAATAATCGTCCTCCCGTCGCGAGAAACGGTACCACATCGTTTTTACATCCGCAGGGATAGCGGTAGTAGCCCAATCCGAGTAGCCGCCGTTGGTAACGACCGAACCGAGATGTTGGAACTGCTCGTTCTCGTACTCCACAGACGCTTTGAGCCAGTTCTCGCTGTCGAGGTACATCACAATACCGCACTGGTCGAACCGATGGTGGCTCTGCGAAAAGTCGGTCTTGACGACAAACGAAAAGAACCGCTCACTTGTCCTCATCTGCAAAACTGGCGCATTGTCATTCCTGAAGTGGTAGTACGTCCGCTGCCAGAGATCGGTATGCGGTTTAGTGGTGACGGCAATCACACCGTCTTTCTCTTCTACTCTCGCGGGCTCACGCGTCCACTGCATCTGATTATATATCTGTTCGAAAGTCATATTCATATTCTATAACATCACGCAGATTCTGCCTGCCTCTTTAGTGAAGATGGAAGGATAACGGCAAATACAGGCATAGACCTGTGCACTCGTGACGGGCTTGCCGTCCTTGCGGATGTGCCAACCATTGCGGTTGATAGCGGCGGCTATCTGGTCAGTCGTCTTTCCATGACCATCCGACATGATGGCATATGTTATCGCTTCCTCTAACTTCATTAGTCAATCACAACGGCTGTGCCGCTGATGGAGATCATAATCATACTGTTGGCTTGACCCATCGTCTCATAGCCAAAGCTAACACCCACGATGGCATTGGCACCCAGTTTCTCAGCGCGCTCGCGCATCTCTTTCTGCGCGGTCTCGCGTCCTTCGAGCATAGCTTTTTCATAACTGTCGGTACGTCCTCCGAAGAAATCACGAAGCGACGCGCCAAAGTCCTTCAGGAAGTTCATGCCGAAGATAACCTCTCCGGAAACAAGACCTTTGTACTCCTTAATGGTGTGACCCTCAATGGTGGGTGTGGTAGTAACTATCATATCTTTAATCTTTAATATTCATTACTCGTTTTGCGTCCCGTAAAATTGTCTCATGGTCGAAGGCTAACGGCGGTAAGTCATTCAGCGGCCACCATTTAGCCGCAGCAGCATCGTCTGCGGCAGTTGCCTCCGGCATGGTAGTCATGGCTGTATAGGCTGCTGTGATAACACGTCCACGCGGATCACGCTCCACGTCGGAATAAACTCCTGCGAGTTGCATACCGGTCAGCACAATACCTGTTTCTTCCTCTAATTCACGCTCTGCACAACGAGCAACCGTCTCATCCATATTGAGGAAGCCACCGGGGAATGCCCAATAGCCTTTGTATGGGTCGTTGCCGCGTTGGATAAGTAGCACGTACATCTGCCCTTCGCACTCAGCAAAAAGCACAGCATCTGCCGTTACCGATGCACGCGGATACTGGTAGGCATATAGCCCGTCTTCTGTTAGTTTATAGTCTTTCATACTCTTATAATCTCCTTAAATGCGCGGTAGTTGCTGTCGTCGTGCGGGCGGCAATAGACCGCAAACTCAATCGTTCGGAAATGATGGCTGAACTCTGCCAGCACATCGTTGTATGCACGAGCCACCACTTGCGGGTCGTTCTGGAAGGCTCCGCAACCAAACGCGCCCAATATTAGCACATCTGCTTCGTTCTGCGCAGCCACCGTTAAGATACGACGTGCACGTTGCTTGTGCAGTTGGTACAACTTGTCCTTGCTGATGCGCTTCGAATCGCCGTCGTCCGGATTATAGGGATTAGCCGGTTGCTCACGGAGGTTCGGTGCCGCACAAGTGATGACATCCACCGCAAACGGGTCCACCAATGGCTGGTAGTCATCGTCTTTTAGCACTTGTACGTTGGGCGTGAAGATGATGTCATCGTTATGCAACGGATTGCCGGAATGACGATGCGGCGTGTAGAACCCATCCCACATGGCGCGCGTGTTCAGGCAGTTGTATAAGGTGGAGCAACGGCACAGACATTCCTCTTGTGCGGACGAACCATGCGTCACACCTCCGCCGGGATTAGTTGCCGAAGCGAAATTCAGCACGCACACATGTTGCTCCATGTATTGCGCTGCTGCTTCAAAGGAACGGTTCTTCGTCACAAGGACTTGTGCCTTCTCGTCAAACCTTGGTGCCGGAATATCTAACGATTCCTTTTCGAGAATCAGCTTCTGCGCGGCTATGGATTGCTGCTGCGCTTTGTGCAATTCAAAGTCACCATTGATACGCTCCAACGTATCGTCAAAAACCGATATAAGATATGCTCTGCGATCCATGTTTCTGTTTGTTTGCGTCGTTATCGGCGCAAAGGTACAAAAAAAAATTGACATGTGCAAATTTATTTGCAGAATGTAAGTGTTTAAGCAGAAAATTTTAGGAAAGAAAAAAACTCCCGAAGGGTGAACTTCGGGAGCCAAAGAGACCGCTACATGGAGTAGGTGTTAACCTTGCGCCAACAAAGCCGCAGACGTCTCTTTGAAACGATTCCTTGCAACCGCTACGTAGAGCAAGGTTGCGACCCTACACGCTAACAATGCCACTGTCATTGCAAGATGGCAGAAACCGCAACGTGAAACGTGGTAGCGACCCACATCCCAAATAATGCCGCCGACATTTCTGCTGAATCGTTATGCAAATTATTTCGATAAATCTTCCCATTGTCTCATATAACCAGTCATGATTGTCCGATGAAAGTCAGGTTCGAACGAATAATTGCGTATAACTCTGTCCTGCATATACATCGGTTCAATTACCTGTCCGCAACAGATATTATGAATAATGGTATCGTTGGCTACACAGATACCTATATGCAGTTGACCGCCACCTAAATCCCAAATAATTATATTCCCTTTGCGATATTCATTCTCATAGGTGTTGTAGAGTTGGGTCATATCAAAGTACGCATCAAAGAACTCCATAAGATTACGCACGCGACGGTGGTCGATGTTTCTATCTAACTTGCGATTAGGGAACTGCTCTTTCTGAAACTCATAGATAGTTTTCTGCAAATCCCATCCCCAAGCTTTACGGAAAGCACGGATAACCACATCAGTGCAGACACCATGGTCGGAAGCCACATCTCCATTGGGATATGCAATTCTTACATAGGACGGGTCATAGACCACGTTGGGGTTTTCCAAACTGCGAGCAGCGTCCGCCAATTGTTGCGGATATGACTTGTAAAACTCAATGCTCTTTTGGCGAACATTGATAAGATCCTGCAATGCTTCTTCATTACTGTTCTGTGCGTAGATGCCTAATGACACCAGCAGAGAAAGTACAAATAAAATCTTTTTCATAAGTCAATGGTCTTTTATTTTAGTCAATAATTTTTCCATCTCCGATAGAGGAGGTAAATAGCCTTGCTCGCAGTTCCAGATGAGGTGGTTCGTGCAGCCTTTATACTCATCTTCAAAATGCGTGCCAAGTTTTGCGAAGTGGAAGGCTTCAACGACAGTTCGAGAGCGGTTGTTACCACCTAAACAATGTACGATGATATGTGAGCCATCACGATCATACTCGGCGAGTTTGGCGACCGCTCTGAGTACCATATCCAGATCCATCGGCTGTTCATCGGTAGGGAACCAATCGAAGGTTATGCCTTTTGCACGAAAGAGATCTTGTAGTTCCGGTTCTCGGTACATGCACACGTCAATAATGTGTTTGGTGGAGTCTGTTAAGATCCATGGGTTGTTGGCATCATTGAGTGTCAAGAACGGACGAGCGGTAATGTTCGCGAATGTGTAATTGGTTATTTGCATGGGGCATCGGGTTTCTTTTCTTCATCGAAATACTCTTCAGCAAACTGCCGACGCTTACGTTTGCGGTCTTCATAGTTTTCATTGATACATTCGTTAATGGCCATCTTGTCATAGAACCGTTCGCTGGCTTCGCTGGCAAGGGAGAACATAACCTCAGTACCACGGCGCGTCTTCTCCCAGTTGAGGGTGTTAGTGATGGAGATAGTAGTGGCCACTTTAAGGACGTCTTCTCCGGAACCGATGAAGGCAAACATCCAACCGTCTTGCTTGCACTCGTCAACGAGTTTCTTGATAGCCGGACCGGTCCATTCTTTGGACGAATTTTCGTACCCGTCGGTGATGACTGTAACGAGGACAGCCGCGTCTTCGATATCTTTAATATCGTGTTTGAGTTTTTTGATGGTAGAACCGATGGCATCAAAGAGAGGAGTGCTGCAACAGGGTTCGTACTTTTCCCGAGTTAGTTTATCGGCGTCTTTGATGGGTGTTTTGTCGTAGATCATCTCGATGCCGCAACCGCAGAAAGCCGCGAGTGAGACGAAATGATCTTGAGTATCCATGTGTTTGAGTTGGGCAGCACGTATTGTGCCGAGTGTTTCGTTGTAGCCGTCAATGGCTTCTTTGCGGATCGATTCCATGGAACCGGATTTGTCGAGGATAACGAGGTTGTAGACTTGGGTTTTTGCAGTTGTTTCCATAGTTCAATAATTTTTGAGGGTTAGACAATATATTAACAGAATCCAATACGTTGGTATTCGGGTTTGCGGCCTTCGAACTTATCACGAATGGCTTCACATTCTTTGATTGTAGATTTGGGTACAGATGGTTTGGTTGTTCGGATAGTTTCTTCCAGCATGTCCATCGTGATATGATCCATTCTTTTGCGGAAGGCGGTGCGTTTGGTTTCTGCGACAATTCGTTCGATATCGGCAGATACATAGCCTTCAGTCTGATCTGCTAACTTCTCCAGATCGATACTGCCTCTAAACGAGGTATGATGCAGATTGATGCCGAACATCACCAGACGTGTCTCTCTATCCGGTTCCGGAAGGTAATATTTCAATTCCAAACGGCCTGAGCGGAGTGCTGCTTCGTCCACATCTTGCGGGCGGTTCGTAGCTCCTATAGCGATTATTCCTTTACGACCACAATGATTGAGCTGAGTGAGGAACTCATTCACTTCGGTCTTAGTGTATTCAGAACCGCGTGCATTGCGTTTGGGAATCATCGCGTCAATCTCATCGAAGAAGATGATGGAAGGTTTGTTTTCCTCAGCTTCGGCAAACTTCTCCGCGATGAGTTTTTGTGTGCCGTGGATAAAAGTAGAAGCGATATCGGAGCAGTTAACTGTTATGAAATGACACCCTGCTTCTTCAGCCAGTTTCTCCGCAAAGAACGTCTTGCCACAACCCGGAGGACCGTATAGAAGGGCGCCATTGGGCAGTGTGATGTTTAATGCTCTGGCTCGTTCCGGTTCACGTAATACGTCGATGATATCGGAGCGGAATTTATCTTTGAGTTCGGTCATTCCCGCTATAGCAGAAAAGCCTTTTGGACGAGCAGATTGGTTATCAAAGATATTCGTTGGTTCACTCTTTGGTTCGGTCTTCTTTCCTTTCGCAGGACCGGTTACATCGATTCTTATATCATCGTCTACTGACACGATAGGTTTGTAAGAGAGCGATTGTGGCAGTTCGGGTTGTTTGGGAAGACGGGCAAGGATCTCATCGAGGTTGTTAGATGTGTGGACGTAAGGGAGTTGTCCTTTGTGTTCCATCGTTCGGATAAGTTCATTGGCATGTGATTGAATAGCATTGGTGAGGATCTCCGTTGCCGATTGTGCTCGATAGATTTCTTGTTTGGAAGAGAGGCTTGAGATACAACTGATCACGTAGAGGTCGTTTATCAGTTCATCATAATGTCTCAACATGTCGTTACAGAAATCGTAGCAGAGCAGATAGGCCTTGACATGGTAGGTCGTGTATTTATAGATGAAGTCCCAATCCATATCTTGGAAAGCACTCTTGTGCGCGAAGAAACTGGCGATGCGGCGGTCTTCCATATAAAAAGACGCGGGAAGTTCTTGTTTGGACAAGAGGGATAAGAAAAGTGTGTCATAGAAGATATGACCGCGTGCCGCTTCTTTGAGGAAGATGTTGGTGATGACATGGACAGCTTTACTCAGATCCAAGGCCACCGTCAGTTGCTCTTGCTTCACTTGCGGGTGTCGTTTAATGAAACCCAGCGTAAAATCTTTCACTATACCCATTTGAAATTTTGGGTAGTGAAGCATGTCTCTCATATTGGAATTAACGTTCATCATAATACAAAAATTGCAGCAGATTTTGAAATCCACTGCAAAAGTACTACAATTTTGGGAGACACCCAAAAGTTTGTAACGTTACAAACTACGATATTCGTCAGCTAAATTCATTAACTCCGGCAAATCTTTTTTCAATTGAGAGATATCTTGATTATATATCATTAGGTATAATTCGTTCCCAGATGATACAAACTCATATTCAATTGTAATATTATGCTCGGCACCATACTGCGCAGCAATGTCCTTGAATTTTTTTACATCTATCCTATATGCACTATATTGCAATTTAGGATACATTATTGCAAAGTCGCAGTATGTCTTCATACGTGAATGCACCTTATCTTTACTGATATGCTTCTTAATCATCTCCCATAGCAATTCTTTAGATACGGTACGAACAAACTTATGCGTTTCATTGTCATATAAGTCCAATAATCCATAATACTCCTCTCTATTATCAGAATCTGAACATTTACCCAAGTTATGAAGATAAGTGTATCTTCTTACCAAGTAGAACTTACCGTAATCGTCATCATAATATTTTGTCCAATAGGTACCTTTAATACCATATCGTATTGCATCATTGATTTTCCTTGTTTTGAAGGCTTCTATTATAAACACCACCAAAAAGAAAACAACCCCCAATAGCAAGATGATAGATAACATCCTAAAAGAATTATCCAATAAATAAGCGCAAAGCATTACACATAGACACAAGACGATGTTTCTACGTAAAAAATTGTTTTGCACATACTCACCGCCTGCATTTGAGGAGTTTATGCACAATCCAGCGAATGCCAGAATTGCTGCTATAATAAAACACCATCTGAGAACTTGATATAGTACCATAAATTAGCTATTAATTATTTCATTACAATAAATACTTCAATACTGCATCCCAGTTGGGGAATTGGTCGCTGCCAAAAGGAATTACTTCGCCTTCAAAGAGGTCGGCACCACATTTGTTAGGGCGATCATCGATCAGATAGTCACCACGATTGAGGTTCTTGTGGTGCGAGAGGATTAGACGCTTATAGGCAACATCGCCAAGATATTTCTTAACCCAATCGAACTTATCGCTTGCAGCGGTAGGGTTGCTCCAAGGAGAAGTGCTGAGGATATAACAATCATATTTTTCGCACAAGGCGCGGTAGGCTTCAACGGCGCCGGGGAGCGGTTCCATGTGTGCAAAGATATGCGGCACTTCGTCAATGCGACCGTCATACTCTGACGTAATGACGTCTTGCATGGCATCTATCCCGCTCTGGAAATCGACAAGGACATTATCCATGTCCACATATACTATTTTCTTAGGGGTATCCATTATTTGTTCTTTTCTATTATTGCTTTGACGTCATCCTGAAACTTCTCGTCGTTTTTGTATAACAAACCATTTCTATACGTGAAGTTCACATTATAACACATTTCCCACACCTTAGTGATGGCATAGAATATTCTTTCTACGCTTGCTCCTTTGGGGATTTCATCATTGCTTTTCAAAAAGCCACTGAGATATTCGTGAGAAGGAGTCTTTATTCCCAATCTGTCGCATATAAACCATGAGACCACTTCTGCTTCAAATTCTTTGGCTTCGGATTCGATGTCTCTTTCTGCCCAAGCATGCTTCCAACCTTTGGGCGCGGGCAGATGATTGCAGAATAGATGTCCCAACTCATGTGCAATAGTGGCCAATGTTTGTCCATCATGGCCGTCACTGCTGGTGCTCAAAACGTAATGAGCCTTTGACTGCACAGGAAACTCTCCTTTCCTAAAAGGAATATAAACTTTCATGTATTCTGAAGAATTCGGCAGTGGCTTGAGCTCTCCAGCCACCGTAGAACCGGTTTCCCAATTAGGATTGTAAGCTATACCATGATATTGCAGGTTGTTTTCGAGAAAATGAAGATACTGTCTGTTGAATTCCCCGTGCGTTGCGTAAGGATTTTCCATCGCTTTCAGAATCTGCTCCGTGGTGTTTGGATCATCAGGAGATAGAGGATACGTATCCTTGATGTCGAACACGAAATTCACCGGTCCAAAGGGCACAAGGATGATTAACGGTCTTGCTTTTGCTTTCACGCCGCGGTGATATCTGGATCTCCATTCGGCAGAGGTCAATACATAACGAGCACCCGGCATTTGGAAGCGCACAAGCATTGCGTTGTATGGTGCCAGCGTCTTAAAGCGGGCGCAGAATTCGATCAACCTTTTGAAGAATTTACTGCTACGGTACGTATCAATTTCCGTAAATAGCAAATCCAGTTTACTTATGTCTTGTTCTTGGGTCATGGTCGGGTTGTTTTAAATCCGGTGCAAAGGTACTGCTTTTATACGAGGCAAGCAAATGTTTGTAACGTTACAAACTATAGTTGGTGCAAGAAATCAGGCATAGAGACAAGGGAGCGGTCGAGGTTGATCTTGTGGGGTTCGCCGCGATGAACTTGAATCTCATAGTATTGTCGCAAGTTATCTTCTGGAATAGCAATTCTTAATTGCTCGCTGCATTGGGATTTTTTGACATTGAGGGTATTGGGGTTATACGCATCGAAGAGTTTATCGACAGCGAGGCGTAACTGTTCCAGATTACCACGATTAGTGAAATATAGATAAAGTTGCTTATACTCCTCTTTGTAGTCGCCGATTTCCTTCATGCGAATGCCTTCCGGGTGGTTAAGAAAGAGTACGTACAGGGCTTTAATCTGCGCGTTGAACTTGATTTCCCGATGGTAGTCCGGTAGGAGCACTTGGAAGGTATTAGGTGTGATTTCGAGGCGACTCGGATAGTCGAAATGCTCAACATCTTCTTCCTCGTACGCCATGTCGAGACACTCGCAAGTTTTAATACGATTTTCATCGAAATCCATCTCCCGACGGGAAACAGAGAAGCGAATCTGATCATCGACGGGCGAGAGTATCGTACTAGTCAGAAGATAATGGCTACACGTGCCTTTGTCCAAGATATCATCGAACATCAGCTGCAAGGTGCGGAAATACTCGATGAGAGCGTCTTCGACAATGGAAGGTTCGGTGATGTCCAGCGATGCCTTTAGGAAACTGCATGCGTTTGCGGGCGTATCGCTCGTCGGTAACATGGCGCTGTGCAGCGTAGGTTTTGAGGACGGAGCAAAGAGAGGATTGTCTTTTGTGAGGTAGACGATACGGCATGTGACCCAGTTACGGTCATCGTTGTTGAGCTGAGCGGCTATCTCGTCGGCACGTGCGCAGATATAGTCGTTGAGTTCGTGCGAGGATGTTCCGGGCACATAATAGATTGTACCATATTCCAAATCGCAGTACTTTTCTGCCGTGAAATACTCAAATGTTTTCTTGATAACTTGCATACACGACTATATTTTGAGTTATTCCTCTATTTCTGATTCTTCATCGCCCACAAGTTTGAAGAACTGCAGAAGATTGTAACGACGCCAAAAGTCATTCCAATCTTCTTTGTTGATTACAGAAAGGTTCGGAACAATCTGGAAGTCGTAGCATACCTTATCTTCGAGTTTGTCTTGTACAGTAACGCCTTGTTTTGGCATCACCCATGCAGATCCATTGACGAGTGAAGAACGCTGCAATAATTGATTTTTAACGAAGAAAGACCAATTTTGCCTCATCTGCGGAGTCACTTCGTCAGCGAATTCCCCATTAGCGTGAAGGAATATAGCATCTTCTACTCTCTCTGGAGGACAAATATTCTCACTACTGGTTGACTTACAAACTAAGTATTTGTAGATATCAAAACGAATTGAATCGATATCGACCAAGATGAGCATTTGCAAGAGTCGTTCGAAGGAGTTCTTGGCGAGTCTGGTCTCATTGGCGAACCCGTTCATGGAGTTACCGTTATAGAGTCCATCTTCAGCGACCGTTGCTTGTCCTTCGAAGATATTGAGATCATCCCAAGTGAGCGTCCACGTGTTCATGCGGGTGAGCGTATTATGACGAATAGCTTCCCGTTTCTCGAAGTCGCTATAGAAACGCATGCACTCAGAGTTGGCATGGAAGCTATAGCCGTCGAGGTAGATAGACCACTGCGGGATACGTTCGGTCTCTATGTTCTGTCCGTTCACCATGGCTTTGATACAGATGATCTGGAAGTCAGGCACGGTGTATAAGGCGACGCCTTGTGCTTCACCGAGTTGGTATTGCGGACGAATGACGTAACGTAAGGCACGGTCTTTCTGCTTGATATCGAGGATATAATGGTAGAGACCATTCTCGCCATGTTGCTTGGACCACGTCCAACCATTGTGGGCACGGCAGTAGTGATCCATATCGAGGATGAACTGCCGTTCGAGTTCGCTATCTTCGATGACACCACTCTGCGTGACGGTTCCGATAGAGCCATCTATCTCTTCCCAGTTGGAGAGTTCATCGACGAGTTTCTTGAAGAGTTCTTCGGCACGATCCCGACTGAGTTGTTCCCGGATATATTGGTTGGCATAAGAGAGGATACAATGGTAGCACCCATCCTTTCCGTGCCGTTGGCACTCACAATCGCGGATATGCTCGTAGGCGATGGTGAGAAGTTTGCTGAATTCTTCGGGCGATTGGAGTCGCGAGAGATAGCCGGTACCACCCGGAATGGTATCGTAGATGATGAGGTAGTTATCGAACTGGCGTGTGGCTTGGTTCATCTCGCGGTATACATCGATGCGGATATGATCGGGGCTACTCTGGTAGTAGTACCGCATGCCGAGTTCGAGTCCGGCTTTGAACATCTGCACCGTAGCTTCGGTATCAAGTAGATGAACAGGGAGCAGCACTTTGATGGCTTCGGTTTGAGTGCGCCGGTAGAGATAGGTGGGCATGAAGACATCCATGTCAGCTTCCTCATGCGGCGGGTACGGTACATCTTTGTGGTGGCAGAAAGGATAGTGACATTCTTCTGCGTCAGCCACTTCTTTGGTGACCGTCTTGCCACACTCGCGGCAGACGATGAATCCACGCGACGGTACTTTAGCACCCTCGATCTGTACTTGCGATTGCGAAGCCATCTGCGGTCCGTAGTTGACCTCCATGAGGTCCATTTCCGGACAGAACTCAATACCGAAACCGACGTTCTTGAGACCGTAGGAGCGGACTGCACCATGGTAGTTGAAGCGGAAATGCTTCATGATATGGAAATTTTCGCGTTCGCGTTCATCGGAACGGTCGTTGATAGCTGCATCGGTTCGTTTCATGCTGCTTCGAGCACCGGTGAAGCGGAGGAAATGGTGGATGTTACCGGTTCCACCCCATGAAGCGCTACCACATTTGGGACAGGTAGGCTGGTTGAACCAGTCGGTTCCTTCGGCAGCGATACAATCGCAATCGGAGCAGTAACGGAATCGTCCGAGGGTCTTATTCCAATCGAAGGTATTGACACCGGATATCAGCATCTCGTATTTCTGCGAATAGAATCGGTTTCCCGGGGCAAGATCTTTGAGACCGTTGGACGCGGGACGTACGAGTTCGAAGGTGTCGGGCATAAGTTCGGAGACACTCTCATCTTCAGCGGGCTTCTGCTTATAGACGGTTGCTTCCAGTTTGACACCAGTCTCAGGGAAGGCATAGTTCGGCAGCAGACCGGCATTGGTCATGAACTCAATGACGTTGGCATTGAGGATACGGGATATCTCTCGTTTGAGCGGTTTGAGTTCATCTTTGAGTGCGTCGCGTCTCGGATCGTTTGCAGCGAGTGCATTGATCTGGGACTCGATATCGTTCATGCGACGAAACGTACTAATGTGGCGCTCGATGAGATCACGGAAGGCCCCTTTGATGGCTTCTGCAAAATCGCCGTTGATGACGGTCTCTTGGAGTTTATCGAGCGATTCTTCTGCTTTCGGCGGATATTGTTCCCTGAATTTAGCGAGCAGTGTATCGCGGTTGGTATCGATGAACGCCAGGATCTTCGTGAGGAAGAAATCGGGCGATGCGAGTGTATCTCTGCGCAAGGACATGAGTTTGACGAGCGCCGGAATGGTGTTCGTCGGATCAGCAGAAGTCCATGAGTCGATACAGAACGCGAAGAAATGACGCCGGAGAATATCCTTGGCTTGCAAGAAACAACCCGGAGTCTGCACTTCTCCTTCCATCATGCCGAGCGGGTCGGCGAAGTAGAACATATCGTGTGCTCCATCGGAGTGGGCATAGTTGAGAACGAGGGCCGTACCTGATTTACGTCCCGCACGACCGATACGCTGTAAGAAGTTACTGGGTTTGGGCGGTATGTCGGTATTGCCGACGACGTTGAGCGTACCGATGTCGATACCCATCTCGAGTGTGCTGGTAGCAGAGAGGGCATTGATGGAGTTGAAATGCGGGTGCAGTTTGAAGTCGTTCTCAATCTCTTCCCGTTTGGAGCGTTCGAGTAGTCCGGTGTGCTCGTGGGCATAGATACGCGGTGCTTTGTCTCGGTCATAGACGCGTTTATAGTAGTTGTCTTCCTTCCGCTGTACTTGGGTATAAGAGCCGTTGCAGTTATAGTTCAGACAGGCAATACCTTCCGCGAGTGTATCACTTTGCGCCACACAGAGCATGGACTGACAATCTTCACATTTGATATGCTTCACACGCGGTTCTACGAGGATGGCTTCGGGGCAGATGGCATAGTTGCCATTAGCCGCATTGCCACGATTGACGAGTCCGGCTTCGACCATCGCTTCGAGCAGACGCTGGTAGAAATCGTTGATCACTTCACGATAGGCTTTTTGACCGAATTGACTTCCTTCTAATGAACGTTGGAAGAACTGGGCGTACCAATTGACGTTATTTCCCTGCATTTCGGTGATGTCCAGTATGTCAGAAAGATCCCGCTCGTAATGGGTGAGCAAGAACTTCGGGAACTGCACATTGCCGAAGAATTTCTTATTGAGGAAGTGGGTATGTTGCAGTTGGAAAGACCAGTTGAGGTTCACTTGTTTGAACTCGATACCACGATATCGCTCATAGTAAGGATGATCGACAGCACCACGCAGACGCATACGGTGGAGGAGTCCATTAAGGAAGAGGAGGAAACGCTGGCGGTCGTCTGCGACATAGTCGAGTTGGTTTTCCCGCATCCATGGTTGCATGATGGTGAAGACATCTTCGAGTTGTTCTTTATCGAAGAAGCACGCACTGGAACCTACTTTCTCGAGGGTACGACCTCGTTGCGCCATAAGACCGAATTCCGCACAAATCTCCCAATCGATACGCAGGTCGAATTCCTTTTTGAAGGCTTCGATGAACTGACCGTTGGCATCACGGTAGTTCTCGTTGAGATCGACTTGGTTGAGGAGGTCGGTCGGAAGGAAGCGATAGTAGTACTCATCTCCGGGAAGATGTTCTTTCCAATAAGCTTTGAATCCTTCTTGCAATTCGGTAAGCCGGATCGGCGCGTTCGTCTGCTCATAGCGGTATTTGAGGTACTGCTGTATGGACTGACGAAGGAGGAAACGATAGGTTCGTGCCTCGTAGAAACCGGCTTGGTGCGCTGCGTCTTGGACGCTATTGGTGAAGGTGAGCACTTTGCGTTGTGCGATATCGCTTTCGTCGAAGTCAGAAGCCATGATCTGACTGATTGCGACAGAAGAGAGTGTGCTGGTACGACCACCAACGATAGCGAGGGAGTTGCTGTTGCACTCCGGACAGTTCTTAACGAAAGCCTGCGAACCTGTTTTCTTGGCTACACGACGTTTGGAGCAATAGACGATACGCATTGCTTCATCGTCGGAACTATCGACAATGGTGAGGTCACGCGGACGGATATATTCCTCCACGTTGGTTGATGCTTCACCCAGATAGTCGGGGATCGGTTTATGGTTGAGACCATAGGTATTGATGAGCACGATGTCCTTATCGTTGGACATGAAGGCTTTGTTGATCTTACCGAGGTCGGTAGCAAAACGGAAGTCGGTTGCGTTCTTGGTGCTGATCCAACCACTTGCACCGCAGTCACGGCAGAAGTAAATTGGGAGCGCGACACGACCGTCTTGCTCCAGGCTGTTACGCCATGTGAATTCAGGTTCGCGTTGTACGTAGCGAACGACACCACTGAGTTCTCGTTGCCAGAGTTGGATCTGGAGGAAGAGCAGCGGGAATTTCCCGTCACGTGCTTCGGAAACGAGTGCAAGAATGGTCTCGATGACCTTTTTGCCTTTGCCTTTGAGACGCAGGCGCTGGAAGGCGGGGTTGATATCACCGAGTTTGTCTTCCAATTGCTCGACCGTAACGACATGCTCTTGGGTGATGCTCAGCAGGTCACGAATGACGGTAAGGGAACGTATTCCTTCTCCGATCGCTTCGAGGTTATCACCTGCACCAGGGAGCCAGATACGGCGTACCTGCTGGATATAATCGGGCATCGGCATGAGTTGGACGTTGCAGGTCTGCAGGTCGGCTTCGGAAGGAATAAAGGGGTCGAGGTATTCATCGAAGAAATCGTTGATTGCGACACGATCTTCACCAATGACCGATTGGTCGTCGAAATCTTCTCCGAAGACATCGGAAGCGTAGCTTATGAGTTGCTGCTTGCTCTGTTCACCACCGCTGATGGTTGCACTGGTGCCAACCGGACAGAGATGATGTTTGGGGAGCGATAGTTTAAGTTTGAGACGTCTGATGAGGTTAGCGACATCAGTACCTTGCGCACCATCGTAGGTATGCAACTCATCGAGGACGAGATAGCGCAGCATAGGTTCTGCGGTGTTGGCATTGCCGTGCCACAGTTTGGTATATTGCTGCTGCATGAGACCGTAATCCAACATCTTGAAGTTGGTGAGAAGGATATCCGGTGCGGTATTGATGATGGTGTCTCGATCTTCGATGATGTTATGTTCTCCCATCGTGGTTGCGTGTGCCTTGCGTTCCGCACCTTCACCGATGAAGAGTCCCGCCGTTACCACTCCGCGGAGTCTTTCATCGTTGTATATTGCTTCTGCGAGACGCGTTGCTTGGTCGGTAGCGAGGGCGTTCATGGGGTACATGATGATAACCTTGATACCCTTTTGTGCACCATCTTTGTTGAGCCGATAGCAGTAGTCGAGGATCGGATAGAGGAAACACTCGGTCTTACCGGAACCGGTACCGGTGGTGAGGAGCGTCGGCTGAGGCTGATGCCCGTCACGGGAAGTGAGTCGCTCGAAGCTACGCAGCTGGTGCTTATGGGGAAGGAATCCGGTTGGCTTGATATCCAAGGGGATAGCTGCGGCTTCTTCGGGAGTGGCTTTGACGAAGGGAGTCTTCAAGGAGATGTATGGTCCTTTGAAGAGTCCGTTTTCAGGGTCGCGAATGAGTTGATAGAAAGCGCTATGCACTTTCTCTTCTTTGAATCGGAAAGTGGCTTCAATGTAGGCCAGCACCGATTCCTTCACCTCGTACGCTTGTTGGAGTGGTAACATATCTATAATAGATTTTCGATTTTTACATTATATCCAGCGGCTTTCAGTTCTTTAGCCAACTTCAATTGCCAGCCATCATTCTCATCAAACGGAGTATATACGATACCTGTGAAATCAGATGGTGTTTCAACCTCTTTTTTCTGCAAAATACAAACTCGATCTCTACCTAATTTTCCAATGAAGTAGCCCATTTCTGCGATGACATTTTGCCTTGCGCGAGGCAGCCAATCATTTTCACCGGCCTTTCTACCTTCATCGCAAGGGGACAATAGAACGACAGCGAACCCAACATTGGAGTGTTCCTCTAGTTTCTCAATGATCGTCTGTCCTTTATTACTTTGCTCGTTAAGAATGATTGCAGTAAGTTCTAATTTCTCAATTGTCCGGGCAACCTTCTCTCGCATTGCTTCGTCGTGACCATGAACGATAAAGACGTTGGGGTTATCACATTTAGCCTTTCGCTTAGCGGGAGCAGGTTGCTCTTCCATCTCGATACGCTCAATGACTAAATCAATGATATTAGCTAATGATTTGGTGCCTTTCTGGAAGGCGCTCTTATCTCGCTCTTTATCATAGTAACCCGAAAACTGCACCATCGGAGATAGATACTGAATAGCATTTATACGATCTTCCCATTCTTTCTTCTCCTTAGGAAGGCATTGACCAATATACATCTTTAACGCGTTAATAATGCGATCCAACTCAGGATATTGATCGTAGTAACTATCCAGTGGTCCCAAGTCTTGCTTTAATTTCAGTAATTTATCCTTCATAGTTACATTATTTTAAGATCTTCTCGAAGTGTTCCCAAGCACGGCGGTAATCTGCAATACGGTCGCAGCAGGTATATGGTGCGACGAAGGTCTGCTTCTGACCTTGGTACAGTTCCGATTTGGTGATGGTGTGCTCATAGGTGGGCGCAACACCTTTGGCAGTTAGCCCATCCTCGGATATTTCTCCCTTGATGCTATCCCAAACGGGACGATCGAGACCTACACCGGTGAGACCTTTAGAGCAGGTGAAGACAATCTTGCCTTCGGCATCATACCATGTATCGTTCTCGTTCTGCTGAAGGACAGGGAATTGAATGGTATAAATCATCTCCAGATCTTCGAGGGATAGACCGAGTGCCATAGCTGTGATGACATCTATCTCAACCAGAGCTTGGTGCCGCTCGAAGTAGTTACGGAGCGGAATATCCCACGACCATTGTTTAGTAAGGGTATTAAATGGTTTGAGACGGCTATCGCCGATTGACCATTGCTGCGAACGATAATCCTCACGCCAGCACTCTTCCCATAATGGGCTATACGGCTCGGTGAGACAGTTGAGCAAGAGAGTACGCACATAAAGAGCAGACTTGTACTTATCGTCAATGCCTAATGGGAAAGAAGACAAGCGCCCCTCCGTCATATTTTGCGAACCAATTAC
Source organism: Bacteroidales bacterium UBA3808 (assembly GCA_002369075.1). GTDB lineage: Bacteria > Bacteroidota > Bacteroidia > Bacteroidales > Paludibacteraceae > Colicola. The sequence goes on along the minus strand of DFEG01000010.1, from coordinate 37,414 downwards.
TTTGATGAAGAAATCAAGAATTGTCGAAGAGCCAAGCCCAGTAAATTCTACATTTTGCCAGTTAGTTGGGAATATTATCGAAATAATACCATTTGTATGCGATGATTTACTAGGTAATAGGGCAAGCGTAAGCGTACGCTCTCCGGATATACTCAGCATTTTTCTAAGCCCAACTTTTATCCCATCAATCCAAGATATCTCAGATTCTTCAAATCCTTCGATAACTTCTTTGTACTGTTCTATTGGAAGAACGGGAGTATAATTAGTCCTGATAAATGAATCTTTGTTAGAGGCATCTACAATATCATAATCAGAATTCAAAACGCATTTAATTCTCGGGGTTTTATATTGAGGATTGCTGACATAGATATGGGGTCCGCTATATATCATCTCGTAACGGTCAACGTCTGGAATCTTTGTGTTACGACACATAATGCCTTTATCAACAGCGTTCGTTTCGTGCAAACCCTCTGAAATAACCCGACGATAATTCCTGACATGATGAGGGAATCTGCTTAATGTTTCAAGTACAGAAACAATAACATTTGAATGTATCGAAATAAGTTTCGTTGTTTGCCAATTCTCTCCATCCTCAAAAGCATCACACAAAACTCTTAGTTCATTATCAGTGAAGTGCACAATGCGATTTTTGTGTGATTCTAGATTCCATTTACCATCATCGTCTTTTATACCGCCACATACACCATGTCCATCATGAGAAAAACAACCATCTATTGTTGCTGGATGGAACAAGTCATGAATACTATAAAAACTGATATGGCTTTGTGGCGATCCATAAACATGCGTTCCATATTTTGTGTTATGGTGAACCTCCGCAAATAGTTGCAGCTCATTATGATATTGGAAATGATACCGTAATCTCGGATATATCTCTCGACGTAAAGGTTGACCATTTGGATCATCATAGACTGTTTCAGGGTGCAATAATCCCATAAAACCATTTTGCGAGAGTTGCGAGAAGCCATTCTCTAAGACGCATTTATATAGATTGGTTTGCTGTCCTGCCAATAGAGGATAGTTGCAATGTGCGTTCATGAATACGGCACTACCGGCAGTTTCTGTTTCTTCGCTACGGTACAATGTTTCAGTCACAGGTATTTGACTAAACATGGTATCACGAAGACTTCTTACCTCAGGTGCAGACATCTTTCTAATCGCTACTTCCGGATATTTCTCCGAAAGAATACCTTGCTCGTCGAATTCCAGTTTCAACCATGGCGGGTTACCGCAGATGATATCGAATCCATCGCGGAGCCAGAAAACTTCGGCGAATTCGAGCATGGGATGGAAGAAATGGTATCGCTCTGCGAGTCGTGCGACGATACGGAAACGATAGGAGTTATCGAAGAGCGTTGTGCGGTGTCCTTGTGTCTCGGCAAGGATCTCTTGTTTGGTCTTGGTAAGGAGCACAGAGGTCTCTTCATCGGTCTGCTCGTAGGGTGATTCCTCTACAACAACTTCATCTCCGATGGTCAGTTGAGTCTCTTCCTCGAACATACGCATCTGCTCACCACCCACATGAAGGTTAGAGGGCTTGATAACCATCTTTGCTCCTTTGTTGAGTTTCTCATCGCTGACATCGAGCATAGCTTCGATATCGTTCCAGTAGTCCTCACGTGAGGGCAGACTGTTGGCATCGTCGTACTCCCAGAACCAGAGCGAGCACCAGTAGTCCATGACCATCTTGAGACGGTAGTAAGCGTTATCATGACGATAACGGGTGTCGTTGAGTTCTTGCTTCTCGCGATAGGTATCGACGAAGTCGTTGCTGTCGAGCATCGAGGTCTCGTTCTTGCCGGGTGTTCCCCAAAGGGCATAGCGGTTCTCCGTCAGTTTCTCGATAGACATCTGGAACTCGACATACTCGCGAAGGAGGATGTCGATCTTGGATGAGAGCCGTTGGAGCGTCTTAAACTCCTCAGACGATAGCGCAGCTGTCCATTGCGCCAGCTTCTGCGACATGAGAGAGGATTCGGTGGGGTGTGCCGCTTTCTGCTCTTTGATGGCACGGACACCGAGCATGTTCTTATCGGGAAGGAGGAAATGGTATATCTCGTTGGGGTTACGCTTGATGCGGTTATTCTTGAAGTGGAGTCGATGCGGTGCACGTTCCCACCACTCGGTAGGAATGAGTTTGTTGTTACGAGCGGGTTTACCTACCACTTCGGATTTGTCGTACACCTTGAGCCAAGCACCAATGACTGCATTACCAAGCGCAAGACGATTGGAGAAGAAAGGAGTCTCCATGTCTTTATGGATAACGTTAAGCCAGAGACTCAGTTTACCCAGTTCGATTGCGGTGGGGTTCAAGTCTACGCCATAGACATTATGGGTAGCGATATAGGCTTTGACTTTCTGGAGTTCATCGCGGTACTTATCGGGCTCGATACGCCATTTCTCCCGTCCTTGCTCACGCAGTTCTTTGCTTCGATAGGTGAGGTAGGCTTCAGCGAGTTGGTTAATGACCTCGTTCTGGAACGCTGCGGCTCCCATGGCCGGTTCGAGGATTTTCATGTTGAGCAGTTCGAGAGCCGATATCTCTCCTTTCTCGACGCGTTCGAGGATTCCCTTGAGGGTATATTTGACGGTACTGCGTGTGAGCACTTCGGGGGTGTAGTAACTGGCTGATTTCTGCCGGTCACGACCGTTAAGTCGATAGACGAAAGTGCCTTTCTTGAGGATGATCGGCATGCCGTCTTTATCAGTGAGCACTTCGCTGAGGTCGAACGCTTCGAAGCGACTATAGGGCACGAGGAAAGTGCCGTCTTGCGGAGTATCAGCTTTGTGTACCTCGATATAATCTTCTTCGGCATAGAAACCGCGATATGCGAGCAGACTCTCATAGACGCTACCTAATTGGTTGACGCCGAGGTTGGCATAGGAGATACGTCCACATTTGCCATCCCGATTGGAGAGTGAGAGGGAGCGTATAATCTCTTGCCATTTCTGGTTGCGCAGTTTGACCCCGTTGAGGTGGTTCAGTTTAGAGTCATCGAACATCGGGCTATCGATATGGATGACGCGGAAAGCTTTGGTCTCGACACCCTCGTTGATGCCATGACTGAGCATGTAGAAGAGGTTCTTGATGCTGTCGTCGAAGAAATAACCGTCGCGGCTCTGCTGGCTGACGAGGTTGACTTGCTCAAGGTCGCGAAGCATATCGAGGGAGTAGCCTTTGTTATAGACCTCATCGTTGGTAGGAAGGATCTCCAGTTCCTGACGGCTCTCAGCATAGAAGATGAAGAGGAGTCTATAGACGAGGGTGAGGCAGTCATCTTTAACTTCGGCTTCGAAGCGATCGTCGGTCTCGTCGTAGGTGCCATCCTCCTGTCGTTTACCGAAGGGCTGATGCGCGACGTTCTTCATGTAATAGAGCGCTTCGTTTGCGATAGTCTCTACGGCTTTGACGACACCTTGCTTGAGGTCTTGGGTGACCGAATAGGCGTTGCGGTAACTATCCTCGATGAGGGAGGACATAAGCAGCGTCTCACTGTCGGCAGCAAGGGTGTCCTTGCAGACGAGCAGATGGAAGAGGGCGTAGTAGTTACGGAAGGCCGATATGCTTGCTTGCGAGAAGAGTTCATCGAGCGAGAAGATGAGGTAACTGCCGCGTGCCCATTTATCTTGGTCAAGGAGCATAACCTTGCTACCCGCTAACATGAGGATGTATTGCGGACGTTTCTCTTCGGGCATGAGGAAGATCTGGCTGACCGCTTTGTTGATGACGGAAGGCGAGATACGCTCATGCTCTTTGTCAAAGGTGAAGACGGACTCCCAATGACTGGCGGAATAACGCTGATGCGGCACTTCGCCATCGTCGTACTGCTGCTGGAAGAGACCTGCGGGTTCATCTTCGCCGACCTTGATAAGGGGTCGCATCTCCATGATGAGCATTTGGACTTTGTTATGGGTACGGAGGATATTCCGGACAGGGATGATCTCCGCTTTGTCGCCATCTTCGCTGACGATATATTTCTCGTTATAGCCTTTGTCTTCAGGGTCATAGCCAAGAATGGTAAGCAGACGCTTGTGGAACTCGTTGGTTCGTAAGATTGCATCTTTGATACGCGGGTTCTGGTTGACGATGAAGTTCTTGTATTGGGTATAGTGCTCCTTGAGCTGTACATAAGGCGGACAGAGTGCCTTCATCTGGTCGTCATTATAGTCGGCCAGTTGTTGCACTTTCTTGAGGAAGTCTTCGCCAAAGTAATCACTTGGGAAGTAATCACCAATATTCTCAATAAACCGATATTTTACGTTTTCTGCCATAGTGCTCATCAATTATAGAAAACAGCCAAGGGGCGAATATAAGGTACGTTATCCAGGGTGAACATATCGCGATAGAACATGCTATTCTTGTCGCGGATTGTTTCGATCTCTTGCAGTTCTTTATCTTTGGTGCGGCGTGTTATCTGCACTTCCGAACCATCGAAGAGGGTGTTCTGCACAGCTCGTTCACTCTCGTCAGCCCACCGTTTCACTTTCTCGTTGTATTTGGCGAGATAGTTCTGCATGCGGTCACGCTGTTTAGCCTGCTGGTCGATGAGGTATTTCATCTGACCATGCTCAACGGCTTGAGGTAGGAGCGACTGGGCGAGTGCCAGTTCGGAGTCCGTTACCTGCATGCCGTAGAAGGGCTTGTCGATGGGGTGCTGCGCCATGAAGTCAGCCAGCGAGACGGGTGTCTCAACGAGCGAACCATCGGGACGAACCGAGACGACGAAGAACTTACTCATGATGGAGTGTCCGAGACCGTTGGACTGACTGCCGTAGAAGAGATAGTTGATGGTGCCTTGCGGAACGAGGTCGGTCTTGACGACGCGTGCTTCGTTCTTGGGGACGCTGGCGGTCAGCTTAGTGATCATATACTGGATGATGGGGTGCAGGTCGTAAAGGAGCTGCATCTCTGCCCAGCGGTTGTCGTTGGTGCGACGGCTCTTCTCGATGGAGTCCATGATCGCCTTTTTGTCGGCACAAAGGCAGAAGGAGCTGCGTACAGGCAGGGCTTCCTTCGGCATGTCGAAGAGGACTTCCTTGAGTTCACGGCTGTAGGGGATATCGAAGTACGGTGCTCCGGTGCCGGTCTTGAGTTCGACGGGCGTGTCGTGGAGCGCACCTTCGTTGCGAAGGGTGTCGAATAGTTCCTGATAGAAATGCATATCGTCCTCGTAGAGGGACATGCGTTTCTCGATCATCTCGCGGTGGGTGACCGGCGGAGTGGATTGGCTCATGAGGGCGAAGAAATCGCCGAAGCCTTCTGCTTGCGGTGCTTCTGCCGGTTGGTCAAGGAAGTTGACATTGCCGGTGAGGATTGCATCGGACACGGCACGTTCCTCCTTGTCCACGCTGTAGAGATTCATGACCTGCATGGCATCACCGAGGGTGTTATGCACCTCTTCCTCTTTGCGTTTGAGGCGGTCGATGATGGTGAAATCGGTCTTGAGCTGTTCTTCGTCGGTGTTGGCGACGAGGTAGTAGATATTCGGGGTCTGCTGCTGGCCGTACCGGTCGATACGTCCATTGCGCTGTTCGAGCGTGATGAGCGACCACGGGATATCGTAGTTGAACATGTTGTGGCAATAGAAATGGAGGTTGACACCTTGCGAGCCGGAGTCGCTGCTGAGGAAAACACGAATGGGGCTGTCGGCTTTGCCGAAGTCAGCGACCATGTCCTCTTGCTCCACATCGCTGAGCGAACCATCGAAGACGCGCACTTGTTCATCGCGCAGACGGAAGTCGGCTTTGAGGCGTTCTTCGAGGAAACGGAGGGTGTCGATACGTTCGCTGAAGACCACGATACGTTCGTTCTTGTTCTCCGACCAGATCTTCTTTAGTTGCGCATTGAAAGCGGCGTACCGACTGTCGATACCCATGGTGACGATATCCGACATGGCCTCATAGAGTTGGGTGAGGTTGTCGTCTTCATTTTCTCTTCTCTCAATACGGCTCTTCAATGTGCTAATAGCTGCGGCAGGCGAAGAGAGGAAGGACTTGAAGATCTGCACGGCGAAGAGTGCGTCGGCACGGTCTTCGTCATGGAGCAGACGAACTTTGAGCTGGTTCTGGAGGCGGAGGAAGTTGAGTTCCGCTTCTTCGAAATGAATAGGCACGGAGTGTACTTGCCGTTCCTGGAAATTACTGCGCACCTGCTGGTCGAGGATGTCCTTCTTGAAGCGGCGCACGTAGTATGGTTCGACCTCCGCCTGTCCGTACTTGCCGTTACGCGGAATGGCGATGGGGTCAAGCATGTTGATGAGATTGGCGAAGGACTTAGGGTTGCCGTTATGGGGTGTGGCAGAGGTGAGGATGAGACTATCGCACCGACCGGCGAGGAACTGCGCTAAGTCACCACGAAGGCTAGCATCGTTGGCGACGGTGTGGCACTCATCAATGACGATGATGTCCCAGCGCGTTTTCTCGAGCCATCCACGGAACTTACCGTTGTTCTTGAGCGTGTCGATGGAGATGATGATCTTGTCGTAGAAATCGAAGGGGTTCTTGTTCATCGGTATCTCGGCACGGATCTTATCCACACCGTAGCTATCGAGACGCATCAAGGGGATAGCGAAGCGGGTCCAGAGCTCTTCTTGGAACTGCGCCAAGATAGACTTCAACGCGCAGACGAGTATACGTTGTCCGCGCCCGCGACGAATCATCTCAGAGAGGAAGATACCAACCTCGATCGTTTTACCGAGACCGACGCCGTCAGCAATGAGCAGACGAGGACGGGGCAGTTCGAAGGCTTTGAGGGTCGGTTCGAGTTGGTACTCAGAGAGGTTATAAGCACCTTTGTCGGCGATGATGATCTTGTTGGAGAAATAGGCATTGTTGCGTATTTCTGCTTCGAGCAACAGGCGCGTTTTCTTGCACTGGGTGTCCGTTTCCGGCACTAGTTGAACAGTGGTCGGGTCGACCACAGCGATGTCTTTCTCGATGTTAGTGTCGAAGATATAGGAGTGGTTTTTAACCAACTCGCTCAGTCCCCAGCAATGCAAAAACGCATGCTGCGCGTCATAGGCGTCTACTCGAACGATACGGAATTCTTCCTCGCGTACCGTGATTCGTTGTCCCGGTGAATAGTTCATCTTTTTCTTAGTCGTTGTTTGCAAATTGCCGCCTTAAAATTTTGAGGAATGTTTCATTTCTGGCAGCTGCATCGTTCGCCATTGCATCAATATCCATGATAAATGTATTAGCAATAACCACTTCGTCCGTATTAACATCTACAGCCACTTCCTTCTCGTTATAGAAAACTTTTCCTTTTGAGAATAAAGGTTTATACTTATTGGTTTTTAAATGCAGAATATACTCATCTATACATTCCACCACTCCATAATACCATATCCGTTGAATGCGCTTGTTGTAATACTTATACAGACTGCGTGCACGTTCCTCCAACTGCGTTTCCACTACGGAAATTCGTCCCGAATCAATACCCTTCTTCTTCAGTTCGACAATAACTACGTCCACTTTTGTATCTTTGTCAGCCGGATTCCCTGAGAAGAATAAAGCAATATCCGGTCGACCATTTTCAGATTCTTGAGATGCTTCACCGTTGGTAAGAATAGATATCACATCCGACATTTCTTTGTCACTCAACACAGTCGAATAACTCATGAACTTATCATCCAGAATCCATACATTATTGACATATAAGTCATCCGATAAATTCTCCTCTTTAAATTCATTAAATCGTGGCGCAATTAAATTATGAAGATCATATTCTGAATTGTCCGGAGAAAGGCTTTTCATTCTCTCAATAATCCGTTGACGGAATAATATATATTCAGCCAGCGAACGTGCGGAGAGTGCTAATGTCTTTTGGAATTGCTCTTCTGTTAATGTAGAGGAGGCGCCAAGAATTTCTTTTTGGTCATTGAAGAATCTGTCTTGAGCTTTCTTAAGGACATCATTGCGAGAGGCATATCCGATAGCTTTGGTATCGAAATAGCCCTGCAAATGAGGATATACTCTACATAGATATTCTTGACTTGCCTTATTTGCCTCAACAACCTTGGGAACATCTCTATTAATAATATCTGCTATCGCTTCGCGGAATGTCGTCTTAATACTCCCCAAGTCTGTATTGGTAAGATTCAGAGCCTGACGAGACGCATTGACAAGACTTTCATCATGAGATTTCACGATTAACAGAAATATCATTTCATAGTCTGCCGGTTGATTCTCAGGATCGATGACCTCAATCGGGATTGTTCTATCATCAACCACAATTCCAGTGATGATATGCGCTTCTTCCGCCGGTACTTCCTTGATTGAATAATACATGTCAATGGAGGTGAACAACCCCATAGGGTATTCCAAGGGATATTCCTTGAAGTTCGGTATATCAGACGTTCGAATAATCTCGGATTTGGTTATCCCATCGAATACAGCAGTGATATTAATGGAGATATCTTTGCCAGCAATTTTTTCTTTATAAAGACGAGGATAAAAACAATCTAGTATAGCTCTCTTGAGATATGTAGGACGCACAAATTCATTGTTATGCAATTTCTCCCCCGAGAAATGAGTCATTCGGAAAGTTGTGCCGTTCTCTTGATGCTCACACGGCTCGATTGTTTCGCCCATACTTTTCTGGAAGGATTCAGAGAAGACGAAAGAACGATGATTGGTATTCCTAAAGACGCTCTCCACACGAACCTCATCGAAATAGCACAAATACACCAATCGACCAAGTCCTTTATGACTTTGTTCCTCAACATCAAATAACTTACTGAATTTATCATAACGAGGTTCATCGATTCCCACGCCATTGTCCTGGATCTCCAAGGATAGATTCTGCAATTGAATCGTTTTATTATTATCTCGTGTTCCTTGAATTTTGATATCAATAGCTGAAGCCCCTGCATCTAACGCATTAGCAATTGCCTCAAAGTATATCATCTCAAACGATGAGCTTGAGAAGAACATTTTCACGGCTTTCTTAATATTGACTTCCATAATGTTAGATTTTGCTATATTTTATCATTTTAGTTTTCTAAAACGCTATTGGAGTTCGGAGAGGAACCGAATGAGTTCCTCAAAGGATGGTGCGGCATGGTAGAAGTTAATTATTTGATTAGTCTTTATTATTCTCCGGAATGATTATCTCCCAATGACCTTCTTTCCGACCATCTACGCGACGAAGAAGCCCTTGTTGCTGGAGTTTGCGTATAATTTTACGTATTCCGCTATCTGAGAGTGATAACACATCCATCATTCTTGGAATGGTTATTGTAGGATTCGCAGAAATTAAACGCAGAATCTTATCTTCATTGCTTTCCGTTACTCTTTCCGTTACTCTTTCCGTTACTCTTTCCGTTACCGTTACTTTTTGAACTTCATCAACCCAATTATATTGCACAATCATGCGGACATAATTATCGCCAAACTCAAAGTTGTCTTTGGTATATTTACGCATGATACGTTGCATTCCTGATCCAAGCGACTCAACCATTTCTACATCACGGAAGACACGCATCAATTCACGATTGCGCGGTAGGCTTACTCCATTGAAGAAGTCTTCACGCGAAAGACCTTGTGGAATGCGTCCGATGGATGTTATCTCCAAATGGTCAGAGAATAGTTCAATCTTCGAAGGCGCGCCATATATGTAATCATTATGCACGATAGCATTGATAACAGCTTCGCGGATAGCCAGCCTGTCCCATTGCGGAGTGTCTATACGACGAGTCGGAGTAATAACTGAAGATACCTTGTTCTCTACATCCAATTTATCCAATACCTTTTGTGTAGCGGTCAGCAAGCAGCAGTAGCCATATTCGTTGTTGGAAATAAGTTCGTATCGGTCTGTTCCTGCATATTTAGCCAACTTCATGGAGTTACCATTCTCGTCTGCCAACAAGTATGCTACGTAGTTGAGTTTGCCATCATCCGTAAGCAGATCCAACGAACGAAGGAAATTATCATTCAGTTGCATTCCTTTCTCTGCATAGTAAATGCGTAGTTGGGCAAACGAGAGATCTTGACGTGGCGATACTACATTCTTTAACGAGTTATGCACGCGGTGTGTATAGAGGTCGTCAATCTGCTCTTGCGTCATTGGTTCCGCCGCTGTGCCAATACGGATGAAACATCCTTTTGGAGAGAGACCGTATTGCTTTTTGTAATACGGTTTCTCAGTTCCGCTAGAAACGAAAACTTTAATGACGGGTTTCTCATCTATACGTTCTACTGTTACGTCAAAGAGTCCCATCGGAGTTGGCAGGATTCCGTCGCGAATACGGTTCTTGATAGCAAGCATATCGCCATCAATATCCTTAATATCAACAGGCTTGCCACTATCATCTACACCAATGTAAATAATGCCACCTTCACGATAGTTTAGGAAGGCTACAACTTCCTTTTCGATGTCCAATTCGCGAGTCAACTCGCGCTTAAATTCTATGCGGTTTGTCTCTATCATACGCGCTTATGCCTGTATATGTGTGCGGCGCGCACACAAAATCGGCTGCAAAGTTACAAAAAATAATTGACATACACAAATAATTTTGTACTCTTGTACAAATATGATCAAAAAACTCGTCTGAAAAGGTCAAAGGCAGTTTGCGCTGCCCTTGCTCAATTCCGGAAGATGTGACCATCGACCTCCGTGTAATCGCCACCGGTATCAAGGTTGCGCCATACTGCCGAATAATCAATGCAGCATTGCAGCCACTGCGGCAAGTTCTTAAAATAGCCGCATTCCTCGCACAGGTACTCGGCGAAATCTTCTGCGCTCTCGTACTTGCCCTCGTAGCGCTCCTCGAAATCTTCGAGCGTGCCCTCATCCCAATAGGTAAGATACGCTTCGTATGCTTCACGCTTTTCCTCGCTCAGCTCGGCATAAGCCTTGATTTTATCAAACGTGCTTTCGCCCATGCAGCCCTCGCAATACCACTGCTCCGGGTAGTGCTCGTAATCTTGGAACATGAGTTCCGGCTCGGCTTCGTTGGCGTGCAAGCGGTTGCAAAACTCCATAAAATCGTGGTAGTTCTCAAAGGTGGACAAATCAATCCACATGCCGTAGAGACTGCCGTTGTTGTACTTGGCATAGGTGCCACAATAGACTGCCGGGTTGCTGTTCTCATAGTGTGCAGCGTGCTCGCGGATTTCGTTCTTCGTTAATGGTTCTCTGTAGTTCATAATGCTAAATTTTTGAAAGTTATTAAAATACGTTTATATTGGCGGCTCTCATAGCCATCATATTATCAAGGGCTTTTTGTTGTGCGCGCTCCCATGCGAGCTCTCGCTCTAACTGCTTATACAGCCAAGCACCACGACCGGACATCAAATCGCGTTCGAGTTCCTGCTGCGCTTTGAAATCCTCCACACTGCAAGTGTATCGTACCATTTCTTTAACTATCTCGCTCTTGGGGCTTTCTACAACGGGAGCGGCTACGGATGATTCGCTCCATAAAAGAGGGAGTTCTAACTGACTTTGCTGATGTGAAATGTGCTTGTACATAATTGCTGAATTTTATTTACGGTGCATTCGAAGTGCTTTAGTGAGATTGGTTGCAAGACTCGACCGACAAATACTACCGTCAGCGTGTGGAGATTTTTCGAGGCGACTTGTATAGCCTTGCTTATCGAAAGAAAGTAGTAACTTCGCGCCGGAAATAGAATCAGCAGGACAAGCACGTCAGCAGCAAAGCATGAACTTCCTATGGAGTGAACCATCTGCCGCTTTCGGGAAAGCCACAAGAGAACAGCACGTGTGTCAGCATGTAGAGGGCAAGATCAACGTGGTAACCTTGCCCGTTTCCGCGCCGCGAGCACCATAGAAAAACAAAATGGATATAGGACACATACATTTTGACGTTCACATCGTTAACAGCGTACACAACATTGATTTACAGGCATTTAAGCAAAATAACATATCGTTAACAATGTTAATATTCTTATAAAATGTTAACAATGTTTACAAATGTTAACGGATGTTTACTTGGTCTATGCGTGTAAAGTGCTGATAATAAGCGATGTGTACAATGTTTACGATGTTAATGCGTATGCCCTGGCAATAGATAGTCCACCAAAGGACATGAAAAAAGCGCACAACCAATGGTCATGCGCTTCCTCTCTTATGCGGTTTGTTCATCCGGAATGGTATCCTCAGGAATCAGGTTGATGTCGTATTGCTCAACCAGTTTGTCGTAGTCGAAACAATAAGAGAGTTCCGTGCTGGACTTTTGAATATTACGAGTGTTACCTCGTTCGTCCGTTTTGGTTTCATACTGTTGCACTCCTTGGATGATATCCTTATAGCGCACAATCTTCTTTCCGAGATAGGAAGGACTGTTCTCCAGATAGTACTCCAGTGAGTTCTTCGGCAGCAGCGGTTCGCCGGTACGATGTCCGTGCATGGTGTATAGTTGAGCGGTCTGCTTGATCTTCAGATAGAGCACTCGTTGGGGTTGCTCGAAATGGCAAATCCCGCGATCACGGGTGTTGAGTTCAGAGACATACTCGACGCGGTAATCGCCTTCGTACGCAAGGTTACCTGCTCCGCGGAGGTAGCTGACGGTGTCCCAATAGGTAGCCAACTCGTTGTTCTTCTTGGTCTGCCGGTTTTGGTGGAGCGCGCCGTCAATGACTACGCGCAGCAGGTCTTGGTACGTGAATGGCAAATCGAGTGACGAACGAAGTGCATAGCAGGCAGCGAGAGGTACAACCCAGTTCCGCAGGATACGGTCTTCTACCGGCGAGTTCTGCAGCGCATCACGGAGATCATCAAAAGCACGATTATACGCTTCACGAAAGTTGGACTCAAACTGCGGACGATGACGCAGGATCTCCAGCGTCAAGTGCGTGCAACCCAACTTGCGGAGATTGACCAACTGTTGAAAGCGTTCCTTAGCATCATTGGAGAACTCGGACTTCGGGAAGCTGAGGAAGATAAAGCGTGAGAACAAGGCGATGTCGGCTGTAGCCATCTCCTGACCGGTGATGATAATACCGGAGTTAACCTTGGTTACTTCACGTTTCTTATCCTTATCCATATTCATACGGTTACGCCCGGTGCCATCCCAGAGACCTTTGAGGAACTCACGTTTGTCAAGGTCTATGCCGTTCTTGAACTCATCCAGATGAACAAGCGCATTGGCACATTGCGCGACAGCGTCTGCCAATGCAGGAAGAGTAGAGTTCTGGATGTTCGGAGGCGTGTTCTCGCAGATGAAGAACGACATGAGACTATGACCGAGTTCAGACTTACCAGATCCTTTCGGACCGAAGATATTCAGCATCGGGAAGAACTTGGTCTGCGTCACAATGATATCGCGGAAGAGTGTCGCTAACAAGAATGAGAAGGCAATCATGGCATTGTTGCCAAAGACAGAGATTAGTTGCTCAACGTATCGGCGAAGCGAAACGGCTCCGGTGTTCCGATGGACAAAGCTGCGTTCAAACTGATACAATTGGGTATCGTGCTTGTAGATAGTGGACAATGCGGGTAAGTATTGGTTGCCGAGTTCCGGGAGACGTACGATACCATATTCGTCCACCGGGTACCACGTACCATTAGCAAGCACTCCATTACCGAACGCATAGAATCCCGCAGATTGCCAGCCGAGTTGGTCGATACGGGTGGCGGTCTCGGTGTTTTCGTAGAGATACATCTTCAGTTGTGTCAACCGTGCAGCAGATGCCGTCCAGAGGTAGTTGCCGAGACCTTCGATACGTTGAGAGAACTTCTGCATACTCGTCAGATCTTCCTGTTTGAGTTCGATGATTTCTTTCTGGCCGCGCATGTTGGTCAATTCGAAGATACGCACAGCATTGATGGAGTCGCGGATGTGGAAGAGCGGACGAAGGACGAAGTTCGACCACGAGAACATCTTACCATCTGCGCCCAGCGAAACGTAATGGTTATCCACTTGCTGGAAGCCGTAGTGCTCCAAGAGGTCTTGATTGGATGGCGTAGAGGTATCACGCAGCTGCGCTTCCATCTTGCGTTGTACAGCGGCACGAACGGCTTTGTTCCATGTACTACGACCCGGGACAAGCTTGATAAGTTTGTCGATGTACAGGTTACGTTCGTGCTCTTGGTCACAAAGTGCTACGACATTGGCAATATCGTCAATGATGGAGATACTAACCTCCGCATCGCCTGCATCCAGGATGCGCTTGTCTGCGTACCAGATGACAAAATCTTCTTCGGGTAACTCGTTGAAGATACGCTCGTTCTTGCAATACGAATCGGGATCATTCTTCTGACCATCGGCGCCCAATGGTATCTCACGGACAACCACTTTGAAACCTGCGGCCATCGCGTTACGACCGGTCATCATCACTTTCTTGATACCCGTGCCGTAATGCTCGGAGATATTGTGCCGATCGGCGTCCGGCAGGAAGCACAAAGTGGTAGCGTAGCGTCTAAGAAGGTCGAGTTGTTGACTTGTCCAATCAGAACCAAGCGAAGCCACCGCATTGTCGATGCCGATAGATTGCAGACGAAGGACGTCCGGCGCTCCTTCGACCAGATAGAAACGACCTTCTTTGGCGGCTGCAGGCCATGCTTGCTCAATGCCGAAGATGGAATTGCTTTTCTGATAGAGCACGTTATTGGACGTGTTGAGATACTTGGGTGTGTTCTCATCGTTCGACATCGTACGCGCGGTATATCCAATAATACGATTGTATTTGTTCCGGATAGGAATCATGATACGACCACGGAAGAAGTCGAATTCCTGATGCGTTTTGTCCGAGTGTTTAAGCAGCCCCATCGACTGGAGTAAGGGTAAAGAAAGTGCTTCCTTTTGTGCGTATTTCTGCAAGCCTTCCCAAGCATCATAGGCATAGCCTATACCGCTTTCTTCAACGAGGTCGATACCCCAACGTTCGGAGGCGTATTCATAAGCAGCACGGGCTTCCTCGTCCTGGTTATGGATGTTCGCCACATAGTACTTCTGAACGACCTCATAAGCAATCAACATGGACTCACGTTGTTTATCCTGCTCTTGCTTCTCAGGAGTTCGTTCGCGGGTATCTTCCTCGACAGGGATGTTATGCTTCTTCGCAAGGAAACGAACGGCCTCTATGAACGAAAGCTTCTCCTTTTTCTCGATGAAGGAGATGGCGTCACCGCCTTCGCCGCACGCACCAAAGCAATGCCACGTGTTGCGCACCGGATCAATATGGAAAGACGGCGTCTTTTCATTGTGCAACGGGCAGCAGCACTTGAACTTACGTCCGGACGATTGGAGCGTGGCATAATCAGAGACAACGTCTTTGATATTCACCTGCAATCGGACTAATTCTATTGTGCGATTTGATAGCATATTAGTTTAGGATTTTTAGAGGGTAATAGAAAGTTGGAACATGTCCAACTCTCTACATGGATTAAGAATTAAGGTGTTGCTTTGCATAGTACTTTTCGACGAACCGCTGCTGCGCACGATCCTCGTTACGATAGTGATTCAGGATTTGGTTGATAACCTCGTCCTCCAACTTGGTTACATTCGCATGCTCGCACTTGTAATAGAAAGTGGAATTACTCCATCCTGTACGCTGCATGACTACACGTTTGAACTGGCGTCTCCGACTGCCGGTCAATTGAAGATAATAACGTTTAAAGGTTTTCATAT
This sequence comes from Bacteroidales bacterium UBA3808, assembly GCA_002369075.1. GTDB lineage: Bacteria > Bacteroidota > Bacteroidia > Bacteroidales > Paludibacteraceae > Colicola. The sequence goes on along the minus strand of DFEG01000010.1, from coordinate 21,806 downwards.
AGGTTGGTTTTTAGTTTATTTGGCTTAAAAATGCTAATTTTATACAAAATTTGCGTATTATATTTGCGTATTTGCAATTTTTGTTGTACTTTTGTGGTGCAAAATTAGTGCTTTTCGGTGACATACCCAACGAATTTAACATTAAATGCGTATTATTATAGCATTTTAGTAATTATAATACGCAGATGCGCACTATAATTACTTTTTGAAACAAAAACCTATGTACGACGGAGATGCAATCAGGCTTTTATTAGCCAAACAGAAGAAGTCACAGCGAGACTTATCTATGGCTGTGACCGGTAAACCCAACAGTAGTTTGCATAACCTTTATAAGAATCCTACGGCCTCGACAATAGAGAAGGTTGCAGACTTCTTTAATGTAACTATCGACTCCCTGTTTGTGCGTACGCGTCAACCGATTGATTACGCGACGGAGACAGATATGGAGAATGGCTATCTGAAGAAGCTAATCCAATATCAAGAGACCACCATCAATGCTTCGCAATTATTGGATGACGCCAACAAGTACATGCTGGAGCAGTTAAAGCATCGTGTGGCAGAACTGGAGAGCCGGTTGAAATATATTCAGAATCATCCGGAGGCTATTGGTGAGTTAGAGCCGCTACCAGAGTTCAACTTGATAGTTCCATATATGCAAAGTGTAGGGGAAACGCAAGTATATACCAACCTTACCGAGAAGCAGAAACGTGAGGCAAAGGCACGCGCCAAGATACATAAGAAGTATCAGAAGAAAATTCTTGAACCAAAAATCAAGAAAGATTTAGAGGATGCCGGGCAATAACTCCTTTTAAAATACATATGCGCGCGTGTGTGAATTTTGCGAACCTGGTAAAATGGTATTCAAACCGTTGGAACGCTTTCGATCATGGAGAGAAGACGAAAAGTATACGAAAATTAACAAAATCGTGCTAAGTTTGCATTTTTATGCCCCAAAATTTGCACATGTTAAATATTTTATGTACCTTTGCAGTCGATTTGGATGGAAAGGAAATGACCCAAAATCTGCCCAAACCGTCCTAACGTAAAATGATACTTGAAATTGCTAACTAACTGATTGATAGTCAGGGAGAAAAATGGGATTCCAACTCAGATTTCGTGTGAGTTCGAGTCTCATCCTGCGCACAAAAAATGACATATAATTTGCATATGTCATTTTTTTTTTGTAATTTTGCACTCGCGTTCATCAACAAGCCGGTTGATGCCTCCGTTCAAAGAACAGCAACAATGAAAAAGACATTCTTTTTATCCGCATTCATAATGTCCGCGATGTGCGCGAGTGCGCAAATCCAGAGCATATTAGGAGACTGGAAGACAGTAGATGACAAGACAGGCGAGAAGAGGTCTGTCGTGACCATTTACAAAGGGTCGGACGGTTTGTATTACGGCAAGGTCAGCAAGCTGCTGATGTATCAGGAGCTGGATTTGAAATGCGAGGCGTGCAAGGGCGAAGACCATAACGCCCCGATAGAAGGGTTGGTGATTATCCGCGGAATGAGAGCGGAGAACGGTCAGTTGGCAGGCGGAAAAGTATTAGACCCGGAGAGCGGCAAGTTCTACTACGGAAAGATTTACATGAAAGACGGCAAGTTAGTGCTTCGCGGGAGTCTGGACAAACGCGGTTTTTTAGGACGAAACCAAGAATGGATAAAATGAGACTGATATTTGCATCCAATAACGCACACAAGTTAGAGGAAGTGCGGAAGATCATGCCTGCGGGCGTGGAGGTATTGAGTTTGAGCGAGATAGGTTTTCTGCATGAGATAGAGGAGACCGGTACCACTCTGGAAGAGAACAGTCTCATAAAGGCTAAAGCCGTTTATGACTGGTTGCTGGCGAATAGCAGATTGGTTATTGACGGTGTGTTTGCGGATGATACGGGACTGGAGATTGCGGCTCTTGATGGCGCACCGGGAGTGTATTCGGCAAGATGGGCTGGGAGTCCGGAAGCGAACCGTCAAAAGGCGTTGGCAGAATTAGCCGGCAAGAGCAACCGCGGGGCACAATTCCGCACGGTTATCACGCTTATGAGTCCCCCGGCAGCCAGCCGACAGCCGTCAGTCATGCAAGTAGAAGGGGCAGTACACGGACGGATTGCGGAAGAGGAATACGGCGAAGGCGGATTCGGATACGACCCTGTGTTCATTCCGGAAGGTTATGACAAGACCTTCGGCGAGTTACCGGCAGAGGTAAAGAACAAAATCAGCCATCGCGCGCGGGCATTGCAGAAACTGGCGGATGCACTAAACATGCACAAAAGTAGCACTAAATAAGCACAACATACCGATAAAGTGTCGGAAAAAATGACAAAAGTATCAATGAAACACCGCAGATACATAGCCGTAGCATGGCTATTAGGGATTGTCCTGTCTTCCTACGCAGGCAAATGGACTACGCATTTTGCCTACAACAACGTGTCGCAGATAGCGATGAGTCCGGACAAGGTCTATGCCGTCTCGGACGGTAACTTGTACAGTGTCAACAAGACGACCGAAGAGATGGAGGTGTATAACCGCCAGTCCGGTCTGCACGGAACAGGAATCACCTGCATCCATTATGACGAGTTGGGCGAACAGTTGATTATCTGCTACTCGACCGGAAAGATCGATATACTCTCGTCCAACGGTGTGCAATATGTCGGCGGTCTGTACGACAAAGACATGACGCAGCAGAAGACCATTTATAATGTGACCATCTCCGGCCGTACCGCTTATTTGGCGACCCATTACGGCGTACAGACGATGGATCTGCGCGAGCATAAGATGGTGGACAGCTACTGGCTTCGTCCGGGCGGACTGGAGACCGTGGTGAAAGACGTGAAACTGACGAGCGACAGTATCTATGCGTTCACGGACGACAGTCTGTTCTCGGCATCGAGGCAGGATAACATAGTGGATTATACGGTTTGGAAGCGCGAGCTCCGCAACGGGCGTATCAGTCCTGATGCCGACAAAGGGAAACATTACCAGGACGCCAACAGCCACTGGAACAGCGGCAATACCGAGGGCATCATTCGCTACACGGCGACAGACCGGCTGACCTATAAGCCGAATGGCCCGATCGTGAATACACCTTATCGGATAACAGCCACGCAGGGAGAGGTTTGGGTAGTGCCGGGCGGAAGATGGGATGTACAATATAATCGCCCCGGACATGTAATGCATTACGACGGGACACAGTGGATCAATATAATGGCTGATACGATCAAAAAGAAGACCAACACGCCGGTTCTGGATTTCATGAATGTAGCAGTTGATCCGAACAATAAGAATCATTACTATGTAACCAGTTATGGAACAGGACTTTATGAGTTTGACCATGATACGTTGGTTAGACATGAGATTGCAGGAGAGAATAATCCAATGGCATCTGCCGCCGCTTCCAATCCTAGTCAATATACACGACTCGATTGGGCTACCTTTGATTCGATCGGGAATCTATGGTTTATCAATTCCGGTCGCTTATCTCAGCGGCAATGTATTGATGCAAACGGAGTATGGAGCGGATTAGATCTGATGGTAAATGGTAGCAATTTCCATTTAGCCACTCCAGGTGGTCTAATTATTGATAAGAAGAGGCCTTATCACAAATGGATGAGTACTGCGCGATATAATACAATGCTTTGCCTGATTGATGAGAACGGCACTCCTTTTGACAGCTCCGACGATAGAACCATTACCCGTTCCGAGTGGACCGATCAACATGGAAAAGGATTTGCTCCCGGGTTTATTTATGCCATGCTGCAAGATGGCAAAGGGCGGATTTGGATTGCAACAGAAACAGGCGCCGCATACATATCTCCCGAGACTGATTATTTCAGTTCTGACGCCATCACCCGACCGGACATAACCGATGAAAGTGGAGAAAACCCCATACAAACCTTATCTTTCTCATCCATCTGCGAAACACCGGATGGTGAAATCTGGTTAGGGTCTGAAAATCTGGGTGTATATGTTCTCAATAGCAGTTGCACGGAAATAACTGCACATTATACCACCGACAACTCTGCCATGCCATCCAATGACATATTGTCTATTGCCAGTGATGAAGAAGGAATCGTATGGATAGGCACATCCGAAGGCTTGACCAAATACGAGCCTGACCAATCAGGAGAAGGTCTGACTAATATTCATGAACAAGAAAGCAGTCAATTGGACAACGGCGACATGCTGCAATGGAAACTGCATTTCTCCTATACCGACGCACAAGAAGTGGCTGCTTCCCCAAGGCATATCTATGCTTTAACCCAGGGATCCATTTTCTCTGTAGATAGGGCGGATGACACGATGAAGCAATGGAGCAAAGCAAACGGTCTGAACGGTGCTACGATCGCCCACATTGCATACGATGCTCGATCCGGCAAACTGATTATCGGCTACGCGGACGGCCGGATTGACTTATTGAGCGACGACGGCACAGTCGAACAAATGCCGGATATATACATGAAAGCCGGCTCGGTCGCCGTTACCATCAACAGCATCTATACCGGAAGCAAGTATGTATATTTAGCTATGCCATTCGGTATCATTGCTATTGATCCAAGTAAGGCGGAAGTGACTGACACCTATTATATCGGTAGTAATGCCGCTTCTGTCGAAGTACAACAGATTGTAGAAACGGGTGATTCGCTGTATGCTTATTCGTATGACCGGCTGTATAGAGCATCCAAGAAGGACAATTTAATAGATTACTCGTTCTGGAAAAGCAGTCTCATTCCATTGGAAAAAGTGCAACACGCAGTTGTCTATAACGGGCATCTGTATGCGCTGGACAATGATTCGTCGCTCTACCGGAACAATGGTAGTGTATGGAGCCGCGTAACATCCAAACGATTGCTGTGGGCTCATGTGAGCGGTAACCAGTTCCTGACATATGAGCCGGGAGTGGGATTGCTACGGATGGATGAAAACGAGCAGTTTACAGGTCTGACAGACCGCTATGCAGCCCAAGATGCTATCTATACTCTTGGCGAGTACTGGTTAGCGGAAGCAGGATATGGTTTGGTAAAATTAAGTAAAGAAGGGGATTCCTATTTCCATTCTGAAGGTCCGGCTAATAATTTCGGGTATAACCTGCAAGTGGCGCATAATCAAGTATATGTAGCACCGGGCGGACGATGGGCAACAGAGTTTGCACGTCGAAGCGGACTAAGCATATATGATGGCAATCAATGGAGAATCATTCCCCTCGACGATATCTGGAGAACCGGCCACGATGTGATTGACGTAGTAAGCTATGCAGTAGATGCCAACGATCCCGGTCATTTTTTCACAGCCACCTATGGTACGGGAGTTTTTGAGTTCCGTGACTATAAAGCGATTAACCATTTCGACAGCATCAATAGTACACTGCGGCGATCAGGCACTTCCGTAGGCGACTATTACTACACCCGTACCGACGGTGCGATGATGGACGAACAAGGCAATCTATGGGTACTGAACGCCACCTCGATAGGTCAACCTCTGCATATTTTGACTCCTGCCGGTCAGTGGCATGGTATGAGATTACGCAGTAACGGCACTGACCAAAAATTCACCACCCCCGGCGCTATCTGGACAGACCGCCGCGATAACCGCTATAAATGGATGATGGACCAACGGCACTCTCAAGGAGTTTTCCTCTTCTATGACAACGGCACGCCAACTGTCAACAGCGATGACAGGTGTATTAAGCGCAGTGTTTTTACTGACCAGAACGGCAACACATTGAGCCCGAATTACATTTTCTGTCTGACCCAGGATTTGAAGAACCGCACATGGATTGGTACTGATAAAGGAATTATTCTTATCCCCGCTGAGACGGATTTCTTCAAGTCCGATGCATGCAGAAGAATCATTATTCCGCGTAATGACGGCACCGGTTTGGGCGACTACCTGTTGGGAGACGAGCAAATCAAATGCATGGCGGTAGATGGCGGTAATAGAATGTGGATCGGAACAGCCAACTCCGGCGTTTATGTCATAGAGGACGACACGATTACTGTTTCGCATTTCACGGTAAACAACTCGTTGTTGCCATCTAATAGTATTCAGTCCATCGCCATTGTGCCGAGCACGGGTGAAGTGTTCGTAGGGACCGATAACGGTATTGCGTCCTACCGCGCCGACGCCAGCGAGCCGGTGAAGAACATGAGCAAGGCCTATGCCTACCCCAACCCTGTCCGTCCTGATTATGGCGGATATATTACCATTGCCGGTCTAATGGAGAATACCGCAGTTAACATTGTAGATGCAGGTGGCAATCTGGTATGCAAGACCAAGAGTCATGGCGGTACAGCCGTTTGGGACGGCAAGTTGCCGGACGGAAGGCGTGCTACAGCAGGTGTTTATACAGCACTTTGCAATTCCACCAACGGTAAAGCAGTAGTAAAGATATTAGTGATACGCTAAGATGAGTCAAGGATACGCAAAATACGTAATATGGGTAGTTTGCATGACTCTATGGGTAACCATCTGCTTTATTGCACCCGATTTCATTGACAACCCAATGGATAGTGTCCAATCGGTTCTTACTATCGGTGCATACCTTTGCGCATTAGGTATCGCTTCACTATGGATTGTTTACCTGACAGGTCTCAATAAATATATTTCCGACATCTGTGTCCCCATATTGGGTATAGGTGGTGCCGTGGTATCCTATTACCGCGTTGCCTTTCATGCCACTATCACGCCAATGATTATCGATGCCACTCTGCATACCAACGGTGGTACCATCGCCGGAGTCATCAGTTGGCAACTAATAGGATGGATAGCACTCCACATAGTAATAGCCGTCGGTTTTTGCGTATGGCGGCACCGTATAGCGTCCCCCTCTCATGTATGGTTGCACGCACTCGGAGGAATTGCTTTATTATTGATATATTATCATGCGAACGGACGATTGCAATCGTCTATCAATCAACGCTATCCGTACAACATAGTACATAATTTTGCGGAATACCATAAACAACAAATCCAACTAAATAGCGAGCGTACTACCATTCCCTATGAGGTTAAGGCATTGCCCGATAGTATAGATGTCGTGTTCGTCTTAGGAGAAGCAGCGCGCGCTGATCACTTACAACTCAACGGCTATGCCCGCGAGACCACTCCACTCCTTGCTGCACGGAAGAATATAGTCAGTTTCCCCCACATATACAGCGAGCCCACCTATACCAGTACGAGCGTTCCGATTATCCTCTCTCCGGCAGACAGTTTACACCCTGCGTACAGCGGTTCACATACATCATTTATAACCACTATGAAAGAATGCGGATTTAGAAGCGCGTGGCTCAGTAATCAAGATAACGGACGAACCTATGTGTCATTTATCCATGAGGCGGACACAATCATCTTCCCCAACGCATCTAAATCAGTTTTTGTCTTTGACCCCTGGTACGATGAGCAGCTATTACCACCGTTAGATAGTCTAATGGCATGTTCCCAGGCTCGTAACCTATATGTGCTGCACACCATAGGCAGTCACTGGTATTACAATCTGCACGTACCGGAAGAGCACATTCTTTTTACCCCTGTGACCACCGAACGTGTAATAACCAATAATACAAATGAACAGATAGTCAACTCATATGACAATACCATATTGTATATGGATATAATAGTGGATAGTCTGATTCAACGGTTAGAAAACCGTTGTGCCATATTATTCTATCTCAGCGACCACGGAGAAGCATTAGGAGAAGACGGCACGTATCTGCACGCAGCGGAAAACGAGGCACTTCATTATCCGGCTTGTTTTGTCTGGTACAGCGATGCGTATGCCCGACAATACCCCAAGAAAATAGAAGCACTAAAATCCAATAAAGGGAAGCGTTACCGTACTGATTTCTTGTACCATTCTATCCTTTATTCAGTAGGTATAGAGACTGAGAGTGAAGGGCAGACGAATATATTTACAACAGACAGTTTGTATGCCAGATAGCCAACGTATATCATGGGCAGATGCCATGAAAGGCTTATCCGCCATGATGGTGATGCTCTACCATGCTTCTTACCAACCGGAAGTAAAAACCATAGCGTATATATTATGCCTACCGGCATTCTTCTTTGTCGCCGGACTTTTCGCAAATACAGAGATGCCTCCGACTGCTTTCTTCAAGCACAAAAGCCTACGGCTATTGATCCCATATATTACGTTTGGTGTTCTATGCTGGCTATTATGGCTTGTTATCCGCCTCACACATGGCAATGAAGCGGAAGAAACAAGATGGTGGGTTCCACTATGCGGAATAATTTGCGGGAAGGTAGAGTTACTGGTACAGAACCGGCCTCTATGGTTTCTATGCTGTATGGTCAGCACAGAATGGATATATTATGCACTACGCAGAGTCCCTTCCCGGATTGTGAGGTGGTTCGGTGCATGTGTCATCGCTGCGTTGGGCTGCCTACTCGGCACCTATGGCAAAACAGGTGTATGGGAAATAACGGCAGCCATGTTAATGCTACCTGTGTACATGGCGGGAGCGGAATATAGTACCTTCTTCCGCGGGCGCATTAACAAGTTTCCATTTAGACGGCTTGCCACTATACTCATTTTCTCGGTTGTTGGCATCATCATTGGATATTTCTTCAATCCGGAGTTTCATATTTCCACCTGCGTAGTTGGAAATCCGATCCTCTTTTATTTAACGGCTTTCAGCGTAGTCGGATTTTGGTTAGCCGTCACAGCCATAATGGACAAATGGACAGGAACACATAAGTGGTTGCTGTATTTCGGTCAAAATACATTGATTGTACTCTGCACACATATTCCGCTTTTTGGATTGATCAAAGGGGTTGGGATATTATGCAATATTTTTCCGCTCAGTTTCTGGACCACAAATATAGGGAGCATCGCCTTGTGGGCAATCTCCCTTGTGCTGCTATTCCCGATAAGTTATTGTATCAACCGGTACTTCCCGTTCTTAATCGGGAAACGCGTTAACCCTTTATCAGTTTGAGGAACTCGTCGCGGGTTTCCTGGCGGGTAAAGGCGCCGGTGAAGTCGGAAGTGACGGTCATGGCGTGTTGTTTCTGGACCCCGCGCATCTGCATGCAGAGGTGCTCCGCCTCTATGACGACCATGACCCCTAAGGGGTTGAGGGTATTCTGAATACAGTCCTTGATCTGGGTGGTGAGGCGTTCCTGCACCTGCAGGCGGCGGGCATAGACGTCCACCACGCGGGCAATCTTGCTAAGCCCGGTAATCCGTCCGTTCGGGATATACGCCACATGCACCTTGCCGAAGAACGGTAACATATGGTGCTCGCAGAGCGAATAGAAATCTATATCTTTGACCACCACCATCTGGCGGTAATCCTCCTCGAAGAGGGCGGATCGTAAGATTGCTTCCGCGTCCTCGTTATAGCCTTTGCAGAGGTATTGGAGCGCTTCTCCCACGCGGTGCGGGGTTTTGAGGAGTCCCTCGCGCTTGGGGTCTTCGCCAATCTTGGGAAGTACGGTCTCCACCGCTTTAGCAATCGCCTCTGAGACCTCGGGGTTTGAATGAAAATCCTGCAAGTTCATTATTTCAACACCTGAATTTTATCACGCACTATATAGGTATCCCCCATCATTTCGGGATACCGGGAAACGAACTGTTTTTTATACTCCCGCGCCTCATCGTAGGTACGGAAATCACCGATACGGACCTTCCAGAAAGGCGGAAGATACTGGACATAAACGGTCTGATTAACCGTCTCCTTTAGTTTAGCTTCCAGTTCCAGTGCTTCGCCTTTAGCCGTTTGTTGCAGGTTGGAGGAATAGATCTGCACACGGTAGCCGTCCATCTCCACGAGCTCGTGCTTGCCGTGGATAGCTTCGTCCAGGAGCATATAGATTGCGGAGTCCTGGATAATTTGTACTCCCGGCAGGGAGTCAAAAACAGATAATAATATGATTAATATTAATTTCATTAATCTATTTGATATTTGATATTTGATATTTGATGTGCAAATAGTATGCCATTAGTAGCGGAAGGACGAGCCGCCGACGAACTCGCGGAGGAAGGAAGTAGGCGGTATCTCGCGCTCGGGCACGGGGACGAAGTATTGCAGGAACTTGAGGAGTCTGTGCGCCTCGGTGTATTCCTCGCAGAACTTGGGTACCTCCTGCAAAATCGGTTCGGCGTGGCGTTTGAGCACCGCAAACTCGAAGATCAGCGCTGAGTTGAACATGACGTCGGCTTCTTCCTGGAAGGGATAGACCCATTTCTGCTCGCCACGTACGACGGAGGGGCAACGGGCGATCGTCTGTTGCGCCGAGAAGCCGCGGTACTTGTAGTCACGCACGACGCGGCGGAGGAGCCGGATATCGGTCGTCGGGATCCAGTTGTGGTTATCAATATTGATCGTCGTCAGGGTCGAGACATAAATCTTATAGGTCAGCTCTTTGGGTACGTCCGGCAGGACGCATGGGTTAAGGGCGTGCAGCCCCTCGATGATCAGCACGGAGTCCTTCTTGAGTTTCAGTTTGTTACCGCGGAAGACGCGTTCTCCCTTGGTGAAATCGTAGGTCGGCAGATCGACCTCTTTGCCGTCCAGCAGGTCGTGCATCTGTTGCCGGAAGAAAGGCAGGTCCACGGCATTGACGGTCTCAAAATCGTACTCGCCGTTCTCGTCCTTCGGGGTGTCCACACGGTTGACGAAATAATCGTCCATGGAGAGCACCTCCGGACGAATACCGTCCACGAGCAGTTGTATCTGCAGACGTTTGGAGAAAGTGGTCTTGCCGGAGGAGGACGCACCGGAGATAAAGACAATCTTCGGCCGTTTCTGCGCGATCGCATCGGCTATCTGGGCTATCTTCTTCTCATGCAGCGCCTCGGCTAACTTGATCAGTCCGAAAGACTTGTTCTGCTTGCAGGCTATATTGAAATCGCTCACGTTGTTGATACGCAGCAGTTTGTTCCAGCGGTTGTACTCCTGGAAAATGGAGAACATCTTGTCCTGCGCCACCTCGTCCTCAAGGACGGTTGGGTTGGTACGGTTCGGAATACGGAGTAGCAAGCCGTCTTTGAACGGCACGACGTCAAACACATTGAGATAGCCGGAGGAAGGGAGCAGGACGTTCGTATAGTAATCAATGAAACCGCCCATGCGGAAATAACGGCAGTAGGGGTTTCCGAGAGTCTCGAAGATGGAAGACTCGTTGTTGTATCGCTCGGCGAACATACGGATCACCTCTTTGGTCTGTTTCTCCTCCTCAATGATGGGGCGGTTCTCGGCGATGATTTGTTTCATCCGCTCCTTAATGTCTTTCACCATCTCCCGTGTCATTACAGGCGGTTCCTGCTCCTCGTCGGGGTCCTGTCTCTTGTCGCGGTGCCACTGGAGCGTGCAGTAATAGCCCTTGCTGATGGGATGTTCGACACGCAGGTCCATTTCCGGGAAGAGCTCGTTCACCGCGCAGGACAACACCATTCCCAACGTACGTACGTACACCCTCATGCCGGACGGAGAACTCGCATCGAGGAACTCCACATCTTTGGGTTTGTAGAGCAGGAAATCGAGGTTCTCGACTTTGTAGTTCACGTGCGCCGCGATGATCGGGTACTTGAGCTCAATGCCCAACAGATCTTTGAGTTGGATCAGCGAAATACCACGCGGTACGTCGTGATACGAGCGTGTGTTCTTGCAATAGATGGTGATGGTCTCTTCCATTTATGACTGGTTATTGGTGACTGGTTATTGGTGACTGATTATTGGTGACTGATTATTTCATCTAAACGCAGGGCCTGCTCCAGGAGGGTTCTCATGTCCGCCAGGCGCACCTGGTTGGCGGCGTCGGAGATGGCTTTGTCGGGATCGGGGTGTGTCTCGATGAAGAGCCCGTCAATGCCGACGGCAAGCGCTGCCCGCATGAGATACGGCACCATAGCTCTGTTACCGCCGGTTATGCCGCTCTGCGCGGAGGGCTGTTGTACGGAGTGGGTGGCGTCGAAGACGACCGGACAACCGAACCGCCGCATCTCCACCAGCCCCGTCATGTCCACCACGAGGCGTCCGTATCCGAAGGAGGTGCCGCGTTCGGTGAGCCATACATGCCCCTCACGCGCCGCCTCGGGGTGCACCTGTTCGATTTTCTCAATCGCGCCTTTGAGGTCCCAGGGTGCCATGAACTGCCCTTTCTTGACGTTCACAATGCGTCCTGTGGCAGCCGCAGCTTGCAGGAGGTCGGTCTGACGGCTCAGGAAAGCGGGTATCTGGAGCACGTCCGCCACCTCTGCGGTCGGCGCGCACTGCCAGCACTCATGTACGTCCGTCAGGACCGGCAGACCGAAGGTGCGTTTGACCTCCTCCAGGATCTTCAGCCCCTCGTCCATTCCCACCCCGCGCGCCGAGGCGGAGGTGCGGTTCGCCTTGTCGAAAGACGATTTGAAATAGAGGGTGATACCCAAGTCGTAGCAGATCCGCCGAAGCGTCTCTGCCGTCGTCAGCACTACATCCCTATTTTCTATGGCGCAAGGCCCTGCTATCAAGAACATTCCCAACTATCAACTATCAACTGTCAACTGTCAACTGTCAATTGTCAATTGTCAACTATTCTGCGGAGTGGAAGGCGCGTGCCCACTGTACTTTGAGTTTGCCGGTGCCGCCTTTCTCCGATATCGGGAGCCAGCTCTGCGCCAGGTAGAACATCGCCTCTTGGGGCAGGCGGTTCGGCAGGCGGAGCACCTCCATGTCGTTCACATACCAAATCAGCTCGTTCTTGTTCCAACGGAAGGTATATACGTGATACATGGACCGGAGGACACCGGTGAGGTCAACCATCTGCGTCTTGGCGCCGTTGACGAGACCCATCTGGTGGGTCGAGCCGTTGTAGTGGTAGAGCGCGATCATCGGATTACCCGGCTTGCCGGTGGAGAGACCGAAGAAATGGTGTCCCACGCCCTGTGTGCGCACCTTTGCCATGAACATACCCGACTCCTGTGCGAACGCCTTTTTGGTGTTCATGACGTCGGAGGTGTACTCGAATACATGCTCGGTAAAACCTTTCTTCTCGTCCCACGCCACGGCTTTCTTGGTTTCCTCGCGCGTCTCAAGGTCCATACGGCCGTCCACGTAGAAGGTGTTTTTACCGCCGTTGTACGCCTGACGCTCGGTGGTACGGGAGTGACCGTCCTTCATTGCGGGGTTGGCATAGCCGTAACCGGGTTGCCAGTTCTTGGAGGACGACATGTCGTCGTCAAAGGACGGACGGAAGAGCTCCGCCCAGTCGATCTTCTGCTCGCGCTGGGAGTAGTAGAACTTGATATCGTCGGAGTTGGCGAGTGCTTTATAGCGCTGCTCGACCTTGTACTCCTCGGAGTGCTGCCAGCGTTTGGAATCCGCCCAGAGGGCGTTGCGTTTCTTGAAGTCCTCGGTGGCAGTCTCTTTCTCCAGCTCGGTGAGTTGTTTGAGTTCGGACGAGTTGAGCACCTTCTGGTAGTTCTTATAGAAGGCGGAGCGGTAGATCATGTTGTACATACGGCGCTCGGAGGCGGAGACGGAGTTGTCATCGCGGTTTTGGAAGGCGTCGCTGTCGCGGAACTTGAGGAATGCCTGGAAGTTCTCGTTCTCCAGCGCGTACTTGTAGCCTTTCATGCGCAGGGAAGAGTTCAGACGCTCAAGCGCACTCATTTTGCGGCCCTCGTCGGTGTCCTTGTACTTGCGGTTGACGAGTTCGTTCTTGCGTTCCTGGAACGCCGAACTCTCCACTTTCTTTTTCAGGTCCAGATACTCTGCCAGTTCTGGCGATTTCTCGATTTGACGCCAACGTGCGACACGTTCCTGCATCTCGTAAACGGTTTTCTCGAACGCTTCGGTCGAGCTCATTTTGCCGGTTAGTCTGGCTGCAAATAAATTCATAAAAAACTTTGTTTTTTCTGGAGCTTCGGCGTCGTCGAGTTGCGTAAGCGAGCTTACACTCGACTAGCACGAACCTTCATACATTAATTATTTATTTTATCGTATAGTTCCTCTAAGGTGTCCACGAAGATCGGTTTGTAGGCCTCCTGTTCGGGGATAAAATTCAAACTGCGCATTCGTGCTATCTGCTGTTTGAGGGGTTCGTAGAAGCCGTTGTAGTTCAGCACAAAGGTAGGTTTATGGTGCTCTCCCACGATCGCGGAGGAGGTGGCGTCCATCATTTCGTCGAGCGTGCCGTAGCTGCCGGGCAGACAGACGATCACATCGGACATGTCACGCATGATCTGCTTGCGCTGGGACATATTCTGCACCATATACAATTCGTCACAGTTATCGGCTTTGCGTCCGGCGGCTTTGATCCGCGGCGGTATAACACCGATGACGGTAGCTCCCGCCGCCTTGGCGGCATTGCTGGTGCGTGACATGAGTCCGCCCGTAGCACCGCCATAGATCAAGGTGTGGCCGTTCTCTCCGATCCACGTACCCAACTCATCCCCCAACGCGAGATACTCCTCGGGTATCGCATCCTTCGCCGAACAATAAACTACAATTTTCATTTAATTCACTCTTTTATTCTTTCACCCGATTTTGGAATTTGTCTTGAGCAGATTTGGTTTTTCCGGTGAGGGAGTTATGCGGGCATAATGACCGAACCGAAAGACCAAAGATGCCAAGAGAAAACCAAAATCAAGCATCTATGTTTGCGTACGTGGCGTTTTCCTCAATAAACTCGCGGCGCGGCGCTACGTCGTCTCCCATGAGCATGGCGATGATACGGTCCGCCTCTGCGGCGTTCTCGATGGTCACCTGCTTGAGGACGCGGCGTGCCGGGTCCATGGTCGTCTCCCAGAGCTGCTCGTCGGACATCTCACCCAGACCTTTGTACCGCTGGGTCTTGATCTGTTTCTCGTCGCCGTTACCATAGTTGAGAATGAACGCCTGGCGCTGCTGGTCGTTCCAGCAATACTCGCTATAGCTGCCTTTCGAGCACTTATAGAGCGGTGCGCAGGCGATGTAGAGGTGTCCCTGCTCGATTACCTCTTTCATATGACGGAAGAAGAGGGTCATGATCAGGGTGGCTATGTGCGCACCATCCACATCGGCATCCGCCATGATGATCACCTTGTGGTAGCGGATCTTGGAGAGGTTGAGCGCTTTCGGGTCTTCCTCGGTACCGAACGTGATTCCGAGGGCTGTGAAGATGTTTCTTACCTCCTCGGATTCAAAGACCTTATGCTCCATCGCTTTCTCGACGTTGAGGATCTTACCTCGGAGGGGGAGGATAGCCTGGTGCACACGGTCGCGTCCGGTCTTGGCGGTACCGCCCGCGGAGTCTCCCTCGACGAGGAAGAGTTCGCACTCGGCTGCGTCCTTCGATACACAATCTGCCAGTTTGCCGGGCAGACCGCCGCCGGAGAGCGGGGACTTGCGGAGCACCGACTGACGGGCGTTACGGGCAGCGATACGTGCCTGCGCGGCAAGGATCACTTTCTCCACGATCTTCTTCGCGTCGTCCGGGTGTTCCTCCAGATAGTTCTGGAGCGCCTCAGCGACCGCAGAAGAAACCATACCCGCCACCTCGGAGTTACCGAGCTTGGTCTTGGTCTGCCCCTCGAACTGCGGCTCTGCCACCTTGACGGAGATGACCGCCGTCAGTCCCTCGCGAAAATCGTTGGGGTCGATGGTCGAGTTCCCGTCTTTGTCTTTCAGTTTCGCCTTTTCGAGCATTTTGCTGTCCTCCGCGTATTTCTTCATGACGCGCGTGAGTGCAGCGCGGAAGCCGGCTACGTGGGTACCGCCCTCGATGGTGTTGATATTATTGACGTAGGAGTGTACGTTCTCGTTGAAGTCGGTGTTGTAAATCATCGCCACCTCGACCGGCGTGCCGTACTTGTCGGTATTGAGGTGTATCACCTCGCTGATGAGCGGCGTGCGGGTACCGTCGATATAACGGACGAACTCGGACAGACCCTTCTCCGAATAGAACACCTCTTTGCGCTCTTTCTGCGCCTCTCCTTCAGGGGAAGTCGGGAAGGGTCCTCTCTTATCTTTGAGCACGATACGGATACCGGCGTTGAGGAACGCCAGTTCGCGCATGCGGTTGGCGAGTATATCCCAGTGATAGACGGTCTCGGTGAAGATGGTGTCGTCGGGCCAGAACTGCACGAACGTACCGGTCTTGCGCTGTTCCCAGTTACCGACAGCCTCCGCCTCGCTGATTACATGCACGGGCGCCAGCGGTTTGCCCTTGGCGTAATCCTGGCAGTGGATCTGCCCGTCGCGATAGACCTCCACGTGCATCTTGGTCGAGAGTGCGTTCACGCAGCTCACGCCCACGCCGTGCAGACCGCCGGAGACCTTGTAGCTGTCCTTGTTGAACTTACCGCCGGCGTGAAGTACGGTCATGACCACCTCCAGGGCGGACTTATGCTCCTTCGGGTGCATATCTACCGGAATACCGCGTCCGTTGTCCTGTACGGTAATCGAGTTATCCTCATTGATATGAACGGCGATCTCGGTACAGAATCCGGCAAGTGCCTCGTCGATGGAGTTATCCACCACCTCATACACCAGGTGGTGCAGACCCTTCAGCGATATATCGCCGATGTACATCGCAGGCCGCTTGCGCACCGCCTCTAATCCCTCGAGCACTTGAATACTCGAACCATCATACTTTTCTTTTTCTTGCTCTTCCATTGTATTTTTATGTTATTATATTCGCTTTATTAATTGTCAATTATCAATTGTCAATTATCAATTATAAATATGCACACGCGCATTACGACACCCGCGCACACGAATTTGGGTGCAAAGATAGTAAAAAAAATTGACATACGCAAGTGCGCGTGCATTTTTTCATAAAAAAAAGCGCTCCCCTGTATAGGGAACGCTCTTTTGCCTCTCCCAGACCCCACCCAACCTCCCCCTCCTTTCTCCCCCTCTGAGAGGGGGTCGGGGGGGGTCTTTCTCCTCCCTTTTGACTTTCGACTTTTGCTTTTTCCATTGCGTCGGAATCATATTCCGACATCGGCTCCCCAGAGCCGCCCTTTTGCTTCGTTAATTTTGCCGGATAGTATCCGGCCTTCTCTTTCTTGGTAGTTTCAGGGCAATTGAATTGCCCCCCTTTTGCTTTCGCCTATAACCTTTCGCCTTTTGCCTTCCTCCCCCCCCCTTCTCCCCCTCTGAGAGGGGGTCGGGGGGTGTCGGGGTCTTCGACTTATAATTTTCGACTGCAAAGGTACTACAAAAAAACGGGGTGGACAATAGTGCCACCCAGTTTTCGTTTAAAATCACATAGTTTTCTAATCGTGCGTGAGGTTGTAGCCCGCATAATTGGAGAAATGTGTTGCTTCTCCGAATGAGAGCCAGTATTCGCCGTCGCTTTTTTTTCTGCTGTTCAGCAGTTGTCGCGACACCTTTCCGTACTTGGTAATCCAGCCGTACATGAGTGTCTGAAAACCTTTCTCCCCGCAGGGGTAGTGGATAGCCCTCTCCAGCCGGGCGATGAGGGTCGGGAATGTAATTGCGTATTTGTTCATAACTTGAAATGGGTAAAGAATTTGTTAGTCAGTATAGCACTTGCCTCCGACTTTAGTCCGACTTTAGTCCGACAAAGGTCGGGTGATCGGCTCGCGCAAGTATGCGCGAGAAGTGCAAGATGTTGGCGGCTCGCGCAAGTATGCGCGAGAAGTGCAAATCGTTAATTCAGCGGTTCCACATTGGTCATCTGCCACACACGGGCTTCGTCGGCGGTGTAGATGCCGTAGTTGCCGTTGTAGAAAGCCCGTACCATCTTCGTCTCCTTCATGAGTCGGTTGATCATGGGCTGCCCGTTCCAGTTGAAGGGCTGCGGGTGGCAGTTGCAGACGATCTCGTAAGGCGTGCCGAAGAAAGGCAGTCCCCGCCAACGGCGGTAGAGCAGGTAGAGGTAGAGCTTGCGCTGCTCGTCGAGGGTCAGCCTGTTCCACTTCTCGATGAGCGGTTGTTCGAAGCCGTGTTTGCGCTCGGGGTCCACCAGTTTGAGCAGGCAGAGTAGCGATTTGGAGAATTTTTTATCGATCGCTTCGTTTAATGATTCCATAAGAGTGCTTTTTTTTATTTATAAATAAATATTTTTTTTAAGAGATTATAAGCAATCCGCATGGTTTTCTCTTTTGGTTCTTTTCTCTTTTGTCTTTTCGCCGCCCCCCCCCGACCCCCTCTCAGAGGGGGAGAAGGGGGGCTTTTCTCCTCCCCTTCAGGGGAGGCTGGGTGGGGTCTTTTATTCTATCACCTTCACCGTGAGCTTGATCTCGTCGGGCTCCCAATCGGGGTGCGTAGCGACAAAGGACTTGACGATCGCCCCCATCTCCTTGGTGTAAGCCGAAGCGGTCTTCTTGGCAAAATCCCGCTGCCCGGCGAGACTCCGCCACCGCTTGGCGTCCTCGCCCTTGTAGCGACGGGAGTTCATCATATCAATGACCTCCGTCCGCTGAAGCTGGTACTTCTGCCCGTCCACTTCAAACTCACCGCCGTCCGGCGCGATCGCCACGGCCTCGCGGGTAGCCTCGTCGCTGATCTCGTCAATACGTGCTTTGATAGCTTTTTCTTGGTTGCGCAACTCGCGCAGTTCTTTCAATGCTTCTGTTTTCATAATCTGTCTGTGTTTTATTGTTCTTGGTGTCTGTTCATTTCACGTTTCATTTGTGTGTCTCCGTCCATGAGTTCGTATTGGGCAAAGATGGCTTTGAGCCGTGCCGTGCTGTACTGCTTCGGGTCGTTGCCGGCTGCGCGCATGCAGCGGAGGATCTTGGCGCGCTTGCGGTTCTCCGCGGGCGTGACCTCTTCGAGGTTGGTGAGCGACCAATCCATCTTATTGCCGTTGATGTGGTCGATCTCCATACCTTTGGTACGTGGTCCGACCCAAGTCTCGTACATGAGATGGTGGCAGTCTTTGCTGCCGAAATGGCGCATTTGAGGGTAAGCCGAGTGCATGTTCGGACGGTTGTTTTGCATGCTCGGGGAGTAAATGGGTTTGACCTCGCGGAGGGTGGTACCGTTGTTGGTGAGCGAGAAAAAGTGCCCGTCGCGGGAGCAGAACAAAGCCGGTTTAGAAGCAATCGTTCCCCTGTGGGGATAAGAACCGGAGCAAGTTATCCGTTCGGGTAGCGGGCATCGTTTGGCGTCGATGATCCCGCCGTCAATGGTGTAGATGCGCAGCCATTGCGAGGGCTGGTCGGTAGGTGTGCCTTGGGCGGTGATGTGCCCGAAGGCGTCAATGGCAATAGGTTGCCATGTCTTGGGATTAAAATTCATAAATGCATGGGACTCGGGGATGGTTAGTTATCCGAAATCCGGTGCAAAGGTAGGTATAAAAAAACGAGCCCTCGAAAATCGGGACTCGTTCGGTACAGACGGTACTCGTTCGGTACTTTCGGTACTAATTCGGTACTAAATCGGTACTAATACCGCGTGTTGTTATAGTGCTTTTTGAACACCTCGTAGCCGAATGGCAGAGGTATGATTTTTTGCAATTCATCGAACATGACTTGCGCATTATAGTGGGCATCTACGTATCCATCTCTTTGCCAATCTTGGAGTTCTTGGACGAAAGCGCGTGTTTTATCCCTTCTGCCCTGCACAGATTTTTTCAGGGCATGGATGATAGCCGGTATTTTGCCTTCCTGTTGGGCTTTCTTGGTGAAGATTATCGAATCAGGGATGTCCGCCCTCTCCACGGGGGTTATGTCCTCCACGCATGTCTCGTGTGCGGTTGTTCCTCCGGAATATTCTCCTTGATACAAGTTAACAGAAGTATTGTCATGAATGTCGATGTGGTCACCGGCATAATAGTGTCCATGAAAATGGAACTGATTAATAACATATTTTGTCATGAAAAATGAAAGATGAAAGATGAAAGATGAAAAATATTTGATTCCACATAACGAAAGCAAGTGACCTTTCAGCCACTTGCTTATCGTATAGGGTTGCTAAACCCTTGCTATACCTTTACTTTACCTCTTGTCCGGTTACGGTAAAGGTCTTCTCGCCACGGAGAATGAGAATCTGACCGTCGCGGAGAACCTTGGTGCTCTGCAGTTGGTTGGTTTGTACATTCTCCACCGCAGTCGGTTCGGGTTCTTCGATGGTAAATACAATTTGTGAGACATTTTCAAAATTACCACCAAATGTAGTTTCGTTGGCATCACCTGTCCACACAACACCCGGGCTTGTTTGCGTCCAACCGCTTCCATCAAGCCCATTAATGGTTGCAGTGATTTCAATCCTCGTGAAGTTTCCTAAAGAAGTCGAGAACTTAAATGAGGCATCACCAGAATACCCCGCCCATTCTCTAAACTCCCCATCAATTGTTCCATCCAATGACATCACCGTGACACCACCTTCAGTGAATGATTCACCTTCATCGTATAAGCCAATACTTGATAAGGTGTTGCTGTCCCACGTAACAGTGGTGGTTTCCTCTGCCGGTTGGGGAGTAACTGCTGCAAACTCAGCCATGATAGCTATGTCATTGACCAAGCCTATGGTCATCGGGTTCTCTGTGGTGTTGAGAGCGTATCCGCAATCGGTAAAATCGCAATCAGTATTTCCTGCTTTCCAGCCGATGAACTCATAGCCCTCGTTCGGGGTAGCGAGGATCGTTACCTCTGCGTTCTCCGGCACGGTGTAGTTACCATTACCATTGTCAATGATGTCGCTGCTTGGGTTCTGTAAGGCTACCGATCCCTTCTCCGGATCAGCCACGAGTTGCAGGGTGTAAGTCGTCGGAGCAGGTTCTGCGATGGTAAATACAATTTGTGAGACATCTTCAAAATTCATACCAAATGTAGTTTCGTTGGCATCACCTGTCCACACAGCACCCGGGCTTGTTTCCGTCCAACCGCTTCCACCAAGCGTATAAATGGTTCCAGTGATTTCAATCCTCGTGAAGTTTCCTAAAGAAGTCGAGAACTTAAATGAGGCATTTTCAGAATCCCCCATCCAACTCGTCTCAAAAATTTCTCCTTCTCCTTCCAATACCGTCAACGTGACACCACCTTCAGGGAATGATTCACCTCCGTA
Organism: Bacteroidales bacterium UBA3808; assembly: GCA_002369075.1. Classification (GTDB taxonomy): domain Bacteria; phylum Bacteroidota; class Bacteroidia; order Bacteroidales; family Paludibacteraceae; genus Colicola. Next base: position 841 of record DFEG01000010.1, on the reverse strand, counting down.
TAAGTAGAGACTTGATAAGGTGTTGCTGTCCCACGTTACGGTGGTTGCATACATGCCTACGCTCATGAGCGCGGCGAAAAGAATAGTAAAGATTTTTTGCATAATGTTTTTTGTTTTTAATTGTTAATACTATGTGGCTTGCGCCACGTTAATTGGGTTGTTATTTTCTATCAGTCAAAAATTATCAAAAATGATCCAAAAATTTCTTTTATCCGTTTAATCTGCTTAATCTGTGGACTAAATAATACATGCAAAAAAGGCAGCACATAGTACGAAACTATGCGCCGCCTTTATGGCTGCGAACTTGCTGATATTCTTTATGTTGCACCCCTTCGTTGGGGGGGGGTAAATCTATTTACCATTTGGTCATTTACCATTTTGTCATTTATTTCGGGTGCAAAGGTACGAAGAATTTTTGAATTATACAAGTTTTTTTTTATAATATTGTTTGCAAATAGTCCATTTTATGCAAAGGTTTATGCAACGGCAAGCAGGAGGCAATCAGACCACCAATAATACTATCAACAGGTATTTCATTCTCATTGTTTGTTTTTCATCTCAGGGATAATCTCCACGCGGCGGTCCTTGGAGAGTTGTTTGCGGGTGTTATAGCGGTAGGGGTGTTCCTCTCCGTACGAGCGCACCACCATCCGCTCGGGCGGGATACCTTTGCGCTGCAGGAGATTCGCGACCGCCTGTGTCGCGGTGCTTGACGATATAATCAACTACAGCAGCCGCACCGTTGTAGCGCACACCTGGTTGGTCGTGGTACTCCACGCGGATAATATCTTTCGGGTTGATGGCTTTTACATCTGATGTGCTTGCCTCTACACCGTTGATG
>DFEG01000047.1 GCA_002369075.1 Bacteroidales bacterium UBA3808 | reverse complement strand
AGGGCGACACGCCGGAGTTGCTGGCAAAAGCGCAACTGACGGAACAACGACTGGGCAACGAGCGGGCAGCCAACCGGTTATTGGAACAGCGGTTTGTGGTCTCCCCAAACGATGCCGACGTGCGCGAGGAGATCGCGGAGAAACGGCTGCGCGAAGGAACAGACCTCATGGCGGAGGAGCAATGGAAAAAAGCCCTGCCTATCTTGGAACAGGCAGATACACTGACTACCGACACGACGCTTCGGGAGACGATACGGCGCAGAATAACCGCCTGCCGCGCCAATATACCGGACACAACTGCTGTTACCGATTCACTCGCTATGATGGATTATATGGAGCGGTCGGTCTATTACGAGAAACGGAAGAATTACGACAGCGCGTATGTGAACCTGATGCGGTATGTCCCTGCGCCAAACGAAGCGGTTTATGTCCGACGCCATGGTTATATGTTACACGGCAGGACGATGAAAAACAGCCTGCTATTTGAATACCAGTATTCGCGCAGAAGCAGCGTGGACCAGTGGAGCCACAATGCCTATGCCACATACAGCCACGCGTGGAAAAAGGATGTGATGGAAGTTTCTCTTGCTTATGCCGGACGCGAAAGCGGTCAATGGACGGAGTCAGACATAAACGGCAATGACTCAACGGTCTATTCAGAGGGCGGAAGCGGCATACAGATAGGGGCAGGCTATAGCCACACTTTCCAATGGGGCGAGATAGCAGTGCAAGGATCATGGGCCTCGAAGTTCCTTCCCAAAGGAGCCGCCAAGCTATCGGTTACCGAGAACCTGCCTGCCGAATGGACGCTGACCGAGAGGCTCTCATGGCGCTACATCGCCGATAGTACTCCGTATCATTTATTCGGACTGGGACTGACGGCGGGATGGACAGTAGGGCAGTTCTACCTCTCGCCGACGCTGGATGCGTACCTGTTGAAAAAGAATGTATATTTCAATGGCGGATTCAAATGCCAGTTCTTCCCCTTGGACGGCGACCGGAGCCATGTGTTTGCCGCCGTCGGAGCCGGAAATGCGCCGGAGGTGTCGCTGCTGGACGGGTCGATGCCGGTTCGGTTTGCACACATCAACACCAACGTGAGCGCCGGAGGGTACTACACGATCAACGGACATCTGGGTCTGGCGGGTAGCCTGTCCTGGTACGTCATCGGCAGCAATAACCGGACTGTGCGCAATTATATTTACCTGAATATATCCATGGATATCAAGTTCTGATGAGAAGAAGATATATAATAGTAATCATGCTGCTGGCGGTAGTCTTAGGCGGCTGCCGCAAGGAGATAGGTCCGACGAACGTGCGGGTGAAAGATCCTGTGCGGCACTATATACCGATCCTGCAAGGCGATGAGCTGCAAATGATGTGGAGGCTATACAACGATGGTCCTAATCCACTGATCATCTCCGATATTCAACCTGCTTGCAGTACCATCCGGTTAGCCAGCGAACAACCGTCACTGGTTCCGGTCGGAGACAGTGCATTGATGGTTTTTGTCTTTCGTAGCGACGAGAATANNCAGTGCGCTGATGGTCTTTGTCTTCTGTAGCGACGAGAACATCAACCTCGCCCGACACACCATCCGGATCTTCGGCAACATCGTACCGGACGGCGTGGTGGAGATGCAGTTTGATGTCAGTGTCGTGCGTCCGACGCCCAATCATTCAGACTTTGAAGAAAGGCTACTGAAGAAGCTCAACGAACCCGCTATGTTCCAAGGCAATACGAGGCGGAACAACTATACGACAGACACTACAACACATAGATATTTTGAATACTAAGAATTTCTGCGAATCAAAAGAAGGCAGATTACTAAAAGTGCCGGGAATACAGAGGCGGCAAGGATACCGGTTTGAATGCTGTTTTCAGCGGACCGAGTAGCTATACCGACCAACGAAGGTCCCAGTGTGCCACCCATATCACCGGCGAGCGCCAGAAGCGCAAAGAGTGCCGTTCCGCCTTTGGGGATCCGCGCAGAGGTAAGACTAATCGATCCGGGCCACATAATCCCGACCGCCAAGCCGCTGACCATACAGCCGGCGAAAGCAGCTATCGGATTCGAAGAGAGCGAGGCGAGGAGATAGGCGCAGAAACAGAGGATACCGGCTCCGGTCATGTATGCAGAGAGATTGATATGCAGACCCTTTTTGCCATACCATAGCCGCCCCAGTCCCATGCAGAAAGCGAATCCGCAGGGTCCCGCCAGATCGCCGATGGCTTTATCCACACCCAGTGATGCTTCTGCAAAAGCGGACGTCCACTGCGCCATCGTGCTCTCGGAGGCACCGGCGGCGACCATAAGGAGCAAGAAGAGCCAGAACCTGCCGTTTTTGAGCAATTCGGACATGCTCATGCTTTCCGCCTCCGGCACGATAGGAGCGATAGGGCAGAAAGAGAAATTATATATATTATATAGAGGAACGAGCGCCCATAAACAAACCAGATACCGCCAGTTGGCGAGCCCGAAGAAATAGAAAAAGAGCGTAGAACCCAGAATCACCGCCACTGCTCCCCAGCAGTAGAACGAGTGCAAGAGGCTCATCATCCCTTCTTTGTTGTCAAAAGGACATGCTTCGATGATAGGACTGCAGAGAACCTCTATCAGCCCGCTGCCCACGGCATAGACAGTGACACAAAGGAGTATGCCGATGAGCGGGTTGGAGAAGAGTTGCGGCAAGAAAGCGAGACCTATCAGCCCAAGAGCGGAGGTGATTTCGGAAATAATAATGCTCCGACGATAGTCCAGATTCTTGAACTTGGCACAAAGCAAATCCGTGAGCAGCTGGACAATATAAAAGACAGCCGGAATATAGGCCAACTTGGCGATAGGGATGTTATACTCGCGGTAAAACACCATAAATAGCAGCGGCGGAAAATTGGCGACTATTGCTTGCGTAATAAAGCCGAAATAACACGCCAATTTAGTTTGGTTATAATTATTGATCATAGATAGAAACGATTATAAATCAAAAAAGCGTGCAAAGGTAGTCATTTTTTTGCAAACATGCAAATAATAATTAATTAAATAAATAATATGAAGACTAAACAGATTATTTTTTCATTAGTTGCTTTGGCTCTGCTGGCGACAGCGTGCGAGAAGGGCGAAGACAAGGCACAGGTACGCCCTGCCAAACAGGCTGATTTTGTTATTTACTCGGGGCATCATACGCACCTGAGTACCTTTGAAAATGGAGCTAAAGTTCCGGCGAGAGCAAAGAAAGCGCAATTCAGTTATTATAAGGTACAAGACGGCAATGTACCTGCCGAATACCGGGATTTGATTCCGGCTACCGTTACCCAGGAAGAGCGCATCTACGTGCTGGACTATATCCGTCAGCACCCGAACGAGCACCGTGCAGAGTGGAACCACTCCGTCTATTTTCTGCAAAATATCGGTTCATCGTATGCTTATTATTCCGGCTCCACGTTGGTGGACAGGAACGGCGCATGGCATGGTGTGACCGGTGGTAACCACATGGATTATCTGGTCATTAACAACGAGCATATCAACGACTACAACGCTGCTTGGGGACCTGATGCATTATGCGTTAATTTACCTTTTGCCGACCCGACCTACCATGACAGCTGGGGAGATAAAGACAACACCAGACACAATGCATGGACTATCTATCAGATTCCGGACTACGGCTATTACCTCTGTTTTGACTACCGTACGGCGAAAAACAGCGGCGAATATTACGATGGCGACGGCGTGTATAACGACTGGGTGATCAAGTTAACTCCTGCGGACGGCAACACCGAAGAAGTGATACCCACCGAGCCGGTTATTATCCAGATCGAACAAACCGGTTCCAAAGACGGACATGTAGAGGTGAACCTGAGCATCAATGCGGAGAAAGAGGAAGGTGACTACATTTCCTCCAAGTTGTCTATCCATGTGCGTGATACAACGGATGTAGAGGTTTTCCTGCCCGTTAAGGTAGAGTATTACTGCGACCGCGATGACATGAATATCGTTCTGAGTAACCCGCAAGGTGTCTTCCGGTACAACGACTACGTACAATATGTATCCATGGAAGTAGCAGGACAAACCGTCACCATGACAGTGCGTTTCGAGGAAGAAGGTATCCGTATCTCAACCCAAGGTATCAATGCGGAAGTGCTGAAATACTGCCGCGAGACCTATCTGGACGGCATCACTTTCGAGATATGGAACTACTACCGCGACACCAATCGCGACGATGTACATCTGTGGCTGGATATGTCCACCGTCAGCTTCACCGTTAACCCGGGCTATTATGTGAATGCGTTCGGTCCTTTGGAGCACGATGAGACTACTGTACCGAACCCGCTGGATTGCACCGTCACTCCGCCTGCAGAATGGCATCGTGACAACACGGATTTGTTCTCCCGCATCTACCGTATTGATTAACAAAAAAAGCGTCCCACGGGGCGCTTTTTCGTTTCTTTCGACTTTCGACTTTGGACTTTCGATTGCCTTTGAGGTTTCTCCTCTCAAGACCATGACCTCCTCATTAACGAGCACCTATACATCATCCGTCCTAACGGCGAGATGTATGATGTGACGGGAAAGAGAGTGTCTGAGAAATAAATCATAGCTTTCGGGCTGCATTTCCGGGTGGGTGTGTCAAAACTATTGGCACACCCCCTTTTTATCAATAATTGTCGCTAATTCTTAGCCCTACGGGCACGATCTGCTTCGCCGTATGGTTGACTTAGTAAAAAGAAAAAATCTTATACAGCAATGACCAAGTATCAATTTCTGCTCAAAAAAAACAGGAGGGAGAACTGAGCATTCTCTTCAACGATTTCGAGCTCCCGCTCAAGTACGCCCAATGGATGGACATCTATGCCTACCATCAGGAGCATCCGAAAGAAAGCCAGTGGCACGTGTCACTGGCTTTCGGCGTTAGTAAGGGCACCGTCTGGAATGCCTATCGCTTTATGGAAAAAGAGATCGCCCACGATTTTGTGGTCGCTCATGTCCCGAAAAAGCAGTATCTTTGCACCGTAAATGAAAAATCGTAAAGGATATGGCAAACAGGCAAGAAATCGTATGTACCTACATCTATGACAACTATGTGCAGTTTGACCGCCTGCGGCATGACGTGATCTCCAATAAGATCCAAATTAGGAGACCCCTTCCCGACCTTCCCCTTAAGGGGCAGGAGGTAGGCTCCTATTGGACCGACATCACGACCTCGGATGTCAATGACATTGTGTGTGACTGCTCGGCGGAGAGCGGGTTGAGCATCAGCGCCAAGGAGGTGCTGGCGGTGCTGCAGAGCCACCGTATCCTCGACGTGCACCCGCTGCGCGAGTATGTGCTTAACTGCCGTCCCTACGACGACACCCAACCCGTGGACTGGATCGCCTGGCTGGCGCAGCAGGTGAAAGTCGCAGGAGGAGAGGAAGAGCAGAAGCTATGGATCCGCACCTTCCGTAAGTGGTTCGTGGCGATGGTGGCGGGGTGGCTGTCCGATGAGGTGGTCAACCAGCAGGTACTCGTCCTCGTCGGCAGGCAGGGTATCTTCAAGACCACATGGCTGGAGCACCTCCTGCCGCCCGAGTTGCGCGCCTACAGCTGTAAGATGACTTCCGCCACGCAGCTCAACAAGGACGAGCGGCTCCGCATAGCCGAGTACGGACTCATTGCGCTCGACGAGATAGACGCTATGGGACCCCGCGAACTGAACGTCATGAAATCCGTCATCACCGCCTCGGACATCTCCGAAAGGGCGGCGTACGGCTATACCAAGGAGCGGCGCATCCGCCTTGCCTCGTTCTGCGCATCCGGCAACAAGCAGGAGTTCCTGACCGACATCACGGGGAACAGGCGGTGGCTGCCGTTCCTGGCGGAGACGATCCAAAACCCCTTCTACATCACCCTGCCGTACGAGCAGATATACGCGGAGGCGAAATACCTGATCGACCACGGCTTCCAGTACTGGTTCGATCTGGAGGACATTGAGACGATCGAGACGCACAACGAGGATTTCCGGACGCAGGAGAACGAGGAGCAACTGCTCGCGGTCTATTTCGACATCCCTGCCGAAGGCAGCGGGCAGTTCATGACCACCGCCGAGATTTCCGACAAACTCGTCTCCTGGGGCAATATCAAGAAACCGATGCCCCTTAATCGTCTCGGTATGCTCCTCAAGAAAGCCGGGTATCGCGATGTCCGCCGCGGAGAACAAAGGACGAGAGGATGGATCGTATATGAACGTACCTTAGATGAGGTCAATGCCAACAGAAATAAAAAAGAATAGACCAGATGACCAGATGACCAGTTGTTTTCTAAAACTATACACACCCACACGCGTGTGTGAGATTATAATAAGGAACTGGTCAGCCGGTCATCTGGTCAGCCCGTCCGGCTACAAAGCCTCCGTCTATTATCCCGGCATTGTATGCCGGACTCCCTCCCTCCCCCCTTCCATTTACGTTACCACATCGTTACCACTACGGTACGTTTGAGTACTATTAGAAACATCTTGCACTTTTGTCGCATCGTTGCGACAACTATAGTATTAACAATTTAAAACCCATTTTTATGCATGTTGAATTAATCACACCCGTTGCCAAACTGCATGGCAAACTCACCGGCAAAGCGCCATTCTATTTCAAAACGGTCAATGGAAAAACCTACGTTCAGCGCTGTCCCAACCGCAGTCTCAAGCCGCCTACAGCAGCACAAACAGCTGCTAAACAGCGTTTCGCCGCCATCGCCAAGATGGTCAAGCAGATGATGGCGGAGGGAACGAAGAAAAGCAGAAAGCAACTGTGGAAAATTGCGATGAAAGCCTATGATGACGCAAATCAGTAAGACCGCTATTGCAGAGCGTCTGGACGAGGTGCTGGGCGCGGAAGTGGGGCTGCAAGGGCTGAAGACGCTCCTCTACGGCTGGACCCGCAAAGACCCGCAACTGCGCACCAACATCCGTCACCGGACCTGGCTCTACGGCTATGAGGTAACGGAACTGTCCGCCTATGCCGGCTATGACCTGCGCCCTCGGAACAACAATTCCGTTTGCGAGGAACAATAGTTGCACAGGTCGCAGATTTTTAGTAATTTTGCATCGGATTTGAGAGATAAGATAATGAGTTTCCGGGGCGTTTATCGCTTCCTTCTCAGTCTCGGAAACTCAAAAAGGAAGGACTCTCATCCCACGCGTGTAAACAACCTAAACCCCCTCACGGCGTAGGGATTCGAGCAGACAAGATGGTCTTTCAGCGAATGGCAATGAGCGGTCTTTCAGTGAGCACCGCGAACGGTCTTTCAGCGAAGCGATCTTTCAGCAAGCGAAGCTTGCGGTCTGTTCGGCAAACGCCGAACAACTATGGCAAAAGTAGTTTATTCTGCCGGAATAGACCATGTATCCGGCGCATTATCGAAACCGAGTAAGAAAGGTCAGCACAGCTGCGAGAAGATGCTGCTCGCCACCCACCGCGTGGCGCCGACCGAGAGTAATGCCTGCAACCGCATCTATCTCCGCGAGGCACCCAAGCCGCGTACCAACATCTCCTCCAAAGAGTTGTCCGCCCGCACGCGTTTCACCGAGGTACAGGCACTGGTCAGCGCCCGCGCCAAGGACCTGAACAAGATCTCCCAGGACCAGGCGGATTTCGCCGCGCAGAAAGACCTCGCCGGCGGCAAACGCACCATGCGGGCGTACCTATGGAAAGTGTGCGGCGCTGAGTATGACGGGCAGTAACCAGACAGACCCAGACCCCACCCGGCCTCCCCTAAAGGGGAGGGGATAAGACACCCCCCGACCCCCTCTCAGAGGGGGAGAAATGGAAAAAATCGTCCTTCTGGGCGATTTTTTTTTACCCAATACAAAATCCCCATTAGTATGAAAAAAAAAGAATTAAAGAAAGCAAGGCGAGGCAGGGGAATGTTGTAAAAAGTGGCGTTGGTGTTGCGATGCAACATGGTTTGCATACTTTGCAACATAATTGCTTGCGTATGTGCGATAATTGTTGTACCTTTGCACACCAATTCAAAATCACATTGTTGCGATGAAAAAAGCAGTTCGATTTATCACCTTTTGTATGGCAGTGACCCTCGCCGCTTGTACGACGCCCACTGCACCCAAACACACTTGTACACAAGTATCTGTCATGAAAGCCAACGGCGCTGACGGGATCCTCTGGCTGCCGGTTCAGGAGTCCATGGGAGAGGCGAATATCCGCATCCTCTCGGACAACCAACAGCTCGAGTTCATCCGTGTCCGTCTCGCCAAGGACAGCATTGATTATTTCGTTCCTTACGAGCTGAGTCGCTGGGGCGACCGTGACCTCGTCATCGAGTTCCGTACCTGGCTGCCCGACACCGTACGCAGAGACCGGATGGTGTGCTGGGAGGCGATCACTACCGGCTCTGCCGGACTCCATTCTTTGATGAACGCTCCCTACCGTTCCCTCTATCACCAGACGCCTTCGTTCGGATGGATGAATGACCCGAAC
>DFEG01000048.1 GCA_002369075.1 Bacteroidales bacterium UBA3808 | reverse complement strand
GCGTACTCGTCATCGGACGAACAGAGGACGATGATGTCCGCTTTCGCCTTGCGAGCCGCCTTGATACCTTCGGCGATGGTAGCAAAACCGTTGTTGTCGATGACCTTGTATCCTGCGCACGCGAGGAAGTTACAACTGAACTGCGCACGCGCGATACGCATAGCGAGGTTGCCGATGGTGAGCATGAACGCAACAGGCTGTTTCTTAGCCGCTTCGGTCTCAAGACGCAGCTGCTCAAACTCCTCGGCAGCACGAGCGACAGGCAGCGTCGGCAGCGCGTTCTCGCAAGAACTACCGCAACCGCAAGCAGCCTGTTTCTTATCCGTCTTGCATGTGCAGATGCTACTGCAAGCCCCGGCGTCAGCTTTGATCTTCTTGCCGGCTTTCTCGGTGAAGTTCGGGAACTGGTTGGAACCCAGCAGCACCTCTTTGCGTTTAGCGACGTCCGCAAGACGCGCTTTGAGGTTAGCCGCCATGTGCTCCTGTACCTTGCCCTCGGCTACCATCTGGTACATACCGCCGCGCTCCTGGATAGCAAGGAACTGCTTCCAAGCCTCGGCAGCGATGGAGGCGGTCAGGTTCTCCAGATAATACGAACCGGCAGCCGGGTCCACGATCTTGTCGAAGTGCGCCTCCTCTTTGAGGAGCAGCTGCTGGTTGCGGGCGATACGCTCGGAGAAGTCGGTCGGACGCTCGTAGGTGATGTCGAACGGCGTAACGGTGATCTCATCCACGCCTGCCAGAGCAGCAGACATCGTCTCGGTCTGCGTGCGGAGGAGGTTCACATACGCGTCGAAGATGGTCATGTTGAAACGGCTGGTCTCGGCACTGACGTTCATCTTAGCCGCATTGCGGAGAGCGGTGGTGAAGATCGGCGCTTTGTATGCCTCTACGATCTTCGCCCAGAGCAGACGCGCCGCACGGAACTTAGCCAACTCCATGAAGTAGTTGCCGCCGATACCCATGTTGAAACGGATAGCATTGGCAGCGCGGTAGTTAGGCACACCGGCTTCGGTAAGCATCGTCATGTACTCGGCACCCCAAGCGAGGGCGTAAGCGAGTTCCTGCGTAGCATATGCGCCGGAGTTGTTGAGCACCACGCTGTTGACACCCACTACGCGGTAACCCGGCAGCGCTTTGGCGGCTTTCACCACCTCGGCAATCTTAGCCGATACCTGCTCACGGGTCAGCGGTTTGCCCTTGACGAGCATGTTCTTGATCGGGTCCACATTGATGGAACCTACCATGTGCTTCACATCGTAACCCATTCTGCCGTAGTAGCGCACGAGGATGTTCGCGAGCTTCGGCGCAGCGCAGGCGCAGATGGAGAAGTTGATGGCGATGCAGTCAGCGGCGATACCGTTGAGCAGCGTCTTGATGAAATGGTAGGTCAACTTCTCTTTGTCCAGACAAAAACCGAGGGAGTTGATACCTTTGTTGAGCACCTCGAGGGCTTTCTCGTTCGCCTTGCGTGCGTTCTTGCAGGCGCAGATGTTCTGACGGATAGCCCAGTCGTTGTTTGTACGCGTACCGCGGACGTAGGGGAACTGACCGGGGGCGGAGACGGTAGTCTTGAGCCCTTTCAGGTCCTCACGGCGGTAGAACGGCTGCACGTTGAATCCTTCCGGCGTGCGCCATACCAGCTTCTTGTCGAAGTCGGCACCTTTCAGGTCAGCGATGATTTTGGCTTTCCAAGTCTCAGTGGAGACCGGCGCAAAATCCGCCAACATGTTTACTTTGTTTTCTGCCATGCTAATTGTGTTTTTAGATAGTATATTTAGTTTGACTAGTATTCTAGTATCCTAGGGCCCTAGGAGCCTAGGATTTCAAAAAACGCACAAAGTTACAACAACTTTCGCATATATGCAAGAAAAAACGGCAAAAAACGTTTGACTTTTTGCATTTTTATCCTATTTCGCAGCATTCCGAGCACTTTTTCGTCTGAAATCTCTCTCTGAATCCTCAAAACCAAGCCCTATAATAACGCAAATCCCTCTCCAAACCTCTCCCAATATCTCTCTAAGCACTATTCTTCGTCTGTTTCCGGCAATTTTATGCCGGCTAATTATAGTTCGGTAAAATTAGGCATACGTTATGGCATCTCTCGCAAAAGGCAGGTGCGGATGAAGGCATCGAAGCGGAAATAGGTCTTGTGACGGCCTGTGTCGGGGTCGATGGGCGCTTCGGGTTCGGGCTTTTGAAGTTGGGCTTTGAAGCGATCCTGCCAGTATTGGAGCGTGGCAAGGTCTTCGGACGTAGGCGTGTAGTCCGATGGAAGCGCAGGGTTGGTCGATTGGGTGGCTTGCGCTTTGAGGTATTTGGCTGCCATGAGGATACGCTTGGTCTCGGCACAAGCGGCCTTGAAACGAAGCTGATGCTCCAGTTCCTTGCCTTTCGCGGGATTCTTTTTCCAGTTGCGGGGATAGAGAATCTGGTACGCTTCGGGTTTGGAGGCTCCGATGATTTTGCCGTTTGCGTCACGGTAATACTTGCGGCGATGGATGGTTCCGTCCTTGGTCAGTGTGCCGCGAATCTCTTGGACGGGGTCTTGATAAATAACTTCTGCCATGTCTTTTTCTCGTTATCGTCAGGCTCGTCTCGGCTTAGTAGCATATTAAAAACAAAGTAATATCCTAATAATAACCTAATAAAAGCCTAATATTCTATGCTAAAACTGAGTGCAAAGATACGACAATTTTTTGAATTATACAAGTTTTTTTGTAAATTTCCATAGGATACATCTGTTATCATTTGACACAAAAAAAGGGAGATACTGAATTATCTCCCTGATTGAATGCACCCTATGGAGGTGCCCTAATGCACGTACATAGTTATGTTATTTGAGCGTAGTTTTATACTCAAGGGTTACTTCGCCGCCTTTGGAGGCAGTACCGATGCCGATGTCATCCATCGTCAAAACCGGTGCATCGTCTTCGGTAACAACAGCCGACCAATCAATGGTTTTGCCGACATAGGTAATATATCGGGGCGTGATATCCCATACGCCTTCGCCGGTATAGGTGATGTCATACTCGTAATGGTCATCCACCCATTTGCGCTTGAGCACGTATTGGCATGTTAGCTGGTGCTTGACAGAGCCGTTGAGCAGTTTCAGGAGCTTGTCATAATATTTGACATTCTTGTTATTCCAGTTATCCAACCACTGTTGTGCCGTTTGAATGAAGAATCGGTAGTCTGTATTAATAGTGAACGTACCGGACGCGGAGTCGCCTACCAGTTTACCTGCGATGTCATCGCCGATGGTAAAGTTACCGGAAAGGGAATCCACCGTGATGAAATCATGCCGGTTGAAGAAACGGTCCAACTCCGTGCACCAACGCACTTTATTCCGATATAAATTCTTCTTCTCGTCCATATATACCAACTCACCCGTCAGTTGGTCGTCGTATTGATCCAACAGGTCGTAACTGCCGGTGTACAGCAACACGGAATCCGGTGTATAGTCCAGTTCAAGGCCTTCTATCGGCATCATGTCCGCTTTGACGCCCTGCGTAGCGAGGTCGATGTCGATGATGGTCTTGTCGGCAACGCCGTCCAGTTGGAAATCAAACACTTTCTCCGGTACTCCGTGCTCGTCGAAGAGCGTGATTTGGAACGGCATCATGTTGCGTACCAGGGCATAGGTCGTGAACCATCCCAGAGGCACTTTGCCGTCCTCGCCGATCGGTTTGCGCCATGCATCCTGATCTGCCACATTGTCCGGTACCGCCGCAAAACCGATCATACGACCTGCGAACTTGGAGACTTTTCCTTCCTCCCAGGACGAATCGACGATACGGAAAGCCACTTTCTTATTCATCCATTTCGCCATGCTGTTGATTTTCGCGACAGCGCGGTTGTTGGCTTGCACGATCTGCTTGTTACGCAAAGCCGCAAAGACAGCGGTCAGTGTCCCATTCATCAAGTCAGCATAGTACTCGTCGGATATCTGTTGCTTGAGCGCTTCCGTAGCATTCCAGAAGGATTGGAAGCCTTGTGTGCGCGCCTCGGCAAACGCCCATGTTTGCACATCGGTGTTCTCCGTCCAGAACTGGTCGCAATAGACGCGCACCGACTGCTGGATATACGCATTGAGTTGCTGCTCGCTCATGTTGGCTTCCACAAAAGCGGGATAGAAATAGTCATACCAGTCTTTGGGAGTACGGAAATAACCGTGCGGTTTGGCGTTGCCGTTGACATCGTTGTTATACCTGGAGTCGGGACTAAGTGCACGATAACCCTCCATACTGTAATAATACCGGTATGCCGTACGGAAATAGTCTGCTTTAAACTCTTGTACGGTCGTGCCGAATTTCTCCAGTGCGACGCCAATGAAGGCGACGAGACTCATAGACGCCGCCATGACAGGCGTGCCAATCCACGAAGCCGCAGCACCGGCAGTCTTCGCCATAATGACTTTGAGTGTTCCGGATGCTACGCCGATATTATCGCCCTTCAGATCGGCACGCACCACATCGAGAATGGTCATCGCCGTGCCTATCTCACCCATGATGCTGACGGCATTGTCGATCGCCTCGGGTTTGAAACCGAACAGCGGTTCGGAGATGCTTACGGCGCCTTGGTAGAAGCCGTCCAGACCGAGCGATTGCCAGAGTCCCATCTCGTCCTTGAACTCTATCGTTGCTTTCACTCTTGGATCATCGGAGTCCAGAATCTTCAGCAGCATTTTCGTTCCTTCGTCCCAAGCGTAGAGCGCAGGAATCTCCCGCAATGCCTCAAAGAGCTCACTTTTGGTGCGCTCGTTGATAAAGGTTACCAAAGAATAGAACGACAAGTGGTCGGTGAGGATGGTAGCAGTACCCGTCTCACGGTTGTACTCCAGATACACAGGTTCCCACTCGCCGGTCTGCGGATTGTAGTACGCAGCTCCGACAGCTTGGTCTGCCGGTGCTTGGAAGGGGATGGTAATCTTCGCCACACCGCTCAGCTCGTGTACCAGACCCGAATCGGTCAGCATGCTGATGTCAATACCGATACCGCCGGTAACCCCCTCCGAAGGACGAGGCAGAAGTACCGAATTGCGGATGCAGATCTGCGCGGACTCATCAAAGGTCGTCAGGTCAAAGGTAATGGAGCATTTCTGTGCTTGGACGGTCAGGTTCGAGTCGTTGAGTTCGAAGATCTCGGCACCCTCATAGAGGAAGCCCGGTTTGAAAGTGAGACTGTCGATGAGCGAAGCATCGGCGGTGATATTGTCCCGCCCGTCAAGGGTCATTGATACAACCGGTTCTCCACTTGCATTTTCGCTCATCTGGATGTTTTGCACCTCGCTGACCGGTACGGAGGTATGCAGCGAATCGCTATGCACCACCATCCGGTAGTCCAGATCCTGCGGTGGTAGGGGAGTGAATTGGTTCTCAAAATCATAGATAGAGGAGATATTCTCTCCGAACTTCCGCCATCCCGGAGCTTCGGCATAGAGTTCTTCCGTTCCCGGAGGTACTTGCAAATAAACATGTTTGCTCTCGTCTGCAAATATCGCATCGCTGAAGGTAGCATCCGTAATGACCGGCGGCACCAACAGCGGACACGTCAGCCCTGCATAGTTGTATTTGGGACCGGTGCAGTCTTTGAACGCACCCTCCATGTCCACAATCGTTTGCGGGATTGTGTAATCTATACTACCGCGGATACATCCCGGCTCCATCTTAATGATGGTCTCAGGCCAGCCGGCAGAAGGATTGGAAAGCGCAATAATAACAGCAGTCTTGTTCTTATTGTAGATAATAGGATAGAAATCATTCGAGAAATACGGGTTGAGTGTATCCACAATCAGCACAGGCTCTGCGCTACCGGAATACAAACCGTCCAGCGCCGTAACAGCTATCTCCCGCACTTTGGGACCAAAACGGAAGAACGGCGAACCACCGCCCCAACGGCCGCCAAACGTAGCAGAGTCGCCTAATACCTCCAGATTCTTGAAATAGGTGTCCGCACTCAGCGTCGCGCCATAGAACGCTTTCTTGTTAATCTTCACAATACCTTCCTCCCAGTCGCCATGAACGGGTGTCGTATGTGCAAAACTCTCCGTCTCCAATTCCACCTGACGGCTCGCACATTCGATTCCGCGCGTAAGCGGACAGAGATAAAATGCCTTTTTGCCTATTCGTTTGATATTGGCACCGATATAGAGGTATTTCGCATTCGTCAGTTGAAATGCCTGAGTAGGCACTTCTTCCATTTTGTCGTTCAGAATAACGGAGTCAATCGTAGATTGTATGAACGTGAACGGATCGATGGCCTCGATATTGTTGCCGATGGTTATTTTGTCGAAATGGCCTTTGTTATAGAATGCCAATTTGCGGATATGCGTTACGGCATAAGTCTTGCCGGAGATGGTATCTGTAACCGAATCCGGAATCGTCACCGCGCCGTTTTGCACATTCATGCCTCCGCCCAAGTAATCTAATATATCCGCCGTTCCGTTACCTAACAGCCCATACCGGATACCGTCAATATCCCGCTGTATCGCATCGTACGGACGCACATTGGTCCAGATATCGACATTGTATTCATATATAGGCACAGCGGACAATCGGTACCATCCGTTCGTCTGACCTCCCCAACCGTAGTTAAAATGGAAATAGTTATTCTTGGTATAGCCGTCGCAGACCAGCGCGTGACCATCTCCCTCTCCTTCCGGATAACCGGCATACAGTACCGGACGCTTGGCATCCAACTCGCTCTTGAGCGTCGTCATCACATCCGCTGCAGTAGTGCCGGTTACGCTTTCGATGCCGGGTTCGTAACCGAAGTTCTCTATTAAAGCATTGAAACTCCACGTTGTAGGACTGCCATTCTCTTGGCAATACCCAGTTCCCATTGCTTTGCCTACATCCGCCATCAATTGGGCTACGGCTTCCGCTTGAGCATACAAGTAGCCATGGTCATAGTCATCTAACAT
>DFEG01000013.1 GCA_002369075.1 Bacteroidales bacterium UBA3808 | reverse complement strand
GTTGCGTAGTCGCGGATGTTGCCTTTGTCCTCCGGATGGGCATCGCGCCACTCTTTGGCGGTCATTCCGAACAATGCCACATTGAGCACATCGGCTTCGTTGGCATAGATAAGCGAACGATGGTACGCGTCAATCTCTTGCGGCACAAGGTGCTCCTTAATCGCGTCCGTATGGATATGATAGTTAATCTTTGCCAACTCGCGTTTCGCCGACCACCCGAGTGCCTTTTGTTCCTCCTCTTTGAGACGCTGGAACTCCTTAATCAAATAGAGTTCAAACTCAACGGATACCCAACTGGCAAACTTAAATGCTATATCCCGTTGTGCATATGTGCCACCATAACGACCAGCTTTAGCAACAAGCCCGATTGCATTAGTGGCTTCTATCCAACGGCTTGGAGACAGAGTAAAAGCATTCAAACCGGCCTGACTTCTAAACCCCTCGAATTCGATGGGGTTAAAATTAGGGTTATTCAGAGCTTCCCAGATTCCAAGGTACTCAATAGTGTTCCTATTGCGCATCCAATTGCCAACTACGGCGTTGGGATCTTCTATATTCTTCTGTCGGGCTATATCCGTGATACAGATATAATCCCATCCGTTCTGCGAAAAAGAACGGATAGTAGTGTTTCTTACGATTATTTCCTGGAGTTTAGCCATTTTATATATCTTTCAGCACATTTCCAATTTTGCATGCAAAATTACTGCTTTTTTTTGATATATGCAAATATTTTGGCAAAAATCGTTTTCTTACGGGCGATTTTTCAGGTATTTATTAATATTGAAAAGTTCCGCATATAGAAAACTTTTTGGGTATAAAGATACACTTTTTTTTGCATATGTGCAAATTTTGTTGTACCTTTGCAGCGAAAAAAGAGTGACAGCATAAACAGATTGTGGACAAAGGATATGGAAATCACTGGTTTATTGGAGTTCCGTGAGCGCAGCGAGTTGCGTGAATGGCTTATGGAGAACCACGAGAAGGAGCGTTTCTGCTGGGTCACGATGTACCGTACAAAGATTCCCCGTGAAGACTGCATGCCGTACATTGAGGTTGTAGAAGAAGCCTTGTGCTTCGGATGGATCGACTCAACATTAAAGAAACTGCCGGACGGCCGTTTGGCGCAACGGCTCTCTCCGAGGACAAAGAAAAGTCACTGGACGGAACTGAACAAACAGCGCTGCAACGATTTAGAGCAGCGCGGACTGATGACAGACGCCGGACGGAAAGCGTTGTATCTCGCGACGATAGCGCCCGATAAGAAATAGAAACAAAAAATATCTAAAAATGAAGAAAATCTACTTGTTATTCGCCTTATGCGTAGCCGGAATGACTATGCAGGCGCAAAACGCAGATCCAAACGACAACCCTCAGTGGCTGCAAGAGTTGCAGCGTCAGAACGCGGGATTGATTGACTCGACGGCAACATACCTTGCACACCCGTCGGCTCCGGACTACCGGACGTACGTGATTTACTACCACCAGCCTCTCCGCCATGCTAATCCGAGCGGAGAACAGTTCCACATGCGCGCGCTGATTACCGTAAACAAGAATGTGGATCCAAGGACCGCTGTCAACCATGTGTATGCCTCCGGCTACTCCATCTCGAGTAACATGCTGACGAATCCGGATTCCGTGTTCAATGCCAGTAAAACAGGATGTTCGAGCGAGATCGCGCACCGTTACAACGCCAATTATATCAGTATCGAGCACCGCTATTTCCAGTACTCGGCTCCCGTCAACTGTTGGGAAAATCTGGATCCGTTGACCGCCGAGGAAGCAGCTGCCGATTTCCACAACCTGTTTGACGGATTGAAGAAAGTGCTGAAAGGCAAATGGGTGATGAGCGGCGTGAGCAAAGGCGGTATAACAACACTGATCCAGCACGCTTACTATCCGAATGACATGGATATTTTTGTGCCATACAGCGCTCCGTTCTTCGACACCGACCGTGACAAAGAAATGACCAGATACTGGTACCACACCGGCTGGGACAAGAGTTTCCTCGATTTCTTTATGGATATCCGCAAGAAAGCGCAGAAAGGATTGACAGTTCAGCCCCGAAGCACCAACACGATCTACCCTATTTACTACAAGATGGGTTGCGGGGGTGATACAACTGCAGCACACGCAGACAGTGTTTTCGCCAGTTATTTGAGCGCGGCTGCATTCTTCGGATTTGAGCAACACGCCTATTGGGATACCACTCTTATCCGCTACCAGATGGAGATCAACGACAGTGTGCTGCAAGCCATCGGCTGGAACCAGTACAACGACACGGCAATCGCCTATCTGATGTTTAAAGACTCTTTCAATTTCAATAGTTTGCGCCCGTGGTTAGACACGCTTCGTAAGTACCCCGATCCCAAACAGCAAGTACCCGGCAGACGAATGATGATGCACCGCGGCCACAACCCGTTCGGCGTAACAGCGAAACAATGGTGGGGAGCAGATACAGCACGCACAGACATCGCAGGTGCTTACCAGTATCAGTCCAAACGCGAGTTGGGATACTATGATATACCGTTTGATGAGATTACAGAAACAGCCGCCGAGGCAAATGCTCTCGAACAGTTCTGGGTCAGTAAGGCAGGCTGTCTCCGTGATTTTGGCACCCCGTGGGTAGCCCCCCTCACTTTCAACCGCAGTTTATACGATTTTGTGATGGACAAGACCCGCAATGCGACAAAACCGATTGTTCTGCTCTACGGTCTGGATGACACTTGGACGGGAGCAGCGGTGAAAGACCAATATGTCAACGGAACGAACGTGAAGAAATTTATCCTGCCTGCGCAGAACCATGCGGTTCACTACTCCTCGAACACCGATATTACCCAATGCGATGCCATCCGTGCTGCGTTGGACGCAGTATTAGGTGTACCGCAGGGTATAGACAACATCACTCCGGCACAACCCGCCCCGGAGAGCGTGAAGATTATGCGCAACGGACAGATTCTCATTCTCCGCGGCGGGAAGACTTATACCCTTATGGGGCAAGAGGTACGCTAAAAAGCCATGTATGTGCACATCGACTGCAATAATTTCTTCGTCAGTTGCGAGTTAGTGTCCCGCCCTGAGTTACGAGGAACGCCCGTCGTTGTAGCCAATAACAATGACAACAACGGCGGGATCATCCTTGCGCTCAACCAGGAAGCCAAAGCAGTCGGACTCCAACGCGGCAATCCGATCTTTCAAGTCAAGCAGCTCATTGAGCAACAACACGTAACCGTCATTGACGTGCATCACCACCTCTATCATGACATCTCAGGACACATCATGGAGGAGGTCAAAAAGACGGAAATGGTACTCGATTTTGTGCAATACAGCGTGGACGAGTTTTTCGGCTACATGCCGGAAGACGACCCCGCGCTGCTGCGCGAATATCTACAGCAACTAAAAGACCTCATCCTTCGCAAAACGCAGATCCCCGTCAGTTGTGGAGCCGGAGAGACTTATACCTTAGCCAAAACAGCCACTTATTTTGCCAAACACTACCCCGGTTATAAGGGTATCTGTATCATGCCGGCGGACAAACGCGAGAGGGCATTGAGCCAAGT
The DNA here is from genome assembly GCA_002369075.1 of Bacteroidales bacterium UBA3808. Taxonomy (GTDB): domain Bacteria; phylum Bacteroidota; class Bacteroidia; order Bacteroidales; family Paludibacteraceae; genus Colicola. The sequence goes on along the minus strand of DFEG01000013.1, from coordinate 19,076 downwards.
GGCGGTAAAAGACATATGGGGCATAGGTCGGCGGAGCATCAAGCAGATTTCCATAGCAGGCGTCAAGACCGCACTCGATTACAGCCGGCAGCCGGAAGCGTGGGTGAACCGGCTTTTCGGAGTGACAGGCTTGCGGACATGGAAAGAGCTGAACGGCACTCCGGCTATCACTATCGCCTCCCACGAGAAGCAGAAGTCCATCATGTACAGCCGTACGTTTGCGCACATGACGAGCAGTAAAGCAGTACTCCTCCGCGAACTGAGCAACTACGCATCTTCAGCCTCTCGCAAACTGCGTGAGCAGAAGGCACTATGCAGGAGCGTGACTCTCTTTTTAGCAACCAACAGACACCGACTCGATCTGGCGCAATACCATGCGGACGACACGGTTAAGATGAACGTCCCGACAGATGACTCAACCCAGATCATCGGAGCCATCAATCTCCTACTCGACCGCATCTACAAAGAGAACTACCAATACAAACAGGCAGGGGTCATTTTAGGTGACCTGATACATGCAGACAGTATCCAGCTGGATATGTTCTCCGACAACCAAATAGATGAACAAGTGCGCCAGAAACGACTGATGAAAGCCATAGACGGCATCAATCAGCGGTTCGGGCGTAATCAGATCCATTTCGCCATACAGGGCGACGAAGCCGACACCTCGGAACAGCCGGCAGGATTCATGCGACCGCATAAAGTGGAAGATGAAAAATGAAAGATAAAAGATGAAAAGTCATTCATTTGCATTAGTGACCGGCGCATCGTCCGGAATAGGATTAGAGTTCGCCCGACAATTAGCCAGACGGGGCTATAACCTGCTCATTGTTAGTAATGAAGAAGCCATCCGCGCAAGCGCGAAAATAATAAAGCCCCACCCGACCTCCCCTAAAGGGGAGGAGATAGAGATCATTCCCCTTGTGATGGACCTCAGCAAACAAACCGCCGCGCGCGAACTATATGAATATACGCGTACGCACGGGATAGAAATAGAAGTTCTGGTGAATAACGCCGGGGTCTATCACGACAAGGATATATTGGACGACAGCGAGGCGTTTACAGGGCTTATTATGAACCTGCATATGTACACACCGGCAATGCTCTGCTATCTATTCGGACAAGAGATGCGCGAGCGGAGACACGGCTATATCCTCAATGTCTGCTCCGTAACAAGCAAGATGGCAGCCCAGCGGTTAGGGACATATGGTAGCACAAAGGCGTTTCTGAGTCACTTCACCCGTGCACTGCATATAGAACTAAAGCCCTATGGTGTGTATGTAACGGATGTCAGTCCGGGAGCAGTTGATACAGGGCTGTTCTCTATTCCCGACTGGATAAGAAAAACCGGCAGGGCATTAGGTATCATCGCGGGTCCGGAGATGCTGGTTCGCCGCGCTCTGCGGGCTCTTTTCCACGGGCGCAGTAAAACAACAATACCCACCGTTTTCTGGCAGGTATTGTGTTTCATCATTCTGTTAATCCCGACTTGGATGCTTCGTCTCATCCGCCGGTTGGGTTGGTTCTAAACTCTTAATCCAGATAATAATCCACCGTGGTGACAACACGTACGTGTTTGATCCATGGCTGGTATTGGTCATTCTCGATGGAGAACTGACCCTGGCTGGCACGACGGATAGAACCGAGCGAGCACTGTGCGTCATCGGCAAATTTCTGCGCTACGGCGCGGGCGTTCTGCGTAGCCTCTTCAATCATAGCCGGCTTGAGTTCGGGCAGACCGTTGTACTGATAGTCAAGATCCCACTTGTTGGAAGAAAGGATAATACCCTCTTTGAGGAGTTCTGACTCTTTACCCTGAGAGGCTACCACGAGTTTTACCTTCTCGGTAGAAACGATGATGGAAGTGCGTAGCGTATAGCGGTACTCCGGACGGCGGTCGCCATAATAGTTCTCCCAGTTGTTATCCACCGAAATCGGTCCTTGGCGAAGGTCGCTCTCTTCGAAGCCGAGCGATAGCAAGTGTTTCTTCACTTTCTCCGATACATTGCCGATTTGCTGATAGAGCGAGGGCAGATCATTGCCGTTCCACGCGAACGAAAGCGGCCAGACTACGTAATCCGCCTCCACTTCACGGGTGCTCAATCCCTTCACTGTTACTGCGCGGTCTTTGTCAGCAAACTTGCTGATTCCGCAATAGACGAACAAGCCTGCGAGGCTCAGTCCGAGCGCAACTAATGCGCCTGCTAATACATTATTCTTCATAAGCTGTCCATTTTGTTGTGTATGTTTGTTATAAGGCCAATTATCGTACCTTTTCGTAATCGACTGCAAAGATAGTAAAAATAAATGAAAAAAACAAATATTTTAAGAATAAAAAAATTACGGACTAAAAAAACGGTTAAAACTTGCATATTTGCAAAAAAAGCAGTATCTTTGCAGCGAATTCTAAAAATTGCAATTGTAATGAATCGAGACAATGAGGTTTTTGACGTCATACACCGTGAGCGTGAACGTCAAATGAAAGGAATTGAGTTGATCGCGAGCGAAAACTTCGTGAGTGATCAGGTGATGGAAGCGATGGGTAGCGTGCTGACCAACAAGTACGCTGAAGGCTATCCCGGTCACCGCTATTACGGCGGGTGCGAGATAGTGGATATCGCGGAGAACATCGCCCGAGACCGTCTGAAAAAGCTCTATGATGCAGAGTATGTAAACGTACAGCCGCATAGCGGCGCGCAAGCAAACATGGCTGTTTTCATGGCTTGTCTCAAAGCCGGCGACACGTTCATGGGTCTAAACCTCAGCCACGGCGGTCACCTCAGTCACGGTTCGGCAGTCAATTTCAGCGGTCTGATGTTCAACGCCATCGGATATGATCTGAAAGAAGAGACAGGGCGCGTAGATTATGATGATTTGGAGATGAAGGCACGCACACACAAGCCGAAACTGATTATCGCCGGCGCAAGTGCATACAGCCGCGAGTGGGATTATGCACGTATCCGCCGTGTGGCAGACGAGATCGGCGCAATCTTCATGGTGGACATGGCTCACCCGGCAGGTCTGATTGCCGCAGGGCTGTTGGATAACCCGCTCAAGTATGCGCATATTGTGACCTCGACTACCCATAAGACGCTCCGTGGTCCGCGCGGAGGCGTCATACTGATGGGCAAAGATTTTGATAATCCGTGGGGCAAGACCACTCCAAAGGGCGAGATTAGGAAAATGTCAGCTCTGCTTGATTCTGCCGTATTCCCGGGTACGCAAGGCGGACCGTTGGAGCACGTGATTGCCGCCAAGGCAGTGGCTTTCGGCGAAGCGCTGACCGAGGAGTTCAAGACCTATCAACAGCAAGTGAAGAAGAACGCCGCCGTCATGGCACAAGCATTCATGGACAAGGGCTACAAGGTGATTTCCGGCGGAACGGACAACCACTCGATGCTGATTGACCTGCGTACCAAATATCCGGAACTGACAGGTAAGGTAGCCGAGCAGGCACTCGTAGCTGCAGACATCACTACCAATAAGAACATGGTTCCGTTCGACAGCCGTTCGGCATTCCAGACCTCCGGGTTGCGTTTCGGTACACCAGCCATCACCACCCGTGGTCTGAAGGACGATAAGATGGGATGGATAGTGGAACTGATAGACCGCGTGCTGCAAGAGCCCACGAGCGAGGCAGTCATTGCTTCCGTCCGCGAAGAAGTGAACCGCGAGATGATGCAACACCCGCTGTTCGCATGGTAAGGTAAAAGGTGAAAGTAAAATAAACTCCGCGTAACGCGGAGTTTATTTTTAGCCATCAGGAATTAATCCATCATATTTCCCATGTTCGAGGAGAGTTGCACCATCTTATCGTAGTCCTCAGGGGTGAGATCATAGAAATAGTAGTTTCGCGGGTCGATTGGACGCCCCTGGTAATGTACCTCGTAATGGAGGTGGGGACCGGTCGATTTACCGGTATTGCCGATGAGTGCAATGACATCACCACGCTTGACTTTCTGCCCCACCCTGACAAACCTTTTGGAACAATGAGCATAGCGTGTGGCGTAACCAAAGCCATGGTCAATCTCTATGGTTTCTCCATATCCCTGCCGCCATCCGGAGTACGTGATGGTACCGTTACCTGTTGCAAAAATATCCGTTCCTACAGGTGCAGAGAAGTCCATTCCCTCATGGAAACGGCGGATATGATAGACCGGATCGACACGCCATCCGTAACCGGAAGCCATACGCTTGAGATCCTTGTTGAGGACCGGCTGAATGGCGGGTATGTTCTCCATACGGACTTCCTGTTTTTTTGCCAGATCGACTATCTCGTCATAGGAACGTGCCTGCACATAAAGCTCTTTCTCCAAAATATCCACCTTGCGCTGTATATCCGCAGCCAACTGTGTGTTGGTCATACGCGAGAGAGAGTCATAATAGGAAATTTGCTGAGTGGCTCCGAGACGCACAGAAAGCGGAATAGGTTCAGCTCCCAACATCGCGCGGTATAGATTGTCATCCCTCTGCGAGAGGTCAGACATGACGATCTGCATCTGATCGACTTGTTTCTCCATGACGTTGAGTTGCGCCTGAAGGTTGCGGTTATACTGCATGAGCGACGCCTCCCTCGGAGACGGGAAGAAATAGAGGAACGTATAGAAGAAAATCACTCCTAAACAGATACCTCCGATAATATATCCTCCGGATCGGCGGAGCCAATAACGGAAACCGTGTTCAATGCGCTCCAGTTGCAGCGTCTCAGGGTTGATGCGATATTTCTTGGACATAAAGCTATTTACGATTTGTTCATTTACTATTTGGTCATTTATTTCTTGTACCAGAAAAAATACTGGTTCTGTTGTTTTTTCTCTTCAGGCGTGCGCGCGACATAAACAGGTTTGCGCGTGTAAGGGTTGATGCCGGTATAGAACATCGTAGTGGAGAGGGTCATGGGCGTAGGGGTAAAGTCCTGCACTTGCTCCGGGCGGTAGTGCATCTTCTTCGTTTCATCCGCTAAGTGGCGCATATCTTGCTTGGTGCAACCCGGGTGGGAGGATATGAAATACGGGATAAGCTGCTGATTGAGTCCGGCTTCTTTGTTGATCCGCATAAAGAGTTCCCGGAACCGCAGATAGTTTGCCCAATTGGGTTTGCGCATGATATGCAACACCGCGTCAGAGGAGTGTTCCGGCGCCACTTTGAGCCGTCCGGACACGTGACGTGTAATCAACTGGCGCGCATAAGGCTCGCTCATAAGGTCATACCGGATACCCGAACCGACGAAAGCGTGCTTGACATACGGCAGTTTGTCCACAGTTTTGTAGATATCAATCAGCGGCTCAAAATCGCAGTTAAGGTTCTTGCATATCGCGGGTTGCAGACATGACGGCCGTGCGCATTGCTCACAGATGGAACGGTCTTTGCCGTGCATCTGATACATGTTCGCGGACGGTCCGCCAAGGTCGGAAATGATACCATGCCAATCCGGCAACTTGCTCAGCCGCTCTATCTGGCGCAAGATAGACGCTTTGGAGCGCGAAACAATCTGTTTCCCCTGGTGGGCTGAGATCGTGCAGAACGAACAGCCGCCGAAACAGCCCCTATGCATACAGACAGACCATTTGATCATTTCATACGCGGGGATGCGTTTATCCTTATATTTAGGATGGGGGGTGTATTGGAATGGCAGGTCGTAGATCGCATCGAGCTGCTCCGTCGTCATCGGCGGATAGGAAGGATTGACCACTACATAGCGGCTACCGACCGGCTGAACGAGGGTCGTCTGATGAATCTTATTGGACTCAATCTCCATGAGCCGGAAGTTCTCCGCGTGCTTACGCTTGTCACGCAACGCCTCCTCATGGCTTGCAAGTATGATTGCGTCCGGCGGCAGTTCCGTCTTGTCGGAAGTCAGATAGGCGGTCTGCGGTACATCATGGATCGGGGTTCTGCTTTCTTGCGATTTTCTGCTTTCTGCTTTCTTTGCGATCTCGGTCATTGCCTGCTCGCCCATGCCATACACTAAAAGGTCCGCGCAACTATCCACCAGAATAGAGGGCATCAGCTTGTCTTGCCAGTAATCATAATGGGTCAACCGACGCATGGATGCCTCAATACCGCCAATGACGACCGGCACATCGGGATAGAGTTCCTTGAGAATGCGGCAATAGGTGATGGTACAATAATCGGGGCGCGCTCCTGCCCTGCCCTCCGGCGTATAGGCATCATCAGAACGTTTGCGTTTGGCTGCCGTGTAATGGTTGACCATTGAATCCATCGAACCGGCTGAGACTGCAAAATAGAGCCTCGGGCGACCGAATTTCTTGAAATCCCGGTAATCGCCATGCCAGTCCGGCTGTGGCACGATAGCCACTTTGTACCCCGCCGCTTCAAGTACACGGCCCAAAACGGCTGCTCCGAACGAGGGATGGTCAATATAGGCGTCACCCGTGAAGAAGACGATATCCACTTCCTCCCAACCTCGCAACTCCATCTCTTTTTTGGTGGTGGGCAAATATTTCAGCAAATCAGCCATTAATCAATCTGTAAGTCCAGTTTCTCTTTGAGTTCCATTAAAGCGGGATTTTCCTCTGCCATGAGCGCAAATTTCTCCTCAGCGGTAAACGCCATCTGTTCCTGATTGTACACCGCCTGCACGACACGGATCTGCAAGTTTGTGTTATGAAGCGTGCGATGGAGCTGCGCGAGCAGGGATGGCAGGGCTTTTTTCATCTCCTGCATCTGCCATGGATTGGGCATTTGTATCTCCGCCGTGTTCTCGTCTATGCGCCTTGGCGTATAGGTCTCCATCAACTGTTTAAGACGCAATTCCTCCGTGTGGGTAGCTGCCAGACCAACCCACGCGTCTCTGAGTTGGTCATCCGTAAAAGGGCGGTTCTGCTCCTCCTGCGCAGCTGGCTGTGCGGATGCCGGCTCAACCGGTTGAGCCTCTTTCCTGAGTCCGAAGCCGAGAGACACCTTTGGGATCTTTGGCATCGAAGGCGTACTCGGTACACTCTGGGGAGTCGGAGCACTTGGCGCGGGTTGCGCGGTTCTTGGAGCAGGCTGAACTGTCTGCGGTACAGCCGCTTGCACGCCGAGCTGGCATAGCTTGATGAGCGCGAGCTCGACTGTGAGCCGTTTGTTACGCGCTGTGCGGTAGTTGATGTCGCAAGTATTGAGAACATCAAGGGCCTGATAGATCCAGATGGGCGAACAGAGTTGCGCCTGCTGGCCGTAACGGGCACGTATGGACTCGCTGGTCTCTAATAACGGCAGAGTCTGCGCATCTTTCGATACCAGTACGTCACGCAGGTGTTGCGCCAAGCCGGTAACGAAATGTCCCGCATCGAAACCATGGTTGATAACCTCGTTGAGAAGCAGCATTGCCGCCGGTACATCGTGCCGCAACGCATCATCCACCATCGAGAAATAGTAGTCCGAGTTGAGCACATTAAGTACGGCGATGGTCTGTTCGTACGTAATCGTATTGCCACAGAAAGCAACCAGTTGGTCGAATATCGACAGGGCGTCACGCATTCCGCCATCCGCTTTCTGCGCCACTACGTTGAGTGCTTCTTCCGAAACAGTAATACCTTCGTTCTTCGCCACTTTCTGGAGATACACAATGGTATCTTGCACCGTTATGCGGTTCAGATCATAGACCTGGCAACGGCTGAGGATAGTCGGCAGGACCTTGTGCTTCTCTGTGGTAGCGAGAATGAAGATGGCGTATGAAGGAGGTTCCTCAAGGGTCTTCAGCAGGGCGTTGAATGCGCCGGCGGAAAGCATATGCACCTCGTCGATAATATAGACGGAGTACTTGCCTATCTGCGGCGGGATACGCACTTGGTCAATGAGTGCGCGTATATCTTCGACCGAGTTGTTGGACGCCGCATCCAGTTCGTGGATGTTAAACGACCGTTGCTCGTTGAACGCCTTACACGACTCGCACTCGTTACATGCGTCATACCCGTTTTGTGGGTTTAAGCAGTTGATTGTCTTTGCGAAGATACGTGCGCAGGTGGTTTTGCCCACCCCTCGCGGACCGCAAAACAGATATGCGTGCGCCAGATGGTTCTGACGGATTGCGTTCTGCAGGGTCTGCGTAAGCGCCTCTTGACCGACGACCGACTCAAAGGTCTGCGGCCTGTACTTTCGCGCTGATACAATGTAATTTTCCATATGCTATACTGTATATATATTTGTCTTTCTCTATTGTCTCCACCCTATAGGACGGATTCACCAATACTTCTTGCAGTTGTTCAAAAGAGCAGATACCCACTCCTTGGGCTTTGACGACTGCCTCTTTCTGCGTCCAGAGGCGGGTAAACATTCTTGCGGGATCTGCGGCATTGGTTATCTGCTCCTGCTCTCCCTTATTCATTACGCGCGCGATAAGATCTCTGTCGGCTCTACGGATCCCCTCTATGTCTATCCCTACCGGCTTCTCATCCACCGCAACGGCTATTCCTTCCTTGCAATGACTGATTGAGAAGAATGGTCCGTCTGGCAAAAAAGGTTTACCGTGTTCGTTGTACACAAATTTTCGACACCCAATCGGGGTTTGGGGGGTATTTTGTCCTACTTTTGTGCTTATCCCGACTAACTCTTGCAACATCAGCCAACTCTTCAGGCAACAAAACTGTCCCTGCAGGTGTTTGTATTTCCAAGCCTGCTCACGCCGTTGTGCAGAGACAAGAGCCATCATCCGCTGCACTTCTTCCGCCGTGCACTCTTCCATTCTGTCAAAAACCGCCGATTTCATTGCTGCTCCTCGTCTTTTCGTGCATAAACCTTCCAGTATATAACCGGCAGACAGGTCACCGTCAGCGGAAGTGTCAGGATCGTGCCGAAACAGATAACCACACCCATCGGCATCCAGAGGCTCGTTGCCGCAATAATCATCGGCAGGACGCCAAGTGCCGTTGTGGCACTCGTCAGGAACACAGGTCTCATTCGTCGCAAACCGGCTTGGAAAGCGGCCTCACGGTAAGTCAGGTGTTTGTATTTGCGGGCGTCTTCCGCATACTCATACATCATGATTGCGTTGCGCACGATGATTCCGATGAGACTGACTACGCCCAAAACAGCCGTGATGGATATATCCAACCTGAAAAGTGACAAGCCGGTCATCGCCCCGAAGAGACAGAGGATGGCACTGGACAGCGTAAGGAACGCCAAGCCTATTTTACCGAAATGGTATAGCAGCAGAACAAGCATCACGGCTAAAGCGGCAACGACAGACCATAGTATTTGCGGAATCAGTTTGCCGTTGATCTCCGTAAGTCCGCCGTATTTGATTGCAACGCCGGCTGGAAGATCGGTGATGTGACTGTCTATCCACTCTTTCACTTTCTTCTCGGCTGAGACCTGGCTGGTTGTGCCGCGCAGGTCTGCGCTCACCGTAATCGTCCGGACAGCATTGCGCCTCTCTAAAGTGGTGTGATGCCATCCGGGCTCTATTTCCGCCACTTGGCGCAACGGCACCCACACTCCGGGGATAGCTGTCGGAACAGGCAGCGCACCCAGAGAAGTTGCATCCATCGTCTCTACGCCCGCTGTATAGAGTACCACCGGCACACCGTAACTGCCTTCGTAGAGCGTGGTAATCGTAGCGCCTTGCGAGGCTTGACGGAGATAGAGAGAGAGTTGGGTCTCCGTAATACCGAGACGGGTCGCCTCATCGGGTTTGAGAACAACACGGGTGGAAGAAGTGGTATTTTCGTAATCGCAGTGAACCCATTGCAACTCGGGTTGCTTCACCATGAACTGTAGCACACTGTCTGCATAGGGAGCCAGATCTTCCCATCGCTCCCCTTGTACCCGTATCTCCAAGGGATTCCTAACCGCCTGATAATCCAGTTGTTTGAACCGTGCGTAGGCATTGGGAAAATAGTTCTCGTACCGTCCGCCATAGGCTTTGAGCAACTGACCGGTCGCCTTGCCGGAAGTCGTATTGACTATCAGTTGGGCGTAATTGGGTGCCGGTGTCTGGGGGGTATACGTAGCGTGGAAACGCGGCGAAGCCTGGCCTATGAATGAGGTGACAGAAAGTACTCTTTCGTCCATCCGCAACAGTTTCGCCAACGAATCGGCTACCGTTGCTGTCTCCTCCAACGGCGCACCCTCTCGGACATGTATCTCAACGGCGAAGAACTCACGCTCGGCCTTGGGTAACAACTGCAGATTGAGATTTGCCAACAGGATTACACCCGTCAGCGTAGTCACCCCTAAAAGCGCCCATACTATCACAGGGTGATTGAAACATGCGGTCAATGTACGTTTATAAATTTCTTGCAGCCAAATGAAAAACTTGTTCTGCAGCCGCTCCACCAGCGTGTACTCCTCAGGCTTGCGTTCGCGCACATAACGGAAAGCAAGGTACGGCGTTATCCACGTGGCGTAGAATATACTCGCCACCAATGCAAAGAGTACTGCCCACGGGAAGAGTTGTACAAACTCACCAAGCGGACCGGTGATGATACGCGTCATCGGGAAAAACATACCCGAAATCGCCATGGTAGCAAGTGACATCGGCACAAAGAGCAAGCTCGTACTCACTACCGCCGAATACCATCGGGAATGACGGCGCTCCATAAGGTTGGTATAGCCGTCAATGACAATGACGGAGTCGTCCACGATCATTCCTAACACGAAAATCAAAGCCGCCAAAGTAACGGTGTTCAGTTCGATGCCAGTGAGGTACATGAGCCCGATACATATAGCCGTACAGATCGGCACTCCTGTAGATGCCACCAACGCCGTCCTGAGCGGAAAGAGAACCAACATCACCGCAATGACCACGATGATAGAGATCAATATATCGCGCAGGAAAGAGAGTACGGAGTCGTTAACCACCTTGGGTTGGTCTGTTATACGGTGAAAACGGATATCAGGAGGTAAGAGTGCTGTACAGCCCGCCAACTGGTTGTCCACCTCTTTGCCAAACGCTACGATATTATTCCCCGGCACCATTTCCATATTCAGGATCAGACAGGACTTGCCGTTGAACTCCACGTATTGTTTGGGGGCTTGATACCGGCGGATTACGGTAGCTATATCCTTGAGACGGATAACTGAACCTGACACCGGATCGGACCATACAATCTGTTCTTGTAACTCATACTCCGACTGATAGGGGATAACGACCTGCAATGTACCCTGTGCATCATTCTCGCCACCTACCGTGCGCAAGCCCTGTAACGCAAACTGTGCCTGCAATGCCGTAGGGTTAATGCCGTATTTGGAGAGACTTTCCGCATCTATGGTGATCGCAATCTCTTCCGCCTGTTGTCCCATGATACGCAGTTTTCCCATTTCCGGAATGGTGCGCAGACGGCTGCACACCTGCTTGGCGTATTCTTCCAACTCGCGCGGACTACGCTCGTCACTCTCAATGGCAATAAGAATGGAAGAGGTATTCCCGAAATCGTCCATGAGCAAGGTTTGAAGCACACCGGCGGGCATCTTGGTTTTCTGGAGAATCGGTAGCCCTGCACGGATCTTCGTCCATGCCGCGGCATCGTCACTCACATCGTCACGCAGCATGACATAGACATAGACGATTCCGTCCTGACTCTCGCTGTAGGTCATGGATTTATCGACCGTCTCAAAGGAGTTGATATAATCCTCCAATGGCATGGTCACCTGCTGCTCCACCTCCTCTGCCGTCGCACCCGGATAGAGCGCGACAACCAGACCTTGGCGGATAGTGAACTGCGGAAACTCATCCTTGTTCATCTTGGGCAGCGACCAGATACCGAAGACCATTAACCCTATGAAAAGCGCCATCACGATACCGTGATGCCTCATCGCTGATTCTATGTGTTTCTGCGTATTCAATGTCGAATCGTCTGTTACAAATCACCCGCTATTTCACACCCGTTATAGAGTTTCTGGTACCCTTCCGTAATGAGTGTATCGCCTGCCTGAAGACCGGAAAGTACCCGGACGCCGTCAGCCTGATAACCGTCTATGAGTATCGTTCTGCGAACAGCCCTGCCCCGCTCTGTTACCCAGACGGTGTGTCCTTCCGGTTTGAGGAGCACGCATTTGGAAGGGATTACGATACTTGCAAGCGAATCGGTCTGAGCTTTTAGTTGCACTTTTGCCACCATTCCGGCTCGCAATACATCTGCACCGCCGTTAATAGAAGCCAATACATCATATGTGTGTGTCACCGGATTCGCAGTTGCGCTCTTCTCTGTGACACGGATTGGGAGAGATGCACCTGCCGCGGCACATTCTACTATGCCGCTCACCCCTTTGTCCGCCAGGCTGTTAATCTCTCCTTCCGGCACCGTGAACCGTACACGGAAACCGGATAAGTCTATGATTGAGCACAATTTGGTTCCAGGAATTACCGTCTGACCTTTCTCTGCTTCCAGACCGCTGACCACACCGTCGCATGGTGCTATCAGGGTACACTCCTTGAGTTGCTGCTTGGCCGCCTCGTAGAGTGCTTTTGCCTGTGCGTACTGAGATTCGATCTCAACCATTTTCTGGTCCGAGACTACGCCTTTCTGATGCACCTTGGACGCGCGTGTGTGACCGTCCATCGCATGTTTGTATGCCGCCTCGGCACCATTCAGCGTGTTTAACGCCTGGGTATTATCTACAGAGAGAATCGTCTGACCTTTATGCACAAAATCGCCGTTTTTTACATCTACAGACACAATCCTTCCTGTCGTTTGCAGCGCTAACGGAGTCTCATGTACTGGTTCGATTGTACCCAAGTACCGCGAGGTAGAACGACCTGATTGTGGACTGACGACCATCGTCTTGACACGAATGGGTGCCTGCTCATGTTGTTCGCCGATGTGTTTCGCACATGACGATAGTAGGAATACAGCCAACAACCCTATTATCCGGAATTTACTATGCATGGTTTATATTTGTTTTTTCCACTCTAATGATAAATACACGGCTCTCGCGATGAGGTGCGCGAAATAGCCGATATATAATGCCTGCGGTCCTGCTAACCGGTACGTAGCCGCATACCCGGCTACAAAACCGATTGCCGCCCAAATCATCGAATTACGGATCTGTACGCCTGCCGTCGCTCCGATAAAAACTCCGTCCCACATAAACGCCAGCGTACTGATAACCGGCATGGCAATCAGCCAGCCGATATATTTCATGGAGGATGTGATAACCTCCGGATCGCTCGTGAGCAGTTCTATACTGCCCTTGCCTGAAAGTGCGTAGATCACCGTGAATACAAGCCCTACGCCTAATGCCCAACAAAAGAGCGCGCGGACTATCTTGTTGACGCTCGTCCGCCAAGCATCCGTCTCTTCTCTCCGTCCGAACTCCTTGCCTACAAGCGCCTCGCCGGCATATGCAAAGCCGTCCACAAAGAAAGAGAAGAACATAAATAATTTCATTAATATACTGCTTACCGCCAGCTCTGTATCGCCGTAAAGGCTTGCGAGCGAGGTATAACCCACATATACCACCATGAAACAGAGCGAGCGGATAAAGAGATTGCTGTTAAGAACCATCATCCACTTCATATCCGCCCATTGGAACATAGTCCGGAGTTCCTCACGATGACGGAAAAACGTCATATCTGAATAGCGGATAAAAAGGATAGCCAGCGCGAGGAAAAGTCCCGTATATTGGGCAATCAGCGTTCCCCACGCTACTCCTACAACGCCGAGCGGCGTATAGACTGCGAGACCGTAACTCGCCGCCATATTCACAACATTCACTAATATATCCACCGCCATCGGACTTCTCGTGTCCTGCATGCCGATGAACCAACCCTTGAAAGTAAACAGACAAAGCGTAGCCGGAGCAGCCCAGATACGCACATGGAAATACTGCCGCGCGATAGATGCGACTTCTGCCGAGCAAGGTACAACAGCCAGTACAGCCGTCACGAAGAACCACTGAATGGCCCAGATGCAGAGAGCGGCGCATAATGCCACAAAGACACTTCTTGTCAATATCTTGCGGCACTCATCCGGTCGTCCTGCGCCGTAGGATTGGGCGGTCAAACCGCTCGTGCCTACGCGCAGGAAACCGAAATTCCAATACAGCAGATCAAAGAGCATAGTACCGATAGCAATACCGCCGATAGCGGCGGCATCACTGAGGTGTCCCACTATGGCGGTGTCCACAATACCTACTAAAGGAATCGTGATATTCGCCAGAATACTGGGGATTGCCAGTCGTAATATGTCTTTGTTTACTGCTTTCATCTTTCGACTTTTGACTTTCGACTCCTACAAAAACAGTAAAATCATCAATTGTCCCGTCAATACGCGCAGGAACATAGTCAACGGATAAACCGTTGAGTATGCCACTGCTGCGCGGTCATTGGACGCGCTCTGCGAGGTGGCATAAGCCAGTGCAGGCGGATCCGTAGTGGAACCGGCTATAAGACCCATCAGGGTGAAATAGTCGAGTTTTAGCCACTTGCGCCCTATAATACCGATGAGGATGAGTGGCAGGAGTGTGATAATCACACCGTACCCGATCCATACATAACCACCGCCGACAAGAGTCGGGATAAAAGTCTTACCGGCGCCGAAACCCACAGACGCCAGGAAGAGCGATATACCGATCTCGCGGATCATGAGGTTTGCCGATGTAGTAGTATAGGTCACCAGATGCCATTTCGTACCAAATGCGCCCATAAGAATCGCTATAATCAGCGAACCGCCGGCAATACCGAGTTTGAACGGCTGCGACAGACCGGGCAACGCAAATGGAATCGAACCCAGTGCTACACCAAGCAGAATACCGAAGAAGAGGGACGCCAGGTTAGGTGCATCCAGTTTCTTCGCTGAGTTGCCAAAAGCCTTGGCAATACGTTCCACCGCCTCTTTCTCACCCACTACGGTCAAACGGTCTCCTAACTGCAGACGCAGATCCGGCGTAGCTAACAGTTCTATACCGGCACGACGTACGCGGGTGATGGTGATATGGAACGCGTCACGCACCTTGAGGTCGCATATCTGTTTTCCGTTGATCTTATCCTTGGTTACCACAATGTGCTGGCTCACCAAGTGAATATTCTTTTCCTTCTCCTCCCATTTGATGTCTGCTTTTTCGCCGAGCAGGAAGACGGTGCGTTCGTTCTTTTTATCCGTCACGAGGCGCACTTGGTCGCCCACATGTAGAAGCGTCTCTGCGTCCGGCATGAACTCATTACCGTCCTTGTCCAGGACACGGGAGACGACAATCGTCACGTGGGTCAGCAGGGCTAAGTCACGCACACGGATTCCCTCTATCTGCGGGTTAGTCAGTTTCATGTCGTAATGCTCCACCTGCTGTGCCTCGCCTTTCTCTTTGGAGACCTGTTCTTCCTCCTTCTCCATCTTAATGCGGAACACCCAGCGGATGAGCATCATGGAGAACAGGATTCCTACTACGCCAAGCGGGTACGCCATAGCATAACCGGAGGCTATATCCGGGTTGGATATACCTGTCAGATCCTGAAATGTCTGTTGCGCGGCACCCAGTCCCGGTGTGTTGGTCACGGCACCAAAGAGCACACCCGTCATGACCGCTATATCTTCACCGCTCAACAGATGGATCACATAAGCGGTGACACAGCCCAATAGAACGATGCTTGCTGCCAGCATATTAAGCCTCAACCCGCCTTTTCCGAAAGACGAGAAGAAACCCGGGCCGACTTGCAAGCCGATGGAATACACAAACAGTATAAGTCCTAAATCCTTGGCAAACGACTCGACCATCGGGTCGAGCGTCATGCCAAAGTGACTGCACGCAATCGCGCAGAAAAGGATCCAGGTGATGCCGAGGGTAATCCCCTTGAACTTGAGTTTCGCGCCCAAGAAGATACCCACAGCAATCGCCAGAGTGAGCACAAATATCGAGTGTGCTATCCCGGTACCAAAAAATAAACTACTAAACCAATCCATTATATATATTAAAAATGTTTCAAATCACCACCGGGTGCAAGTGCTATGCATCTGCTATGCGAGTGCTATGCAAGTGCTGTGCAAAACACACCCGATGAATGTTTTATTTTACTTCTTGTCCGAATATGCTGTACTCTTTCTCGCCACGAACGATGATTACCTGACCGTCACGGATGACCTTTACAGCTTTCGCTCCCTCAACAGCGGTATTCTCGATTGCCTCAGTAGGCTCGCCCTCGTGAGCAGGTTCGCCGAAGCCGCCACGACCGTTTGCCGCGCGGACTACCGTACCTTCTGCCAACGGCAGTGCCGGCAGTTCGGTTACGATAGATGCACCTTCGGCGCTCTCTACAAGGAAGATTGTTGCCTCACGCGGAGCCCACTCACCGTTCTTGTAAGTCAGAATAGCCTGAGAGGCATCAGCCTTTGCCGTTGCCGCCCAGTCACCAAGAGTATATTCCATCGTGTAAACAGCAGCCTGCTCTGCCGTCAGGACGGTCTCAATGTCACGCGTAGCATTACCGGACTTCGTATCAACGAAGGTTACCACATTGTTTGCCGGAGTCAGCACAGTACCGTCAGCCAAGTGCGTGTTGTACTCGCCGAACTGAGGCCATGCATTGGCGTTCATCAGTTCTTTGGTCCAACGCTCGATCTTGCTGCCGTCCGAGAAACCGAACTCGCCTGCGCTATAGTCCACTAACGTATTGAGGAACGCAACGGACGGTTTGTTGTTCCATGCGCGTCCGAAGGAAACGGTCGGGCACTCGCTCTTGACTGTACAGCCCTCGAACACATAACCTTTGTCCGTTGCAGGACCGTTGTTAGCGGTCAGCGCATCGCTTCCGCCGCCGTTCGAGTTACGCTTCTCGCAGTACAGCAGGTTGTTCTTGAAATATACGCTACCGTCACCGCAGATAAAATCGACGGTTCCGTGGATCTCGCAGTCCTCAAAATACTTCAATGCACCTTGCAGGTTGCTGTAATAGGTATCCTGATACGAGAGCAGACGCACGTTCTTGCAAACGGTCTGTGTTCCTTGGTCCCAGAGAGCTACGGCACGGCCGTTATTATTCTTGTAGTAATCCAGCGCGTTCTGGATCGTCAGATCCTGCAGATACGTGTTCTTCACGTTCTTGTTGATCTTGAGGGTAGCCGTCTTGTCAATACTCTCTTTCGATGCGTCCGGAGCGTTCTTGATAATCACGCCTTCCATCGACTGACCGATGATAGCAATATTGTCCTTGCTGATAGTAGTCAAGCAAGTCTCGCCCAGATCATACGTGCCGTTCGGCAGGAAGATCTTGTCGCCGCTCTCAGCCTGTACCAGTGCCAGCAGGAACGATGCCACGTCACCGGAAGGAACCATGAAATAGCCTGTTGCTTCATCTTTCTCCAGGAAATCCAATACATTGTAAACAACGATCTTGTGGATATATTGCTTAGCCGTCCAGCTCAGTGTCAGCGTCGTTGCATCGCCTGTGTATTTGTACGAATACTCGGTTCCATCAGGTGTAGCTGTAGCACCTTCCGTTCCGTTCTTTACTACACTCGTCTGTCCGATCTTGGTCTCGCCGTTCATCAGAATCACGTCGCCTGTCTCCGAATAGGTGCAAAGCGTCACATTGATAATCGCGTTGCCTGCTACCTGAATATCAATGCTTCCGTCTGCGTTGAAATACCAGCCGTGTGTTGCGTCGTGGAACGAACCGCCGTTAGTCGTTACGGTCTCATGGTCCTCCGGATAGAAAATCTGGCTGGCGAAGTCATACGTCTGTACGCTTCCTACGGTAGCGGTCTCTACAGGAGTAACCTTGGCAGTAATGGTGGTGTTGCCGGTAATAGCGTCGCCGATAGCGGCTTTCTTGCCGTTCGTATAGAACCATCCGCGGAACACTTCTCCCTCAGGGATGGTCAGATCGCTCTCGCCGTAAGGCAGCACGGTCAAGTTGGCACCTTCGTAGGTCTCGATCTTGCCCAGCGTTGCGCCGTTCTGGTCTTTGAAAATCACGTCGCACGGAGTGATCTCCGTTGCCTCTGCGAAGAAATAAGGCAGATAGGTCTGCGAACCCAATTCAAACGTCAGCGTAGCAGCATCACCCGTATAGACGTACAGCACATTCTGCGCGAAGTTACCTGCTGTCTCGCCGCAAGCGGCTTTGTTGCTAAAGGTAGCAAAATCCACTCCGTCCTTCTTGATAGTGATGGGGGTTGTGCTGAATTGGCAAGCACCAAGAGTGAACTTCACCGGACCGTCAACAGGAACAGTGATCGTACCGCCTTGGATACCATGCTGACCGCCGTTGTAATTTGTTCCTGCTACACTCACACCCTGCGGCAGTTCACCACCTTCCGGCAGAAGCACCTGATATGGGTTCTCGCGGAACTCAATCTTGAAATCCACAAACGTACGAGCCACATTCTCTACGAACTGAATTTTTTGAAGAACAGATTGTACGCTTCCTGTACGCTTGATATAAATGTTCGTGTGCTCAGCAGACAAATCTACTATTTGTGTACCCAGTTCTGCTTGTTTACCTGTAGTGGCAATTAATGTCTCTGCTTTAGGAGCATCGCCTGTCCAAGTATAAACACTCATGGACTCTTCATTAGAGCCACTACGCGGGCCGAAGGTCAGTTTCAGTTTTCCAGCCACAGCGGCCTTCGTAAAGTAAGCATAACCGTTTCCGTCCATCTTAATACCATTTAGTCCGTTATTGGAGCTCGGCGCATCTGCTACCTTGCTTGCGAAATACAAACCATTGTCCGGACTACCACTTGGAGCTGCCTCCGTGTAATCCCACAGCAGGTCATTCGGACCTGCCATCATAGCCATGCTCATGAGAGCACTTGCTACAAAAAGTAGTGTTTTTTTCATTGTGGTTAATAATTAATGTTGATTAAATTGTTGTTTGTTAATATTATTGATTTTGTTGATTGCTTCCTGTGCCCATTCGCCTAATACATACTCCATCGTATAGCGCGCAGCTTCGTCGGGAGAAAGAATGGTATTCATCCGTTTTGTCTCGCCTTTCAGGGTAAACTCCACTTCATTCATCTCCGGCGATACTACTCTGCCCTCTGCATCCATGGTGTTATACTCGCCAAACAACTCCGGCAGCGCCATCATTCCCTTCGTGGTCCACCGGTTAATATCCTTGCTCCGAAGTTCAAAGACTCCGGCGCTATAATCCAGATTAGTATTGAGGAACACACACTTTGGATAGCTTTTCC
>DFEG01000011.1:29251-44304 GCA_002369075.1 Bacteroidales bacterium UBA3808 | reverse complement strand
TGTACGTACATCTGACCAACCGCCTCGCCGAGCGTACCGTTGACGATACCTACGGCGCGTTTCCACAGCGGGCTCGGCTCCTCGCGGCCGGAGAGCACTTTGCCATAGAAATCAAATGAAGTCATGTAAATCTCCGTAGTCAGATACGAAGCGGCACCCTCGATAACCTGCCAACTGAAGAGGGTCTTGAGGTCCTCCAGCGGCTCGTCCGCCAACATTTTTCCTGCCTCCTGCAAGTGCGGGATCTGACCGACGGAAAGGCTGTCGAGCTCCACGCCCAGCGCTGCGAAATAGGCTTTCCAGTCCACTTCCGGTACAAGTTCCTGCAGGTCTGCCACGGACATCTTGTTGTAGTTACGTTGCGGATCACGCAGCTCTACATTGCTGTAGGCAGCAGTAGCCAGACGGGTCTCCATGCGAAGAACGGTCTGCGCTTTCTCTGCCGCATTCTCAAATCCGAAGAGTCCGAACATCTTCTCCACGTATGCCACATACGCGTTCCGGATAGCGGTGGTCTGCTCGTCGGTGTCGAGGTAATACTCTTTCTCTCCAAGCGAGAAACCCGCCTGGTACTCATTGAGGATATTCATCGAACTGTTCATCGCATCGGCATCGACGTACATCGCCCAGAGCTGGTAGTCCATCGACGCACCGAGAATTTTCGAGAGCTCCTCGCGGTTGCTGATTGCGGCAATCTCGTCAAGCGTCTTCCGTACCGGCGCAATGCCCTCTTGGTCACGGCGTGCGGTATCCATCGCGAGGTTGTAGATATCACCGATCTTTTGGGCGATCGAACCCTGCGGATGTTTCTTCTCAGCTATCTCCTGAATAAGACCGTTGACCTGCTCGAGGTTGTTCAATCCCAGTTTGTCGAACGAGCCGAAACGGCTGTATTCGGGAGTCAGCGGGTTGGCTGCCATCCATCCGCCGCAAGCGAATTGGTAGAAATCATTTTGGGGTACCGCCGTGGT
The DNA here is from genome assembly GCA_002369075.1 of Bacteroidales bacterium UBA3808. GTDB lineage: Bacteria > Bacteroidota > Bacteroidia > Bacteroidales > Paludibacteraceae > Colicola. Next base: position 43,333 of record DFEG01000011.1, on the reverse strand, counting down.
GTCCAGATTGGCGAGATCGATACCCGTTGTCTGTTGTTTAGTGGTGCAAGCTGTAGTCATAAGCATGATTGCTCCTAATGTAAAAATAAGTTTCTTCATATTCTCTTTTTTTTCAAAAACGGGTACAAAGGTACACTTTTTTTTGCACATATGCAAGTTTTCAGGTGATTAAAAATGTTATTTTTTGTGGAAAATTGCGCGCGCGCTTGCACATGTCAAAAAAAATGTGTAATTTTGCACTCGCAACCGATTTGGAAGCGACAGTCCTCTTGGGGGCGGAGAACCGGATCGGACAAGGAGAATGAATATTAACAAAAACAAAATAATATGATACTTGACAAATTAGAGAACGCCGACAGGTACTTCGATTGCGTACCGGGCTTCGAACAATTCATGAAATTCTACAACGAGAACGACCTGGAAGAGATGCCGGCGTGCAAAATCTTCCTGGACGGCAAGAACCTGTTTGTAAACATCAATGATTTCAAGGGTAAAGAGGAGGCGAAATGCCGCATGGAAGCCCATCGTGACTACCTTGATATCCAGATTCCTCTGGGCGACGACGAAGTAATGGGATGGAAGGCCCAAGTGGACTGTCAGGAGATCATACAGGAGTACGACGAGGGCAAGGACGTAGAGTTCTACGCCGACAAGGCAACCGCCAAGTTCACCGTTCCGGCAGGTCACTTTGCTGTCTTCTTCCCCGAAGATGCACACCAGCCGGGCATCGCGCCGGGCAAGGAGTACCGCAAGCTCATCGTCAAAGCACGGGTAGATTGAGGTCAGCAGAATAACCTACTAATAACCTACTAATCACCTACTAATCACCTACTACAATAAGGTAAAGACCTCGATGGGAGTAGTGAATTAGTGAAAAACACAAAAAAGAATATGGAAACAAAAAATGCAAAACATCTGAAGATAGTTGAGCGCGACCCATATCTGCAGCCCTACGAGGGTGCGCTGCAGGCTCGCGCCGAGTACGCCGCCCGCAAGGAAGCGGAACTGACGCAAGGCGAAAGTCAAAAGGCGAAGGACGAAGGGGAAAAGGCGAAAGGCGAAAGGAGAGAGGCGAAAGGCGAAAGTCAAAAGGCGAAAGGCGAAGGGGAAAAGGCGAAAGGCGAAAGGAGAGAGGCGAAAGGAGAGAGCAAGACAGCCCTTGCGGACTGGGCGAGCGGATACCTGTATTTCGGTCTGCACCACAAGCGGCCTTATACCGATGCCAAGGGAAAGAAAGTATCCGGCGAATGGGTACTTCGTGAATGGGCGCCGAACGCTACGGCTATCTATATCAAAGGTGATTTCAACAACTGGCAGAAAGATGAGGCTTACCGTCTGCAGCCCGTGGGCAACGGTGTATGGGAAGCCAAGTTGCCGGAGGACGCGATGCATCACGGGCAGTTGTACAAACTGTTAGTAGAATGGCAGGGCGGTTACGGCGAACGAATCCCGAGTTATGCACGCCGCGTGGTACAGGACGAGAATACCAAGATTTTCTCCGCACAGGTGTGGGACGAAGAGCCTTATGTTTGGCGAAACCGCCAAACGGTAGAAAGTCGAAAGACAAAAGACCGTGCTTCGCACTCAAAGAAAGATGAGGCGCTGTTTATCTATGAGTGCCACATCGGTATGTCGAGTGCGGAGGAGAAAGTGAGCAGTTATGAGGAGTTCCGCCGCGATGTACTGCCGCGTATTGCCGAGCTGGGCTACAACTGCGTGCAGATCATGGCGATCCAGGAGCACCCCTACTACGGTTCGTTCGGATACCATGTATCGAATTTCTTTGCCGCCAGCAGCCGTTTCGGAACGCCAAACGAGCTCAAAGCGCTCATTGACGACGCACACGGCAGGGGCATGAAAGTGATCATGGATCTCGTACACAGCCACGCGGTGAAGAACGAGTTGGAGGGGCTCGGTAATTTCGACGGCACGCCGTACCAGTATTTCCACGACGGCGCAAGACGAGAGCACCCGGCCTGGGACAGTCTCTGTTTCAACTACGGCAAGAACGAAGTGCTGCATTTCCTGCTGAGCAACTGCAAGTTCTGGCTCGACGAGTACGACTTCGACGGTTTCCGGTTCGACGGCGTGACCTCGATGATCTACCTCAGCCACGGTCTTGGCGAAGACTTCAACGGTTACGGCAGTTATTTCAACGGCAACGAGGACGGCGACGCGATCATGTATCTGACCCTTGCCAACAAGGTCATTCATGAAGTGAAGCCGGATGCTATCACGATAGCGGAAGAGATGTCGGGAATGCCCGGTTTGGCGGCACCGATAGCGGATGGCGGCGTGGGCTTCGACTACCGGCTCGCCATGGGCATCCCTGATTTTTGGATCAAGTACATCAAAGAGGTCAAGGACGAGGACTGGAAAGCCGGACATATCCTGTATGAGATGACCAACCGCCGCGAGGACGAGAAGACCATCTCCTACGCCGAGAGCCACGATCAGGCACTCGTGGGCGACAAGACGATCATCTTCCGCCTCGTGGACAGCGATATGTACTGGCACTTCGAGCACGGCCATTCGACGTATATGGTGGACCGCGGCATAGCGCTCCATAAGATGATCCGTCTCGTGACCGCCTCCACCATCAACGGCGGCTACCTGACCTTCATGGGCAATGAGTTCGGACACCCCGAATGGATCGATTTCCCGCGTGAGGGCAACGGCTGGAGTTACAAATATGCCCGCAGGCAGTGGGGACTGGTCGATAACCCCAACTACTTCTTCTCGGATCTCAACCGCTTTGATGAGGCAATGGTGCATCTGCTCAAGGAGAACCTGCTGATACAGGAGCCGACGGCGGAGGAGAAGAAATACAACGTGGGCCGCCACCTGCCGTGGGTAATGAAATGGTGGGACAACGAGGGTGACCAAGTGGTGGCGTACTCTCGCGGCGAGCTGCTATTCATCTTCAACTGGAACGGGCAGAAGTCCTTCAGCGACTATGGTATGCTCGTACCGGAAGGCAAATACAAAGTAGTGCTTAACACGGATGCGAAGGAGTTTGCGGGCTTCGGCCTCAGCGACGACTCCGTGGAGCATTTCACGGAACACGACGACCTCTACGCCAAGGACGGCAAGGGCTGGCTCAAGATGTACCTGCCCGCCCGAAGCGCAGTGGTGCTGAAGAGATGTTAAAGACCCCCTCCAACTCCCCCTAAAGGGGGAGAGAAGAGAGCATAAACAATAAAGAACAATGAGAAAGATACTTTATCTATTAGCAGCAATCCTCGTGATGGTCGGCTGCGGCAAGAAAGGCGGTAAGAGTGCCGAGAGTACGGATACCGTTGTGGTAGTAGAGGAAGTGGCCGTGCCGATGGGTATCACCGAAGGTGCGTACTTCACGGACATCATGGGTGTGACACCAGAGGGCGCAGAGTTAGCGTTGAGCGAACTGGTAGGTCAGACGGACTACGTGCTCGTTGATTTCTGGGCTTCGTGGTGCGGTCCCTGCCGTCGTTTCATCCCCGTACTCAAGGAAATGTACAACTCCATGCCGGAGGGCAGACTGGAGATCGTCAGCTGCTCCGTGGATCAGGAGGAAGCCGCTTGGCGTGCCGCGTTGAGCGAGGAGCAGATGCCCTGGCCGCAGATGCGCGAAGACGAGGCACACCCGTGTTCCGACATCTATAACGTGCAGTTCATTCCTCACACCGTGCTCATCGACCGTGACGGTACTATCGTGGGTGTGAACCTCGAGGAACCGCAGATCCAGGAGATTCTGTTAGCAGAATAAAAACAAACCGTGCCTGTCCGTTAGGCAGTAGTTACCGGCAGGCAAGGGTGACAATATTTTTATATTCAAACATTTACAATTTAAGAATTTTAAAAACAATGCGTGTAATTATTGAACCTTCGTATGACCTGCTGAGCGAGTGGGCAGCGAACTATGTAGCAAAACGAATCAACGAGTTCGAGCCCAAAGAGGGCAAACCGTTTGTATTGGGTCTTCCCACCGGCAGTTCGCCGCTGGGTATGTACCGTGAGTTAATCAAACTCAATAAAGCAGGTAAGGTGTCCTTCCGCAATGTAGTGACCTTCAACATGGACGAGTACGTCAACCTGCCGGAGGAACATCCCGAGAGCTACCACAGCTTCATGTGGAACAATTTTTTCAGCCACATAGACATCCGCAAGGAGAATGTGAATATCCTCAACGGCAACGCCCCTGACCTCACTGCCGAGTGTGCGCGTTATGAGGAGAAAATCAAAAATATCGGCGGTATCCATCTGTTCCTCGGCGGCATCGGTCCCGACGGTCACATCGCCTTCAACGAGCCGGGTTCGTCGCTGACCAGCCGCACGCGTAAGAAAGAGCTGACCACCGACACGATCATCGCCAACAGCCGTTTCTTCGAGAACGACGTGAACAAAGTGCCGAAGACCGCCCTCACCGTAGGTGTAGGTACCGTGATGGACGCCAAAGAAGTGCTGATCATGGTCAACGGTCATAACAAAGCCCGCGCCCTGCAACACGCCATCGAGGAGCCGATCAGCCACATGTGGACTGTTTCCGCCCTGCAGATGCACCAACACGGCATCATCGTCTGTGACGAGGCAGCCTGCGAGGAGCTGAAACTCGGTACATTCAAGTACTTCAAGGACATTGAGAAAAACAACCTCGACCCTAAGACGCTGTTGTAAATCCCCCGAAATACAAAAATTCAGAAAAATGGCACTTTTATTTGCGAGTGTCATTTTTTTTGTGTAAATTTGCAGCGCAAAATGAATCGTGCCCCTGTGGCTAAGAAAGTTTTGCAGTATTTAGCTCACGCCGAGGGTATATGTCTTTCGGGATGGGGGGTAAATACAGGACATATTGAAAAAGGCGTCTTACGCGCTTTGTTTTGGCTATCTGGAATCTGGTAAATTCATCACCCAAAACATTGCAGCACTAAGATGCCCATTGGTATGTAATTTAATGTACGCGCATAGTGCGCGCATCGGTACATACGGCGTGGGCTTCAGTGTTGTTTGTTCGGATGTAAAGGCAATACCAGAGCCTCAGTTAGCGGAACAGCAAGATTGCAGTCCCGCTTTTTTGTATGTGCATATGAATAATTTAAAAATATTGATATTATGGAAAACTTTTTTATGAATGATGTAGGTAGCGGGCTTAATTGTGCAATCAGGCGTGACTCCTCCTTTCAGTTTATGATTGACATGGGAGCAATGGACGGAAAAATGATTAATATTGGTAATTCAAAACCTTATGTTACGGATACCTTTATGCTTTCTCATTACCACCTTGATCATTATAATGGTATCGGAAAACATAAAGTAAAATTTGCCTTGAAAAATGTATATTTACCCCAAATACCTACAATATGTGATCCCGCAACCAATGAAGATATTAGCTCTAAGTTTGTAACATCTTTACTTTCTTTTGCTATCTATACAGAAAGAAAAACTATACTTGAATATATTCTGAAATTATTATACTCATCTTCCACTAAGAAATTTAAAGTTAAATTCGTATCGAAGGGTGATACTTTCGTATATGGAGAGAGAAGATATGAAGTAATGTGGCCTCCTAAGCAAATAGAAGAAAAAGATGCGATAAAAGATGTTCGCGCCGCAATAGACGCATATGAAAAACTTGCACAGGAGAATCCTCTATTAAGACAAACAGAGATAATAAGCATCGAAATCCGTAATTTATTAATCCGATTAGGGGAAATAGACCAATTTCAGGTTGAAAGGGAAGAATTGTTTAAACATGCAATTTATGATATAGAACACAGATGGAGACGTATAATACCGGAGTTTTACGAGTTTTCAAAAGAAGAAAATCCATTAGATAATAATAAACAATTAATTAAAGAAACTAGCGACAAATTCGGAAAAGCAGCCAATCATTTATCGATTGCGTTTAGACAAGAAGATAATATATTATTCTTAGGAGATTTAGAGCCAAGAGAGTTGAAAATAATAAGTGAAGAATTAGATGCCAATAAGCAAACACATTATGATATACTTATTGCGCCTCACCACGGTACACATTGGCATGAAAAAATGAAACAGCTGAAATGTGACTATGCCCTTGCCTCTATAGGCCATAGTTTAGTTCACAATATAAAGCAAGAGGAATTAAGTTCCATTTCTAAATGTTTCTTAAGAACGGATTGCTATGGTGCTATAAATATTCACAAGCAAAACATATTAAGTTAATCATCATATATCAATTCAAAATAACTAAATTATGAAACGATTTTTTACTATCGTGTTAGTGGCGATGATGGCCACAACAACATTCGCTCAGTTCAGCGGATCGGGTAGCGGAACAGCCGCTGATCCTTATTTGATTTTTAATCCTATTCAATTGGATCAAGTGCGTAACTACTTAAATCAGACGGGAGTCTATTTCAAAATGATGGCCGACATCGACTTGGAGGAGTTTATCGCAGACAATTACCCTTCTCAAGGATGGTTGCCTATTGGCAACTCAAGTACGCCGTTCAAAGGTGTATTTGATGGAAACGGGAAAAAGATTACCCATCTAACAATCAATAGACCATCAACTGATTATGTAGGTTTCTTTGCCTATACTAATGGGGCTACATTAAAAAGTTTAGCCTTTGAAGAAGCAGAAGTGGAGGGTGGAAATTACTCTGCTGTATTAACCGGAAAGTTGGCTGGCGGCAATGTAAGCAATATCGCCATTACAGGTAATGTGAAAGGCAAACAATATACAGCCATCTTATCTGGAACTGGAAGCGCTTCTCCTACAATAAATACTATAAAAATTGAAGGTAATGTTAAAGGAACTGATAACTGTGGTTTGCTACTAGGGAAAATTATTGGTGGTACCATAACAAATATTGCTGCGAATGGAGAAATTAAAGGTAATGATTACGTGGGGGGAATACTTGGAAGTGGTCATTCTTCTTTATCATTATCATTATGTAGTATAAAAGTTAAAGTAATAGGACGGGCTTATGTAGGAGGTGGTGTTGGTGATGGAGATTTTAAAGGGGACATGTCGAAGATATCAGCGATAGTGTTTCTAAATACATCAGGAGATAACACGGGTGGTATGATTGGAAAAGCAAGTGGGATTATTACTATGAGCGAATGCTATGTTGGGGGAGATATATATTCAGAAGGTAGCAATGTTGGAGGAATAGCAGGAAGTGTAGAACAAACTACTTGTTCAATCTCTAATAATTATTTCGTAGGAAAGATATACGGCAAAGATAATATTGCTGGTATTACAGGTGGAATTTCTTCTTCTTATAGTAATACTACATATCGCAATTACACGAACGCTTACATCGTAGGAGCTTCAAACGTGGGAGGTATAATTGGATCAGTATCGGTGAGCGCTAATATTAAATCTAATATCTCTATATGCCAAGTAATAAGAGGGGATTATTCCGTTGGGCGAATATATGGTAGCATAAATAGTAATGGCACAACAATAGGTGCTATAGGCTCTTCGGAAACTAATAAAGCCCTCACTACTACAAAGTTAATCATTAATGGAAACGAACAGACTTGTACGGATAATTTACAAAATGGGCAAAGTACAGGTAATTCGGTCTTAAAATACAAAGCAAGCTATCAAGGAATTGGATGGGATTTTTCTTCTATCTGGGCGCAGCAAGAAACAGAGAGTTACCCCTATTTCCAATGGCAGACTGCTCCTCCTGTGATTAATAAACCTCTTGCAGGAGCAACAAGCATCACAGGTAAAGGAACCGATGGTGCGCTGATAGAAGTACAGGTCGGTTCCGACACCTACCAAACGGTTTGTAATGGAAACACATGGTCGGTTACTACATTGCCTTTATCAGCCGGAAGTATCATATACGCTATGGCGACAGAGGATGGAAAAAGTTTCTCATATAGAGTAACAGAGAGAGTGCAATACCAGGGTAATGGTACCGAGGGCAATCCTTATTTGATACACAATGCAGTAGAGTTAGCAAATGTCAATGGTAGCGGATATTATAAAGTAATGAACGACATTGACGCGTCATCTATCAATCCGTGGATTCCTATAGGACAATCAGAAGCTGTAAATGCAAACATTGATGGTTGTAACTTTACCATTAGCGGACTTAGCGTAAATAGCGACAAGCAGTTCTGTGGTCTGATTGCAAGTACTCAAGGTGTGACCTTGAAGAATATCAATCTGCAGATTAATTCTTTCTCAGGAGGAAAATACTCAGGAGGACTTGTCGGAGTAATATCCGAAGGCACAATACATAATTGTCATATTATAGGGGATGTTCAAGGAGGAGATTATTCCGGCGGTTTGGTTGGTGATGCTCGGAATACTCCTATTGATAGTTGCTCTGTAATAGGTAATACTACCGGTTCTGCATATACCGGAGGATTGGCAGGTTGCGCAAATGCTAATATAACTGACTGTTCGGTTGAAGGAAATGTCAGTGGAACAACCCCTGTGGGCGGTCTTGTAGGAGAGACTAAAACGGGAGAAATAACAAAATCCAAGTACAACGGAGAGGTGACTTCAACAGCTAATAACGCGATAGTTGGTGGATTAGTAGGAAATAGTTATGCCAATATCTCAGAATGTTATTCTGTTGGAACTGCTCAATGTGCAGCTACGGGTTCAAAGGTTGGAGGATTAGTAGGCGTAAATAATGATGCCAAAACAATTACCAATTGCTATACTACATCTACCGTGACTGCGGAGCAAAATGGAGGTGGATTAGTGGGATATAATTATGGTGCCGTTTCTAAATGTTACGCACAGGGCAATGTAACCTCTACCAAAATAGCTGGAGGAATGGTCGGATATAATGATGGCACAAATGCAACTGTTCAGAATTGCTTTGCTATGAATCAGCAGATAAATGCCACTTCTTCTACCGGAATTGCCATTCGTGTAATTGGAGGTATTAAAAATAGTGCTCCGACGCCGGAAATGAATAACTACGCATTGAAGACAATGGCAGTTTCCGTCAATGGTGTACCGCAAACAATTTACGACGACAATCTAAACGGATTAGCAAAAACAGATGTGCAGTTAAAGCAATTAGCAACCTTCTCTTCTTCAAATTGGGATATGACGAATATTTGGGGAATTGAAGAAACACAGACGTATCCGTATCTTAAATGCCATACCAAATTTGCCACCATTACATTCCAAAATTATGATGGCACGGTACTTCAAAGCAACGATGTTATGCTCGGAATAACTCCGGCATATACAGGGGAAACTCCTGCAAAAGCAGCTAATGTACAATACACCTATATCTTCAAAGGCTGGAAACCAGCGGTTGTACCCGCTTCGAGTGATGCAATTTATACGGCAGAGTTTGATAGTGTTGTAAATAAATATCTCATAACATTCCGTAATGACGATGGTACAATTTTGAAGAGTGAGGAAGTAGAGTATGGCGTAATGCCTATTGCGCCGACAGATCCAACCAAGGAATCTACCGCGCAATATGAATATACTTTTGCCGGCTGGACTCCGGCTGTTGCTATTGTATCGCAGGCTGCTACATATACAGCTACTTATACATCTGTTCTGCGAGAGTATCTGGTTACGTTCTTAAATGACGATAATACGGTTATTAGCAGTAAGAACTATAAGTATGGCGAGACACCTGTTGCACCGGCGGATCCGATGAAGCAAAATACTGCTGAATATACCTACACATTCAACGGATGGGATAATGCCATTGCACAAGTTCAAGGTCCGCAAACATACAAAGCAACTTTCACTGCCACAAAGAATAGTTATACTATCACATGGCAAGATGAAAATGGTTCACTGATTGATCAAGAGGCAGTAGAATATGGAGTTGTTCCTACTCATGCTGAACCTACGAAAGAAAATACAGCAGAGTACACCTATACTTTCGCAGGTTGGACTCCAGCCGTAGTGGCTGTAACAGGTAATGCGACATACAAAGCTACATTCAATGCTACCAAGAACAAATATCTCATTATCTTCCGTGACGAGAATGGTACAGAATTGAAGAGTGAAGAAGTAGAGTATGGTGTAATGCCTATTGCGCCGACAGATCCCACCAAGGAATCTACTGCACAATATGATTATACCTTTGCGGGATGGACTCCGGCTGTTGCTATAGTATCGCAGGCTGCGACTTATACCGCTACCTATACTTCTGCTCTGCGTGAGTATCTGGTTACGTTCTTGAATGAGGATAATACGGTTATCAGCAGCAAAAACTATAAGTATGGTGAGACACCTGTTGCTCCGGCGGATCCGATTAAGCAAAATACTGCTGAATATACCTACACGTTCAACGGCTGGGACAATGCTATCGCACAAGTTCAAGACCCGCAAACCTATAAAGCGACATTCACTGCCAAAAAGAACAGTTACACTATCACGTGGCAGAATGAAGATGGCTCATTGATTGACCAGGCAATCGTTGAGTATGGACAAATTCCTGCTCACGCAAATCCTGTAAAACAGAATACAGCGGAATACACCTACACATTCGCAGGCTGGACTCCGGCTGTAGTGGCTGTAACGGGAGATGCAACATATAAAGCAACATTTACTGCAACCAAGAATAGTTACACTATCACGTGGCAAGATGAAAATGGTTCGCTGATAGACCAAACAACTGTGGAGTATGGCCAAATCCCGGCTCATGCAGATCCTGTAAAATTGAATACTGCTGAATACACATACACCTTTGCAGGTTGGACTCCGACTGTAGCGGCTGTAACAGGTAATGCAACTTACAAAGCTACTTTCACTGCTACCAAGAATAGCTACACTATCACATGGCAGGATGAAAACGGTTCGTTGATAGACCAGACAACAGTAGAGTATGGTCAAATACCGGCACATGCTGATCCTGTAAAACTGAATACTGCGGAATACACCTACACATTTGCAGGCTGGACGCCAGTTGTACTAGCCGTTACGGGCAATGCTACTTACAAAGCTACTTTCACTGCCACCAAGAATAGTTACACTATCACTTGGCAGAATGAAGATGGCTCGTTGATTGACCAAACGACCGTAGAGTATGGTGTTGTTCCGACACATACAGATCCTGTAAAACAAAATACAGCTGAATACACCTACACATTTGCAGGTTGGACTCCGACAGTATTGGCCGTTACAGGTAATGCTACTTATAGAGCAACTTTCTCTGCTACCAAGAACAAATATCTCATTACCTTCCGTAATGACGATGGTACAGTTTTGAAGAGTGAAGAAGTGGAGTATGGTATGTTGCCTATCGCTCCTGCTACCCCGACAAAAGAATCAACGGCTCAGTATAACTACGAGTTTGCAGGTTGGTCTCCGAGTGTAACGCTTGTAAGCCAAGCAGCAACTTATACAGCTACATACAATTCCTCTGTAAGGGAATATTTGGTTACATTCTTAAATGATGATAATAGTATCATCAGCATGCAATCCTGCAAGTATGGATCATATCCAACGATTCCATCTACACCAACAAAACAAGCAACGGCTGAATATACCTACACATTCACAGGTTGGACCCCGGCGGTTGTGGCAGTTACGGGTGATGCGATCTATAAAGCAACATTTAGCAGTGTGGTCAATGTATATACCATCTCTGTAAGTGCTGTTAATGGACAAGTCATTGGTGGTGGAGAATACCAATATGGCACCACAACTGACTTAACTGCTATCCCGAATGAAGGGTATGTATTTGACCAATGGTCAGATGGAGTTACAGATAATCCTCGCACAATTACCGTCACAGGCGATGCAGAATATACGGCACTGTTCACATCGACAGAAGGATTTGAGAATATCTACACTTCAGAACCCGTACAGAAGGTTATTATAGATCAAAAAGTCTACATCCTCCGCGGGGAGAAGGTATATAGCATCACAGGACAGGAAGTCAAATAAAGTGACCAAGTACGCCAAGTGGGCAGTACCAAGTACAAAGAAACAAATCGGGCGGCTCAATGAATGAGTCGCCCGTGTGTTTTATGATTGTAAGCCTTTTTGCAGGAATTGGAAAAGACCGATGTACATTATGCCATTTTCATCCGTCCAGGGAGCTATGTCATCACCTACGATAACCACCTTCCGAAAACTGTCATCTATCCGTTTCAGAGATTGCAGTTCCTGTTCTTGTTTAACCTCATCGTCTATCCGGTATGCCGATTGAATGTAATACTTCTCTTGACCGTTTGTAGCAATAAAGTCCACTTCATACTGCGTTTGTTGCTGCTTGCCGTCTTTCATCTCACGCACTTCCACAACACCCACATCCACCAGATACCCGAAAATCCGCAAATGGTTATAGACGATATTTTCCATAATATGCGTCAATTCCTGCTGGCGAAAGTTCAAACGCGCATTGCGCAAACCAATATCCACAGAGTAATATTTCTTAATCGATTCAAAATACCGTTTCCCTTTGATGTCATAGCGTTTGACGGACTCAAACAAGAACGCATCTTCCAAATAAGAAAGATATTTTTCTACGGTCTCTCGATCGGCTTTCTGCTGCTTGACCGATTGAATGGTGTTAGCTAATTTGGTGGGATTATTCAACGAACCGACAGAGGAACAGAGCACATCCGCCAAGTTCTCCAACAAATCCTCATTACGCAACTTATGACGCTCTATCACATCCGCCAAATAGGTCTTTTTCCACAGGCGTTGCAGGTAATTCACTTTCTGCTCGGCAGAGCCGTGGTTGCGTAATCCCGGAAGTCCTCCGTATGTGTAATACTCTTTCCATAGTTCGTTCACCGGTTCCGTCCTATTCGTGCAGAACTCACCAAACGAAAACGGATATACATGAACCTCATCGCCTCGTCCGCGGAAAAGCGTATTGATATCCGAACTCAACAGATGGCTGTTACTGCCGGTGATATATACATCCACATTTGGTTTGGCATTCAGTCCGTTTACCAACCGTTCAAAACCCGTTACCTCTTGTATCTCATCGAGCATCAGATAATAATTATCTTGGTCTTTGATGCGCTCATACAAATACGTTTTCAGAGCCGAGACTTCCAATAAATCTTCGCGCATATTCTCGTCGTCCTGATCAAAAGACAAGGCGATAATATGGTCTTTCGGCACACCTGTCTCCACTAAATAATCGTAATACACGTGCGATAACAACCAAGACTTTCCGCTACGTCTCGGTCCTGTTATGACTTTTACCTCACCATTGTTGCGCCGGGCAATCAATTTGTTCAAATAAATCTCACGTCGAATGTAATCCATAACGCATCTATGTTAAAAACGCCGCAAAGATACTACTTTTTTTTGAATTGTGCAAATGTTTATCCGTATTTTTGTGCAAATTTGCACTAAATAACGGTTTTTAGAGCTATTTATTCGTATTTTAGCGCAAATCTGCATTAAATTACGGTTAGAAATCTTCATCCTCCGCGGGGAGAAGGAATATAGCATCACCGGGCAGGAGGTGAAGTAAAGCGGAGGACGCTTCTCTAATCACCGTGCGGCGGGCGGAACAATATCCCGCGGGAACGGACATACAAGGCGGGATCCAATCCCGCGGAAGTGCCAAGAAAGAAAACTCGCGCAAGGATGCGCGAGAAGAGAACAAAGAAAATCGGCGGGGGTTGCAGAGGTAAAGGACAGGAGAGTAATGTGCCTGTGACGTAGTTTATATCGTCTAGGTATGGTCTAGGTATAGTCTAGGTATCGTCTAGCTCACTATGCATCCACAGAGGCAATTATACAGTAATTCATTGCAATACCTTAAACGTTGAGGAATTTAATCTTATCAGTGCAGTTTTTTGTCATAATCCTTGCATATGTCAAAAAAAAGCAGTAATTTTGCGTGCAAAATTGTTTGTAAGATACAAAGAAACTATATTTTATGCTGGAAATTTATAATTCTTTATCCCGATTCAAAGAAACTTTCAAACCGCTGCACGAAGGGCATGTGGGTATGTATGTCTGCGGTCCCACCGTGTATGGCGATGCGCACTTAGGTCACGCTCGTCCGGCAATCACGTTCGATGTGCTCTACCGATATCTGCAGTACTTGGGTTACAAGGTGCGTTACGTACGTAACATCACGGATGTGGGACACCTGGAGCACGATGCGGATGAGGGCGAGGACAAGATAGCCAAGA
>DFEG01000011.1:7769-29192 GCA_002369075.1 Bacteroidales bacterium UBA3808 | reverse complement strand
GCCAAGAAGGCGCGGCTGGAGCAGCTGGAGCCGATGGAGGTAGTTCAGTACTACACCAACCGCTACCACCGCGACATGGCGGCGCTGAATGTGCTCCCGCCGTCTATTGAGCCGCACGCCTCGGGACATATCATCGAGCAGATTGCCTTTGTGCAGAAGATCCTCGACCGCGGGTACGCCTACGTGGCGAACGGTTCGGTCTATATGGACGTGGAGAAATACGCCAAGGACTATCCGTACGGCAAGCTCTCGGGCCGCAACCTCAATGATATTGTCACCGAGACCCGCGAGCTGGACGGCCAGAGCGAGAAGAAGCACAGTTATGACTTCGCCCTCTGGAAGAAAGCGAGCCCCGAACATATCATGCACTGGCCGAGTCCGTGGAGCGAAGGTTTCCCAGGCTGGCACATGGAGTGCTCGACGATGGGCACCAAGTACTTAGGTGAGCAGTTCGATATCCACGGGGGCGGTCTGGACCTTATCTTCCCACACCACGAGGCGGAGATAGCACAGAGCTGCGCGGCACTGGGCAAGGAGTCGGTGCACTACTGGATGCACAATAACATGATCACCATCGCCGGCAAGAAGATGGGTAAGAGCTACAATAATTTCATTACGCTGGAGCAGTTCTTCAGCGGCAAGCACGAACTCCTGTCCAAGCCTTTCGGCCCGATGGTCATCCGTTTCTTCATTCTCCAGGCGCACTACCGCTCGACGGTGGATTTCTCGTCCGAAGCACTGGAGGCAGCGGAGAAAGGCCTCCAGCGTCTGCAAGAGGCGTATGCGAGACTGCTGAAACTGCAAGCAGGCAAGGAGACAACAGTAGAGGTAGCGGGTCTGCGTCAGCGCTGCCAAGAGGCTATGGACGACGATCTGAACACGCCGTTCGTCATTGCAGCGCTGTTCGACAGCGCAAAAGCGATCAACACCATCCATGACGGCAAGGGCACGATCAGCGAGGCTGACCTGAACGAACTGCGCGATGTATGGAAGACCTACGCGATTGATATATTAGGGCTGCGGTTAGAGGAACAAGGCAACGGAGACGACAGGCAGCTCAAAGCCTTCCACGGTGCGATTGACCTGCTGCTCGGTATCCGTCTGCAGGCGAAGCAGAACAAGGATTGGGCGACTTCTGACAAGATCCGCAACGAACTGACCGGACTCGGTTTCCAAATCAAAGACACCAAAGATGGCTTCGAGTGGAGTATATAGGTGATAGGCGAAAGGTTATAGGCGAAAGGTGAAAGTAGTTATTAAGTTTATTGTAGCCGGCATGATTGGCACAGCCTTGCTTGTGAGTTGTGCCGGTTGTAGCCATAAGGCGCAGTCCGAAGAGACGGTCATCACAGAGGACAGTTTGGTGTGGTACCCCGGACGTACGTTCAGTTACAAGACCAAGTTCAACGACCTGCAGAGCAAGCAGCACGCAGTCGCCTCAAGTATCGGCCTCAGCCGTCCGCCCAAAGACCGCGATGACGCGGCAAAGATGCGCCATCAGCTGGTAGAAATCAAGACGAACGATAATTATATCGTCGATTCGCTCACCCACTCCGTGCCTTTCCTGATCCCTTCGGCGGCACGTGAGTTGGACTCCATCGGTGCCGAGTGGGCGGATATCCTCGCCCGCAACGGACTACCCCACTACCGGTTCTACGTGACCTCCGTTCTCCGCACACAGGAAGATATCAAGTACCTGCAACGGAGCGGAAACATCAACTCCGTCACACAGTCCTGCCACTGCTACGGCACGACATTTGACCTCGCGTATATGCGTTATGATAAGGTAACGCGCACACGTATGTACATGCACGAGGACAACTTGAAACTGGTACTGGGACAAGTGCTATTGAATCATCAGCGGGCGGGAAAGATCTACGTCAAGTACGAGTGGAAACAGTCCTGCTTCCATATAACGGTGAGGGGGTAATTGATAATTGAGAATTGAGAATTGATAACGACCAACGACTAACGACCATTTTTCTTCTCTTCTTTCTCGCAGACCTCTATTAGACCACAACCCGAGCAGTCCTCCTGCCCGGGTTCGTCTATTTTGCATTCGTCCTCTTTGAACGGCTCTGCCTCGTTCGTGGGAGACTTCTTGGCTTTGATGCGTTCGTTGATCTCCGTGAGGGTGAGGACGATGAGTCCTAAGATTATAAAAGCAATTAGCGCTTTCATTCGTAATCCTCCTCCACGCGGTCTTCCTCGATAACGAGGTTGTCGATGATGAACTGCTGACGCTCGGTGGTGTTCTTGCCCATGTAGTAAGCCAGCAGGTCCTTCACGTTATCCTCCTTGCGGAGGTTCACCTGATCAAGGCGGATGCCCTTGCCGATAAAGCCCTTGAACTCATCCGGAGAGATCTCTCCCAGACCTTTAAATCGGGTGATCTCCGGTGTCTTGATCCGGTTGATCGCCGCAATCCTCTCCTCCTCGGAGTAGCAGTAGATAGTCTGGTTCTTGTCCTTCACGCGGAAGAGCGGGGTCTGGAGAATATAGACGTGCCCCTTCTTGACCAGATCGGGGAAGAACTGCAGGAAGAAGGTGAGCATCAGCAGCCTAATGTGCATGCCGTCCACATCGGCATCGGTGGCGATGATGACTTTGTTATAGCGCAGTTCATCGAGTCCGTCCTCTATGTTCAGCGCCGACTGGAGGCAGTTGAACTCCTCGTTCTCATAGACCACCGACTTGCTCAAGCCGTAGCTGTTGAGCGGTTTACCGCGGAGGGAGAACACCGCCTGGGTGCGCACGTCGCGGCTCTTGGTGATTGAGCCGGAAGCGGAGAGGCCCTCGGTAATGAAGATACAGCTCTCCAACCTGAGATCATCGTCCGCGTCCTTGGCGGACTTGACGGGTTTGGTGTCGTTGAGGTGAATCTGGCAGTCCCGCAGCTTGGGGTTGTTGACGAGGTTCTTCTTCGCCCGCTCCCTCGCCGCCTTGGTCACACCGGCAATCGCCTTGCGCTCCTTCTCCGAGTCCTGGATCTTCTGTAGCATGATCTCCACCGTCTGCGGGGTCTTGTGGAGGTAGTTGTCAAGCTGCTGTTTGACGAAATCATTGACGAACTTATTGACGGATATGCCTCCTGTCGGGCTCATGTCTTTGGAGCCCAGTTTGACCTTCGTCTGGGACTCAAAGACCGGTTCCTCTACGTTGATGGCTATCGCGCCTACCACGCCGTTGCGGATGTCCGCGAGTTCCTGGTTCTTATTGAAGAACTCCTTGATGGTCCTGCCGATCGCCTCACGGAACGCCGTCTGGTGGGTACCGCCCTGGATGGTGTGCTGGCCGTTGACGAACGAGTAGTACTCGTCGCCGTTCTGGTCGGTGTGGGTCAGCGCAATCTCTATGTCTTCGCCCTTGAGGTGAATAATCGGGTACAGCGGACTGACCGTCATGTTCTCCGTCAAGAGGTCCAACAGACCGTTCTTGGAGGTATATTTCTTACCGTTATAGACGAGCGTCAGACCCGTATTGAGGTAGGCGTAGTTGCGGAGCAGTTCCTCGATATAGTCATCCCGGAAATGGTAGTTCTCAAAGAGCCCTTTGCTGTCGTCCGGCACAAACTCAATGAGCGTGCCGCGACGCTCGGGACCGTTGTAATCGAGGATACCGGTATCGGAGGTCAGTTTGCCCTGCGCGAACTCCGCCCGACGGGTCTTGCCGTCGCGGAAGGACTCTACGGCGAAGAAAGAGGAAAGGGCGTTCACCGCCTTCGTACCCACACCGTTCAGACCTACGGATTTCTTGAACGCTTTGGAGTCGTACTTACCGCCGGTGTTAAGCACCGAGACGACCTCCACCAGTTTGCCCAACGGAATGCCGCGCCCGTAGTCACGCACGCGTACACGACCGTCCTGTACGTCCACCTCAATCACCTTACCTTCGCCCATGCGGAACTCGTCGATGGAGTTGTCGATAGACTCCTTGATAAGCACATAGATACCATCGTCGGAGTGACTGCCGTCGCCCAACTTACCGATATACATACCCGGTCTGCGCCGGATATGCTCCATGTCGTCAAGGTGAATAATGTTCTCGTCGCCGTAATCCACGGCCGCCAAGTTTATTTCTGTTTCTTCTGCCATAATTCGATTATATATTGTTTCGCCGCCTCGTACTCGTTCGGGATGATGCCGTCGAGTATCGCGTCTTTGACGGCGGCTTTCAGTTCGCCCACCAGCGAGCAGGGCTCCAAGTGGAACATCTCCATGATCTCATCTCCCTTCACCGGCGGCTGGAAATTACGGATTCTGTCCCGCTCCTCCAGCTCCACCATCTTCTGCCGCACGAGCTGGTAGTTATGATGGTACCGCTCCACTTTCTGCTCATTGCGGGAGGTGATGTCTGCATCGCAGAGGAGCATCAGATCATCTATGTCGTCGCCCGCCTCAAAGAGCAGTCTGCGTACCGCGGAGTCCGTCACGGTGTCCTCAATCAGGTTGATCGGCCGCATATGGAGGTCCACCATTTTCTTGACGTACTCCATCTTCTCGTTGAGCGGCAGTTTCATCTTTGCAAAGATCTTAGGCACCATCTTGGCACCTATATAGTTGTGGTTTCGGAACGTCCATCCGGCTTGCGGATCCCATTGTTTGCTCCGCGGCTTGCCTATATCGTGCAGCAGTGCCGCCCAACGAAGCCAGAGACCATTTACCATTTTATCATTTACCATTTGGTCATTTTCAGCCACATTATCGAGGACTTTCAGGGTGTGGTAGAAGACATCCTTGTGACCTCTGCCCTCTTTCACCTCCACGCCTTTCAGCGCTGCCAGTTCAGGGAAGATGAGGGGCAACAAGCCCGTCTTATCAAGCAGTATCCACCCCTCCGAAGGACGGCGGCTCATCATGATCTTATTGAGTTCCTCGGCTATCCGCTCCTTGGTGATGATGCCTATGCGTTCCTTATTACGCGCGATAGCGTCGAAGGTCTCACCGTCGAGGTTGAAGCCCAGTTGGGTGGCAAAACGGACGGCCCGCATCATACGCAGCGGGTCGTCGCTGAACGTGATATCCGGGTCGAGGGGTGTACGGATGATACACCGCTCCAAATCGCCTATGCCGTCAAACGGATCGAGCAACTCGCCATAACGATCCTTATTGAGGCAGATCGCCATGGCATTGATGGTAAAGTCCCGCCGGTTCTGATCCTCCTCCAGTGTCCCGTCCTCGACGACCGGGTTGCGGCTGTCGCGGGTGTAACTCTCCCGCCGGGCGCCTACAAACTCCAGCTCCATTCCCCGTTTCTTCACCTGCGCCGTGCCGTAGGTCTTGAAGACCGCCAGATGGGTTCCCTTGCCGAGCCGTCTGGCTACCGTCTCCGCTAATGAGATGCCCGAGCCGACCACCACTATATCTATATCATCCGACGGCCTGTGCAGGAACAAATCCCTTACCCAACCGCCGATTACATAGCACTCCAACCCCAGCCGGTCGGCCTCTTCGCCCACCAGATGAAGTACAGGACTATCTATTTTAGAATCCGTGATACGCATAATTTGTAAAATCGGGTGCAAAATTACAAAAAAAAAATGAAAAACGCAAGAAAAATTTGGTCAATTCAGAAAATTGTTGTACCTTTGCGTCGCTTTTCGTGTAAAAGCAGGTCATTATTTATTAACCCGGGCTCGATTCGCGTAATCAATAGCCCACAAAACAACAACACAAATGGCAACAAAAATTCGTTTGGCTCGTCATGGTCACAAAGACTACGCTTTCTATCACATCGTAGTAGCCGACAGCCGTTCGCCGCGTGACGGCAAGTACATCGAGCGTATCGGTTCATTCAACCCGAACACCAATCCCGCAGCAGTAATCCTCAATTTCGAGCGTGCATTGTACTGGGTTAACTGTGGTGCTCAGCCTACCGACACCGTTCGTACCATCCTCTCCAACGAGGGCGTACTGCTGTGCAAACACCTGCAGGGCGGTGTAGCCAAGGGCGCATTCAGCCAGGAAGAGGCTCAGAAGCGTTTCGATGCTTGGAAAGCTCAGAAAGATGCCAAGGCCGGTAAGATCAGCCAGGCAGAGGCAGACAAGAAAGCCGCTGCAGCCAAGGCTCTTCTCGCTCAAGAGGTAGAGACGAACAAGGCTATTGCCGCTAAGGTCGCTGAGAAGCGTGCCGCTGCAGCCGCAGAGCTCGCAGCTGCCGCACAGGAGGCTGCACAGGAAGCAGCTGCCGCAGAGGCAGAGGCTAAAGGCGAAGAGGCACCCGCTGAGGCAGAGGCATAAGCCTTTCGGAAGATCGATATACCGATATATCGAAATACCGAAGAAAAGAAGTCCAAAACACATGTTTTGGGCTTTTTTTGTACCCTTTCATCCCATAATTCGCTAAACTTTCAACTTTTATTTGCGTATATGCAAAAATTGTTGTATCTTTGCACACTTTTTATGTCCAACTGACAAAATTGCAGCGCATCTATAAAAATATGGTTTCGGTCGGGGTGTTGCAGGTAGCCAACTACCTGATTCCTTTTTTGATACTCCCGATTATCAGCCGTATTTTGGGCGCAACGCTCTTCGGGAGCGTCAGTTATGCGCAGAACATCATCTCGTATCTTACTTTGTTAGTCAATTTCGGATTTGAGTACTCCGCTACGCGGCAAATAGCATTGGCGGGCGAGGACAAAGAGGCTAAACGGCGTATATTCTGGGCGGTTCTGAGCGTCAAAGCCCTTTTGCTACTTCTCTCCTTCGCCATCTTGGCCATTTTGCCGCTTTTCATCCCGCGAATAACCGCAGACCCGGCGCTATATATCTACACCGCCCTTATCAATATCGGCATCGTTCTGTTCCCGACTTGGTATCTGCAGGGCGAGCAGCAGATGGATAAGATGGCTTGGGCTAATTTCTTCATCAAGCTTTTGGGAGCCGCTTTGGTTCTGCTCCTTGTCCGCGAGGCATCGGCTTACCGGCTCTACCCGTTGTTGCTCTCTGTAGCAAGCATTCTGGTGGGCGGATGCGCATTGATTTATGTCATCCGTCATTTCGGTTTGGGCGGTTTTGTGTGCACGCGTGCAGCCTTGCGCGAGGTAGTCTCGCCCAGTTGGCCGATTTTCCTCAACAACCTCTTCGGCAGCCTTTATACTACGGTGAACATGACTCTGCTCGGCATATACGTAGCGGATAATATAGTAGGTTATTTCTCGGCGGCGCAGAAACTCGTCATGGCGCTGATCATGGTGGTTGTTCTGCCGGTTAGTATATCCGTCTTCCCAGAGATCAGCCGGCGGTTCGAGGAGTCCAAGGAGAGCGGGATTGCCTTTCTCAAACGCGCCATGCTGTATGCCGGTTCCGCTGCGGCGGTTGTCTCGCTCGCCACGTATCTCGTTGCCCCGTTAGCTATTCGTATCGTGTATGGTGCGGATTTTACCCCCGCCGTACAGATCCTACGATGGCTGTCTCCTATCCCCTTCCTCGTCATGACCGCTACCTTGCTTACTATACAGGGGTTATACGGCATAGGGTTGCAGCGTTACGCACCATGGGTCGGTTTCACTCTGGCGGTCGTCTGTATTACGATGAACATGATTCTCATTCCGCGGATGGGCGTGGCGGCTGTATGTATCTCGTGGGTGGTCGCTGAGGTGTTGGAATGCCTGCTGTCGGGCACTATCTTATTCATCAAAGGAAGAAAGGAAACAACCGAATAATGGAGAACTATACCGCGCTCATAGTATTGGTGTCCATCGCTATCGGCCTTCTGGATTTGTTTACCGACCGCTGGCCGGTACTCCAGCGACAGTTGTTTCCGATGGTAACAATCGTGCTCTACTCGTTCTTTGCCGTACTTTACTACTATGGTCCTGATATATGGGGATATGTACCTCATTTCGAAAATATTGATCCCCCCCAACAAGTATGGGCACACCCCGATAAGTATAGAATGTTTGAGATGGGATATAACCTCTTATGTAGTATCCTGCACCTATGGGGTTTCAGTTATTGGGGAATGACAGTTGTTATCAAGACCCTTTATTTCACGGCTTTGTACCTATTGCTGCGGCAGTTACCAAAACACCAGATGTTTGCTTTGGCATCCGTTGTTATGTTTGACAGTTATCTCATTATGCACGAGACCAGACAGTGTTTAGCTGTATCATTCCTTATATTCATGGTATTGTTGATGCAGCGCCGGCAATATATATGGGCAGTCCTGTGTGGTGTGCTGACCGTAACCATGCACAAATCAGGGTTCATACCTGTCAGTCTACTCGTTCTCGGAGTCTTCCTATACCGGACAAGACAACAAGCATGGATCTATACGTTGTTCATTGTGTTCCTGATGATAATGGTTGTTCTGCCGGTACAAAGTATCTCGACCTCTATTTTGGATATCCTGCCTTTACCGAAATCGTACATTCATTCGTTGACACACCACCTCTTACTGGGACGCCAGTTTCAGATAATAGCGGTGATCTATTTGTCTATTCTACTGATCCTCAACGTCTATGTCAGTTATTTTCGCCAATCCCGTTACTCGTGGATTACGTGTATGGTGTTAGCGGGTATGGGTCTGATAGTCGTGATGTACCCGTATTATTTCCTTTTAGCGCGCGTAAGGTCGTATTTCATTCCCTTTATAATCTACTATATTTTCCTGCTTTTCGGTCAATCGAGGCAGTTCAAAGTCGTTCCTTATAATAGTTTGATCAAACAAGTATTTATGCTCTTCATCCTCGCTTATTTTACACATACCGCAGTGAGTCTGGAGCGCGGTGCGCGTACGTTGCATTCCCCAGTATATCGGGCATGTACCGTCTTTGAGTTGCGTCATTCGGGACAAAAACAAATCCGTGACCGCCAAATGAAAATAGCCGAACGGTATTGGATAGAAGATTACATGAAGTCCCAAAACAACAAACTCTGATTCATGCTAAACATCCTTTTATCGACATATAACGGCGAGCGGTATTTATCCGAGCAACTCGACTCCATCTTGGCGCAGACATACACCGAGTGGCGGCTCTATATCCGGGATGACGGTTCCAAAGATGGGACCTTATGTATAGCAAGAGACTACGCTAAGAAAGACCATCGTATCGTCCTTATGGAGGATTGCGACAATCTCGGTGCGTGCCGTTCGTTCGAGCGTTTACTGCAAGTATGCGGTGATGCGGACTATTTTGCTTTCGCGGATCAGGACGATGTATGGAATCCCAATAAGATCGAGATCTGTATGTCGGCCATGCGGAAAGCAGAACAAATCCATCCGAACCGACCGATTGTCGTGCACACGGACTTGAAGGTTGTGAATGAGAAGTTACAGGAGATTGCACCCTCATTCTGGAAATATAGTAATATACGACCGGACATAGTAGATGAAAATCCACGGTATTTAGCAATAGGTAATAGTGTAACAGGTTGTGCTATGCTTTTTAATCACGCAGCCAGAATAGCATCGCTTCCTTTCCCCACAACAGTCTATATGCACGATGCGTGGATAGCACTTGTTACGGCATCGCACGGAGGAAAGGTTATTCCACTATCAATTATGCCAATCGCCTATCGACAGCATTGCAACAACGTGCTTGGAGCAGTCAGATATACTCTGTTTCATAAAAAATGGAAGCAACGCAAGGACGACGCTCGCCGCTGTTATTCGATGGCTCACCCTCTCGTGTATGCTAATAAAGTGCAATTTTTATTTTGGAAGATAATATATTTTATCCATCGTCAGTTTTAATGAATAGTATTTGTGTAGCAACATATAATGGTGAGCGGTTTATAGAGCAACAACTGCGCTCAATATTAGAGCAGATAGCACCTGAAGACGAAGTCATCGTATCAGACGATGGCTCTACAGACCAGACATTGTCTATTATTAAGGCTTTTAATGATGCGCGTATTAAAATTTTGCACAGCGATGCACACTGCTATATTGATAATTTTGCAAATGCACTCCAATGTGCGAAAGGAGAGATTATTTTCCTAAGCGACCAAGATGATGTCTGGTTACCGGGAAAATACGAACGCTGCATATCAGAATTAAAGACAGTGGATCTCGTTTGTACAGATTGCTATGTCACAGACTCACAACTGCACATCAAAGAGAATAGTTATTTTGCCCTTAATCATGCCGGCAAAGGAATACTGAAAAACATCATGATTGATACGTATTGCGGTGCCTGCATGGCTTTTAGGAAAAAGATTTTAGATGCTGCCATGCCTTTTCCAAAGACGCGTAACATGGGACATGATTTATGGTTGGGACTGGTTGCAGAAATGATAGGCACAGTACGGTTTATAAACGCCCCGTACATACTATACAGACGACACGATAACAGTCTTACGCGCCAAGGAAACGTTTTAACTCGAAGTAATAGGCCGCTTTGGCTCAAAGTATGGAGCAGGATAGTCATGCTCTATTATGTATGTAAATTCAAAATCCTTTATGGAAAACAATAATTTAGTATCTATCATTACGCCGTTGTATAATGGAGAGCGGTTTGTGGGGCAGACGATTGAGAGCGTGCTTGCGCAGACTTACACGGATTGGGAGATGATTATCATCAATGACGGCAGTAAGGACAACAGCCTCGCCGTAGCGGAGTCCTATGCCGCTAAAGACCCGCGAATCAAAGTCTTCTCGCAGCCCAACGGAGGAAGTGCCGCAGCGCGGAACAACGGTATTCGCCGTGCCGCAGGACGATACCTCGCCCTGCTCGATGCCGATGATCTATGGGAGCCTGCTTTCCTGGAGATGCAACTCGCACTGATGCACGAGAAGAAATGCCAACTCGTCTATGGTGCGCACAAACGGATCGATGAGAACAACCACGAGATTCTGAAACCCTTCTTCCCGCCTGCGCACATCACCTATCGGGATCTGCTCTCCACCTGTTCCATCACCTGCCTCACCGCCCTCTACGACACCGTTCCGTACGGCAAGTTCTACCTCAACGAGAACTTCCGTTCACTCCGGGACGATTATGTCTATTGGCTCGAAATCATGAGGCATTGCCATGAGGCATACGGTAATCCTGCCATCGTCGGCAGTTATCGCATGAGTTCGAATGGCGTCACCTCCTCCAAACGCAAGGTTATTATCCCGCAGTACAAAGTCTATCGCGAGGCGGAGAAACTATCCGTTCCCGTGAGCCTTTATTACCTCGCCTCCTGGGCATGGCACGGCTTCATCAAATACCACAAATAAATGCTGAATATCTCGATTGTCCTATATCATCCGAAATGGGAGCAGGAGGTTATTCCCCTTGTTCGGGAGTTGCTGCGGGTGAAGAACCTGCGGAAGATATATCTGCTGGACAACACCGCGCCGGAGTACCGCAAGGCAGAGATAGCGCAGCAGAAAGAGACGCTCGCCAGGCAGTTCGGGACAGACCGCCTGAGATACATGGCGATGGGCGAGAATCTCGGTTACGGGCGCGCACATAATGTCGCGTTACGCGAGAGCGCGTATTACAAGACGGAGTTGCACCTCGTCATGAACAGCGACATCCGAGTCAAGGCGGAGGACATCGATGCCATGCACGAATGGATGTTAGTTCACCCCGAGGTGGGGCAACTCATGCCGAAAGTGCTTAATCCGGACGGCACGCAGCAGTATCTGGCGAAACGCCTTCCGGCACCGATAGACGTGTTCGGGCGGCGTTTCCTGCCGGCGTGGATGGTTGCACGGCGCAACAGGCGGTACGAGCTCCGCGACCTTGATCTGAGCCGTCCTGTCAACACGCCGTACCTGAGCGGCTGTTTCATGCTCCTCCGTACCAAAGCCGCTGTGGAGGCAGGGCTCTTCGACGAGCGGTACTTCATGTACCCCGAGGACATTGATCTCACGCGCACTATCCACCGCAATTACCTCACGCTCTATTACCCCGAATGGACGATTGTCCATGACCACGCGCGCTCGTCCTATAAAGACAAACACATGCTCCGGATTCATATCCAGAACATGTGCCTGTATTTCAACAAATGGGGTTGGCTCTTCGATCGCGAACGTCACACATTCAATAATCTGTAGGTCAGGTATCCTGCATAGACGAGAAGCAGGATGGCACCGCCCCAGCGCTTGATCTCGCGCTCGTGGTTGGTCTTGACGAAGAGCCAGACGAGGATGCTTCCCACAGCGGCAGTCCAGGCGTCCAGTTCGATGCCTTCGTACGCCGGCAGCGGCCGAACGACCGCACTCATTCCCAAGACAAAGAACACATTGAATATATTGCTGCCCACTACGTTTCCGAGGGCTATATCGGAGTTGTGCTTCGTCGCCGCCATGACCGAGGTAGCCAACTCCGGCAGCGAGGTACCCAAGGCGACGATGGTCAGACCGATGATCGCCTCGCTCACGCCCAGACGGGTAGCGAGATCAACCGCACTCTTGACGATCAGTTCACCGCCGACCACCAGTCCCACGAGACCGCCGATGATCAAACAGAGGGCACGGCGGGTGGAAATATCCTTTGTGCATTGTACGTCGTCCCCTTGTACTTCATTTGGGTGGTCTTTGGCGTGGCGGAAGGTGTTGTAGAGGAAGTAGCAGAACATGAGCAGAAGGATTATTCCGCCCATGCGGCTGATGCCGCGTTCCTCCTCTCCGAACGGCGAGTTGACCGCCACAAAAGCGAACACCAAGATACCGGCGATGATGGACATCGGGATGTCAAAATCGCGGCTCCTTTTCTGCGACACCACAGGGTAAACGAGTGCTGTCAGACCGAGAATCACAAAGGTGTTGATGATGTTCGAGCCCAAGATGTTCGTAATGGCGAGGTCTGTGGTACCCTCCGCTACGGATACCATGTTGACCACGAACTCCGGCATCGAAGTGCCGAAGGCTACCACGGTCAGACCGATCACGAGATCGCTGATACCGAACTGTCTGGCGACAGCGGAGGCGCCGTCCACGAGCCAGTCGGCGCCTTTCACCAGCGCCACGAAGCCGGCTACAATCAGCACTGCGCCGACCCACCAGCCATAAGATAATAAATTCTCTATCATACGTTAAAAAGGAAGTGCATTATATCTCCGTCCTGGACGAGGTAGTCCTTGCCCTCGATGCCGAGTTTGCCGGCGGCGCGGCATTGGGCTTCTCCTCCGAGCGCCACGAAATCCTCGTATTTGATGACCTCAGCGCGAATGAACCCGCGTTCAAAGTCCGTATGGATGACTCCGGCGCACTGCGGCGCTTTCATGCCCTCGCGGAAGGTCCATGCGCGCACCTCGTCGGAGCCGGCGGTGAGGAAGGTACGTAGTTTGAGCAGGGCGTAAGCGGCTTTGATGAGTCGGTTGACGCCGGACTCCTCCAGTCCGATCTCCTCGAGGAACATCTGCCGCTCCTCGTAGCTCTCGAGTTCAGCGATCTCGCTCTCTATTTTGGCAGCGAGGACGAGGACTTGCGCGTCTTCGTCTTTGACGGCTTCGCGGACTTGCTCTACGTACGCGTTGCCGGTAACGGCGGAGCTTTCATCCACGTTGCAAACGTACATAACGGGTTTGTTGGTGAGGAGGAAGAGGTCTTTGGCAGCTGCCTCCTGCTCTTTGTTCTCCAGCTCCACGGTGCGTGCGTTCTTACCCTGCGAGAGCGCCTCGCGGTACTTGACGAGCACCTCGAGTTGGAGTTTGGCGAACTTGTCCCCGCCGGCTTTGGCGGCTTTCTCGCATTTCTGGATGCGGCTCTCGACGGTCTCCAGGTCCTTGAGTTGGAGCTCGGCGTCAATGATCTCTTTGTCGCGTACGGGGTTCACCGAACCGTCCACATGCACTACGTTTTCGTCGTCGAAACAGCGCAGGACATGGATGATGGCGTCCGTCTCGCGGATGTTGGCGAGGAACTTGTTTCCCAGGCCTTCACCCTTGCTGGCACCCTTGACCAGTCCGGCTATATCGACGATCTCCACGGTGGTAGGAATCACGCCGCGCTCGGGGTGACAAATCTCACCGAGTTTGATAAGCCTCTCGTCCGGCACGGTGATGACGCCCACGTTCGGCTCGATAGTACAGAAAGGGAAATTGGCGCTCTGCGCCTTGGCGTTGCTAAGACAGTTAAAGAGGGTACTCTTGCCCACATTAGGCAGACCCACTATTCCACATTGTAAACTCATGTTCTATTGATGATTTATTATTTTGCTAACAAACGAATTACTTGTGCTTTATTATCAACCTCCACAATACCAAATCGGCGGAAACAACTCTGTCCGAGCAACAAAGGCGCAGACTGGTTCTTGATGACAGATGCTTTGATATCCTTCAGAATAACATCTCCAACGCGAAGTTCACGCAAGTTGATTACTGTACCTTCGTGTATTTCACCGGTAGCGGTCACAAAATTCTGTTTCCCCATAAAATCTGCGTTGGTCAGATAGCCGTTCTTGAGCATGAAGTTTGCTTCCACACTTGATATAGACACATCAGCAGCGCCGGTATCGAAGACGAAATAGAGCGGCAGACCATTGATGGTACATTGTACGCGGTTGACTCCGCCTAGATGCGTAAAGGGTAGTTCGGTCACTTTGTTCTGTAGCGTCTCGGGGTCGCCTAATTGCGATTGCAGTTCTGCTAATTTTTCATGCAGTTGTGCTTCATATCGGGCTACCAAGGTTTTGAACTCCGGGTCGTCAAGCAAGAACGCATAGCGTCTGATTTTGGGCAAGAGAAGGAGAGTGTGATTCCCTGCCTCCTCGTCAAGACGAATATACTGAAGGGTGTGCTGTCTATCCTTAAGTAACGCGTACGCTTGCGCGAGGACGCCCCACTGACCGTTCAATTGGGCTTTCTTATTGTTCTTCAAATACTCGGCGTGGCGCGCCAAAGCAGCAGTGTCGCCCGATAAGGCATCTAGGCGGAAGAACTCCTCTCTGTGTTCGTCCTCCTTGCGCAGTTTCTGGGCTTGTGCGAGAATCTCTTCGGCTTTTTTCTCCAGCCCTAACTCCCGGTATGTCTCGGCTTGGTTAGCCATGATTGACAGTTGCCAATCTTCCTCCTCGATGAGTACTTGTGCGGTATCAAAGGTCATCAGCGCCTCTTTAGGAAGCCCTGCCTGATACAGGTTACGGGCTATGAGGTAGTACAATTTTCCCTCAGCGGGATTTTTCTCCATCGCCCGGCGGAGGTATTGGTTGGCTTGGAGGAACCGGCCGCGGCATCGCGCCACTTGTGCTAATCCGCGCCATACATACTCGCCGGAATCGGTTTTAAGGGTCAGCAGGTAGTATTTCTCTGCCTCGTCTAACGCTTCTACCCGCTCATAGACCGATGCCAACTCCGGATAAACGGATTGGGGGGCATCGCTTTGCTCCATCTTGCGGTGGAGATAATAGAGTGCATCCCAATAACGATTCATGGTGAAGGCGCAATATGCTGCGGTGGCGTTTGTCTCTGCGTCTTTCTGCGCCTTAGCCACCTCGGTACGAATCGCTGCCATCAGCAGATCCGGACACAGCACTTTGAGCGTATCGCCTTCGTCACACCAAGAGTTGCGGAGGAACATTGCACGCGCGGCTTCGCGGCATGCCTCTACGTAATCGCCGCGATCGACTGCCATCATCGACAGAACGCGGTGCGCGGTCGGGTTACCGCCTTGACCTAAAGCGTTTGTCAAGTCGCAGAACCGCTGCGCCTCCTCTTTTTTGCCGGCTTTGTAATAGACGTACGCCAACTCACCATAGATATAGATCGTGTTAGGACTCAAATCAATATAGCGCTGGTAGTACTTTATGGACTCGTCATATTCGCCTAATCTGTAGCACACATCCGCCAAATCATAGATATAGGTGGTGTTTTCGGGCTGCATGGAGAGGGCTATCATATACGATTCTTTCGAAGCCTGTAAGTTCTCTACTTTGTAGAATACATCGCCTCGGATTCCGTGAACGAAGGCGATCCAATATTTATCTTTCTTCGACAAAGTTGTTAAGGCTTTCTCGGCAGCCTCCATGGCTTCGCCATATCGCGCGTATTCGCGTTTGGAGTAGATCTCCGCTATGACCGCCCAGCACTTGCCGTCCTTGGGGTTTTTCTCCACGCCTTGCTTACAATAGTGCAGGCAGAGATTGTAATCTTTCTTTTGGTATGCTTCCTCTGCACGCTGGAAATAGTACGAATCCGCGGCAAAGATCACTTGCGCTGTCAGCGCGATCAGGAGAGTGATGAATATCTTTTTCATAATGGATAGGCTTTGGGGATTAATAGTTCAGTTCCAGATCGATTTTGCTTCGCAACTCTTGTTTGGCTTGCTCGGCGCGTTGTTTATACTCGCTTACCAGGGCCTCGAACTCCGGCAGACCGCGCAGGCTGTCCAGGTCCATATCCCATGCGATGTGGTAGAAATGGCTAAAACCGTACTCCATCGCCTTCCTCAATTCCGTTACGGCCTCCTCGGGATGCCCGATTTGCGCATATACGCACGCAGCGTTGTAGTGCTGCTCGGGCGAGTTCTCTTTCTTAATCATCGTCTTCGCAGCCTCGTACGCCTTGGCACTATCCCCCATGGCTACATACGACTCAGGGGGTAGTTCTTTTCCTTTTACCTGCATGGCTTTGCGGCCCTGTTCAAAAGCCCAAGCCTGCTTTTCGGATTCATTCAGTTTGCCGTACAGTCTGCCTATCCTAAACCACCAGTATTCGCTATCGCTCGGATCAGCAATCATGCCAGCCATGTAGTCCTCGATTGCCTTTTGATACTCGTGTTGGATCTCGTAGTCTCGTCCGCGGAGTTTGTACGCTGTCGATTTGTCATTCTCATTGGGGTCGAACGAGAGGGCTTTTTCCGCCATCTTCATTGCCTCTTTGTATCGTCCGGTCTCCGAGTAGAGTTCCTGCAGACGGACGTATGTGTTTGCGGAAGTCGAATCGACGCTTAATTGCTTGACTAACATCCGTTCGGACAACTCTACATCGCCGATATAGGACTCGAGGATGGAAGCAATATAGTGTACCAGATGCGCGCTGTTGTATTGGGGTAACATCGCAAAACCAATCTCTACCGCCTTGCTATACTCGTTGTGATAGCGGTAATAATCGTAGAGGTAGATCTTCCAGAACAGTTTGTCCGGCTCTTTGGTATAAGCGGCAGAGAGGGTGTCGTAAAGCACCGAGGGGATGGTGTCATCCAGTTTGGAGAGCACATCTTCGGATACGTCCCAGATATCTATTCGGGTGGAGTTCATCAGGTCGGACAGCGCCTCGTTCGGTTGTTTGTTCGCGACATGGATGGAAGCACGCTGGATGAGCAGCTTACTGCGGTCTTTGGATGTCAGTTCGGGCAGCGCGAACGCTTTTTCGCAAGTCGCGAGTGCCTCGCTGTATTGCTCATTCGCTACTTGTGCGTCCGAGAGCAAGACATACATATTGGTGCTTGTCGGAATGTTATTTACCGCCATGCGGGCATAGCGCAGCATCGCCTCTTTGTCTTGGCGTTTCTCACTAATCCTCGCTAGTTTACGATAGGGGTATTCCTCATTCGGAGTCTCTTTAATGACCTGCTCCAAGTAAGAGATGGTCCGAGTAGTATCCTTGGCCTCGAGGTACAACTCAGCCAAGAGTATATTCAACTGTCCGCGTCCGGCTTTTGCATTTTTAGGCAAGTACCGGAGAGCAGATTGTGCATACTGTAACGCCCATCCGAAGCGGTCGGAATGGGCACAAGCAATAGCCGTCCACATGTGGGCATAACCATTCTTGGGGTTGACGTCCAACTCCTTTGACAGATACTCGATTGCGGTGTCGTAATCATCGCTTTGCACCGCCTCTTTGGCGCGCATCATGTAGTAGCTCTCGGCCGTATTTTGTGCCATCATCGCCGGCACACAAACAATCCAAAGCAACCCGAAAAAGATCTTTCTCATCATAGTGTTCATTTATTTGGAATTTGTTATTTTGCTCTCGGTCACTATCAACACGCGTTTCTCCGTGTTAATTTGTATGCCGCCTAATCTCTCCAAGTCCCGTAAACAGAGGATGAGCGGGTTGTCCTGGTTCTCGATGTAGCGCAAGCGGATGTTTCGCAAGACCATCCCTTCGCCTATCTCCAGGCGCTTGACGATGACGTAAATATTATCGATGATATCGTCGCGGGAGACGTATTCGTTCTTGAGCATAAAGAGCGTTTCGACGCCTGAGATGGTACTTTGCGTAGCCGTGGTATCGACCGTTATACGGATGGCTAAGCCGTTGATTTTGCCTTTTAGTTCCAATTCGCCCGTTTGGTTAAGGAAGGGTATTCGGGCTATCACGCTGTCAGTTTCGGTAGGTGCTATTTCCGAGGGCCGCAGCTGTTTCAGCACTTCGCGGCAGGTAGTATCGCCGGCATGAACGGCTTTCTCGAAGTAGGTAAGAGCAGCGATGGTATCGCCTTTCATTTGCGCCATCTGTCCCAAGCCGCGCCACACGTTGCTATTCTGCTTTTCCTCTCCGGTCA
Source organism: Bacteroidales bacterium UBA3808 (assembly GCA_002369075.1). Classification (GTDB taxonomy): domain Bacteria; phylum Bacteroidota; class Bacteroidia; order Bacteroidales; family Paludibacteraceae; genus Colicola. Next base: position 10,808 of record DFEG01000011.1, on the reverse strand, counting down.
TCCGTTGCAGACACAGCATCACACCTCCGCCCGAAAGGCTGTCTATCCGAAAAAACATTGAGTCCTCGGAGGGACGCAAACCTGCTTTCACGGCTTGTGCGCCGTACCGGGCAGCCGTAAAATACTCGCCCTTCGCTACGCCGATCATCGCCCGCTGCATATAGAGGCACGGTGTCTCGCGCATCTTGAGGGCGTAGTCCAGACTCTTCTCCGCCTCCGCTGTATCGCCTGCCGCTAATTGCGCTTGCACCAACTCGCAGTGTTTGTCCATATCTCCCGGTTGGCGCTGAACAGCACGCTGCAACCGCTCCACCTCCGTCACTGGACGTTTAGCATACAGCGTCCCGCTTGCCAGAACGTATACCAACAGACCTAATATCACCCGCGTAATTCGCATTTTTCTATTTTGGGGTGCAAAGGTACAACTTTTTTTGCATATATGCAAATATGCACGCTTTTTTTCTGTAATAAAGAGTTTTTTGAAATGTCAAACAAGCACTTATCCAACAAAATATAAATAAATTTATTTTACTTGCCTGATTTCTTGCATATCTCAAATTTTTGTTGTATCTTTGCACCGGATTTGAGATAATTCCAGATCCGCCTATCTTGGCGGATGCGGCAAGTCCTTTTTCTTCCTTTTTCGTTACTATGACGTTAGCTTAGCAACCCACTAACGACCCACTAATCACCCACTAATCACCCACTCTAAGTCTTACAAAAGAGCGGTGAGGAGTGAGGACACCCCCCAGCCCCCTCTCAGAGGGGGAGAGCGGTGAGGGGAGGAGGGTGAGGGGTAATGGCATCGCCATGAAATAGCCAAAGAAGGAGCGGCTCCGAGGAGCCGATGTCGGAATTTGATTCCGACACAATGAAAAAAGAAGGGGGGCGCAATGAAAAAAGAAGGAACGGCTTTCAGGAGCCGTGTCCAAATTAGATTTGGGCGCAATAGACAAAGGGAAAGATGCAGGTGACGTAATAGACGAAAGGAAAGATGCAGGTGGCGCAACAGACGCAAGGAGACGAAGGAGAAGATGCAGATGGCGCAACAGGCGGAGAAAAGAGGAAAAAGAGAGGAGGAAAATGCACGATGTTTTTAAAATATTGAAAAAAACGCGCGCATGCTTGCATATTTCAAAAAAAAGTTGTACTTCGACCTCCTCCCCCATAAATGGGGACCCCTTCGAAAGTACAGTCGCGTCCTGCAGACCATACGCAAGAATGAGCGGGATTTTTGAAAAGGGCTGTGCCCTCTCTTTTAGTGCTATATAGCCGCCCCTTATGCAAGCATAGTGCCTGCTATCTATCCCTAAAAGAAGTAGAGAACTTCTACTTTTTTCAAAAATTCCGCTCAAAAACTTGCATATGTGCAATTTTTGTTGTATCTTTGCAGCGCAATTTACCGGTTACCGGTTACAGGGTATGAAATAAACAAATTAAAATCATTTAATACTTAAAACTATGGCAAAAAAAGCATTGAACAAGTGGACCGCTCCGAAGAGCGTGGCTCCCGAGAAGATCATTCAGTTTGGTGAAGGTAACTTCCTCCGCGCATTCGTGGACTGGATTGTATGGAACATGAACGCAAAGACCAATTTCAACGGTTCCGTAGCCGTTGTACAGCCGATCGAGAAAGGTATGGTAGAGTGGCTGAACGGTCAGGACTGTCTGTATCACGTGAACCTCCAGGGACGTCTAGACGGTAAGGCAGTGAACAGTCTAGAGCGTATCGACGTCATCAGCCGCGCGCTGAATCCGTACACCCAGAACTGGGCATTCATGGCTCTCGCTGAGCAGCCGGAGATCCGTTTCGTCATCTCCAACACCACCGAGGCAGGTATCACTTTCGATGACAGCTGCAAGTTCACCGACGCTCCGGCAAGTTCGTATCCGGGCAAGCTCGTTCAGCTGCTGTTCCGCCGCTATAAGACCTTCAACGGCGATCCGACCAAGGGCCTTATCTTCATGCCGTGCGAGCTGATTTTCCTGAACGGACACCACCTGAAAGACTGCATCCGCAAGTATATCGAGCTGTGGAAAAACGATTTCGGAGCAGACTATGAGGGCTTCAAAGAGTGGTTCGAGAAATACAACTACGTCTGCGCTACCCTCGTTGACCGCATCGTGCCGGGCTTCCCGCGCAAGGATATCGCCGAGATCCAGGAGAAAGTGGGTTACAACGACAACCTCGTTGTGCAGGCTGAGATCTTCCACCTCTGGGTAATCGAGAAACCGGAGAACATGTCTATCGCTGAACTGGAGGCTGAGTTCCCTGCTAACAAAGCCGGTCTGAACGTCCTCATCGCGGAGAGCGAGAAGCCGTACCACGAGCGCAAAGTGACGCTGCTCAACGGCCCGCACACCGTGCTGAGCCCGGTAAGCTACCTCTCCGGCGTGAACATCGTCCGTGACGCTTGCAACCACGACGTACTCGGCAAATACATCCACATGGTGATGTTCGACGAACTGTTAGAGACTCTGAACCTGCCGAAAGAGGAACTGAAGGCTTACGGCGAGAGCGTATTAGAGCGTTTCAACAACCCGTATGTGGATCACCAGGTGACCAGCATCATGCTTAACTCGTTCCCGAAATTCGAGACACGCGATCTGCCGGGTCTGAAGGTTTATCTGGAGCGCAAGGGCGAGCTGCCGAAGGGTCTGGTTCTCGGTCTGGCTGCTATCATCGAGTACTACAAGGGCGGTACCCGTGAGGACGGCGCACCGATCCAACCGAACGACGCACAGGAGATCATGGACCTCTTGAAAGAACTCTGGGCAACCGGCGACACCCGCAAGGTGGCAGAAGGCGTGCTCGGCGCAACCGACATCATCTGGAAAGAGAGCAAAGAGGACCTCAACAAGATCCCGGGGCTGACCGACATGGTAGAGCTGTACCTCAACTCCATCGAGTCTGTCGGCATGCTCAAGACCGTTCAGCTCATGCTCGCTGCCGATAAGGTAGATGATGTGATTGCAAAAATCAAAAGCTTGTTCTAATATGACCAATATTCTGAAAATCAATCCGGCGGATAATGTGGT
>DFEG01000011.1:0-7705 GCA_002369075.1 Bacteroidales bacterium UBA3808 | reverse complement strand
GTAGCAATACAACCGCAATCCGCCGGTGCGGTTATTGAGGTGGACGGCAAGCAGATCACCGTTCTGGAGGACGTGCCTGCCGGCCACAAGATAGCCATCAAGGATCTCGCAGAGGGCGAGAACGTAATCAAGTACGGTTTCCCGATCGGACACGCCAAGGAGGCGAAGAAAGCCGGTTCGTGGATGAACGAGCACAATATCAAGACCAACCTCGCAGGACTGCTGAGTTACGAGTACCACCCGAAAGAGGTAGTGCTCAATATCCCAGACGAGAAACGCACCTTCATGGGCTACCGCCGCAAAGACGGTCAGGTAGGTATCCGCAACGAGGTGTGGATCATCCCGACCGTAGGCTGCGTAAACGGCATCATCGAAAAATGTGCCGAGCGGCTGCGTCAGGAGACCGGCGCGGATAACATCTTCGCCTTCAAGCACAACTACGGCTGCTCGCAGTTAGGCGACGACCACGAGAACACGAAGAAGATTCTCCGTGACATGATCCATCATCCGAATGCCGGTGCTATCTTAGTAGTGAGCCTCGGATGCGAGAACAACCAGCCGGACGTCTTCCGCGAGTTCTGCGGCGAGATCGACGAGGACCGCGTGAAGTTCGTAGTGACCCAGAAGATCGAGGGCGACGAGGTAGAGTACTGCATGCCGATCCTGCGCGAGCTGTACACCAAGACCCAGCACGACAAACGTGTGCCGGTGCCTTTGAGCGAACTGCGCGTGGGACTCAAGTGCGGCGGTTCGGACGGCTTCAGCGGTATCACGGCTAACCCGTTGTTAGGTATGTTGAGTGACTGGCTGGTAGCCCAGGGCGGTACAACCGTACTGACCGAGGTGCCGGAGATGTTCGGCGCAGAGACGATCCTCATGGACCGCTGTGCGAACAGAGAACTCTTCGACCAGACCGTTTCCCTCATCAATGACTTCAAGGACTATTTCCTGTCCCACGGCGAACCGGTAGGCGAGAACCCGAGCCCGGGCAACAAAGCCGGCGGTATCTCCACGCTGGAGGACAAAGCCCTCGGTTGCACGCAGAAATGCGGCAAGTCGCTTGTCCGCGGCGTAATGCCGTACGGCGAGCGGCTGCAAGTGAAGGGACTCAACCTGCTTTCGGCGCCGGGTAACGACCTCGTGGCTTCGACGGCGTTAGCGTCCTGCGGATGCCACATGGTGCTGTTCACCACCGGTCGCGGAACGCCCTTCGGCACCTACGTACCGACCATGAAGATCTCCACCAACTCCACTCTGGCGAAGAACAAACCGAACTGGATTGATTTCAACGCCGGTGTGATCGCCGAGGGCGAACCGATGGAAGAGGTAGCCAAACGCTTTGCCGAGTACGTGATCGAGGTGGCTAACGGCACCCGCACGAACAACGAGAAGAACGGCTACCACGAGATCTCGATCTTCAAGAACGGTGTTACTCTTTGACAGCCTGCTTTACCCGCGCACGTGTCCGTTCTGTGGGAGGTATATGAGTGACCAGCAGCGGGCGGAGGACCACGTTGAGTGGCTCTGCACCGACTGCTGGGTACGGTTGCCCCGCACGGAACAGGACAAGATGCGGGAGAACGGCACGGAGATGGCGCTGACGGAGGGTAAGACGGCCCACAAACGTGCGCTCCATCTGGACCGCGCGGCGGCGTACCTCTTCTTCGAGAAAGAGCACCCGATCCAACATGTCATCCACCGGATGAAGTACGCGGACGAACCGGAGTTAGGTTTTTGGATGGGCAGACAGGCAGTGCTGGACTGGCGGGACGAGACGTTCTTCGACGATCTGGACGTAATCATCCCCATGCCGCTTCACCCCCGGCGAATGCGGGAGAGGGGCTACAACCAGTCGGAGTACATCGCGCGCGGGATCAGCGAGATAACAGGTGTCCCTGTTGATACGACGCACGTCACCCGCATCAGGCACACTCCCAAACAAGCCAAACAGGACGGCGAGGGACGCAAGACGAATGTGGCAGGCGCCTTCGCCATCAACCATCCCGAACAACTATACCACAAGCGCATTATGGTTGTCGATGACCTGATCACCACCGGCGAGACGATGAAAGCCTGCCTGAGCGCCATGAAGCCCTTCAGAGGGGCAACAATTAGCGTCTTTGCACTGTGCAAAGCAAAATAGGAGACCAGGGAATTAGGAGACTAAGGAACTAGGAAAACATATTATGACAAAGAAATACGATTTTCTGATTATCGGCGGCGGTGTAGCCGGTCTGAGTTTCGCGCTGAAAGTAGCGCGGGCAGAGAAATACCGCATTGCGTTGTGCTGCAAGACGACGCTGGAAGAAGCGAACACTGCGAAAGCACAAGGCGGCATTGCGTCCGTCACCAACCTCAAGGTGGACGACTTTGAGAAACATATCCACGACACAATGGTAGCCGGCGACTGGCTGAGCGACCCAGCAGCCGTGGAACAGGTAGTACGCAACGCCCCGAAAGGCATTGAGGAACTGGTCAACTGGGGCGTTAATTTTGACAAGAAAGAGGACGGTGAGTTCGACCTCCACCGCGAGGGCGGCCACTCCGAGTTCCGTATTCTCCACCACGCCGACGACACGGGTGCGGAGATCCAGCGCGGCCTCATCGAGGCGGTTCGCCGCAACCCATACATAGAGGTATTGGAGAACCATTTTGCAGTGGAGATCATCACGCAGCACCACTTAGGCGTGCGGGTCACCCGCCGCACACCGGACATCGAGTGCTACGGCGCATATATCCTGAATCCCGAGACACAGAAGATAGACACTTACCTGAGCCGTATTACGCTCATGGCGACCGGCGGCACGGGTGCCGTCTATGCTACGACCACCAACCCCGAGATAGCTACCGGCGACGGTATCGCGATGGTCTATCGCGCCAAGGGTCTGGTCAAAGACATGGAGTTCGTGCAGTTCCACCCCACCTCGCTCTTCAATCCCGCCGAGACCCACCCCGCCTACCTCATCACCGAGGCGATGCGCGGCTACGGAGGTATCCTAAGGCTGCCTAACGGAGAAGAGTTCATGCAGAAATACGACCCGCGTCTCTCACTCGCGCCGCGCGACATAGTAGCCCGCGCGATTGATAATGAGATGAAGATCCACGCGATTGACCATGTCTGCCTTGACGTGACCCACAAGGACCCCGAGGAGACCAAACACCACTTCCCCAATATCTACGCCAAGTGCCTCTCCATCGGCATTGATATCACCAAGGACTACATCCCCGTAGCCCCTTGCGCGCACTACATGTGCGGCGGTATCAAGGTCGATCTGGACGGCCAGAGCACTATCCGCCGGCTCTACGCCGTAGGCGAATGTTCCTGCACGGGTCTGCACGGCGGTAACCGTCTGGCGTCCAACTCGCTTATCGAGGCGGTGGTCTATGCCGACGCAGCTGCCAAGCACAGCCTCTCCGTCATCGAGGAGTACGATTTCAACGAAGCCGTACCGGCGTGGAACGACGAGGGCACACTCTCGAACGAGGAGCGCGTCTTGATCGCACAGGACGTCAAGGAGGTAGGACAAATCATGTCCACGTATGTGGGTATCGTGCGGTCCGACCTGCGTCTGCGCCGCGCGTGGGAACGCCTCGACCTGCTCTACGAAGAGACCGAAGACCTCTTCCGCCGCGTAAAAGCAACCAAAGATATATGCGAACTGAGGAACATGATCAACGTAGGTTACCTCATCACCCGTCAGGCGCTGGAGCGCAAGGAGTCCCGCGGTTTGCACTACTCGATCGACTACCCGCGGACCGATAACCACCACCCGCAGGAAGTATGGTAAAAGCTATTTCCTTACATAGTATAGTGCCCGTGCGGGCAGAGGCGCGCGAGGGCGCGGAGCAGGAGACGCAGATGCTCTTCGGCGAACTCTGTACGCTGATGAGCCGTGAGCCCTCGGATGAAAGCCTTCCGCCCAAATGGTACCGTGTACGCTTGGAAGCGGACGGTCAGGAAGGATGGGTCGATGCGAAGATGATTGCATCCATGACCGAGGAAGAGTACACCGCTTATGGCGCGGCACTCAAGAACGCTGCCTTGGTGGCATTCCCGATGGCGTACGCCATGAGTGAGAACAACGGTCAGACCATTCCTCTCACCGCCGGCACAAGGCTTGCTAAGTACGAACTGCAAATTACGAATTACGAAGGGCGTGAGGCGCGCTTCGGGCGGTTCGAGGTCTTAGGCGTAGGTTTCCGCATCGACCCCAACATGGTCATCACCACGCCGCGTGAGTTGAACCAGGAGAACCTCCTGCAAGTCACCCGTTTCTTCCTCAACGTACCCTACCTCTGGGGCGGCAAGAACGCTCTGGGCATGGACTGCTCGGGTTTCAGCCAGATCGTCATGAGTCTCTTTGGCAAACACCTGCCCCGCAACGCCTCCGAGCAAGCCACACAGGGACAACTAATAGCCTCCCTGGACAAAGCCCAAGCGGGTGACCTTGTTTTCTTCGACCACGAGGACGGACGGATCACCCACGTGGGTATCCTCATCGACTCCGGGCGTGTGATACACTGCTCCGGACGCGTGAAGGTGGAGAAAATCGACGAGCAGGGCATCTACTCCGCAGAGGCAGGCGGTTACACCCACCACTTAGTGGCAATCAGAAGGGAGTAGAAAGTAGAAAGTAGAAAGACAAAAGTAGAAAGACAAAAGACATAAGACATAAGACATAAGACAAAAGACAAAAGACATAACCAAAAATGACGGCTCCGAGAGTCGTCATTTTTGGTACCGCGAGCCGGGGTCGAACCGGCACAGCCATCACTGGCCAAAGGATTTTAAGTCCTTCGTGTCTACCTATTCCACCATCGCGGCAAGGGATTAAGTAGTTTTCACCAAATCGGGTGCAAAGGTACTACTTTTTTTTGAAATACACAAATTTTATTTGGCTATATGCATTTTTTTTTGTAATTTTGCGCCGTAAAACAGAAATCACCATGCGAAAATTCATTCTTATGGCAGCCTTGGTGCTGACCGCTTGCAGTTCCAACAGTTATCTGCAGATGGCAGAAGAGATCGGTCGTTCGGAGATGGTTCACCACCCCGAGATCTGGCAATGTGACGGTGCATCCAAACCCAAATGGGAGTACACGCCTACCCTCATGGCGCGCGCTTTCGTGGAGCTCTATACCGCCACGGGCGACACCACCTACCTCCGCCACGCGCAGCAGTTTGCGGACCAGTTCATCAGTACGGACGGCACTATCCTGACCTACAAGAAGAGTCTCTATAACATGGACCGTATCCAGGGCGGCAATTTCCTTATCCTGCTCAATGAGATTGCCCCCAAGCCGCAGTACGTAACCGCTATTGAGACGCTCCGTGACCAGCTGCGCGAGCAGCCCCGGACGGAGGAAGGCGGGTTCTGGCACAAGCAGGTGTATGAGCACCAGATGTGGCTCGACGGACTCTTCACCGGCACTACTTTCTACGCCCGTTACGCGGCGTGGAAACCCGAGCCGGAGGCGTGGAGCGACATCGCCAGGCAGTTCCTCGTGGTCGATGCCCACACCCGCAAGGCGAACGGGCTCAACCACCACGGCTGGGACGAGAGCCGTCAGATGGGTTGGAGCGACTCTATCACCGGCTGCAGCCCCGAGACCTGGGGGCGCGCCGAAGGATGGTACGTCATGGCGCTCTGCGATGTATTGGAGTTCATGCCGGCAAACCAACCGGAGCGCGCGGAAATAGAGGCTATATTGAGCCGTGTAGCCGCAGCCCTGCTGACCGTACAGGATCCCGAGACGCACCTCTGGTACCAGGTACCCGACCGTGCCGGCGAGGAGGGCAACTACCTCGAGTCCACCTGCTCGGCGATGTACTGCTACGCGTTCGCCAAAGGCGCACGACTCGGTGTGCTTGACAAGCGCTACAAAGAGGAGGCGAAACAAATCTTAGAGGGGCTCAAGGCGCATAAGCTGATCCGCGAAGAGGACGGTTCGCTCTCCCTCACCGACTGCTGCGCCGTAGCCGGACTGGGCGGAAACCCCTACCGCGACGGCACCTACGAGTACTACATCCACGAGAAAATAAGAAGAGACGACCCCAAAGGAGTCGCCCCTCTCATCTTGGCTTGTATCGAGTTAAGCCGGTAAGCCTGTTCCCGGTCAATCAATCTTGATGTCCTTATTGACGTTCTTGCACCCTGCGATGGCGTAATAGAGTATATACGCGGCGCAGAGGAGCGGAACGATGTAGCTGACGAGGATACCGATGTTCCCCGCGAGAGCTGCTTGCAGCGACGGCCAGATAGCGCCGCCGACTACCATCGTCATAAAGATACCCGACGCTTTGGCGGTGTACTTGCCCAGGCCCTCCACCGAGAGGTTGAAGATACAGCCCCACATGATGGAGGTGAACAGACCGGTCAGCACGAGCAGGGTCGAAGCCACCGGCACTTCCATCACCTGTCCCTGTACGAAGGTCTTGACCATCACGGAGTCGCCCAGACACATCGCCGTAGCGATCAGTGCCACGGTCATCGAGGCAGCGGTGATGAGCATTGCGCGGGAAGAGATCTTACCACCGATAGCCGAGCCGATGAACCGCCCTACGAGCATCAGCAGCCAGTACCGTCCGGCGATGAAACCCGCTACCGCGAAGCCCACCTTCGGCGTCATGTAACTGATGAGGGTAGCCGGAATACCGATCTCGACACCCATGTACAGCAGGATCGCCACCGCACCTAACACAAAGTGACGGAAGGACCAAGCGGAGCGCTCGTAAACGACCTCCTGACCTGCGCCCTCGGGCTCTGCGATCGGGGTGATACGGATCACGAAATACACCACTGCAAAGACGCCCATGGCGATATAGAGGATCATGTTCACATCGTCGATCTCCTTGCCTGCCAGCTCGGCACCGATGAGGGCACCGACGAGCATCGGCGTGAGCGAACCGGCGAGCGAGTTGATCGTACCGCCGATGAGGTTGAGCTGGTTACCGCGCTTGCCGCCGCCGCCCATCAGGGTCAGCAACGGGTTCACCACCGTATTGAGCATGCACACGGAGAAGCCGCAGATGAACGCGCCTAAGAGGTACACCACGAAACTGTCGAACACGCCCGAGAGGTACTGCCCGAAGATACCCAAGAAACCCACAAAGACCGCAATCAGCGCCGTTCTCTTATAGCCCACCTTGGACAGCATGAGACCCGCCGGAATACCCATGATGAGGTACGCCAGGAAGTTCATCGCGTTGCCCAGCATGCCCATGAACTGGGCGTGCGAGCCGGTGAAAGACTGCTCCCAGATCTTACCGACCGGAGCGGCGAGGTTCGTTACAAACGCGATCATGCCGTAGAGGAACATCATCGCGATAATCGTGATCACACGGAGTGACGAGGAAGATTGTTCTTTGCTCATGATTGATAGCCATTAGGGTTGTTCTTTTGCCAGTTCCAGGAGTCGCGGCACATTTCCTCCAGCCCGTATCGGGCTTTCCATCCCAACTCCTTAGCCGCCTTGGCGGGGTCGCAATAGCAGGTCGCTATGTCGCCCGCGCGGCGATCCTTGATCTCATACGGTACCTCCACGCCGTTGACCTTGACGAAGGTATTGACGACGTCGAGCACCGAGTAGCCGTGGCCCGTACCGATATTATAGATCGCCAGCCCCTGTTTGCGGTCAATCGCCTGCAGCGCCGCCACGTGCGCCGTAGCCAAGTCCACTACGTGGATATAGTCGCGCACGCCGG
>DFEG01000003.1 GCA_002369075.1 Bacteroidales bacterium UBA3808 | reverse complement strand
AAGTCAACGGACAGCAGTGATAAAATGATGTTGGATCTTTGGAGCGAAGTATAAACAGCACTGACCGCAGTGGGTTGATCCGCCTCTTTTGCCAGATTACCGGGATTAAAGGTGAACATACTGGACAGTTTGGGTCCCGTATAGAGGTGCAGTCCCAGATCGGCGTTCACCAGTTTTTTGAACCAACTGGCGGTAGCTATGTTCATTTGGAATTTGATACCCGTCTGCACCATAGCCTTGATGTTTGCAGCGGCGGAGAAATCGAGCATGTCATCGTCTATCTTAGAAGACTCGTCCGGCACGAAATGCACGCCGAAAGCGACGGGGAAGATGATGTTGGCGGAATTGAGAATAAAATCCGTTCCTATACCCAACTTAACAGCCGGCAGGTTCAGCCGTGCTTCCGCGGTACCGTCCACGCGGAAGAAGAACATCGGAGTCGGATTCGTCTCAAAGATCGGGCAGGCGGCAGGGAACATGATATGCGGCAGCGCAGCCCAGTCGTCCGAAGTAGCCTCATAGCTGGCGTTGAGTTGCAGCCCAACGGAGGGCTTGATTTTGAAACGCATCTCGTTCGTTATTTTGGCGTAGAACTTGAACAAGGAGATGTCATATGCCACCCGCAGCTTGTCTTTCAGTTCGATTTCGGCATTGAGGTCTATCTTGCCGATGTTGGACGGTTGCCATTCACGGGTGAGATTAAATTGGAAAGTGAACAAATCCATATCGCCTTCACCGCCGACGGCAAGCGCTTTGCGCGGCATACCGTTTTCGTCGCACCCGGCAATCCGGCGGTGTACCTGATTGTTTCTGTCTATCGTCACTTGCTCAACGGTGATGTATTGCTCAAAGACATCGCTGAGTTGATCAACAGGATGTCCGGTTGCTTCCGTAATGATACTGCCGTTATATTCCCATGATTTCAGGCCGTCCACGACGCATGCGAAGCTGCCGGGTCCCAAGTTTCCGGGCGTATTGATATACAGCGTCTCCGCACGCGGGTCGGAAGGCAGACCAATCAGCACATCGCCGACCTGAATGGGCAGAGAGGACGGCAGGTCCTTGAATGTACATCCGTTGATTTTCACCGTATTCAGATAAGGTTCGTATCCGTCCCGGACCAGGAAATGCGCCTTGGGGTTGAAGCGGATCTCCGGTTGCTGGAAACCGATGGAGTCGATGGCAGTCAGCGGAATACGGTAAATGGTGTCGGCAAGGACGACTTCGTAAGTGACATACAGCTCCTGTTCGGTGGAGTCCAACGCCAGTTTGGAATAACGCATCTCCTGCACTTCGTCGTAGAAGAAACCGTTGAAATCGCCGTCGTTGCGGTAGATATAGAATGCATCCTGCGCATAAGTACCAAGGGACAAAGTACCAAGGACCAAACACATTATGAGACGCATGACCTTTGTACCTGGTACTGGGTCACTTTGTGTCTTTGCTCTCATTGTTTCACGAATTTAAAGGAGGCGGGGCCTGCGTTAACCATATACGTTCCGGCTGGTTGTGCGGTGAGCACCAGCAGCGTCGGCTGTCCGCCGACGGCTTTTTGGGATGCCACTAACTTGCCATCCATGCTATAGACCGTGACAGACATGCCATCCGGCAGTCCTTCGAGCTGCAGCATCTCGTTGTTTTGCCTTACGATCACATCTCCCGGCGCGATAGTGGGTAGGTCAATGCCTTCGGGCAGACCTTCGTGGGTGTATTTCGCCATTTGGGCAAGAGGGTAAGAGAATACACCGCTGTTGGCGGTAATAACGAGACTGCCGTTCGCAAAGGTAGTCACCGGCTCGTCGGTCAGTTCAAAATACACTTTTGTGCCGTCCATCTTCCAGACAATAAGCCTCTGCACAGGCTGCCCCGCATCCTGCGCTCTCATCGGTAGCGCCATAAGCGCCAAGCCGAGAAAGAGAAGAAAAGTCTTTTGCATAAATTTAATAGTTATTTAGTGTGTTACTAATCAAATGAACGCACAAAGTTACTGCTTTTTTTTGAAAAAGCATTCTCAAATCGTACAAATCTATTCTCAAATCGTACAAAAATGCGGAATTTCGTCACTGCATGTGGAAAAATTGACGGAAAAACGCTATTGGAGATTGTTATGGCGGTATTGGAGAGGTGTTTGTCCTGTCAACTCTTTGAAGATGCGGTAGAAAGTCTGGTTGGAAGAGAAACCGCTTGACGTCATGGCAGCCATGACAGCCTCTTTATCGGTGCCATAGCCGGAATCGCGGAGTATCTGTTGTGCGTGCTCCACGCGGTAACGCACAATATATTGGGAGAAACTGAGTCCCGTGCGGCGGTTGATACACTGGCTGACATAGGTGCGGTTGCTATGCACGGCTGTAGCCAAGTCCTGAATGGTCAAGTCCGGCGAGGCGAACAGTTTCTGCTCGCGCAGGGCTGTCGCTATCTGGTTCATGAGCGCATCGGTTTCTTCGATCGTCGCGGTACGGGCTTTATCTTCCTCCTCTTCCGTCTCCGGGGCGATCGTTTCTTTCGGCATGAAGGTATGCGCGGCTACGTAGCCCAGTCCGTAAAGGAGGATCGACATCAGCACAGCAGGAATAGCAACCAGTATTGAGCCGTCGAACCTATCCCGTCCCAGGAGGTTGAGTAGCATGGATGCGACGGCCGTGAAGCCGACGAAAAGCAGGAGCGTGTGGGTCGGTTGCAAGAGGTAACTGCGGTCGTCGGTGTAGTTGTTATCCAAACGCCGGCGGGTGGCTTTGATCAAGCGGTAGCCGCGTATCACGACCCATGCTATCTGCGCAGCAAAACAAAGACGGGCAATCAGACGAATACTATCCTCAAGCCCCCAACGGAAACACACATTCAGCGGGAAAATGACAGCCACCAAAACTGCGGGCAGGAGCAACAACGGCACCTCGAAAGATATCTTCGTGCGCGTGAGAGCGCGCAGGTATGCATAATATAAAGGATATACGCAGAGGTTGACCACTAAATAACTCCATTCGCCTAAGAAACTCGGATGACCCGAGAAATAGAGCCAATGGTCGGTGTAGAGAATGGTAGCGGCGATGTAGAAAAGGTAAATCGTGCCCGTGACACGCGGTTCAGCGCTGCCACGATGGAAACGCACGGCGAAGAAGATGCACCAAAAGAAACAGAGCATCATGGGCAGAGATATGATCCAGTCGTAAAGCATTGCGGTGCAAAGGTACAACAAAAATAGCACATATGCAAGTATAAATGCAAAAAAAATCGCCACGAGGGGCGATTTTTCTTGTGCAGTGAATCAGAATCAGTAAAGATCTTCCGAATC
>DFEG01000012.1:11142-91376 GCA_002369075.1 Bacteroidales bacterium UBA3808 | reverse complement strand
TGTACTCGCGGCGGGATAAGAACAACGTACTGGAAGGAGAACTCTACAAAGCCGGTCTGGGTGTCCGCGCCACCAAGTCGTGGCGGCGGTGGGAGACCTATCTGGGCGATACTATCTCCCGTACCCACAGCCTCACGGCGGACGCAGGTATCGCCTATCGTACGAACAACTCCCTCGGTCCCGACGCGAGCCTCAAGTATGCCCTCAAGAACGTGCTGGGCAACGGTGAGACCTTCACCGTCAAGGGTAACGGCGCCTACTACTGGGCGCTGAGAAACAGGCACCCGGGCGACCCCAAGAAAACCGATACCTATAAGCTCGGTGTGAACGCCGCACTCGTCTTCCCGTACCTCCACTGGGCGGGCGACAACAACCCCGACGGGGACACCAAGTACATGCTGGGCTACCAATACGAGAACATCGCCGGCGGCTACGGCGTGCATAAGTTCTCGGGCTCGTTCACCTATTTCTTCCATTCCTCCAACAGCCCCTATATCACCCACGCCTTCACCCCCTTCTCACTCTCGGTGGTGATGATGAAGGCGGAGTCGCCGGACCTGCTGGACAAGGCGGCGGAGTACCCGTCCCTCATCAAGGTCATTGCCGGAGACGAGTTCGTACCCTCCATCGGCTATAATTTTACCTATAACGACTACCGCGCCAAACGCGCCGTGAACACCATGTTCGATTTCGGCGTCAAGGAGTCCGGTAACCTCATCAACGCGCTCTATTGCGCCTTCGGACACAAGTGGAACGAGCAGTATAAACCGCTCGGGAAAATATCCTTCAACCAGTTCGTCAAGGTGTCGCTGGAGCTGCGCAACAGGTTCAACTTCACGGAGAAAGTATCGTTGGCTACGCGTCTCTTTGCGGGGGCGAATATCCCGCTGGGCAACTCCACGTTCGCGCCGCTCTCCGAGGCGTTCTATGCCGGCGGACCGAACGGCATGCGCGCTGCGTCGCCTTATGCATACGGTCCGGGTAACTTCTTCTCCGCCAAGTATAACCAGAACTTCTTTCACGCCGGTGATGTGAAACTGGAGGCGAATGTCGAACTCCGCTTCCCGATCGTGTGGAAACTCTACGGCGCCGCCTTTGTGGATGCCGGCAACGTGTGGAACTGGTACTCCACGGTCGATCTCTACAAAGCTGCCGGATTTGAGGACTACCTGACGCGTCTGGAGATCCCGGAGACCCTCCTCGACGGACTCTATAACAACCCGGATTTCGCCAAACAGATTGCGCTCGGTACCGGTGCCGGTCTGCGTCTGGACATTGAGGGACTCGTAATCCGTCTGGACCTCGGCGTTGCTATCCACGCGCCCTACCAGACCTTCAAGTACAACAAGGAGGGCAAGCCCGACAAGACACAGCCCATTACCACTTATTTCAATATCCCCTCCGCCCTCGACGCCATGCGCATCAATTTCGGCATTGGCTATCCTTTCTAACGCCGTTAGCAACGAACCCTATATAACAAAAGAGAAATGAAAAAAAACACCATGCTTCTGTTAGCCGCAATGACCGTGATGAGTTGCGCTACCCCCAAGGCGGACGAGCAGACGTCCGCTCAGCCGGAGAAACCGGTAGTGTATATGACCAGAGAGATCTCTCCGGAGTCGCTTGTGCGCATCTACGAGTCACTCGGCAGACCTGCCACAGGCCGCGTGGCGGTGAAGATCTCCACCGGCGGCACAGGCGGTGCATGACTATTTCGGCAACGGCGAGCGGATCCTGTATATCAACGTGGCGAACAACCTCTCCGTGGACTGCGACTGCGACAGCCATCCGGCGGCACCGGAGATGAATGACATCGGTATTCTCGCCTCCCTCGACCCCGTGGCGCTTGACCAGGCATGCGTGGATCTGGTGTTCCACTATCCCTCCAAGGACGGCGATGACGCCGCGGCGCTCATCGAGCGTATCAACTCCCGCCACGGGATTCACACCATCGAGCACGCCGCCAAGATAGGTCTCGGCAGCCGTGAGTACGAACTCGTCTCCATAGACGGGGAGCCTGTCAAACATTAACGGCCTGTCATTGTATCTACGTCGTGGGCACTACCGCGTCCTGATGGTAGGTCTTGAGACCTTCTATGGGGTCCTGCAGTACCACGCCCATCGGCACTCCTTCTGCTTGCATCGCTTCCTCCAACACGGGCTTGTAGTAGTACGCAACCGAACCTACGAAACCGATCGGCTCAGCGGCCTGGTATTGCTTGAGGTTACGGCGGATAAACTGCACGAAATGGTCATACACGAGGTCGTGGATACGCCGGTCGTCCATATGGTCGGCGCAGAAACGTGACAGTTTTGCCAAGTATCTGTTCGGGAACGGCTGACGATAGACCTTCTCGATGATTTCCGCCATGGAGGTCTGGTAATCCTTGAAGAATGTCTCTTTGAGGTCCTCGCCCATCTGGTTCTTGAGCAGGTCGCCTACCAGCCTCTTGCCTAATACGGCAGCCGAACCTTCGTCGCCTAAGATATATCCCAACGACGGCACCGCCCATTCGATCTCCTCGCCGTTGTAGTAACAACTGCCGCTGCCTGTCCCCAAGATGCAAGCCACGCCGGCCTTGTGTCCGAGCAGCCCGCGGGCGGCGCCTAACATGTCAGAGGCTACGTGAACCTCCGCTTTCTTAAATACTTGCTCCAGTGCTTTCTGCACAAACACCTTCTTCTCCGGTGTGCAACCGGCGCCATAGAAAAACACATGGGTTAACGTCCCTGCCCAGAGGAGATGGCTGATCTGCGGCAGGAGTTGGTTGCAGATGCTGTTACGCATCGCGTCGGAGGTCTGGAAAAGCGGGTTGATACCGTCCGTGAACACGTCTGAGCACTGACCGCTTGCGGTCACCAGGCACCAATGCACCTTGGTACTGCCGCTGTCTGCTAATAGAATCATAAAGAAATTATCAATTATCAATTATCAATTATCAATTATCAATTATCAACTATCAACTATCAATTATCAACTATCAATTATCAATTCAAAAATATCCATGCCGAACGCCGTGGTGAAAGCGTCTTGCGCTTTGAGTGCCTCGGCGGTGTCGAGTTGTATGCCCCTGCCGGGCGTCATGAGCAGTATCCGGTCGCTCAGCGCGAGCGCGAGATCCAACTCGTGGGTCGAGATCAGCACCGTCTTGTTCTGCTCGTGTGCCAACTGCCGCAACAGCCGCAGTACCTTGATGCGGTGGGGCAGGTCAAGGTGCGCCGTAGGCTCATCTAACAGGATAATCGGCGTCTGTTGCGCCAGCGCCTTGGCAATCAGGATACGTGCTTTCTCGCCGTCGCTATGGGCATTGAAGAATGACCCCTTCGTCTCTTCACCCGCTAATCCTACCCGCGCCAAGGCTTCGTCAATCACAGCCTCGTCCGCCTCTGTCAGTCCGCCCAGAAAGGAGGTGTAAGGATACCGCCCGAGGGCGACAACGTCGTGTACCGTCGTGTTCTCCATCGACAACCGCTCCGTCAGCACCAGAGCAATGCGCTTGGACCGTTCGCTCTGCTCGCTGAAACTATATTCTCCGCTTAACGGCGGCTGCAATCCCGCCAAAGTCCGTAGCAGCGTCGATTTGCCGCAACCGTTAGGACCGAGCATGCAAACCATTTCGCCCTCGTAGAGCGAGAACGTGAGGTCTGCCTGAACGACCACCTCTCTTCCCTTTAGGGAGGAGCCGGAGGTAGGCTTGTACCCTACGCTTAGTTTATTCGTAGTAATAGAGGCGTTGCACACGGCGCGAAACGGAGGTTAGTATCTCATATGTAATGGTGCCCAGTTTGCGCGCAAGTTCCTCGATCGGCATCTTGTCGCCGAAGACCTGCACGGTGTCGCCCGGCCGGGCGTCGGTGCCGGTGACGTCTATCATTGCCTGGTCCATGCACACGTTCCCCACAACGGGGCATCGCTGACCGCGAACCCACACCTCACCGCCGTAATTGGAGAAACGGCGGTCGAAACCGTCTGCGTAACCGATAGGAATGACGGCTATCACGCGGTCCTCGGACAGACGGGTGTGCCGCCCGTAACCGATGGTCTCGCCCGCTTTCACGGTTTTGACGGACAGAATGGTCGTCTCCAGCGTACACACGTTGCGCAACTGCGCGCCGGCAAAGGAGAAACCGTACAGACCGATTCCCAGACGGCACATGTCAAACTGGTAGTCCGTGAAACGCTCGATACCGGCGGAGTTCAGTATATGCTTGAGGATCCGTGGGCTTTCGCCTTCCTCCACCTCCCCGACTATCTCCTCCGCACACGCATCGAAATAGCGGATCTGCTGAAGGGTGAACTCGTCGAACTGCGCCTCGTCGCTGCCCGCCAAATGCGAGAAAACAGACGCCACGCGCACCGTCCGCGTGTGGTTCAGTTTGTCGATGAGCCAGGGCATGTCCTCTTTGTAAAAACCCAACCGGTGCATGCCCGAATCGATCTTGATATGTATCGGCACGTTCTCCAGACCCTTTGCGGCTGCTGCGGCGATAACGGTCTTGAGGGACTGGTGGGAATAGACATTCGGCTCCAGGTTGTTTTCTAAAATCAAGTCCATCGCGGCTACCTCGGGATCCATGATGATGATCGGCAAGGTGATGCCTGCGCGCCGCAGCTCTACTCCTTCGTCCGCCACAGCTACTGCCAGATAATCCGCTAATCCGGACGCCTGCAGCGCCTTGCTCACCTCCACGCTCCCTGAGCCGTAGGCAAAGGCTTTCACCATGCAGGTCAGCTTGGTCCCCGGTCGGAGCAGGGACCGGAAGTACCGCACGTTGTCTGTCAGAGCGGACAGATTGACCTTCAGAACGGTCTCGTGCGTCTGGTGCAGAATGTGCTCGCTGATGCTCTCCTCGCTGTAACCTAACGCACGCAGGACCGCAGCGCACGTGCGCACGTTCTGGTGCGTGGGATCCTCAATCACCGTATCCGTGTGCGCAAAGAGTTTCATCTTCTCCTTTCGCTTTTCTTCCAGCGAGGCGAAGTTCTCGTCGTGCTCGTGACCGATATACGTAATCACGCCCATCGTCGGACGGATAATCCGCTCTAATTTCTCCATCTCCCCGGGTTGCGAGATACCCGCCTCGAAGATGGCAAGGACAGGTCTTTCAGGCGAAGCCGGTCTTTCAGCCTCAGCTAACTGCCACACGCTCAGCGGTACGCCTATCTGCGAGTTATACGACTTGGGCGAACGGACAACCGTATAATCGTCTTTCAGCAACTGGTATAGCCACTCTTTCACTACCGTCTTGCCGTTCGAACCCGTGATGCCGATCACCGTCCCGTGGAACCGGCTGCGCACATATGCCGCCAACGCCTGCAACGCACCGATGGCATCCCCCGTTACGAATGCCCTCACGCCTTTCTCACGTAACTCCGGTATATACCTCGCCCCGTCGTTCTTGTCCGTCTTGATGGCAAAGAACAACGTCTCCTCGGCGGAATACAACTGACGGCTCGCTGACAACTGACGGCTGTCCGTCAGCAGACGGCGTATCTCAAAATCACCGTCTCCGATGACCTCCAACTGCCAACCGGCATCTTTCGCTCCTTCCCCGTGCCCCTCTGCCCGCGCAGACGACGGCTCTAATACGTTCCTGATCTCTGATATCTTCATGCTTTTGATTTTTGACTTTTGCCCCCCCCTTCTCCCCCTCTGAGAGGGGGTCGGGGGGTGTTGGGGTCCCCGAAAATTTTAATTTTTGCGGGTGAAGAAGTGCTTCGGATAGCACTTCGAGTGTTGCAAGCAACACATAGAACCTCGGAGGCAATGGTCGCACTTACGATTTAGCGGAGCGGTATCGTTTTTGCGATCCATTTGCCGAACGCGAGTGCAAAGGTACAACAAAAATTGCATATACGCAAATATTTTTCACTTTTCACCTTTCATTTTTCACTTTTCCCTTGTCTATGTCGGAAAAAAGCAGTATCTTTGTACGCGATTTCAGATACGGACTTACATAAACCGACACGAAAATGAAAAAAATCACTTTTCTTTGCCTTTTCGGGCTGACGATGTACACGCTTCCCGCCTTCTCTTGGGGGCAGGAGGGGCACCGCATCATCGCGCAGATCGCGTATGACAACCTGAGCTGCAAGGCGCGCAAGACGCTGGATAAGGTCCTCTCAAACCACGGCCTGATCTATTGGGCGAACTGGCCCGATGAGATCAAGAGCGACACCATCTATCCGCAGAGCATAACGGACGGCTGGCATTTCCAGGACCTCGACCCCGGCATGAGCGACTCTGCCGTCGTGGCGGCGCTGACCGGCTATCCCCAAGAGGGCGGTTCGCTCTTCCGCGTCATGGACAGCATAGCTACCGTCCTGAAGGAGAAGAAAGGCAACGTACACACCTGGCGGTTCATCGTCCACCTCGCCGGAGACCGGTACTGCCCCATGCACCTCGGACACAGGGACGACAAAGGCGGGAACCTGGTCAGGATAAAGTGGTTCGGACGGGAGACCAACCTCCACGCCGTCTGGGACACCAAGCTCATTGAGAGCCAGGGCTATTCCTACTCCGAGTACGCAGCCAGACTGGAACGCGAGTACGACCATGAGAAAAAGGAGATCCTACGCATGAGCGAGGAGGAACTGATCCTCCGCACCTACCGCCTCACCGCGGCAATCTACTCCTACCAACAGACTTGGAACGGCAACACCTACCACTATATCTACCGCTGGCACATTCCCATGGAGGAACAGCTCTATATAGCCGGCATCCGCCTCGCCAAACTCCTCAACGAAATCTGCAAGTAATTCAATGGCGGTTGTTTGTTTGTGTATGTATGTATAAAAATGTTCTATATATTCAAATATGTGATAAAATAGGATATTTTTTTAAATAATTTCACGTTATTATTTGCATAATTGAATAAAAATTAGTAACTTTGCGCGCTTTTAGACAAGCGTGCATTTTTTGATAATGAATAATGAACAATGATTAATGGATATTTTATGAAAACGAAGAAGATTTATTCCCTGATTCTCCTTGCGGTTGCGTTGCTCTGCGCGCCGACGGGAGTGAAAGCGACCACCCCTTTCACCGAGGGCTTTGAGTCGTCTACATTGCCGGTGAATTGGACTACAATCCATGTCAGCGGTTCGTCCACTTACGTGTGGAAAACGGAATACAACAACTACTATGTAAAGCCTCATAGTGGCAGTTATTCCGCATTCGTGTCATACGCATCATCAGGTGGCCACAATAACTATTTGGTTACTCCTCAACTGAATCCGGTGGAAGGAGAGACATTGAGATTCTATATTGCGTCCCAGAACTATGCCGGTACAACCGTGACAGTAGAAGTTTCCGAAGCAGGCAATACAGATCCTGCAGACTTTGCCACGGTGTTAGCGACTTACCAGTCCCAAACGAATATCAACACCACGTGGTTGGAACAAGAACTGTCTCTCTCTGCTTATGTGGGAAAGAACATATATATCGCTTTCCACGTGGTCGATAATAACGGCGGTCATATCTATTTGGACGACGTTTCTGTACTGGCGCCGGTCACCTGTCCCAAACCGACGGAGTTGGGCTATTCCGGTCTGACCAGCACAAGCGTTGAACTGAGTTGGACCAACGGCGGAACGGAAAGCAGTTGGATAGTCTCGTACAAGGCAGGAAATGCGGAGTGGACATCAGTACCCGTGACAACGAATCCCTACACATTAGCTACCGAGGCTTCAACCGAATATCAAATAAAGGTGCAGGCGGATTGTGGCGGTGGCGATACCAGCGAGGAATCCAATGTGGTGACGTTCACAACCCCATGCGATGCTGTCTCTGCCATGCCTTGGACGGAGGATTTCGAGAGTTATGCAGAAAATATATTACCCGACTGCTGGGATAATACCGGTTCAACCGTCGTTCCCTCCGGTTATGGTGCGCCTGCGGTAGTTTCATGGGGAGTATTTGAGGTGAATAGCAGCAAAGTGATCCGAATGGCCAATTATTATGCCGGTCCTTCAGGAACGCACACGGCTCTGATAAACTCCCCACAGATTGTTTTACCTGCGTCCGGGGCGTATGAATTGAGTTTTGATTATTCGCATACAGCCAACTGTGGCGCGTTGAAAGTCAAAGTGTCCAAAGACGGCGGTAGCAACTTTACGGAACTCGGCTCTTATGCGAAAAACGGTACCGGTAATAACTATGGCACAACGACCGGCGAATTTGAAACAGTCGAGGCTATTAGTCTGGCTGATTATGCCGGTGAGACGATCATACTGCAATTCTATACAGATGCCAATTATGGCAACGGAGCTATTTTTATAGATAATGTAGGCATTCAGGTTCAGAGCAACTGTGCCAAACCGAAGAACGTGACGGCAACGGCTACCCCGGACGGAGCAGTCGTAACCTGGGAGCAGGGCAAGGACGAGACGGCTTATCTCTATGCCTGCGTGGCAACGGGCGAGACACCGGCTTCATGGACTGCCGTAGAGGGTACTGAGCGTTCGCTCACTCTCACCGGTCTCAATGCCGGCACGTATGATGTATATGTGCGTTCGGATTGCTCGGAGACAGCTTATGCCTTCGCAACCTTTACTCCGGCTTGTGCCGCTCCGGCTAACGTAGCCGCAACGGCTCTGGAGGCACACACCGCTACACTCGCATGGGACGCAGTAGCCGGTATCAGCCGATACCAATATGCATGCGTAGCCAAAGATGCAGAGCCCGACTGGACCGGCGTTGAACCCAAAGAAGGACTGAGCGCCGAACTGACCGGACTGACTGCCGCAACGGCTTACGATTTCTACGTGCGTTCCTACTTTAGCGAGAGCGTGCAGAGCGAGGCAGCCAAGTTCTCCTTCACCACCAACTGCGACACCTACACTCTGCCGTTTGTACAGAAATTCGACGCTGCAACCCTCCCGAATTGCTGGGAGACAGACGATGTATCCAACGGCAAGTGGGCTATTTATAGTTGGACCGATGAGTCATACGACGGCTATAGCATGCGTTTTGCCGGCAAGAGCGGGTACAGCGCTACGCTCCAATCGCCGGCTATCGCTCTAAACGACAAGGCTCAGTTGAGTTTCTATTGGAAGAACAGTTCCGGCATCTCTGTCGATCTGAAGATATCGAAAGACGGTGGTGTGACTAAAGAGGCTCTTGTGAACAGCCTTTCCGCTGCCCAAACGACATACAAACAACAGGCAATCGACCTGTCCGCGTATGCCGGCGAGACAGTTATCCTCTATTGGACTGCCACCGCCGCTTCCGGCAGTTCGCAGAGATATGTATATATGGACGAGCTGCGCATCGACTACGCTCCGGTAGCAACTGTGACCAACGTCGTGGCAACGCCTTCCAATGGTACGGCAACCATTACATGGGAGTGCGCAGAGGAAGGCGCTACGTTCAATCTCCAATACCGCGCTACGGATGCAGAAGAGTGGACGGCGGTTGACAACCTGACCGAGGCAACCTGTACAATAGAGGGGCTAACCAACGACACCGAGTATGAGGTACAGGTGCAGGCAGTCGCTTCGGCTAACCGCGTAAGCGAGTGGACCGCTTCGGTAACAGTCACTCCGGCAGCTTGTCCTGAGGTGACGGGCATTGAACTGACCGAGAAAACCTATAGTTCCGTCAAAGTGTCGTGGACCGCTACCGGCAACGGTACATGGATTTTTGAGTATAGCGACGGCACAACGGTTAAGCAAGTCACCGACCTGACGACTACGGAATACGTGCTTACCAATCTTTCCACCGGTACGACTTATACGATTAAGGTAAAGCCTGTATGCGCGGGCGGCTGGCATCAGACGACGACTTTTGTGCCGACCTATACCGCTCCGGCCACTGCATCTGTTACTAATGCAACCGACACCAGCGCTGTTGCTTCCTGGGCAGCTGTGGCTGATGCAGAGGCAGAGGGCTACGAGTACATCGTGGTAGTAAAAGATGCAGAAGTAAACTGGGAGAACGCAGTTGCCACCACGGAGACGAGTGCGGAACTCAAAGGGCTTAACGGTTTGACCGAC
Organism: Bacteroidales bacterium UBA3808; assembly: GCA_002369075.1. Classification (GTDB taxonomy): domain Bacteria; phylum Bacteroidota; class Bacteroidia; order Bacteroidales; family Paludibacteraceae; genus Colicola. Next base: position 81,379 of record DFEG01000012.1, on the reverse strand, counting down.
TACGATTTTTATGTCCGTGCGACCTATCCGGAGAGTGGCGCAAGTGAGTATGCCAAAGCAGAGTTTGCAACTATCGCTTACGCTCCGGCGAACCTGACCGCAGGCGAGATCACCACGACCTCCGCTGTCTTCTCCTGGGAGTACGAAGGTGCCGCCACGCTGTTCCAATGGAGCACCGACGGCGAGAACTGGAGCGAGCCCCAGACGGCAAAAGAAGCGACTGCGGAAAACCTGACCGCCGCTACCTCCTATATTTTCCATGTGCGTGCATACTACGCGGGAGGCAAGTACAGTGAGGCTGCGACCGCACCGTTCGCCACCGCGTGCGATGAGTTTGTCTTGCCGTTCGTAGAGGATTTCGAGAAAGCAGGTGCCCTGCCGAATTGCTGGGATGCGGAGCCGCAGTGGACCATGGACGCCTACAACTACTACAAGAGCGCCTATTACTCCGCCCGGTTCAACGCCAATACTGCCAACTCGGCTGAACTGAAAACCCCGGCTATCCGTCTGGACAAGAAAGCGGAACTCACCTTCTATTACCGCAACAATTCCTCCATTCAAGCGGAGGTGCTCGTTTACGACGGCGAGAATACCATCACCTTAATAGAGGCACTGCCTTCTACCGGTGGCGAAGCAACCGTCATGACCGCCCAGGAAAAGGTGAACCTTTCGGCTTACGAAGGCAAAACGGTGAATATTATTTTCCGTGCGCACGGGAAGAACGCAAACGAATCCCTGTATATCGATGACATCAAGGTAGCGGAGAAAGAGGACGATACGACAGGCATGGAGAGTACCTGTAGCGATGAGGCACAGAAAGCCGTGAAGATTATCGAGAACGGACAACTGTACCTGATGTACAATGGGACAAAGTACAGCGTGCAAGGAATGATTGTCAATGAATAATGATTAATGACTATTAAATGTTTTATGAAAATGAAGAAGATTTTTGCTTACGTTGCTGCAGCGCTGTTCTGCACAACGCTGACCGCCCAGACCCTCAACGAAGGGTTCGAGGGTGAAGGTTTCCCGCCAGACGGCTGGACCGTTATAGACGGTTATGCTGGCTACGGATGGAAGAAAGTGTCCAAATCCGGTACTACTTGCGCCAAGATTCAGGAAGTGGCGGGCACCGAGAACTGGCTAATCACGCCGCAACTCAAACCCGCAGCGGGAGAGCAGTTGAAATTCTCCGCCATGATCGGTGACTACGCTTCTACCGGAGAGCTCCGCATAGAGGTGTCTCTGGCCGGAACGGATGCTGCTTCGTTTGAGGTGCTGGACACTTACTACACCTCAAAGTCCAAAGGCGACGCAGCGCACCAACTCTGGAAATCCGAGTGGAAAGAGTACACCATTGACCTCTCGGCGTACCAAGGAAGCTCGATCTACATCGGTTTCCATCAGGCGGGCGGCACCGACGGAATCTATCTGGACAACGTGAAGGGTGTTTCGCTGCGCGGTATATCCAATTGCGAGAACCCGACCGGTATTGTGCTCAGCGATCTTTCTGCGCACTCCGCTACCTTCACATGGCAGGGCACAGCCTCCGAGTACCAGTATGTACTCGCCGAGGACGGCGCGGATGCGGACTGGACAGCCGCTACAAGGATCACTGCCAAGACAGTGACTCTCACCAACCTCTATGAGGAAACCGACTACGCGTTCTATGTACGCTCCTACTGCTCGGAGGACGAGCAGAGTCTGGCACCGAAAGTAGCCTTCAAGACCCCTTGCGAGGCATTCAATATACCTTGGATTGAGACTTTCACCCGTGACCAGACCGGCTCCGGTTTCACGGTGGCAGAGCCAGATTGCTGGACTGTAGCGACCAAGGGTACCATCAGCGTGGTCAAGGACAAGACCTACAACGACGAAGGAACCGCCTCAACCGTCAATGGTCAGGCCCACCTGCAGGTAATCGGTGGCGGTCCGAACAGCGCACAGGTATTCGCCATGCCGGCTTTCAATGCGCAGCTGGACACTCTGGAGGTAGCGTTCGACTACAAGACCAGCGGTACCGACGCCGGCTGCGGTAACGTAGAGATCGGCTATATGACCAACCCGAACAAGGCGGAGACCTTCGTTCCGCTGGATATGACTTTAGCCAAATCGCTGACCTACCAGCATGTGGTTGTTGCGTTGAATGACCTGCCGTCAACCGTCAAGTATGTAGCCTTCCGTTTTGCCGGAGGTACAGGAGACTATGGCTCTTTGTCGCTTGATAATTTCATCGTAGCCCCGATCGGTCAATCCGGCGAGGTGGATCTGAACGATGAAGACGTACCCGACGCAAGTATCTGGTCTTTGTCCTACTGCGAGGCTTCGTTTGTGTGGTACTCCTATAACAACACCGCTTTCGCCATCGGGCTGGCGGACGCTACCGGTACCCTCATCGCCGGCATAACCCCGACCACCGAGGAATGTGACCGGTTCGCTTATGAAGACGGCGTAGGTTTCTCCGATGAAGAGGACTATGAGAACAAGTATTATTGCTCCACCAAGTGGATCCTCAATGTGGATGAGAGCGGCATGCAACGCGGCGACGCTTGGGCAACTTCCGTAATCAATGTAGGTACAGCTGTAGCTCCGGTGCTCGCTCTCAAGCCCGGCTCCTATCAGGTACAGGTCCTGACCTTGGCGCAAGGCGAGGACGGACAGTATGCCACGGGAGAGACGCTGGCTACCATCCCCTTCACCCTCGTAGAGAAGAAAGTGGAGAACCTGACGGTCGTAGTTGCTGACGACAAAACCACCGCCACCCTCAGGTGGACCGCTCCGGAGTTCGCACAGGGAGAGCGACTCTATGTACGCGTTTGGAGCGGTGAGACCGTCGCGTATGACAACCTCAATACGAAGACACGCCCTGAAGCACCCTTCACCGTCGATGTACAGGAGGGCAAATCCTATACCGCTATCGTACAAGTTCTCGACAAGAACAACAATCCCATGGGACAGGAGGTAACGACTACCTTCACCGTCGGGACCAATAACTACGAACCGGTGAACCCCAATGCAGAGGTCTTCGGCGGCGACAACGTGACCTTCTCCTGGAGCGCTCTAACCCCTGCCGGCCGATACCTGATCACCCTCTTCTGGAACGGCGAGTTCTATTCGACCCTTACGGTGAACGGCACTACCAAGACTACCACCATGCCGAAGGACGGTACTTGGACCTGGACCGTACAGGCGTTCAATCAGGGCACCAACGGCAACTACTTCGAGGCCTCCAACCCCATCGAGGGGAACAGCTTTACCTCCATCGCGCCTGACGTTCCCGACGATGCGGTCCTACTCGACGTAACAGGCATGAATGCGTACTACATTGAGCCGAATACGCAGTATTATCAAGACGGCAAGAACAGCTGGATCCTACAGTTTGGACTCGCTACGGAGGGCTACAACTATGCTTGGTTCCTGGCTTACACCAACTCTTCGCTCGCTCTCTCCGGCGTGTACAACACGGCGCGAGGAAATCTGGATAGCGAGAGCATTGCCATCTTCCCGGTTAGCGGATCGGATATTATCGGAACAGAGGCGGATGTGCGTCTCCAGTTCGACGGATTCGATGAAGAGGAAATATCCAACGGCTATACCGTTACCCAGGCTTACTATACCGGCTCCTTCCGCCTCGTAGGCAATGACGGTAAGACGTATGTGGGTAAGTTCATGGAGTTAAAATGTAATTCCGGTGATTTCACGAACTACTCCGCTGGAAATCCCTCCAACCACATTACTCTCTCTGACGAGGATCCGGACTACGAGCCTTATCAGGCAATCGGGAATATTGCCGTACCCACCGACAAGGCACAGAAAGTGCTACACGAAGGACAACTCTATATCCTCCGCCCCGACGGCGCCATCTACAACGCTACGGGTGTGAGAGTGAAATAAAAAAGAAAGGCTGCCAACCGGCAGCCTTTTCTTTTATCTGGGGCCCCCGCAGATTTTAATCTGTGGGGAAGCGTAGAGCAAGGCGAGTTTCCATCGAGCGATGAAATCGCGAGTCATAACGAGCCTTAGCTCAAGCTTGATGCTGCTCGCGGAGCAGGTCGTTCACCGTCTTAACGGGGTTGAACGTGCTCACCGGCACCTCTACGAAGATGGTGTTCCAGCGGCTCATGGCACCGTTCCACAATCCCGGTAACTCCAATGCCAGCAGCTCCTTGCCGTCCTTCGACTTGGAGGAGATAAAGCCCGTCTGCGGATCCACGTACTTAGGCAGGTCGAACGGCTTGCCCTCGTAGTCGCGGATGGCACACACGAGGTCCACCGGATTGAAGTGGGTGCTCTGTTTCATCAGCTCGGGGTCGCTGATCTGGCTGGACTCGAGGATCTGGTAACTGATCGAACCGTCCGCCTCGCGTACCAGGAACGGACCGCCACCGGGCTCACCCGTGTTCTTCACTACGCCGCAGACGCGGATAGGCCGGTTCAGTTTGGCACGCTCCTCATCGCTCAGATCGGGGTTTTTGAGCGCCTCAAAGACACGTTTCTGCTCCGTTACCAGCACACCCGCGAGGATCTGCTTGTAGCGGATCGTGTCTTTCTTCAGCCTGTCGGGCACGACGTTGTCAATGTTCTTAATGAAGACGATGTCGGCGTCCTGCCGGTTCAGGTTCTCAATCAGCGCGCCGTGACCGCCCGGACGGAAGAGCAGCTTGCCGTCCTTCGTACGGAACGGTGTGCCGTCCGGATTGGCAGCAATCGTGTCGGTGCTCGGCAACTGCTCGCTGAAAGTCACATCGTACTTCACGCCGTACTTGTCCTCGAACTTCTTGAGGTGGTCGGCTATGTGCTGACGGAAGAGAGGCAGGTGGTCATGGCTTACCGTGAAATGCAGGAAGACCTCGGGTCTCTTACCATCTTCAGCGGGTTCCGCGCAGTACTGTGCACCTTCTACTAAGTGCTCCAACGCCGGCGTACGCGCGCCGTCGCGGTATTTATGGAAGAGGAGCAATCCTTTCGGCAGCTCGCCGTAGTGCATATCCTCCAGCAGATAACGCACCGCCTCCTGACCTTCCTTGCCGGCTAACTGCGGACCGAATGCAAACTGGTCCTTGTGCGCCAGAAACTCCTGAATGAACGGTGTCTCTATGCCGTCCTCCAAGTATTGGAACAGGTTTTTGAACATGCGGCTCGCGGCACCTGAAGCCGGCACGAACTTGAGAATCTTGTGCCCCTCCTTGAGGTACTGATGCCATGCCTCGATATATTTCTCCTGCTCCGCGCGTTTCGGGGCAAGAATACCCTTCTTCGTTGAAGCCGGCGCTACAATGTCTAACTCGGGAAAACCGGTACGGAAACATGCCAACTGCGCCTCCGCCTTCTCCACTGAAATACCGCGAGCCTGTAACTGCTCAACGTCTTTTGCACTAAAATCATTCATGGTTGTAAGAATTAAAAATTATAAATTATCAAAATTTGACTTGTCAAATAATCGTGCCCCTTTGGGGCTAAGAATTATCAATTATCAATTATCAATTATCAATTATCAATTATCAATTATCAATTATCAACTATCAACTATCAACGTGCTTAATAATATAGTACGGCACGCCTGTCGCCTGTATCTCCTGCTCGTACCGGTTGAAGAGCTCCATCCGTATCTCGTCCGAACCGTTGCTCCGCGCTTTGTCGGGCACCCACGGCGTGTCGGGGTAGGTGAGCAGATAGACATTCATCGGATACTCTTTGACCGCCTCCTCCAACCACTCGGGCACCCGCCCGAACGCGTAATCGAACCACACCTTCGTCACAATCAGCTCCGTATCAAAGAAGACGACCGCTTCGCTCAAAGACGAAAGACCGCTTCGCTCAAAGACCGCTTCGCTATAGGACCTGATTTGCTCTATTTGATGGCGGGCAATCCCGCACAGTTCGTCCCACGTGACTTCCGTCGTACCTTTGTCCTCCACAAACTCCCGCGCGTACTCCGGCACATAAAGCCCCTTGTAGCGTTTTGCCAGGTACCGCGCCAACGTGCTCTTACCCGTACTCTCCGGTCCTATGATTCCTACTTTGAACAACTATCAACTATCAAAATTTGACTTGTCAAATAATCGTGCCCCTTTGGGGCTAAGAACTATCAACTATCAATTGTCAACTATCAACTATCAATTGTCAACTATCAACTATCAATTATCAACTATCAACTATCAATTATCAATTACCTCGTCAGCATTAGTTTGATGTTTATACCTACGTTATCCGACTTGACGGGGTAGGAACTGCTGATGAGCGGCGTCGTGCCCTGGTGGTCGTAGAAGAGCTGCAGGTTGATCTTCTGGCTCAGTACGTAGTCTGCCGAGATCTTGATGCCTAACACTTTGTTTCCGCTCGATGCCTGGGTTATACCTTCCTCTACCTTGCGGAGCAGCATCTTCACATCTTTGTATGACACATCAACTTGCAGTTTCAGGTCGTTGCTCACTTTCTTCTGACCGCCGTCTTTGTTCTTGGCGATGAAACTGAGGTTCTTGATGGTATATCCGCCGCCGATAACGAACTCGCTGGTGTGACCCTCCGTCAGCTGTACGGACGTTACGTTGAGTGCCAGGTTACGCTGCTTGCGGTACTCCGCCTTGATATTAAGCGAGTTCTTCATTGTCAGGTTCACGCCGATGAGCGGCGAGAAAGCCTCGGTCAGGGTTACGTTCGATATATCGTACGCCGAGGACGGCCGCGGTGCATCGGTGGTTACGTCGCGCACGAAACCGACTTGCTTGTTGCTGTTGTCGTTGCCCACCCATGTGGAGTAGGAACTATACGAACCAATCGCGTACTTACAGGTGTAAGCATGGGTCAGCGTCACGGATTTGAAATGATCCTTCATCCACGGCAGTTTGCCTAATCCGTCGTAGGTCACGGACCAGTTGGGCAAAATCTTGAGGATGCCCAAGAACGGGTTCATGCTGACTCGGTTCACGTCGCGCCCCGTGTAGGCAGCTAAGAACGCCGGTACTAATACATCCGCCGAGTTGCGGCTCACACGACCGTGTTTCGTCGGATCGTATTTGGTCCCCACGGGGATATTACTCATGAATCCTGAACTGGGCAAGGTGGTACCGGTATATTGCTCTTCCACGCGGTGGGTCATTACCTCCCTGTTCGCGATGAACCGGTCGAAAGCGCTGTTACGGAAGTTCTCCTCCTGACTGCCAATCCGGCTGAAGAGTGTCCCGATAGCTACCTGCGTGATATTGAACGAACCCGTCATGTTCTCTTGCAGATCACCGTAGGAGTAGATGATGGATGTCGATTGCGCCATATACCGCTTGCCGTTCATCTGTATCTTGAGTCCCGGCAGCGGTTCGAGTGTCAGTTTGATGTCCAGATCGGAGGTGTGTGCACGGGTCGCAGGTTGTACGATAGAGGTGTCTCCGGACAGCCAGTTGTTGCGTTGCGCACGGTCCATGAAGTCCTTTGGAATGAAGCCGAACGCGAAATCAAAGCCCGGTGCACTGGGACCGCTACCGATTTTCTGTCCCATGAAGCCCGCCTCCGGCATGAAGCCCGGAACGGTGAGTGAGTTCGTCTCGCGGTAGGTCACCTGCAGTTTCCTGAACATGGTACCGACGTACGCAAACATGTCTGCCGTCACCTGTGCCGGCGTGCGCTCGTTCGGGTCTCTGGTCGTCACCGTCACGGTAGCTTGCTCGCAGCTCGCCTTCGGCGTGATCTTCATCTTCGTATTGCCTGAAGGGCGGCTGGTGACTGCAATCGGTCTGCCGTTCTCGTCCGTCACGCTCACGCGGATAAGCTCGCTGTTCAGCCGGTGGGTGATCTCAATCTCCTCACCCTTGGTCAGTTTCACTGTCTGGGTGTAAGTCTTGGGGCGGAAGTTGCGCCTTGAACTACGTCCGGTGTACCGCTGGGTCATATTCTTCCAGTACTTGGATTGCCCGTACCATGTCTCGAAATTGATACCTCCGTCCACCTGCCAGGTTTGCGTACTGCTGACCACATTACCGCGATCCACACCGTTGGTGGTCGAGGCGGTACGGGTCCAGTTGTAGTTGGCATTGTACGATCCGTTGGCGGTCAAAGCGTCCAAACCGGGAATACGGTTGAGCGGCACATTCCACGACGCCGTAAAGACCTGTTGATAAGTGTACGGCGAACCGAACTTTGCCAGCGACCGCTGGATGGTGTCCCGCCATGCTTCGTACTTGTCGTGGTTAAACTGCTCATCGAAATAACCGCTCTTCAGGATTTCCGGAGTGTACTTGCCCTCGTCGATGATAGCGTTCATTGCGCTCTGGAACGAGAACTTCATGTTCTTCGTCAGATCGTATTTGATATCCACGTTGCGGTCCCATGTAAAGTCCTTGCTGTACGTCAGGTCCATGGCCTCCACCGAGGCACCCGCTAAGTCGCGCATCTTCATGTGAGTGAACGTGCGGTGCATGTTCGTACTGAACGCCCATGATTGCGGCAGGTAGTAGAAGTTCATCTCCTTCAGTACCTTTACTTTCTGTACTTTCTCCACTTTGCTGAACGGCTCCCACGGCTTCGGGTTGAAGTTATAGGAATACTGGAACGAACCCTTATGGTCGGTCGTGATATTCTTCTCCATCTCCGGCGAGTGCTCGTTCTGCTTGTTGTACGACGCCGAGATAGAGAAGTTAGCAGGGTCGTAGAACATGTCTTTCTTCTTCGAGTGGATATTCACCTTGAGGTTACTTACCGAGAAGGAGGTGGACTCATGCACCGTGTTGGTCATGTTCTTGATAGAATCCCGCTTCTCTTTGCTGTCATAACTGTCGAGTGTCTCTTTGAGCTTCACGTCGGTATCCAACGGGTCGTAGTCCGGGCTGGTGGTCTCATTGCTGTACGATACGTAGAGCGGCATCTGAATCTTTGCTTTCTCCGGGAAGAGCCGTCCACCTTCAAGAGCCGCACTGACGGCTACCTGGTAGAAGTTGTCCATGTTCCTGTCCAGCACATTGCTTTCGATAGAACCGTAGCCCGCTGTCTCCAACCGTCCGGATACGTTCAGTTGGGCTAAATCGCTGATGGCGAGGGCTGCGTTCGCCATTGCTGCTACACCGCCTTGCTCGTTGAACTGGTTGAGCCTCAACTCGTTCACCCAGATCTCTCCGCTCGCGTCGTGCTGTCCGTTGTTGCGCACACCGATCATGATGGTGCTCACGTCCTCCAAGGTCGGGTTACCGAGCACGGTGATCTTGTTCTGCGGCTTGTCGTTCGCGTCGTCATAAATCACGTACGGGATGGTGTTGCTCACCCCGTCATTGCCCGCTCTCTTGGCTTTGTTACGGGCAGTCTTGGCATCCGTCAGCGCACGTAGCGGGAAATCGAACATGTTTTCCTTCGGCCAAACTGTCTCGCGGTCCATCGTCGAGTTGTTGTTATACTGTCCTGGGGTCGTCAAATGCAGCGGAATCTCATATTCGTAGTAGTTGTTCTTCAGATCCGAGCCCAAGCGGATGAAACAGCTCAGATCGCCGTCTTTCAGTTCGGGATCGACTGCACTCATCTGCTCCGCGTGTACAAACATCTGCAGGTTCTTGTACTGGCGCATGTCGTACCCTGTGTTCTTGTACATGGCACGTGCGTCACGCGGACTGAGGTTCATAACCCTCAGCACCATTGCTTGCTCGTTTTGGGCGATAAGCTGTGCCTGCCCCGGGTCGGTCTGTCTCGTCACGCCCGGCGGCAATACGTAGTTCACCGGTGTGCGGGTACTGTTCTCCTCAATATTAACGGTCTGTACATCAATGGACGCGCCTGTGTTGACCGCCGTGCCGACAGGTGCGAGGTCACGCGTGTACTGCCTCCAGTCGCCACGAACGAGATCCAGCGTGGCGAAACGCAGATGCGTCTCTTTCTCGCAGCCCGTGAGGTACATACGCATGAAACGGATGGATTTCCAGTTACGGATAGAACCGATCTTCTGTACCGTTGAACTATCTCCCTTGAGAGGAATCTTGAACTGGTACCACGTTACATCGGCTGTCTGACCGTTACGCAATGTTACGCGCCTTACTTTCTTCTCCGTAATATGCTGTTTGCCCACGTCCAGCATGTCCGGACGGAGAATCACTTTGTACTGGTAGTATTTCTCGTACTCGTTGAGGGTGTTATCCTGATTGATGTCCTCTATATCCGGCGTAAGGGTTGCGGCGGTACCGTAACTCTCCGTCTGCTGCTCGGTAGCGGGCGAGTTGCCTTCCGTTCCGTTATAGTGTTTGTAGCGTTCCAGAATAGGCACTTCTTCTCTATCGTAGTCCGAACCTCTGTAGTAATGGAAATTATCACCCGCGGGGTCGTTACGCGGTGAGAAGCGGTCGTTCTCCCAACTGTCCCAGATCTCCGGTGAGACGCGTGTCTGAAGGTCCGCGAGGTACTGCCGGTAAGCCGGCCAGTTCTGCTCCTGAGCCGTACTCAAACCGTTCAGACCGACGTCCTGCATCGCCCGCGAACCAGCTTCGTTGCTGAACGCTACCACCGTGCTTGTCGTCCTCGGGATATAACCCCAGATGGTACTGTCGATGCGTCCCTGATCCACCGCCGAGACGGGCAAACCATGCTCGAACGCCTTTTTCCCATCGCGCAAAATATCCTCGCTAATGTCACCGAGGTTGATGTACAGCTCGCCTTCATAACCCTCCGGGTTGGTCAGTGCCGGATCCATCAGCCAGAACTGGATATACTCAATATTAGCCCGTTCAAAATCGGTGTTGTCCAACCTCCGCATGATACCCGCCCAGCGTTGTTTGGGGTTCGTCAGGTGACCGTCAGAGCCGATTTCGCTTGCGGAGATATTATACTGTCCGCGGTCGGTAGGGTAGTACGCTAAGTTGAGGATAGGCAGTTTCGTATCTACGTTGCTCGCCTCCTGTTTGTTAGGATAGATCTCATCCTGATAGACGATACGCGTGCGGTGATCACTCAGCGCCGCCAAATCGTTGCGGATATGTGCCGGCGTGTTTGTCTGCGGGTAGCCGAAAATAGGATCAACGGCAAACCACGACAGATGTGCGCGGTTCTTGTTGTAACTCGTCCGGTTGATGTCCTTCGACTCCGCGAAAACACTCGGCGTGGATGCCAAGAACCAGTAACTGGGGTAATGTACGTCAATATTGGTCGTAGTGTTCTCGAAATCATCGATATACGCCGTACCTACCTTGCCCACATCGCTCGTGTGTCCGGGGATGAGGTGTGCGAACTCTGCGTTTATCTGGAAGGTGGACGGAGCGGTTGCCGTAATCCATGGAATCTTGTCAATCGCGTTGGTCAGCCACTGCATCTCCGTCTTCCAACTACCGTTGATACCCCAGATGGTGTTCGCCAACGGTTCCATACCCGTGTTCACCTTCGTTGTCAGCGGCCGTTCGCGCAGATGCATGATCGTTCCGCCGATTACCAGATCCTTGTTGAACTCGTACTCCAGGTGGGCTCCGAAGAGGCTCTTACGCTGCATGGAGAACGTGCTCTGGTTCTCCAACTTCACATCCACATTCGTACCGCTCTCAAGGATGGACGTGTTTAAGATCGTCACTGTTCCCATGGTGTAGTCCACGGTATAATCGACGTTCTCTATCAGTGTGGCACCACCGGCGGTCACCGTCACCGAGCCTCTCGGCACATTCATCGCACCCAGACGGATCTCGCTGCCGTTGGTTCCTTTGTATTTACCGGTAAGGTGGAACTTGTTTTTTTCGCTCATCTCCTGTGCAATGACCAGCGTCGAGTCGTACAACTCCTGGAAACAGTATTTGTTTACCAGCCGGCTGTCGTTGCCCAACACATACGCCAAGTGGCTTCCGAAAGGCTCCAGAACAGGGAAGATGATCTTGCCTCCGCTTGAGTAAACCGTGATGCCCTCCAAGAAATCGAACCGTCCATCGGGGCTTGCGTTATGCTTCTGGTCCAATCGGTCGAGATCCATTACGCGCAACAGCTGCTTGCCACTAACTGGTCCCTCGTTGAGGTACTGCACGTCCGTGCCCACCGAGTCGTTGCGGTACATGATGTACAACTCGAACTTGTCCGCCTGAATACTGGTTGCCCCCAACGAATAGATATTCTTCATCATAAGGTCCCACGTACCGCGGTTCTTCCTGTAGGGTGCATTGGCGCTGCTCTTCAGCATCTTCAACGCCAAGGCAACGGATTTGTTCTGCCCCACGGCATTACTGTCGCTCACCTGATCCGTCGAGAACTCACCCACCTGATAGACTTTGCCGTTATAGGTGTACTCGTAGGCGACAGCCAGTACTTCGTCCTGGTTCAGTGCCGATTTGAGCGAAATATATCCCAAGGCGCTGTTGAGTGTGTACTCGCTGCTGTTGAGCAAGCGCGCGCTCTCAATCTTCTCGAAGTCACTGCCGCCTTCCATTCCGTTCTGTCCTTCCAGAACGGTGCTCGTCTGTTGCAGGTCGCGGAACGCGGTACCCTGTACAAACCCGTACAACCCGTTGGCGTTGTTGTCCGGCAGTGTACGCGGTGTCCCCCCCCAGTTGTGCTGCGTATGCAGGCTGCTTTCGCCCAAGTCGGTGAAGGCTACTATGTTGCGCGCCTGGTCATAGTTACCGCGTTTGTTCGTGATCCAGACCTCGATCTTGTTGATCTTGGCGCCACTCGCTACGTAAGGTACACTCGCCATGGCTTCCTCGTAGTGGTCGCGGAAGAAATGGCTCAGGAAGAAGTGCCGGTTCTCGTCGTAACTGTCGCCGCTCACGTCGAACTTGGTCATCTGTGCACCGCCCTTGCTGCTCACCGTCTGTGCCTGGCTGTTCTGCTGGGAAATCAGGGCCTGGATCTTCAGCTTGCCGAATTTCAGGTTCGCCTTGAGACCGAACAACGCCTGACTACCCCGGATGAGCGAACTCGGCAGATCCATCGTCACGTTACCCGCCTCCAAGGACTGGATAATGTCATCCTCCTCGCCCTTGTAGTTCAGTTTCAGGTTCTGCTGGTCAAAGGCAAAAGAAGCCTCGGTGTTGTAGGACATGTTGAAGTTCAGCTTCTGACCCACCTTACCTTGAATACTGGCTTGGATCTTCTCGTCGAAATCGAAGATGTTATTGTTCCTTGCACGTAATGTAAGAGATGGGTTTTCAATATATTGATGCTTGAAACCGAAGAGCAGCTCCGCACTTCCCTGCATCTTCAGTTGCACACCGCCGGGACCGAACACTTTGTCCGCGGGACCGATGTTGAACTTCATGTCGGTGATGTCGAACTTGCTCTCGTTGTTATGCTCCACTTCGCCTATCTTCTGCTGCCAGTATGAGTGCATGATCCGGCGCTCTGCGTAGTGGTTGTACTCGTCCTGTGTCAGCATGTAGGGCGTCGTGATGTCCGTGTCTCCTAATTTCGTGCGGATGACGTACGTGCCCGTCTCCGGCCGGTATTCAACCGTAGTGGTGATGTTGTCCGGGTCCTGCAGATCCAATGTGCTTACCGGCTTGGTCAGTTCTCCGAAATTCTGGGCTCCGAGTTGTCTGACACGCGTGGGCGCCCAATAACTGCTGTCCGTCTCGGTCACGAAATCCGCTACTTCTTCCGGTGTCTTCCCTGCCTCAACCTCCTCCAACGCTCTCTTGGTCCGTTCTTCCCGCGCTTTTCGGGCGGCCTCCCGTTTTGTCTCCTCCTCTTTCTCCTTGGCTTTTTCTGCCTCTTTGGCAGCTTTCTCAGCTTCCTTCCGGGCTTTCTCTTCAGCGACCAGTTCTTTCAGGCTCTTGCCCCTCGTCTGGGCAGAAACACCCATGGCCGCCATAGGCAACCACAGAATTAGACTAATCAGTAATATATATCGTATTTGCTTATACAAAATCGTCTTTGTTCTTTTAGCAGGCATAGCCTGCGGTCTTTTGTCTTTGAGCGAAGCGGTCTATCAGAGCATTTTTAGCGCCTCGCGAATGACCGCCTCCACTTTGAGTGAAGGATCGTTCTTTAAAATCTTATCCACTGCTTTTCCGCTTGCCGCCGTCGGGAATCCTAACATTGTCAGGGCGCTTACCGCCTCGGCTTTCACGCCGTTCTCTTCTTCGAACAACATACCCGCATGGCCGGCTTGCTCCGGTTCTGAACCGGCGCCGAGATCCAGTTTGATTGCCTTGTCCTTCAGATCCACGATAATCCTCTGTGCGGTCTTTGGTCCCAGTCCTTTGACTTTTGCCATGGCTTTGGCATTACCGGTAGCGATGAGCATTCGCAACTCCTCGGCACTGAACGCACTCATGATCATCCGGGCGGTGGAGGCGCCTACGCCACTCACCGTCATGAGCAACTCAAAGAGCTGCCGCTCTGCTTTCGTCACAAAGCCGTACACCTCGTGCGTATCCTCTCGGATGATTTCCGTGACAAACAACTTCACCACCTCGCCTTTAGCCTCCGACCCTTCGCCGTTAGCCTCTTTCCCCACCAATGCGCTGTAGCCCGGCAGGGTAATGGCAATTCCGTATCCCACTCCCGCAGCTTCCACAACGGCTTCCGTCGGGTTCAAATCAGTTAATGTTCCTTTGATATATTCAATCATAATACACAAAAAGCCCGCAAATGTACAACTTTTTTTCCATATACGCAAGCGCGCACGCATTTTTTTATAAAAAGAGTGCCATTTTTATTAATTTTCAATTTTCAATTTTCAATTTTCAATTTATTTTCGTACCTTTGCATGCCCATTATGTGTGATTATGACAGAAATTGCTAAATACGGTGAGTTCGGACTCATCAAACATCTTACCAAGGACCTCAAGACGGTCCAGCCTTCGACCAAGAAAGGTATCGGAGACGATTGTGCCGTCATGGATTTCGGCTCGAAGAAAGTCCTTATGACAACAGACATGCTGCTGGAGGGGATTCATTTCAACTTAGAGTACGTACCTCTCAAACACCTCGGCTACAAGGCGGCTGTGGTCAATTTTTCGGACATCTATGCCATGAACGGCACGCCGACGCAGATCACCGTCTCGCTCGGTATCTCAAAGCGTTTTTCGGTTGAAGATATAGACGCTCTCTATTCCGGTATCCGTCTGGCGTGCGAGCGGTATAATGTCGATCTTGTCGGAGGTGACACGTGCGCTTCCATGACCGGTCTCACGATCTCCATCACCTGCCTCGGAACAGCGCCGGCGAAGGATATTGTCTATCGCAACGGCGCCAAACTGAACGACCTCATCTGCGTCTCCGGCAACCTCGGCACGGCGTACATGGGGCTCCAGCTGCTTGAGCGAGAGCGCCTTGTGGGCGATGAAGAGAAGGCTCACGCCGCTTTTGAGGGACGTGAGTACCTTCTCGAACGCCAACTCAAGCCCGAGGCTCGGCGTGACATCCTCGAATCGCTCCGTAAGGCGGGAGTCAAGCCCACCGCGATGATGGATGTCTCGGACGGTCTCTCCTCCGAACTGCTGCACATCTGTACCCAGTCCGGTGCTGGGTGTTGCGTCTATGAGGACAAACTGCCCATCGACTATCAGGCGGCGGCGCTTGCAGAGGAGATGAACCTCAATATCGTCACCTGTGCGCTCAACGGCGGCGAGGACTACGAACTGCTCTTTACCTGCTCTCTGGACGATTACGAGAAACTGATTCCCGTGGACGACCTCTATATAATCGGGCATATCACCAAACCCGAGTACGGTTGCAACCTGATCGGGCGCAACGGTGAAGAGATTGCCCTCAAAGCCCAGGGATGGAACGCTTTTGAGAATTAAAGATTTAAAATCACGAAATACGAAATGGTAAAATTATTTCTCACAGATGTAGACGGGTGTCTCACCGACGGCGCCATGTATTATTCCGCGCACGGCGAGGAACTCAAGCGTTTCTGTGTGTATGACGGAATGGGAATGGTTCTGCTCCGGCAGGCCGGTATTCCTTGCGGTATTCTCACCTCCGAGCAATCGCCCATAGTCAAGGCGCGTGCGGAGAAGCTCGGAGTCGATTTTCTCTACCTCGGTGTAGGTAGCAAGGTAGGAAAGATTGTAACGCGCTACGACTTTACCTCATCCTCCTGGTTTGCCGTCAACGAACTGCCTCCGATGTCCAAACTTCAGGCGGCGGAACGCATCTGCGCCAAACTGAATATCAGTCTCATGGATGTCTGCTATGTGGGCGATGACATCAACGACGTGGATATTCTCCGCGCCGTAGGTCACCCTTACTGCCCAGCCAATGCAAGACCCGAGGTCAAAGCGATCACCAAATCCTCGGGAGCCAAGGCGGATATTCATATCCTCAGCATCTCCGGCGGACAAGGTGCCATCCGTGAGGTAGCGGATGTGATACTCGCAGGCTTGAAAGTTTGAGGCAAAGCCTTAGTTTGAAAATTAGGAAGTTTGAAACATATAGCAGTCATATTAGCCGGAGGGATTGGCAGCAGAGTAGGAGGCAACACCCCGAAACAGCTGCTGCCGCTCGCTGACGGGCGGTCTGTCATAGAGCACTCGATTGATGCCTTTGAGCTTGCGCCGAGCATTGACGAGATAGCTGTGGTGATGCACCCTGACCATATATCCGTCATGCAGGAGCTATGCCAAGTGAATGATTGGCGGAAAGTGACCACAATCATCCCCGGAGGGGCAGAGCGATGGGAGTCGTCCCGGCATGCCGTAGAGGCGTACATGAAATCCGCCAAACCTGGCAGATGCATTTCGCTACTTCTCCACGATGCGGCGCGACCGTATGTATCCCAACGTATCATTGCGGATGTGTGCCAGGCGCTGGAGGAGCACGAAGCCGTCACGGTGGCGGTGCCCTCTACGGACACGATCTATATAACCGACCATAACCGCCTGACCTCCATGCCTCCGCGCGAGACCGTCTGGAGAGCACAAACGCCTCAGGCGTTCCATTTGGAGACCATTGCTGAGACTTTCCGCAAAGCCGTAGAACAAGGCAATATTGCTGCGACAGATGATATCGGCATCCTCCATCATTACAGCCCGGAGATACCGGTATATATAGTTCCGGGCGAAGAGCAAAACCGTAAAATAACCTATCGCGAAGACTTATGAAAATCATACTTTTAGGAACTGCTTATCCTTACCGTGGCGGACTGGCGACGTTCAATGAGCGTCTGGCAAGACAGTTCGCAGAAGAAGGGCACGAAGTGGAAGTGTGGACCTTTACGCTCCAATACCCCTCGTTCCTCTTTCCAGGCAAGACGCAATATTCGGCAGAAAATGCTCCAAAGGACCTGAACGTCCGCCGTGTGCTCAATTCCTGCAATCCGTTGAATTGGCTGAAGGTGGGAAAACAAATCAGAAAAGCGGCACCCGATTTGTTGATATGCTGCTATTGGATGGCGTTCTTCGCCCCTGCGTACGGACTAATATCCCGTATTGCAAGGCGTAATGGAAAAACCAAGGCAATCGCTTTGGTGCACAATATGATGCCCCACGAACCCTCCGTACTGGATAAACTCTTTGCTCCCTATTTTGTGGCTTCCCAAGACGGTTTTGTGGCGCTTTCTGACAGTGTGTTAAAAGATATTGAAAAGATAGAATCCTCAAGTCTCAGTTCTCAACTCTCAATTAAACCAAAGGCGTTCTCCCCGCATCCCATCTATGACCATTACGGTGAGCGGATGACGAAAGAGGAAGCATGCAAGGCATTGGGCTTAGACCCCAAGAAGAACTATATGCTTTTCTTCGGATTAGTGCGTGCCTATAAAGGACTTGATTTGCTCCTTGATGCCTTTGCAAAAGTGAAAGACCGGCTCCCTGAATTGCAACTGATTATCGCCGGCGAGTTCTACGAGCATGAAGACAAATACCGCGCTCAGATAACTGCGAATGGACTTGACGAACGGGTTATTCTGCGTAATGAGTTCATCCCCGATGCCGACCTCCGCAAGTATTTCGGAGCAGCCGATCTGATCGTGCAGCCGTATAAATCGGCTACGCAGTCGGGCGTGACGCAAGTGGCGTTCCACTTCGAGAAACCGATGCTGGTAACGAACGTGGGCGGTTTGGGTGAGATAGTCCACGACCATCGGATGGGTTATGCCTGCGAGCCGTCCGCGCGGGCTATCGCCGAGAATGTTTCGGACTATTTCACGAATGAGCGTCAAGCGTCTTATACAGAGTATTTGAAAAAAGAGAAAACCAAATACGCGTGGTCGAACATGACTGCTGCGTTCACGAAGATAATGAATAATGATCAATGAATAATGAATATTCGCATATTGTAGAACGGGCAGCGGAGTGTCTGGAGTGTGAGGCAGCAGCTATCCGAGCACTTGTATCACGGGTGGACGAGAACTTTCTCCGGGCGGTTGAAATGCTCCGTGCCTGCAAGGGCAAGGTTGTAGTAACGGGTGTCGGCAAGTCGGGGCATATAGGCTCCAAGATAGCAGCGACTCTGGCTTCGACAGGTACGCCGGCTTTCTTCCTCAATCCTCTGGACGCCTACCATGGCGATTTAGGGATGCTGGGTTCGGATGATCTTGTGCTCGCTATCTCCTATTCGGGTGCAACGGAAGAGTTGTTGCGTTTCCTGCCGCTCATCCAATCCAAACAGATACCTATTATCGGCATGTCGGGTAACGATTCTTCGCTGTTAGCCAAGTATTCGGCGGTGCATCTCAATATATCCGTAGAGCGTGAGGCGGATCCGCTGAACCTTATTCCGACGGCTTCCACAACCGCAACGTTGGCGATGGGCGACGCACTCGCTTGTGCGCTGATAGAGGTCACGCATTTCCAACCGACCGATTTCGCGATGCTTCACCCAGGTGGAGACTTGGGACGCAAACTGCTTGCGAAAGTGGAAGATGTGATGTTTACCGAGAATCTGCCGTTCCTTACGCCCGAGATGCCTATGTCCGAAGCTATCGAGATTGTGACGAAAGGTACGCTTGGAATAGGGATTGTGGTGGAGAAAAGGCCTACCCCCGACCCTTCATTGGCAAGCATTCTTGTAGGAATAATAACAGACGGTGATATACGCAGGGCGATGCAACGGTTGGGTAAAGCGTTCTTCGATACGAAGGTTGAAGAGATCATGTCCCGCAACCCGAAGACCATCAGCAAGGATGCGAAGATCGTGGAGGCGGGCGAGATGATGAACCATCACTCCATCCACACCCTGATTGTAGTGGAGCCGTCAGAAGTCAGCAATCAGCCGTCAGCCGTGGTGGGCGTGGTTGATTCGTTCTCCTGTTTACCGGGAACACGTTTTTATCACTGATGGTAGTAGATGGGTAACAATCGGATGGCGTTCGTGTAGTGTCCGGATAGCCGTTGACCCTTATACGGGTCCGGTTTAGTACCTATGATGACTAAAAATCACTAAGAATAACTAAGAATAACCAAGTATCACTAATGTTGAATTTTTGAGCACAGCGTTCGAAGAAAATAAAAAAGGACAAAAAATAATATGAGAATCTCCGAGCTGACGCTCGTAGCATCTGACAAAGAAAAGCGGGACAGTATCCTGCAAAATGAACGAAGCAATGCCGGCATCCGATGCCGGGGAATAGAAAAAGAGAACCAAGAATACAGGAAAGCAATTATGCAAGCAATCATCTTAGCAGCAGGAATGGGCAAACGTCTCGGTAAGTACACCCGAGACAATACCAAATGTATGGTCAAAGTGGGTGGCGTAACACTCATTGAGCGTCTTTTGCACCAATTGGACAAACTGAATTTGGACAGAGTGGTCATGGTAATCGGCTACAAAGCGCAAGAGTTGAAGGATTATCTGGCTACGATTGAGACCAAGACTCCGTTGTGCTTTGTGGAAAATCCTGTCTATGATAAGACGAACAATATCTATTCACTCTATCTGGCTAAGGATTACATGTGTGAGCAAGACACGTTGCTTTTGGAGTCCGATATAATCATGGAGGATGCCGTATTGACCAAATTAGTCAGCCATCCATACCCGGATTTGGCATTGGTGGACAAATACGAGAGTTGGATGGATGGAACAGTGGTCACTTTGGATGATGAGAATCGTATTTTGCGTTTTATTCCTAACAGCCAATTCCGTTATGACGAAATACCGCAATACTACAAGACCGTAAATGTCTATAAGTTTTCGCAGTCTTTTTCGCAACATATGTATGTCCCGTTCTTGGAAGCGTATAGTGCGGCGATGGGTAACAACGAGTACTATGAGCAAGTTCTTCGTGTCATTACCATGCTCGATAATTCCGGCATGAGAGCATTGCCATTAGCAGGGGAACAATGGTACGAGATAGACGATGTGCAGGATTTGGATATAGCGGAATCTATCTTTACGGATAGGCAGTACGACTTGCTTTGCTCACGCTATGGCGGTTATTGGAGGTATCCGCACATGTTGGATTTCTGCTACTTGGTCAATCCTTATTTTCCGAACCAGCGCCTGAAAGATGAATTGGCTTCCAGTTTCCAAAGGCTCTTGACTGAGTATCCCTCGGGTCAGCGTGTGAATGACTTGCTGGCAGCCAAGAACTTCAACGTAGAGCAGCAATATATCGCAGTCGGCAACGGAGCGGCAGAGTTGATCAATGCCTTAATGAATACTCTGCAAGGCAACGTGGGAGTAGTCCGTCCGACCTTTGAGGAATATCCGAACCGTTTGCCGCAAGACAGAGTGGTATTTTACCAAACTAAAGCACTTGATTTCAGTTATTCAGCAGATGAGTTAATGGCTTATTTTGCAGGCAAAGGAATAGAGACACTTGTGCTTATCAATCCCGACAACCCTTCCGGTAACTATATTTCCTATAAGGATTGTACCCGTTTGGCGGAATGGTGTCAATCGAGACAAATCAAGTTGATAATTGACGAGAGTTTTATAGACTTCTCAACAGAGCATCCTACGTTCTTTGCAAACGATATTCTGGAATCATATACTAACCTCATCGTGATGAAAAGTATCTCCAAATCGTATGGTGTACCGGGATTGCGGTTAGGCGTAATGGCTTCATCCGATACGAAACTGATGTCTGCCGTTCGCTCCAAACTCAGTATATGGAACATCAACTCTTTTGGAGAGTTCTTTATGCAGATATTGGGCAAATACGAGAAACCCTATAAGCAGGCAATGGATGAGTTCCGTGCCGAGCGAAGCCGCTTTATGGCAGAACTGCAAACTATCCCATACCTATGTGTTCTGCCTACCGAGGCTAATTATGTGCTATGCGAAGTCAAGTCTTCTCATTCTCCCCGCGAGTTGGCTGTACGGCTTTTGCGCGAACACATGATACTAATCAAGGACTGCACAAACAAATGCGGTGCTCCGTTCATCCGCCTTGCCGTCCGTGACACGAAAGATAACAACCGACTGATTGAAGCATTGAAGCAATTATGAAAACTATTTGTATCTGTGGCGGAGGATCTTTAGGGCACGTAATGGCTGCTGTTTTAGGCAGTCACGACGAAGTAAAGATAAATATTTTAACAGGTCATCCTAAGGCTTGGGCTGGTTCTGTGTCTGCTATAGATTCCAATGGGAAAAATTATATTGCAGAAATAAGCAAGATAAGCAGCAAGGCTTCCGATGTCATCCCAGAGAGTGATATTATATTGCTTTGCCTACCCGGATATCTGATTAGAGAAACGCTTCTGAAAATCCGTCCGTATGCGCAAGGTAAGCCTGTTGGAAGTGTTGTGTCCAGTACAGGATTCTTCCAAAATGCAGGTGAAATATTAGGTGCAAATGCGATACTATTTGGATTTCAAAGAGTACCTTTTATAGCGAGGGTTCGCGAATATGGAAGAACGGCAGATTTGTTAGGCTATAAAAAAGAACTCTTTATGGCAATAGAAAATATAGAAGATTCCTTTATAGAGTTGTGGTCAACTTGGTTAGGAACACCTGTTCATAAACTAAATAATAAATGGGAAGCGATACTATCTAATAGCAACCCTTTACTGCATACATCCCGTTTATATAGTCTTTGGCATGATCGCGAAACAGAGCATAGCCCTCAGCCTATATTGTTTTATGAGCAGTGGGACGACGCTTCTTCTGAATTATATGTGGCAATGGATGATGAGTTTCAGCAATTATGCCAATGCTATAATGCCCATATTCCCAATGTACTCACATATTATGAAAGCAGTAATCCGAAAGAATTAACACAAAAATTAACTTCCATTGCCGCTTTCAAAGGAATACTTGCTCCTATGAAGCATGATGAAGAAGGCTGGGTTCCGGACTTTACCAGTAGATATTTTACTGAAGATTTTCCGTACGGACTGCAGTTAATTAAGGATTTAGCACATATCAATAAATTATCAACTCCTGCGATAGACATGGTGTTAGAGTGGGGGATGGGACATATTAACCAATGAGAGACTTAATAGTTAAGATATTAGTGCGTTTTGGACTCTATAAACCCGTTGTAGAGTTAATCAATAAAGTGAAGTTTGAAGTTCAGGCTCGGCGAATGCGCAAAGACGGCTTGATGATGCTGAGGGCAGCAGATGATGTCTTTACGCAAATGGGTGTACACGCTTTTTTGACCTATGGATGTCTATTGGGCGCCTATCGTGAACACGGTTTTATTTCTTATGATCCAGATATTGATTTAGGTGTGCTGGAAGATGAGTTGCCTGCAGATTTGCATGAGCGAATGGGAAACGCAGGTTTCCATTTGCTTCGTCAGAATTATATAGGATCTACAGGTCAAGTGGTGGAAGAAACTTATGAGTATCGTAAACTGCACTTGGATATATTTATTTATATTAAAGAAGGGAATGATTTATACTCTGTAATCCAGCGCAAGCATGAAACAAAAGATTGGAAGGATGCGAACGTAACAGATGGTTTTCCGTGTGATAGAAGTTATGTACCTATTTGTGATTTTGAACGTCGAGAATTTCTCGGACTCAAAGTTTATATGCCAGTAGATACTGATGGATGGTTGCGTGCCATTTATTCAGATTCATATATGACTCCAATTAAGAATTGGACCGCTAATGGTTACAAAACGCGAATAGTACACTCTAAAGAACGATCATTTAGAAAGTTATATTAATTTATGCTGAAACGTCTCCGTCAAATAGGAATATCCTGAGCGTTAAAGAAACTGAAACATACCCTCTTCATGGATGCTGATGCACGGGATATATGTGCGTGAAAGGGACTTCTACTATCCTTTTGACGAAAATGTAGCAGGAAAGAAAGTAACCTCTTTTGAGCAACTTCTTCAAGTATTGGATTCCGGCAATTATGTCTCCCCCGCAAGAAGACAAACAAGCCCTTCTCCGGAAGTTCTGGGGAAAGACGATACAAAAGAACGCAAGTGAAGAAATACTGAAATTTATAAGTAGCCTAAATGACACTAAAAAGAAAGATATTTAGAACAATAGTGCGCCTTTTGGAGCGGATGACCTTGTTGAAGCGGCCACGTAAATTAATTAATATGTCTCTTGAACCCATTCGAGAGAAAAATCATGTGGATATTGTTGTGGTGGCCTTCAATAATGCAGATATTATCCGCTATCAATATGAACTGATTCGGAAAAATATTCAGGACAACTACTCCTATATCGTTGCGGATAACTCCACCGAGCCATCGGTGCGTGCTGCCATAGAGCAGTTCTGTCGTGAGCATGAGATCAGTTATATTTCCATGCCGAAAGATTATCTTAATTACATAGGCACGAGTTATTCGCACGCGGCGGTATTGAATTATCTTTGCAGGAGGGTGCTTTCAAAACGTCAACCAGCCATAACGGCTTTTATAGATCATGACCTTTTCCCTATCGCGCAGTATAGTATAGTTCATCATCTGGTGACCCAGAACGTATATGGCGTATTGCGAGAGCGTGGAGCCGCATGGTATATATGGCCGGGGATGGCTTTTTTTCGAACAGAAAGCATATCTCCCGCTTCTTTAGATTTCATGCCCACACAATCGGATGATGCCATATATATGGACACAGGTGGTTCTATCTGGCACAACTATTACCGAACATTAGAACGCAATGAGTTACTATTCCCGATAGTGGAGCAGGTGGCTATACGGGAGGGCGATGACTACCACGGCGATATGGTACAATACATCGATCACCATGCGTGGCTTCACACGATCAATGGCTCTTGTTGGAAGCGAGTTGCAGATGGAAAAGAACATATTGTCAAGCAGTTATTAGATAAGTATCTGACCAAATGTTAACTGCAAGCATATGTACATATAACCGAGCAGGAAATTAATTAAATTCATAGTTTGTAATAGAAATATTTGCATATATCAGAAAAAAACAGTATCTTTGCAGTGAATTTATTGAATAATATAGTATAAGTAAATCAATTATTCTTTTAATAACGCATATTATTCTGTTTGTTATAAATGAATTATTCCTTTAATGAAATATCATCGGCAGAGTTGATGCAACAATTGGCAGAGCGGTTGCGGGCACGACGTTTGGAGAAGGGATTGTCAAGGCAAACTTTAGCGGAGATGTCGGGTGTACCGGCTCCCACTATCGCCCGGTTTGAACAGCAATATGCTATTTCCCTGCGGCAATATATTGATTTGGCTCTTGCTCTGGGTTATGTAGAGCCGTTGAAAACCTTTATGCAAGAACCGCTTTACAAGACGATGGAAGAGTTAGAATTGATCAAGCAGAACAAGAACCGTGTACGCGGGCGCAAAAACAAGGAATGAGAATAACGGACATAAATAAGGTCTATGTGAAGAATCCATCCGCATAAATGCCCGTCGAGGCAAACAGATTATAAATGAAATAAGAGAAATTATCCAATCAGAGAATATATGCTAACAGCTATCATTTGTACATATAACCGGGCGAAGTATATACGCCCTTTGTTGGAGAGTATTGCTGCGAATGATTTGCCAAAGAATGAATATGAAATTCTCTTGGTAGATAATAACTGCACGGATAACACGCGTGAGGTATGCGAGATGTTCGCTGCGGCTCATACGGATGTGCAATTCCGCTATACAACAGAACCCGAGCAAGGTCTTTCTGCTGCCAAGAACCGCGGAATTAAAGAGGCGCAAGGAGATATTATTGTTTATATAGATGACGATGCGCTGGTAGATACATGGTATCTGCGAACCTATGCGGAGTGGTTTGCCGCTCATCCTGAGACGATGGCGTGCGGCGGACCGATAGAGCCGCTTTACGAGACTGCGGAGCCGGACTGGATGACGCCCTATACGAAAGCCCTTCTGACGGCATGGATGAATTACGGGAAAGAGGTACGTGAGTATCCGCATGGCCGTTATCCGGGAGGTGGCAATGCCGCATATCGCAAGTCCGTATTTGACCAAGTAGGGCTCTTTAATACAGCACTCGGGCGCAAAGGCGGTAACCTCATGGGATCGGAGGAAAAAGATATCTTTGACAAGATGCACGCTCTTAACATGCAGATTCTTTATCTGCCGACTCCTATTCTGCACCATATAATCCCGCAAGCCAAATTGAAAAAAAACTATTTCGACCGTCTGACTCTACAGATAGGTATCAGCGAGCGCCAGCGAACCTTGGCTATCTCGCGCTCGAAATATGCGAAACGCCTCTTTTCGGAGTGTGTCAAATGGGGCGGTACAATCGTTTTGCTATGCCTATATACAATCAATTTCCACCCCGTGAAAGGATGGAAACTGGTTCAATTCCGTGCAAATGTGTCCAGAGGCCTGCTCGGATTTATTTCTGCCGTTTAAGCAGGCTTTTCCAAAGCGGATAGGTGATACCGCCCAATGCGATAATCAGCGACAGAACGGCACAAGCGTAACTCCATCTGTCCCACGCAAGAGAGGTAGGAACAAACTCCATGCGTATCTGGTGCTCACCGGCCGGTATAACTGCTGCACGCAGGATATAATCAACGCGTCCTATTTCTTTCTCTTGGCCGTCAATATACAGATGCCAGCCTTCGGGATAATAGATCTCGGAGAAGACAGCTATGCGGTCAGAGCCCGTATGAACCGTATATTCCAATTTGTTGGGCGCATAGGATACCATGGTAATCTCATCGCCCTCGTTAGGCATCCCGGCGCATGTCAGAACCTCGCGGAATTTCTCGTCCGCTACGGCTGTCTTATGGAGATCAAGCGTGTTCAGCGCAGCACTTTCGTCATCCGGGGTAGGTACAAACTGCACGTTCTCTACAAACCACGCATTACCCATCGCATCGGGATTCTGTACCACACCCCGCTGCGTGACTATATACTTGGTATTGAGCATGTTCAGCACATTCCAGTTCATCTTGCTGATATGCTGATCAATCAGATCCTGGTACCTGCGCAGTTTGACCGCCGAGTATCCACCGATAGATTTGAGACGGTAACTCGTGCGTGCATCATTGAAGGTATTGGTGTTCAGATTGAACACGCGGTAATCCAGACTCTTGTCCTGCAATATCTGCTCTTCCCACGGCTGCATTCTAAAATAGGCGTCTCCCTCTTTGGGCTTGACGAAATTGTCATTATTGAAGAAGCGTTTGTTGACAGGGACCATATCCGCCAATATTAACGCGGCAAGGCCTGCGTATAATATGTGACTGGTGCTTGGTGCTTGGTGATTGGTGATTTGATTTTTCCACGCATACCAATAAGTCAATGCAAAGCCTAAGGCTACAAACAACAGACTGCGCCAAGCATCGCTCTTGAGCATTGCTACGCGCTGATCCAGAACAGCGCTGTACAACCACTCCGGTACTTGTCCTTTCCATTGAGCGTCATAAGTGCTCGTCATGTTGAATGATCCGGCAAAGAGTACTGCAAAAAGGCAAAGACCAGCGGTTACACCTCCAGCGATAAAGAGTCCGGTGCGTAACTTCTTCCATTCCACTTCTCCGTTGACAATCTTCTGTAATCCCAAGAAGCCCAACAGGGGCATCGTAATCTCCGCCACCACTAAAATGGATTCCACAGCGCGGAACTTGTTGTACATTGGGAAATAATGGAAGAACAACTCCGTCAACCACATCATATTTTTTCCCCATGCCAAGAAAACGGACATCAGTGTGGCGAACAGCAATGCCCATTTATAGGGGCCGGGAACAATCAGCAGGCCTAATAAGAACAGGAAACAGACAATCGCCCCGACATACACAGCTCCGCTGGTGAACGCTTTTTCGCCATGATAAGTCGGCGCATGGGAGCAGAACTGCTCTGCATCGCGTTTGGGCACGCCCTGTTTGCGCATGGTTTGGCTCAGTTGGCTGTCTTTGCCCAAGTTGTATCCGCTCGCACCACCTTCCCAGTTTGGAATGAGAAGGGTCATCGTTTCGCCTTTGCCGTAACTCCAGTCCGTGGCATATTTGATATCCAAACCTGCATCTTTGCTACTTGGTGATTGGTCACTTGGTTCTTTGGTTAACTCACTGTGTCCGCCGCGCATGGTCTCCTTCAGGTAGGATTGGTTCATCTCCATCCAACTCCACCGTGTCCCTAAGATCATCCCCAGACATACTACCAATACGCCAATGGATACCGCGGACTCTTTCCATTGCTTGTCGCGGATGAGAATGTATATTTCCGCGCACGCCATGACGCCGATAAGCATTGCGATGTAATAACTCATTTGCGGGTGGGAGGTGATACCCAAGAAACCGTATAATAACATTAACGGAGCGCCCAACCAGTACTTGCGCCGCATAATGGCATAGAACCCTCCTATCATCGGTGCAAGGAACCCGATGGCGGTCGCTTTAGTCAAGTGTCCGGCAGGTATGATGAGCAGGAAATAACTGCTCAGTCCTATGGCAAAACCGCCAATGATGCTTAGCCAAGGATTAACGCCGAAACAAAGCAACATCAAAAAGAAACCGCAGAAATAGGCGAATAATAAACCTATCGCTTCCTTTTCACCGTAAAATCCCAAGCGGAAAACTTGTGCCACCTTGTTTTTAATCTCTCCCGAAGGCATTCTTCCCGTAATCTGGTATGTCGGCATACCACCGAACATGGAGTTGGTCCACCATGTTGTTTCGCCCATGCTTTGTTTGTATTCCAAAGCCTCATTGGCGGCTCCTAACCAGTTCATCGTATCGCCCGCATATAATACTTTCCCCTCTAAAACAGGAGAACAATAGGCCATAGCAAACCCTATGAATACTACTAACGCCACTACATAAGGCGCCATTCTTTTCCAATCTATCTTCATTGCTTAATCATTTTGCGTATTTCACATAATTCGTCTTTGACGCGTAAGAGAATTTCCAAGGCAGCCTGGCGCTCGTCGGAGTGCTTGCTGTTGGAATGTAACTCCCGGCGGATAGCCTCCAGCCGCGTAATCTTCAGTTCGTCGCGGATATATTTGATTCGTTTGACGACCTCCTGATCCTCGCGGGTGTAGTAACGGTTCCCGTGTCCGTCCTTGCGTGGATTGAGAACCTCAAACTGTTGCTCCCAATACCGCAGCGTAGAGGCGGGGACACCCGTCTCTTTCTCCGTCTCGCGGAGGGAGTAATATTGCTTTCTAACCTCTTCCAACTGTCAATTATTTGCAAATCTTTAGTTTCTTGCCTTCGCGGATAGCATCGCTCTTCAGCCCGTTCCACTGTTTGAGCTGCTTCACGGAACAGTGGAATTTCTTGGCAATACCGCCTAAAGTGTCGCCTCTCTTGATCCTGTAATACGTTACTCCGTTAACTCTGTAAGCACCGCTGACGGACGTTACTTTCGCTAAATCGATTTCTGCCCGCCGGTTATTAATGAGGCTGTCCGCCTTGTATGCCCGGATACTATCCTCCTGATCGATGAACAATCCTATTTTGTCGGCAGGCAAACATAGCGCGTAGTTTTTCCCGCCCGGCAATATATCCCGTGAGTATTGCGGGTTCAACCGCCGCAATTCGTCCATCGTGATACCCAAACTCTCACTAACCTGTTGTAAATGGAGCCGCCGGGTGGTCTGGATAGTGTCCGTAATCATGATTTTCTCCATCGGAGCCTTGCATATGCCATGTTCTTGACCATAGTTCATCGCATAATTGGCGGCAATGAAGATCGGTACATAGTTTCTTGTCTCCCGCGGTAAATACGGGTATATGGACCAGAAATCGCGCTTGCCTCCGGCTCTCCGGATCGCTTTGTTCACATTGCCGCTTCCGCAGTTGTAGGCAGCGATGACCAAGTTCCAATCCCGGTAAACACCATATACGCTGCTCAGGAACCGGCATGCCGCTTCGGTGGACTTGATCGGATCCATGCGCTCATCTACCAGCGAGTTGATCTCCAGTCCGAAGAGCTTGCCGGTAGCCGGCATGAACTGCCATAACCCTGCGGCTCCGACATACGAACGGGCAACCGGATTGAGTGCGGATTCGATGATAGGCACGTATTTCAGTTCGTGAGGCAGTTTGTACCGATCCAGCGCTTCCTCGAAGATCGGGAAATAATATTCGCTCATCCTCATCATGCGCGCTACCTGCTTGGGGTTGCGTTTGACATATCTTAATATGAACGCGCGTACGCGCTCATTGTACGGCAACTCAATCACACATGGCAGAGCCTGCAACCGTGCCATGTAAACCGAATCGGGCAGAGTGGTGGTGTCATGCACGGCAACACAGTCGGTAGTATCCAACCACTGCAGGCTCCAATCCAGTGTCCGCATCTCTATATCCGTCAGACTGCTGTCGTTCCATAACTTATAGAACGGTGTTACGGGAGCCTCCTCGGCGCTGATGTCTTCCGCCGCCAGACTGTCGGCAACGGTCAGCGGCACTAACTCCAACGACTCTACGCTCATGCTGTCAGCCTGCAGGCTGTCTTGCCTCTCCGCTGCCACTTGCGCCCGGATACATAACGAGACGCACACAATGAATATAATACTAAGAATCTTTCTCAAAATTGAATGGCTAATTTTAATTCCGCACTCTGTTGGTGCTGTAAATCATAATATATCTGCGGCTCTACGTTAAGCGTCAAGTCCGGCGAGATGTCGAAATCAAAGAGCTGTGCGTCCACGTAGGCGTCTATCAGACTCAGCGCATATACCACCACGGTAGCTAAAATCGAGTAGTCTCGATAGCGCCGGTAGGTGTTCTGCCGGCTTTGCAGCGTATTCATCCAGGTGCTTGCTCCACCCACACGGTCCATATCATATCCATCCGGCATGACGGCGATATAACTCTTGCTCGCATCGGTTCCTACCGTTCCGGCTTGCACATCTTTATACAGATCCAGATAAGCCGTTTTGTAGCCGCTGTAGCGGTTCTGCATCATGCTCACGGCGTACCCACAGCCCATGAAAGCACCATATACAATCGGCAGTTTCCAATACGATTTGTTGTATATCTGCCCGGCTCCCGGGAAGATGACGCCTAACCACACTGCCTTGCCGGCATCCGGTTTCTGGAACCAGGTGCTCGTGCTGTCCTGTTGCGCCATCATCGGTAGTGCCAGAACGCCCAACAGTAATATGGTGACAATCCGTTTCAATGCAGCCTGTCAGCTATACGGGCCAACTCTTCTTCATCGCCAAAAGCGATGATTACTTTACCCTCCTGGATCTTCACTTTCAGTCCGCTTGCTGCGCATAGTTCTTGTTCCAACGAGGCGTAGGGGTTCTCTCTCTTGTCTTTCGACTTCCGGCTTTCTACTTTTTTATCTTCTTGTGCCAACTCCTCCACTTTGCGCACCGACAGCCCTTCTTTCAATATCCGCTGATAGAGAGCCAACTGCCGTTCGGCGGACGGAGAACCCAGGATGGCGCGGGCATGCCCCATCTCTATCTTCTTCTCCTTGATACCTACCTGTATCTCAGCCGGTAACTTCAGCAGTCTCAGATAGTTGGCTACCGTAGCGCGTTTCTTGCCCACGCGTTCAGCCATCCGCTCCTGAGTCAGGTCGTAGTCATCCATGAGGCGTTGGTATGCCAATGCGATCTCGATGGCATCCAGATCCTCGCGCTGGATATTCTCTATCAACGCCCATTCCATCACCTGCTCGTCTTTGGCAGTGCGGATATAGGCGGGGATGCGTTCCAAGCCGGCTATCTTGCTTGCCCTGAAACGGCGCTCACCGGCGATAATCATATAACTGCCGTCCCCGTTGTCACGCAGCGTGATTGGAGAGATCACTCCGTGCTCACGGATTGAATCGGCTAACTCTTGCAGCGCCTCTTCGTCGAAGTTCCGCCTCGGTTGGTCGGGGTTGGCTACAATGGCACTGAGTTCAATCTCCGAGATCGAACTGCCACCGTTGGTATCTACATGCGAGGTGTCGATTAACGCATCTAATCCTCGCCCAAGTCCTGTCATCTTTTTCATAGTCTTTTGTCTACTTTTGCCTGTTGATCAGTTCTTTCGCTAAAGCAGTATAGTTCTTCGCACCCTTTGAGGTAGCGTCGTACTCCAGAACCGATACTCCATGAGAAGGAGCCTCACTCAGGCGTACGTTGCGCGCAATAACGGTATTGAATACCAAGTCACCGAAATGGCGTTTCACTTCTTCATAGACCTGATTGCTCAGTCGCAGGCGGTTATCGAACATCGTCAGCAGAAAACCCTCAATTTTCAGTTGCGGGTTCAGCTTTGATTTGATGATTTTGATGGTGTTCAGTAGTTTCGCAATGCCCTCCAATGCAAAGAACTCGCACTGTACGGGGATAATCACACTGTCGCTCGCTGTCAGCGCATTGACGGTAATCAGACCTAATGACGGGCTGCAGTCAATCAGAATATAGTCGTACTCGTCGCGTACCTGATTCAGGATATTCTTCAATAGCAGCTCGCGGTGCTCCATGTTCAGCATCTCTATCTCCGCCCCCACCAGATCAATGTGGCTGGGGATCATGCTCAGTCCTTTGGTGCTTGTCGGTACAATGGCTGCGTGGGGATCTACTCCGTTCACCAAACACTCGTATATCGTGTTGCTCAACTCGCGGATCTCAATCCCCAGACCGGACGAGGTGTTCGCCTGCGGGTCGGCATCAATGAGCAGCACTTTCCGGCCTTGCTTGGCTAATGCTGCCGCCAAGTTGATGGAGGTCGTCGTTTTGCCCACGCCTCCTTTTTGGTTTGCTAATGAAATGATCTTACTCATATATGTTCAATTATTGTTTCTGCTTCTAACTGTCTGCAGGCATAGTTCCGATACCTGCAATGGTTTGTTCCGTGGCACGTGCAGGGCCTGCATCGTAAATCATGGCGGTGGATAATATCCGCCGGATTTTGCTTCCAGCCTGCAAAACCGATGATCGGATCCGTGGCGCACCATACGCTGACGGCTCTCAATCCGACTAAACTCGCTAAGTGCTGGTTGGCGCTGTCCATGCAAATCATGACATCCAAACGGCGCATTAGTTCCAGTTCCTCTTTCAGTTGTAGCTTGCCTGCCACGCTCTCCGTCCGGGGAAAGACTTTCGCCCATTGACGCAGCATCTCGCACTCCACTTTGCCGGCTCCGAAGAGAAAAACCTTCGTCTCCTCATTTTTAGTCAGCTGCGCTATAATATCTTTTGTCACGCGGTAGGGGAGCATGTTCGACCGCGATTTGGCAAACGGTGCCAGACCGATCCATCGTCCCTCTTTCTCACCGAATTTCTCGGTCACGGCCTTGGCTACCGTGTCATTCTTAGGCAGCTCCTCAAAAGTTTCGTCGGTCTCTAATCCGGCTCTCAGGAAGGTCTCTCTGTACCGTGCGAACTCCGAGGGCAGTTGCTTCCTGCCGATACCGAACGTGGTAATCAGGTGCTTCTGCAGCCTGCCGTAACGGATCCTTGTCACCGGTTTGCCGCTCAGTCGCATCAGTGCGCCTAACACGATGGTTCTGGGCACTTTCTGCAGGTCAATCACGGCATCCGCTTCGTCTCTTAGTTCATGCCATAATGTCCACACGCCGTGCCAGTCTAAGTGGTTGTCCACCTCACGGAATGTTACATTGGGGAAAGGCGCGAACATCGCCTCAAGCTTCTTCTTGCTCGCAACGATGAACCGATCATTCGGATAGCGCTTGCTGAGGGAGGCAACAACGGGGACCGTCATCGCCACATTGCCCAGTGTCGCTAACCGAATAATCAAGTACGTCATGTTACTTCAAGTCTGTGATCTTGCTGAAATCCTGATCTCCGTAGTCCAGATTCTCGCCGCCCATGCCCCAGATAAAGGTGTAGTTGTGCGTAGCAGCAGCGCTGTGGATGGACCACTCCGGACTCAGTACGGCTTGGTTGCCCTTCATCCAGATGTGCCTCGTCTCTTCTACCTCGCCCATGAAGTGGCAAACGGCTTGCTCCTCAGGCACCTCGAAATAGAAATAGGCTTCCATACGGCGACTGTGAACGTGTGCCGGCATGGTGTTCCATACGCTTCCGGGAGCCAACTCCGTCATGCCCATCTGCAACTGGCAGGTAGGCAGAACTTGGTTAACCAGCATCTTGTTAATATCACGCTCGTTGGACATCTCCAGACTTCCCATATGAGCCACTACGGCATCGGCTTTCGTCACTTTCTTGTCCGGATATGCGCAGTGGGCGGTGGTGGAGTTGAAATAGAAGAGGGCAGGGTGGTTGGCATCCACGCTCTCGAACTTCACTTCACGGTCGCCGCGACCCAGGTAGAGTGCCTCTTTGTAGTCGAGTTCAAAAACCTCGTCACCGGCTATCACGCGTCCTTTGCCGCCCACGTTGAAGATACCCATCTCGCGGCGGGTCAGGAAATAAGGTGCCTTCAGCGGATCGATGGCCTCTAACAGCAGGGTCTCGCCTACCGGCATGGCACCGCCGACGATCATGCGGTCGTACATGGAGTAAACCATGTTCACCTCGTTCTTCACAAACACGTTCTCGATCAGGAAATCCTTGCGGAGTCTGGTCGTGTCATAACTCTTCGCGTCAATCGGGTTGGACGCATACCGTACTTCATAATTTGTTTTCATATCTGTGTGATTTTGTCTTTTGTCTAAATTTCTTTATCGGCCAGTAGTAGCCTATATTGATACTCAGGTCCATCGGACTCGCCATGGTATAGTGGTCCGTTACGGTAGTACCCACCACACCTCCGAAAGAGTAGTCAAACCGCACCTCCAACTCGTAGATTCCGGCTTTTTTCGTCTTTACGTAGAATCCGGTGCCTGCCGCTAATCCCCAATCAAACGGACGCTCGATATAGTTGCTCTCGTCCTTTACGCAATAACCGATCTGCGGTCCAAGATTGAAGAACCACCGGCATAAGTCACTGCCGAAATTGAGGTTCATCAGGATGGGTAGTTCGATGTAATGCAGGTTATGGTAGGTATGTCCGATGGTTTCGTTGCCGTGCGCCCATCCGCGGTGCATGTAGTTCAGCTCCATCTGGAAATGGCAGTATTTGTGTCCCGCAAAACGGAACACGAGTCCGGCATTACCGCCTAACACGCACGCATTGGTGATAGGCGTCATGTTCTCTGCCGCCGGTTGGAAAATCACCGTCCCTGCGCTCACGCCGCCATGGGCACCCACCCAGTATTCGGGGTTGCCCAACCGTGGCTGTGCCTGTGCGGTTAAACCGGTTACCAGACCCGTCACTATCAATACTATGTATCGTCTATAATTCGTAATTTTTAATTTTCAATCACCTTCACCACCGCGTTCTGGTATCCTCCGTTATTCACTTTCTCCCATCGGATAGTCGATTGCAGTCCCTGGTGTGCTTTCTCGCCCTCCAGCCATCCGATCAATGCCCGCATTAAATCATAGCCCAGTAAATCATATCTCGGAGCCTCGCCTACGTGCTCGTTTACAAATGTCTGTGCCCATTGGGCGTCATAAGCCTCGTGTCCTTCGCCTTTCGTAAACATGGAGGTATATACCTGCGGCAGTTCTATGTCTTCTTTCTGCCATGAGTACTGGCTCACGATCCGGATCCTGTATCCTGCTTCCTTGAGTTTTACGATTTGCGGCAGAATGATACGCACGTGTTGGTAGCGGTCGCTGTGCAGGATAAACAGGTTCTCGCGAGTGCGGTCTAATGCGTAGTATGCGCTGTCGTTCATCAGATCATGCAGTGCCAGACTGGTGAACGGAATATCGTCTGCGCGCATCCGGGAACGCAGCATGCGTATGGCTGGAGTAAAATCCGCCTCGCGTACATCTACCATTACGATGTTCGTGCTATCTACTCTTCCGCGCATCCATTGGCACAGACTGTCCGCTTCCTGCATGTCCGTGGAGTTGAACTGCAGCACCTGCGGATGGCTTGCCAGCTCTACATCGTCGCTGAACGGCAGTAACAGCGGCACATTGTGCGCGTCGCACCACGCCGCCATTCGCTCGATTTGGATCGGATAAACGAGACCCAAGACCGCCTTCATACTGTCTAACTCCGTGCTGTCGCACAACGCCTGTACCTTGCGCTCGCTACGTTCCGTGTCATAGACATGCAGCTTGTATAACGTGCTGTCATTTTGTATGTCTTTCAGTGCCAGCAGGGCGCCTTGATAGAACTCCATCATCCTTTCGGCGTTCGTGCTGCGTTTGGTCTGACGGCTCTCGAACGGTAACATGAGTGCCAGTTCCACTACTTTCCGGCTCTCAGGCACAATACTGTCCTGTACCGCGGCACTGTCCGTGTGCTCCACTTGTACGCTGTCCGCTTTCGCAGGAACGGGGGCGGGCACTACGGTCTCTGTGATCTTGGTTTCCACTACTTGAGGCTTGCTCTCAATCACCACGGGCCTTTTCGTCGGCAGGTAGAGCGTCTCGCCGTAGTGCAGACCCCGCTCGCGTAACTGAGGGTTGAGGCGCACGATCTCGCCTTGCGGAACATTGAAATTCACGCCGATGCGGTAGAGACCTATACTTTTCTCCACCTGATAGACATATACCTCCTCGCCGTTGATGGTATCCAGCGGATAGTTCAGCAACTCTTGTGCGAAGAGTGTTGAAAACTGCAAACGGATGACTGACAGGACTACAAGTCCGAATAACTTAGAATGTCTTTTCATCTTTCACTTCTCATTTTTCACATTTCATATCTGCGTTTCCGTATGATCCATACGATCCCGCCTATTAGCGCCAGAATGCTGACGGGCAGCGCCACACTGACGGCTTGTATCTCTGTGCGTTTGTCGTGTGCGCGCTTGTCGTTCAACAGGCGTAGCACCACGCTCTTCTCCCGTAATCCGATCAATCCTTCGCTGTCGGTGAGCCAGAGAACGGCGTTCGTCACAAAATCGCGGTTGCTGAACTGCATGCCGCTGTACCGGTCGTAGCCCATGGGTAGTACTTGTCCTTTCTGGGTCTCGTTCAGCAATATGCTTCCGCTGCCGATCACCACCTGCCGGGTTTTCACACTCGTCTTGCGGATAGCTTCGTCGCTCTCAATACCTTCCGGTGCTATGCGGTGGGCGTATGCACTCGCAAAACGGCCTTCTAACGACACCGCCACCGGCACGTATTGGTACACAAAAGTGTTCATATCCGGATTCATGTCGTTCAAGTCGACTTCGCCCGGTGTGGCGGTCACGCGGCTGGCGGTGCTGGTGGCTAACAAGACACGTTTCTCGATGCCGTCCTCGCCGCCCACGGCATCTATCGGACTGACGAACGTACTCATCACCTGACCCATGTTACGCGTGACAGGCGAACCCTGACTCGTCAGTAGCAGCGGCGCGTAGGTCCACGGCATCGGCTGGAGATTAGGCGCTTGCGGATCGCTGCTCACGTTCACCGGTATAGGCAGGCATTGTATATCCTGCACCAACGCCGGATTGACACGCACTCCGTATTTGAAAAACATCTCCGTCAGCCCCAAATCCAGCGCTACTATAGGCGTAAATCCTTCGCTCTGTAGCACCTTCTCGCTGAACTGCACTCCGTTCACCGCCCATAATACCGTGCCGCCCCGCATGATATACTGGTCGATTACGAACTTCTCCTGCTCGCTGAACGCCCGCTGCGGATCAATGATCAGCACCGCCTTGTACCCGTCTAAGATATGAATGTTAATCAGTCTTTGAGCGACTTCGTCGCGGTCTTTTGTCTTTGAGCGAAGCGGTCTTTCGTCTATCTGTCCCCGATCCACTTGGTAGTACTTGCTCAGTGCGCTCATCAGGTCATACGTGTGTGCCTCGTCCGGCTCACCGTGCCCTTCTAAAATCGCTATGCGGGGTGTCTCTGTCTGTTGCAGCAGGTGCAGCGCTTCCATGAACGCAAACTCCAACTGCTCGATACTGGCGTTCAGATTCTCCTCGCCGCTGAGGCCTCGGGTGTTCTTCAGGAGCGTCACGACGGCTCTCTTGCCCTTGTATTCCATTACCGCGTAGGGCCATACGGTCGTCTGTGCCGTCTTCCCGTTCTGCTCCCGCTCGTGGATAACAATAGGTCTCAGGCCTAAGGAATCTGTTACCTTCGTACCTCGTACATTGTTCCTTCGTACGTCCCCATACACTCCCATCTCCTCAATGGTCTCCTCGGTAGCTTTCTTCAGCCGCCGGAAACCGGCATTGAGGTCGCCGTCTAACAGTACCGTCACCTCAATCGGCTCATCCGTTGCGCGGAGCAGTTCTTTCGACGCCTTGCTCAGACTATAGTGCTTGTCGTCCGTCATATCCCAACGAACCGGCAAAAAGTATGCCGCCGCATTCACTGCCGCTAACACACATGCAACTATAATCGCATTACGCCATTTCATTTTAAGTACTGTCACTAACTATTTCTTAATCTTCTCCCAAACCTCCTGATTGATTACTACCGGATATTTGGCGCGCAGTTTCTTGATCCATTCGGCCTCCAGGTAGTCCTGATAATCGGTCGTCACTTTGCCCTTCTCGTCGTTCCATACCTCGGGGGCTTTCAGTTTCTTGCCCATGCAGATTACCTCCGGCATGGCCTCGTTCGGCGTGAACTCCGCTTTCTTGTCCTTGAATCCGAATTTGTCTATCGCGCCGTTCTTGCCCTGCTCCCACAGACCGTGCTGTACCTTCACGTACTTCACGCTGTCGGTGTTGATGCGGCGCTCGATATAGCTGTGGATAGAGTCGGGGTTGGCGCTCTTGACAATCGCCTTGGCGGCTCTTGCGCTGCTCTTGCTCTTGGCCTGGATGAGGTAGCCTTTCCATTTCGGTTGAGACCACGTGTACTCTTTCTTATGTGCCTTGAAATAAGCCTCTAATCCTGCTGTGTCTTTTGCCGCTTTGTCCCACACCTCGCGCAGTGATACCTCGAACAGCAGAATACCGTCGTGGTACTCTTGTACAAGGTTCCTCAGCTCCGGATACTTCTCCTCCAAGTGTTCGTCAGCGTAGGCTTTTACCTCTGCGTCGCTCATCGTTTCGGGCAGTTTGTACTCGGCTCTTGTCTTGCGTACGAAACTCTTGTCCGCCTCTTTGCTACGCTCATCACGCAGTACCTGACGCTGGATCTGTGCTCGCATCGAGTCGAGCGGCTGGATTCCGCGCTCGTCCTCTTTGTACAGGATATGCCATCCGTATTGGGTGCGGATAGGAGCACTGATCTCGCCTGTCTTCAGTCCGAACGCCGCGTCCTCAAACTCCTTCACCATCATGCCTTTGCCGAACCAGCCTAACTCGCCGCCGCGCACACTGCTGCCGCGGTCGTCAGACTCAGCTTTCGCTACTTCGGCGAAATTCTCTCCGGTCACGATCTTGGCTATGCTGTCGATCTGTGCACGTTTGATGGCGTCCAGACTGTCGGCCGGCACCATCTTCATGATATGACTGGCTTTGACCTCTTTGTGGTCAATCTCTTCTTCTACCAGCACAATGTGCCATCCGTACTGGGTGCGGAACGGCTTGCTGATTCCGCCCACAGGAGTGTTATATACCGCCTCCTCCAACGGATAGACATAACGGAACGGAGTAATCCATCCTAACTCGCCACCCGTCTCCTGCACGTTCGGGTCGGTGCTCATGTCGCGGGCTACCATCGCAAACGGATCTTTCTTGTACCGCATGGCACGCGAACCTCTGGCTTTGATCGGATGACCCACTACAATGCGGTTGTATGCGGTGTTGATCTTCTCCCATGCCTCGGCCTGTGCAGCGCTGTCGGCGGTCATCGGACACTGTATAGCAATGTGTGCCGCGCGGCGGTCTTTCGCCATGTGCCTCCAACTCATCTCAATCAGGCTGTCCATTGCACCCTCGTCCTGAAGGTACCTGGGGGTTGCCTGCGCGCGGTAGCCCTTCAGCTCTTTCTTGAAACTCTCCGTGGTGTCAATGCCCTTCGCCTCGGCTTCTGCTACTTTGAGTTTGAAGTTGATGAACATGTCCAGGTACTCGTCCATTGTCTTCGGATCAATGGCGCCTGCCTGGTTGTTCTTTTCGTAGATGTACAGAAACTCCTCGGCACTGATGGCCTTTCCGTTAATCGTCATCAGCGGCTCCACAGCCAACATGCTCAAGCTCATTACCGCTGCGGCTAAAAATAAAAAACTCTTTTTCATGATTTGGTATATATTAAAATGTTCTTTATCGTAATCGGTATTTTGTCGGACTCATATCGGACTCATATCGGACTCTTGTCCTGTTCATAATTGCGTGAAAAAATGTCTAATCTTTCTTTATGTACTTTCCGTAGCTTTGTTCAAACAGTCTTACCGCTTGGTCCATGCTTCCGAAAAGCTCGCCGCCCGAAGCGTTCATATGTCCGCCACCCCGGAAGACCTCGCTTGCCCAGACGTTCACGGGTCTGTCGCCCTGCGAGCGGAACGAGATACGGATCCGCGATTTAGGGGTACCCGGTTTGGCGCGCTCTTCCCGCATGAACACGGAGTAAAAGACGTCGCCGATCTGTAGAGGCATGTTCACTAACCCTTCGCAGTCGCCCGGCTGGTGGTGGTAGCGCTCTAACTCGTCCGCAGTCAGGGTTATCAGTGCCAGATGGTGCTCGGGATAAATCCGCATCTTGCGGTGCAACGCATAACCGATGAGCCGCATGCGGTCACTCGAATACTGGTTAAACACCGCGTCGTAGATGGCGTCTTTCTGCACGCCCGCGCGTAATAAAGAAGCTATAATATCGTATAACTCTGCGCTCGTCGAGTTGTAACTGAAATTACCAGTGTCCGTCATCAAACCCGTATAAATACAGGTCGCAATCTCTGCTTTCAGCGCAAGCGGTCTTTCAGCTGCTATTAACTTATACACGATCTCGCATGCCGAACTTGCTCCGGAATCCACATGTTTTTCGTCGTACCACTCCTTTGGTCTTTGAGCGACTTCGTCGCGGTCTTTCGACTTTTGACTTTCGACTAATATATGGTGGTCAATCAGTATCTTCGGGCAACCGTTGGCCAGCATCTTCTCGCCCATCGGACCGATTCGCTTCGGGTCGTTGAAATCCGTGCAGATAAACAGATCAGCCTTCGCTATAATCTCATTGCACTTCATCTGGTTCTTCTCGTACACCAGAATCTTGTCCGCTCCCGGCATCCAGTTGAAGAACGCCGGAAAAGCATTCGGCACGATTACCGTTACCTCCTTTGTACATTGTACATTATCCTTTGTACTTTGTACATTGTCCCTTTGTTCTTTGCACCAATGCCACATTGCAAGCGACGAACCCATCGCGTCCCCGTCGGGTGCCATGTGCGTGAAAATCACTATATTGTGCGCGTTTTCTATTAATTCTCTCATATAAAAACCATAAATAGCGTGCAAAGATACAAAAAAATACCGGAATATGCAAATAAATACAAAAAAAATGCAAAAAAATTTGCACATGTCAAAAAAAAGCAGTACCTTTGCACTCGCTTTCGTTCAAAAGCCTCTTGTTTGGTTCCCTCGGGACGTAAACCGGCGGAGCGTTTGCGGACCGAAAGCGTAGCATGACACGTAGCGTTATACAAGCGTGAAACGCGCAGTCACGCAAGTGTCAATGCAAGCTGCTCAATGGTGTAATGGTAGCACTACAGATTCTGGTTCTGTCTGTCTGGGTTCGAGTCCTGGTTGAGCAACAAAAGGAGAGTTCACGCTCTCCTTATTTAATTTAATCTAATGGAATGGAAAAAAACATCTACACACATCGTTACAGCATTACTGCGGCGGACATGGATACCTGCTATCGTATGACCCCCAACGCCGTCTTGCTGTACTATCAGGACTGTTGGGCACGATATATGTCCTGTCTGCATATGGCAGCCTTTGACCTCGTGCATCAAAACAAACTGTGGGTTATCTCTGAGTTCAACGCCTGGTGGGAGCAGAACGAAGCCTTCTGGTCACAAGAGATTGAAGTGACGGTCTGGAACGGCGAACTGACCGGTTTGCGCCTCTACGCCGACTTCAAAATCTGCAGAACAGATGGTATAGAGGTTGCACACGGACACGGATGCTGGACGCTCTTGGATAGTGAGACGCACCGCCCTGTCGCCATCAACAATGTGCTCGATGTGAATGCCTTGGGACTGGCAAACGAAGAGAAACATTCCAAGATACGCATCCCTGCCGGAGAAACGGTTATACGCCAAGCGGAGCACCGCGTAAACCCGATCAATCTTGATTTCAACGGTCATGTCAACAACCGCACCTACCTCTCTATCGCCATGCAGACCGTCTCTGCGGATTTTGCGCAAAACCGCCAACTCCGCTCCCTCACTATCAGATGGCTGCGGGAGACCTTCCTTGGCGACACCCTCATCTGCCGCATGTATGACACCGCAAACAACACCTACCTGCACGTCATCAGCAAGGACGACATGCCGGTAGCGCAAATCTATTCCGAACTCGCAACACGCACTTCGCAAGCCGTCATCGACTCCGAAGCCCCGCGCGTGTGAGCATTTTGATGCCATATACCGGCCAGTACGGCACTTTCTCTATGCCGGTACGGACACGCGGAATATCTAACAATAGGAACGCCGAGGTCATAAACAGAGACACCCATATAATCTGACCGTATATCTGCTTCAAAGTCACGCTCATGACCGAAAGACTGAGTGCTGAAAGCTGACTGCCGATAGCTGATGGCTGAACGCTTGTCAGCGTCATGTACGCCCCGTACCTCGACATGTTGTCCGCCATGAAATGCTTGAAGAGCGTGGTGTACAACCCATAACCCGATGCGCCGGCGAGGTACATGTGAATGACGTTGAAGATAAAAAGCGCCATGAAGAAATGCTCCAAGTCATGCACGCTCTCGTGCAGACTCCACATCAGCGAAGCTGCAAGAATAGCGTACGCGCAGCCGCGGAACGCCAAGCCGAGGCGGTATTGCTCAATCGGCACATTCACATCTAAATAGAAATACATCCACAGCGAATAGACCAGGATACAGCCAAAACCGATAGCAAACAACTTCCACACCTTCCATTTCTTATGCCCGAGCCAGTAAAGGGTAATCAGCACACCGACATACACGCCCGGCAGCGACCATAAGCACAACGCTCCCTTGGTATGTTCCTCCAAGCCGCGCACCTCCGTCCAATAGATTTCCTCTAACGTGTGCTCGGCGCCTAAAAGCAGCTCGGCGATGGCGGTCACCAACAAGATAGCCAACACGTTCTTGTATTTGAAAATCTCCAAGGATATATAGGGTTTCTCCACCGTTTTGAGCCGGTATAGGATAAACGCTAAGAGTATCAGGCTGAGTGCCAGCACCCATCGGAGCGTAGGCGAAAAGAACCACATCAGCCGGTCGCCATAGACGAGGATATAACTAATCATCAGCATCAGCAGAGAAATCAGCAGACCTGTGGAAATATCGATTCCTTTGAGCGGCATCCGTTGCGGCATCGGGCACCACGGCTGGCAAAGGAAGAGTTGCACTGCCACCACGAAACACATTGTGCCGATGGTCAGCACGTGCATCATCTGCCAACTGAAATGGAAGGTAATGACGGCGGCGAGCCATGCACTGCCGGTGATGGCGGTCAGCAGCACAATGTGCAGAATAGGGAAGAACACCCCGAAGTCACGCTCCGGCGTCATCCATAGTTGGATATTCGACATGTTCTCGAATGTGCCCTGCAGTTTGGCGATGCCGGCGATGAAACAGACCGGCAGCAAGACCGCCATGTTCGTCGTCCGCATGGTAATGAGGTTGCAGACGGCAATGACAACAGCCGAGCCGATAAGCAGCTGTTGGTTCGTAAAACGGAACTTCATGCGGAACAGCATTGGGAACCACACCGCCATGCCTGCCAGACCGGCATAGAGTAGCATCAGCAGGTCTTCGAGTTGCAGGGCTGTTGTGCCGCGCACGGCTTCCAGTGCGCCGAGATACACCCCGCCCGAGAACTGGATACACAGTACTTGTAAGATATAAATCCACGGCTGTATCTTCCGTGGCACCCACGCCCGGAACATGGGCATTTGGAACGGCATTTTTCCCGCCGCAGGAGCTGAAGGAGGTAATTGCATAATTCCTTGGTTTTGAGGTTGAACCTGTTTGTTTCATTTCATTCGTGCGTCCGCCACTCGTTCATAAGTAGCTCCGCCACGAGGAATATTATCGGGTTCCCCCTCGCCTTTACCAAGGCGCGCTTGCGAAAAACGCTGCAAAATTACTAAAAATTTCTGACATGTGCAAATAAAAATCTCCCATATCCTTGCATATTAGACATTTTGCGGTCAGTAACCGCAATTCCTTCGTCCGCTGCTACAGAGCCGTGGCAAACACTTTCCGGCATAAACAGGAGAAAGAAACTATAGTTATCCCTTGTTCATCCCTTGCCTCTCCAACCGAGAGATGACCGACTCACAACCGAGACAAGACCGACATTTTTTTGCACCTCGGACACCTTTTGTCCGTCCCATGTAGTAATTTTGCGCCAGATTTCAAAAATGAAAGGGCAAAATTATGACTACAGACAAAGATTTACGTTTTCTCTCCTCCTGCGAAAATGAGGATCTCAAAGTGCTATGCGACATCCTGACGCATGACCGTTTGGGCAACATCCGTATCACGGAGCAGCTGACTTCCACCGATGAGTACAACCGCAACTATCCGGAAGACATGTTGTTTCTCGTGCCGCAGATCAGCAATGAGTTACTGAAATACGGTTCCAACACCCTCTCTACACTCTGGAACCGCGGGCCGGATTCGTACGCCACCGTGCTTCGCCGCGTCTGTAAACAGATGGATGTCCCCGTCTCCGAATACGACACCATCACCAAAATGGAGCACAACCTCTTGACTACGCTTTGCCAAGACACGCTGAACAAGATGTCCGAGCGTGAACTGAGACTGCTTGCCAACGAAAACGGCATCCCTGATAAGACGCTCACGCGCCAGGCACTGACGGCTGCTTTGCTCATGGCTGTCCGCACAAGCCGAGTCGTTCTCACGCGCATAACCGCCCGCGTTATTCAATATATAGTAGAGATCATCACCGTCCGCGGGGTAGCAACTGCCGGTATTGAGACCGCCACGCGTGCCGTGGGTGGCGCGTTAGGTCCCATCGGCTGGATAGCTTTGGGGGCTTGGACGGTCTATGACATCTCATCGCCTGCTTACCGCGTTTGTGTTCCTGCCGTGCTGCAAGTGGCATACATGCGTCTTAACCGTTTTGAAAAAGAAAGGAGTGTCGCATGAAAGCACGTCAGATCATGCACCCTGCCGATGCGAAAGCATTGCAGGTGCTCAAACAAGCACGCGGATTCAATACGCTGATCAAGTACTTCATGCAGGTTGGAGACGAACGTATAATGCGAGGAGAGAAC
The DNA here is from genome assembly GCA_002369075.1 of Bacteroidales bacterium UBA3808. Lineage (GTDB taxonomy): Bacteria > Bacteroidota > Bacteroidia > Bacteroidales > Paludibacteraceae > Colicola. The sequence continues at coordinate 36,885 of DFEG01000012.1, read as the reverse complement.
CTCGGTACAATGCTTCGTGTCTCGCCGGATAACTTGCCGAAAGTATATACCGCTTTTCGGGAAGTCGTTAACTGCGTCGGCATCGACGAGCCGGAGTTGTACATCTACAATGACCCTGTGATGAACGCTTATACGTATGGCGACACACGTATTTTTGTCGCTTTGAGCAGTTCGTTGGTGGAACGGCTCACCTTGCCCGAACTCCAAAGTGTCATGGCGCATGAGTGCGGACATATCCTTTGCCGCCACACGCTCTACAAGACCGTTCTGCATATTATAGAAGATATGGGAAAAGCGGCACAAGTGATAACCGGCTCGTTTGCTTTTCCTGCCTATTGCGCTCTGCAGTATTGGAATCGCATGAGTGAATATTCGGCTGACCGATGCGCGGCAGCAGTCGTCGGGGAACAGGTCTTTCAGTCTGCACTCCTCAAACTCACGAGCGGACTGTCGGACATACAAGGTGACCCGTATCAGTTAGTCGAACAAGGCAAAAGATATTACGAAATGAAGAATGCCTCTTTCTTTGCCCGTGTGCAGCAGGCTTGCCGCGAAATGTTTTACTCTCATCCGCAGGACTGCCAGCGTGCCTATGAAATAGACCGTTGGAAATCCTCTGCCAATTACCGCAACCTCACAAAAGATCTCTCTCCCGATCCCAACTGCACAAACAGACCTCCCGAACTAACCCCTTCCAAGCGTGAGTCTCCAACACAGGATTAACACAGCATTAACACAGGATTAACACAACATTAGCGGAACGAAAAAGGGAGAACACCGTAATGAAACCGTCTTCCGGCAAACAAAAACATGCTTATTTCGGCTTAGATATGCCTAAATCTGCCTATAATGACATAAAAATCACCCTAACGCTTGTATATTCCGAAAAAATATAGTACCTTTGCAGGCGAAATGCCTGCATAAAACACAAATCCTATGAAAGTCGATCAACTGAAAGCCAACTTAGTGCAAGCCATTTGCGAGGGCTATGCGGACTATTGCGTCAATTTCTGTGACCAAGACGGAGACTCCGTGACGATTGACAGCGTCTATCTGGATGATGACGGCGATGTGTGCTTGGAATCGAACGAAGAAGACAACAACGATTTCTCCGCACAAGAACTATTAGACGAACTGGATCGCTATAGTGATAAACGCTATGTCTATGTTTACGATGATGACACAGATACATCCTTTGACATAGACGAGGAGGACGACGATGATGATTACGACAACCTCTGGTACATCGGAGAAGACGGCAGCCTCTATATAGATATGTCGTATGAAGAAGATGATAACAATTAAAGAAATATTTTATTATGTCATTTCGTATAGGGTCATTTAACTTATATAAATTTTCTTATCAATCGGATGATGAAATAAGAAAAGACTTAGATAAGATTGTACAAATTATCTATGATCAGCAATTTGGTATTATCGCTTTGCAAGAAGTATTTTCCGAATCAGCATTCAATACAATATTGAATAAATTAGGGACAATGCGTTGGGATGGTTGTTGGAAAGCACCAGATTCTATCAGTTCATCTGCACGTGAAGGATACGCATATATATGGGATAAACGTAAATTCCGTTTGTCAAGGACTCAATTAGATGATGGTAGCTGGAGAGAATACATACCAATAATTTACAAACAATACAGAATAGATCGAAGTTTAGGACAAAGTCAATTAATTAGGAATCCGTATTACGCTCGATTTGAGCCTATGAATGGAGCTAATTGCGAACTTCGTCTTATTAATACGCATATTATGTTTGCTCGTAGTTCTGCCGTTAATGACGTTCCTGATTCGTTGGGTAATATTAAAATGAGGAAAAACGAATTTAAGATTTTGACACAAGCTCTATATTCTTCTATCGCAGACAAAGTGTATAGAAATAATCGTCCTGCATATACAGTAATCTTAGGAGATTACAATTTGAATTTAAGGCAATCTGGCGCGATTTCAAGCGCATATATAGACGAAGTAATAGATGTAGAAGATGGCAAATACACAAAACATTTATTAACTACCCAAACAGAACTAACAACATTAAAAATGCCACCCAAAGACCCTAATGCTCAAGACTACAACAATATAACTTGTTGGGCAAATAATTATGATCATTTTACATATGATTTAAAGCGATTTGATGGTGTAAAGATAACCGTGATGAGACATGATTCAGTCACATCATATTGTAATTCTGATTATAAAGAGCATCGAAAAACTATATCCGACCATGTACCTATAATAATGGATATTGATATTAAAAATAGAATATGAACACATATACAGAAAATACTCCGTCAATTACAGATGGAGATGTAAGACTTTTCTCATGGATGAAGAGTTGTAATTTTTTTAAGCCCTTTTGTAATAAAAGGTCCAAAAGTGTTAAACCAATAAATCGTGCAATAATGAAGCAAGAAGATATAGTGATAATAGATGGAGTTGACACCAGCAATGAGCATTCAAAGAAGATAGCAGCATATGCGCTGAACTTATGTACTGTGTCTGTGTCGCAAATAGTTGATTACAATGATATTCACGTGTTGGAACAAGAGTATGAAGCTATTCTTAATAACCTTAATCTTGAGAACATCCCGAAAGACGAGGCATTACTTCGAACCTTGAAACAAATCTTAGATACGATTACCTTTTTCCGCATTCAGGAAGGAGACAAAAAAATGCTTCAAAAATCATACGAGCAGAAAGTAAAGAATGCTATATGGAATGCCGTTCCTAATTTTGGAATGATTGTTGGTGGTAGTCCGATCACAATGGCTATTTCTGTAGCTACTATGGTGGGGATGGGATATATGAATTACCGGCGTGAAAAAGCCAAAATAAATTTAGAAAATGAGCAACAATTATGGCAATTACAACGATCGGCGTTAGAGCAGTTTAATGCTTTGCGGAGAGAATTGTTTGATACAGCTTGGCGACTAGCAGACAAATATCAATTCCCCGATAACTATAGGCTAACCGAAAAACAGATCTCTCAATATGATGAGATTTTAATGGATCCTATTTCATTACGAAGATACCAACGCTTGTGGAATGTTCGTGACTATTTTGAAGCTTTTCCACCATTTTGGTATTATTTAGGCAGTGCGGCTAATTCAGTACATCTTGAATACAATGAATCTAATAAAGAAATATCTGCTAAGTTTAGAAATAAAGCAAAGGAAGCATTTGAACACTTTTTACAAATCCATGATTTAGATTTATTACGTATAGATCAAGTTCGTACTTCCTGTGACTTAGAATATGCAGATATACTTTATTTAGAAGGAGAAAGAGACAATAAGATTCTCAATTTATTGGAAGACGCATATAACCATTCTGGTAGGGCAACGGATGTGTTGCAATTATGTGCCGTTAAATATATTCAACTTGAGCAATTTGAACGGGCACAAGAGATTTTATTGGAATTGATTGTAGAAAATTCAAATACATCAACAAATGCATTCCTCCTAAATAGAATATATTTGTGTCAAATTCAGAAAAACGAAAGTTTGTATTATGATTATCAGAAGAAATATAATGTTTTGCAAGCTTTAGTTCCTGAAATAAATTTGCTACCCTGGCCTTCTTTAGAAGAAATACAATTGCCTGAAAAAGACACAGAGGTGTTTAATAAGAAACAGAATGAAATACGCAATACTATAAATAATGCCCTCCAACATTTGGCGGAAAGATATGAGTTATTATTGAAAAAAGCGATATTATTCATCCCTCCATTTGAGCAATGTCCTGACGACATATATTCTTATGGAAAATCTACGGAAAGGCAGCAGAAATTTAATGTTTATATTGCTGATGAAACGAACCTGAGAGAGTTCCAGCAATTATTACACGGAGATCCCATTCGATTAAGAGTTTATAACAGAACAGAAGAGTATATTAATGATTTGATTGATTTCTATGAGCAAGTTGTATTAACCTCACGTTATGGTAACGATAGAAATAAAGCCGATAATGCAAGAATTAAATCAAGAATGAAATTAAATTGTAAAGTTACAGATGAATTTACTAACAGGATCATTAAATTGGATGAGGATATTTTAAAACATATAGATTTTATAACAAACACAAATAATAATGAACATTTTTCCATTGACTATTATAACAAGATGGATGATATTGATGTATGGAAAATGTTGCTTGAACCCTGTAAAGAAGAATTAGGAGCGATAATTGAAGAAGACATAAATAAGTGTAAGAAAATAACGAGTCTTACCGAGATTGGTGAAAAGTTGGAAACCTATTGCATTAACCATGGTTTTGAACTTCATCAACACAAAAGCACTCAACCAACTTTAGTACAAGGTGATCAACATTTAATCGCAAAGTTCAAGGTGGAAGATTGCAAACGGATACTGGAAACAGATAAACAAATAGAGGAAATTATTAAAAAGCATCAATCTCTAATTCAAAAGAATGATGAAACGAATATTTCATTCCATGATGATAAAATTAATAGCGAAATATTACAAGCTGCTAACGGAGATTATATTATAGCAAACATTACTTTAAAAGGAAAGACGGTTATGTGTTTTACTCGAACAGGTGTTATTGCAAAGTTGGGAAGTATTTTTAAAAATTGGAAAAAAGTCAGATATGTAGATATTGAAATAAGTGATATTATTTCTAGTAAAAATGAGGAGTTAAGCTTAAGCAAGGACAAAAATCTTAATGAAGATTTAACTAGACTATGTGCTGAATTAAAAGAGAAATTTAAAATCTAATGATTTATGTCCAAACTTCAGAAATGCCTATATCTCATTGACCTGCTTGAACGCAGAGGACCGATGACGCTCAAAGAGATCAATGAGCACTACCGCTATTCGTCTCTTTATGACAGCGATATACAGCCGCGCACGTTCTTGCGGTACAAGGATTATATTCTGCTCAATTTCCCTTGCTACATCGAGTACAATGCCGCCACGCAGAAATACTACCTAATCAAGAACGACTATAACAAAGGCAATCAGTCGCTCTATGAGTATCTGCTTTCGGCATTTCATATTGAAGGCATGTCCGAGTTGGCTATCAAGCACCGCGACCGGATCATGCTGACCGATTCGCCAACAGGCATTGTAAACGTACAACCTATTTTAGAAGCCATCGAAGCCGGTAAAGGCATTGAGTTTGACTATTGGTCGTTCAACAAGCAGACCAAGAAACATCTTGTGGCAATCCCTTATTTCTTGCGCACATGGGAAAGGCGTTGGTATCTGGTGGCAGAGCCAGACAATCATCACCACGGACAATCGGTTTTTGCACTCGAACGCATGGAGAACATCGTCCTTACAGAGCACGAAATGCAACCGTCCTCCAATATCTCCGTGCAGGACTATTTCAAAGGCAGTTTTGGTATCAATCACAGCGACGAACAAGTGCCCGTTACCATCCATATTCGCGTTTATGGCACGCAAGCGGACTATGTGCGTGCGTTGCCTATCCATGAATCACAACGCGAGATGGAGCGAACCGACGAATGGACGGACTTTGAAATGGATCTTGTTCCGTGCTATAACTTCTATCAGCAACTCCTCTGGCATCGTGAGAAATTAGAAGTCCTCTCTCCATCCTCCGTCCGCGACGAACTACACACCATCATCCGCCAAATGCTATCGAATTACGATAAAAAATAAACTTTCTTTTCCCCTCGGACACATTTTGTCCGTCCTATGTAGTACCTTTGCACCCGAAAACTTAAAATCGTACTATTATGGTAAAGAATTGGATTATTTTAGGCGACGCTGCATTAGAGGATGCAGATTGGACATTAGGAGTCATTGATTTTACACAAAGCGAAATTGCCAATTGGAAAGACATTGCGTTAGAGCGCATTAAAGCTGCCAAAACTGAGCGCATTAGTCAGTTTGCAAAAGAGGGAGGAACCATTAACATTTCCGGTTTGTTCTATGTAAAAAATAGAATAACTCCATCTGATTTTGATGACTTTTGTAATCAGGTAGCAGAATTATTCGGGGTGGAATTATTACAGCATCATTTGAGTTCATCAAGACGTAGAGAAGATAATGAAATCCTCATAACTCTATCTGGGATTAAAGTGTCAAGTCGGATTATCGATGGTTACATTCATAATGAAATCCTTGATAATCTATCTGAGTTTCCAACGAGAGATGCACTTGATTTATATATGATGGAAGATGAAACCCAGACAAACGAATAATCTAATTTTATCGACTTATGACTAAGCAGAAAAATAAAGCAGTTAATTCAATAGATTTAACAAAAAGAGAACAGAAGTTTGTTAACCTTTTAACAGATAAACTCATTGACGTTGCTCATAATCCGAAACTGCGTAAAGGGTTCAAAGTTGAGGGTATTGGCTTAGGCCAGTATTATTTCTATTCAAATGACGTTCCGTCGGAGATTGAACGTATTGGCTTGTTCTACTTCAATATGTTGGAAGGAGAAGACAATAGGGCTTTCTTCTGGATAGAACAAGTGCAGGATGAGAATATTAAAGGCAGTCTGCTTGCTAAATACTATGCCCTGCTCGCTCAGGAAGAAGACGAACAGGATAATATTGAATCTGCTATAGACAATTATAGAAAATATATAGAATATGCCGTAAGCACATCCGAAGGCGTCTCATGTTTGTTGTTAAGGAATTATGTTAATAATCTATTGTCGGTTGCTACCATTCATGAGTTTCTGGTTGTTGCAGTAAAAATATTAGCGATAGGCTTACATTCGCTTGATGTTACTGATGAAAATATATTATCTTTTACAAATACCTATTATTCAGCCGAACAGGTTGATCTCATTAAATTTGTATTGGAGTGCTTCGAAAAGTTTATAACGCATGTAAAAGATGATAAGATGCTTCTATATCTAAAATTGGTACACTCATATGAGTCGGCTTATTTCTATGCTTGTACCGGTCGTATTGGATTAGCAAAACAGGAATTTAGTAAGTGGAAAGAACTATGCAAATCCAATGGAATGGAAGAATATGGCTCTCTCGGAGACATGTACGATTTTAGGGGGATGACGGATGATGAGAAAGAAGAACGGCATGAATGGTTCATCATAACTCTTTCAGACTTTATACGCCCATATTTCGAAGAGGGTTCAACACTGCCTATTGAGCAAGTGTTCGATTTGGAACCTCAAAAACAACCGCGCCCGAAGAAAGGTTCATTTGATTGGCTTTACATTCAAGCAGAAAAGGGCTACCTCGCGAAACTCAGCCATAAGGCAACAGAACAGGATTTTGCTAATATGCGGGAAGTAGCCGAAGCATACCGCACAGGAAACGGTGTTCGGCAAAATCTCCGCCTTGCTGACTGCTGGGATGAAATGGCACAACCATGACCACTTATATAGCTGATACAGAACATTATTCGGAGGTCGTTTCGCGGATGTGCAAAGCACGGCGGTTGCTATGGATTGCGACAGCTGATCTCAAAGACCTGTATGTCATGCAGGGCAAGGATGATGCGGTGCCTTTTCTGCAAATACTCCGCGACCTGCTGAAACGCGGTGTAGAGGTGCGACTGCTTCATGCTAAAGAACCGGGAACGGCTTTCCGCGAGGACTTCGACAAATACCCGCTGCTCTGGAAACGTCTGGAACGTCGGCTGTGTCCACGTGTTCACATGAAGATCATCGCCATCGACAGCGAAATCGTCTATATTGGCTCAGCCAATCTGACAGGGGCAGGCATGGGCATGAAATCCGCTGCTAACCGCAATTTTGAAGCAGGCATCCTTACGGACGAACCGGGATTCATTGATTCCGCCATGAGCCACTTTGACCAAGTCTGGGAAGGTACTTTCTGCGCTAAATGTGGCAGAAAAGATTATTGTGGTGACAGAATAAACTCTTAATTTGCTCTACAAAATGAAAAGTTAGGTCGCAAACTGCAAGACGCAGGTCTGAGCGTTTCGCGCCGTGTCTCAAGAAAACACTAAGTTATGGAAATCTCGCGTGAAGAACAGGAACTGATGGCATCGGCTTTCCGTTCTTAGTACTTCACCTCACATTCCACGCTATAGCCTGCCTTCAGACGCGCCAAATCTTCTTCGCTGTTCCCGTCCAGTGCGATGCGGATGGTGAGGCGTTGCTCTACCTTGACGAAGTTACCTGTGGCATTATCAATCGGCACAAGCGAGAACGCGCTGCCGGTAGCGTCCGACAGGCTCTGCACGCGCCCTTTGTATTCCACATCCGGCACGGCGTCCACATGGATGGACACCTCCGAACCCTCATGTATATTCGGCAACTGGCTCTCACGGTAGTTGGCTTCCACCCATTTCTGCTGTTCATCAACAATGGAGACGAGCGTCTGCCCGGGATTGACCAGTTCGCCGATGTTAATGTCTCTGCTGCCCACCACGCCACTGTGCGAAGCGATGATGTAGCAATACGACAGGTTCAGTTCCGCCAACTCCACTGCCGCCTGCGCCAGTTCGATTGCCGCCTCCGAAGCCGAGAGGTTATAGCCCTGCTCGTCCGCCACGCTGTGCTGCATCTCGATGGTGCGGCATATCTGTTCGTAGCGTGCCTGCGCCGCCAGATACGCAGTGTGCGTCTGGTCGGCAATCTGCTGCGAGATAGAACCGGTGCGCAGCAACTGTTCGCAACGCCTGTCTTCGCGGGCAAGGTTGTCCATGTTCGCTTTCGCTTCGGCTTTGGACGCCTCTATGGCGCTGATGTTCGTGTTGGTCGTGCGGATGGAGGTCCCTGCCTGCTTGCTCTGCTGCTGGGCACGGGCAAGGTCGGAACGCGCTTGAGCCAGACGCAGGCGGAACTCGCTATCCTCAAGGATAACAAGCGTGTCGCCGGCGTTCACATGTTGGTACGCCTCAAAACGTATCTCCTTGATAAAACCCTGCACGCGCGTGTTCTGCGGCGCAATGTACTGACAAACGCGGGCATTGTCCGTGTACTCGATGTGCCCGAAATGAGTGAACTGCAGCACGACATATATTACGCCGGCTGCCAAAACCAACACAATGACTGTGTTGTAAACATACGTTAAAACTTGGGATTTCTGCATTTTGTTGTAACCCTTTTAATTAAACTTTACGGAATATTCTCGGGTTACAACCCTTGCCTTTACCAAGGCATTGCGAGTATTGCTCGCGTTCAATGATTTAGCTTGTCACGGCACTGTTTGATGTACATTTCGTTCGCTTCCCGCACCCAGCAGTACTCCCATTGGGCGTCCTTGAAATAACTCGCGGCTTTCTCAAACCACTCCAACGCCTCACTCTTGCTGCCGAACGGCTTGGGCGCATAAAACAAACTTGTGCCGTAGTACGAAAGCACCAACGGATCCTCCGGTGCCAGTTTCGTCGCCTCTTTTGCAAGGCTCATTGCTTTGATCGGACGCATCGCGACATGCAGCCGCAACTCATAAACCATGACGGCGCTCATGTACATTTCGTAATGACCTGCCGGCAGTTTGCCTTTCTGTGCCTCCACGTGCTCGCGGAACTGTTGCACGTACCGCTTGGCTTCCGGCATCAATGCCTCCTTGCCCTCTTTCTTCGCCTCCGCTACGATATACCCGCAGTACCCGTACTCGTACAATAAATCCTTCGTACTTCGTACATCGTTCCTTCGTACATCAATTTGCTCCTTCCAAACGGACATATTTTCCTTTTGGTAAGCCTCCAGCAATTCCCTGTCCGCAGAAAAATCTTGTGCGGACAGGGAAATACTGAAAACTATCAGGAGCAACAGCAAGGCTCTCCTTTGTACTTGGTACTTGGTCACTTGGTACTTGAATTTATTTGCCTCTTTCGAGCAGCAGCGTATGTGTCGGTTGGTCGCAGACCTCCGTCGGACCGTAGTATTGGATCGGACCCGGATAGATATAGCTGGTCACAGGGTCTGCCCACTCCTCACGATGAGCCTGCAGGTACTGGAACGGCTTGCCGTTGAGGTCAACCAGAGCCTTCTGGATAACCGGTTTCATCTTGCCGTTACGCTTCTCCATGTTCATCATCATCGTGATGGGCACACCGCCTGCGATCCATTCAGCCGCGGGCTTGGTCAGGTTGCGAACGAGCGACATGTAGCCTGTTTTGCCGGCTGCAATCAGGTGCGTAGCGGTCACGCCGATAGAGTAGCAGTAGTCGGCATCGAAGTTCGACGGGATAGCGCAACGGCCCTCGTAACCAAAGAAGTGGTTGAGCGCGGAGAACTTGCCCTTGTATTCGCCGTTCGCTTTGAGAACCGCCAGACGTTTCTGTACCATCTCGATGAGCAGTTTCTCGGTCTCGATCTGGCTGACCATTACGTTTCCGTGCGGGTCGCGGTCAAGTGTCAACTGGCGCGCAATACCTTTCGGCAGCGAGCGGTAGAGGTCGCAACTTGCCGGAGTCAGCATGCTCTTTACATATTCGCGTTTGGCGTCGTCGCCGTCCAGCGAGGTGAACTCCTCGTTGTTAGCAAGCATGTCGTTCAGCTCCTGAATCAGCACACGCATAGCCGGGATGAACTCGATCAGACCTTCCGGAATCAGCACGGTACCGAAGTTCAAACCTGCGTTAGCGCGGGCTACAATCACTTTCACGATGTCCTCTACGATGTCGTTGAGGGTCATGTTCTTTGCCTCTACCTCCTCGCTAATCAGGCAGATGTTCGGTTGGCTCTGCAGCGCGCACTCCAATGCAATATGGCTTGCCGAACGACCCATGAGGCGGATGAAGTGCCAGTATTTCTTCGCGCTGTTGGCGTCGCGCTGGATATTTCCGATCAGCTCGCTATAGACCTTGCAAGCGGTGTCGAAACCGAACGAGGTCTCGATCATCTCGTTCTTCAGGTCGCCGTCAATGGTCTTCGGGCAGCCGATGACCTGAATACCGCATTTCTTCTGGAGGTAGTACTCGGCGAGTACGCAGGCGTTGGTGTTGCTGTCGTCGCCGCCGATGATGACGATAGCCTTGATGCCCAACTGCTTGCAGATCTCGATACCGTTGTCGAACTGCCATGTTTCTTCCAGTTTGGTACGACCCGAACCGATGATGTCGAAGCCGCCGGTGTTGCGGTACTCGTCGATGATGTCGCCTGTCAGCTCCTGATACTTGCCGTCAATCAGACCGCTCGGACCGCCGAGGAAACCGTACAGTTTGTTCTGCGGATTGAGCGCCTTCAATCCGTCATACAGACCGCTGATCACGTTGTGCCCGCCGGGAGCCTGACCGCCCGAGAGGATAACACCCACATTGAACGGCTCTGCGCATTTGTTCTCACCGGTTGTCGGCTCCATGGTAATAATCGGCAGACCGTACGTGTTCGGGAAGAGTTTTTGGATTTCCTCTTGGTCTGCTACCGACTGTGTTTTCTCGCCTTCCACCAGGCGTACTGCGCCCTGTAACGCTACCGGCATCTTCGGCTGATAGCTCTGACGGGCAATCTGTAATGGACTTTTTTGCATAAGATTAGTATTTTATATTATAACGATTTAACACTTTAATAATTTAACGGCTTAACGCTTTAACGCGGTTCACCGCAAATTTGCCTGCAAATTTACTGCTTTTTTTTGACATATGCAAGAGTTGCGGCCTTTTTGTTGATTTTTTGCATAAATTTAGAATGTATTGAGGGTATATTTAGGGTGTGATTTAGGGGTGTTTAGCGGTCATTTACGTGACCATCACGGGACCATCTTCCGAGATAAACCCAAGAACAATTAAATGCCAGCCTGCCTTGCCTTAAAAATATATAATGATTTTTTTGTTTTGTCCTGTCCAGTCCGTCCTGTCCTTCCCTAATAGGACTACAACAATGACTATAATTTTTTATTATTTTATTATATGTGTCCGATTTTCGCACAAAAGTAAACGGATTCCGTACAATTATGTACAAAATCCGTACATGCTATCCGAAATCCGTGCATCACACATACCTAAAATGGCACTCCGTCAGGCTTCTCCTCTGATTTTTTGTCCGGATTTCGGTCAATGGGCTTTATTTCTTTCTACCTAACCTCGGCTCAAGGTCAGCACAAGGTCTGCTGATTTATGACCATTAGAATCGGGATTGATTCGAGATGATAGCGGTAATGGTTAGCGATGACTAAGAATATATAAGAACAACTAACGCTCAATTTTTGAACATAGCGTTCGAAAAAAATGCACTGCACTATTTGCACTACTGCACTTTGGAGGGGCAAAGTGCAGAAAGTGCAGAAAGTGCAGAAAGTGCAAAGCAAAAAAATGACATAAGAATTGTGAGAATTCTGAGAAATCTCACTTTTCTCAGAGCAAATTTTTATAGAACCGGCATGGCAAGCAGAGCAACGAAAGAAGAGGACGTAGCATTCATGTACCGTGAACTACCAAGAAAGAAAAACCGCTTGGCGAGCGACGCCAAGCGGAATGAAAATTGAATAAGGTCCATGATGAGGACGAAGTCAAATTCTGGATGACATCCGGCAAAATGAACGACGCCTATTTGACTTCTTGCCATTGGAGGGTGTAGATCTTGGCACCGCGGAGGATGAAGATTTGAAAATCACCATTGTCTCAGCCAAAACTCATTAAAGATGTCACTTTCGGTTTCCTCGTAAATGTAATTTTTCTCATCTCCGTGTTGGAATTTCTCCGGCAACAAATCATAGAATTGTAAAGCCTTGAATCCTTTCTTACCTTCTGATTTCGTTTTTTCTATCTCAATTCCGTAGATTTCTTCTATATTCTCTTGTTCATGGCAGGTAACTAGCTTATAGCTTCTGTTCGCTTTAGGCACATATACCTCTTTGTTATTGTCATAATACTCATCGAATTTCTTTTTGTAATCTACAAGTTGGTTTTCACGAAGTTTAGAATAATATTTGTTCTCAATAAGAATGGCATAGGTTTGCGTTGCTTCTCCAACTTTAATGACCACTTCTACACACAAATCCAGGTATTGCCATTCTTTCCAAACCTTAACAGATTCGATTTTCGTGGTATCAGTAATTGAGAAATCGTCCAGCAACACTCCAAGCATATACCTGCAATAACGGCATAGCATAGGTTTCTCAATGAGATATTTATCTACGGCATGCCTTAGTGAGTAAGACATAATGTAGTCCATAACGATCTCTGCCTTACCGTCACCTTCGGAATTATCTTTCATCAATAAGGATTCTTCCATAAAATACTAATTTAAAAGTTTACCAATAATCGAGTATTTCTTGCCATTAGGCATTAGAATGTATATATCACCGTTTTCTATATACTTAACAGGCCTTTCTACTGAGTCTCCGTATATATCCTCTATGCCTTGGCTCTTAGGCGTTGCCGTATATGTAGCAGTGTATGTAGCCTCTCCTACTACCGGAACTATATCCGGCGTCCACTTATCAAAAGTATATGTATATTTGTCATCCTCTATTTTTGTAGGTAGTTCGCAAGTAGGGGTTGATCCGTAATCCCATAATTTTGAAGACAATACACTATTATCATAATTCAAGAACGTAATTGTATATTGGTTCGTAGTTTGATTGTAAGTTGCGGTGTACGTAGCATCAGATGTAGCTGCAACAATGGTTGGCGACCATCCGGCAAATGTGTATGAATACTGTGCATCACTAGAACGAGTAGGTGTATTCCCTGTATACACAGGAATAGTATTCTCTTCTACATCATATAATTTTAGCAACTCTGTATTATCCCAATCCATAAAAGTAATTGTAAATTTTGGAATCTCTGCTTGTAGTCTAAAAGATGACCATACATTTGCTTTTCGATATTGGGCCAAAGAGTTTTGCGGTACATACAAAGTTATACCATACAAACTACCACAATTGGCAAACACATTGTATTCTATAGTAGGAGGATATTCCATTGCTGCATGAATAGTTAGCAAATATGGACAAGTGTTAAATGCATTTTGACCAATAGAGTTTATAGTACTTGGTAAGATAATATTCTCAACACTCCGGCAATTAAAGAAAGCGTATTTTCCGATGCGTGTTACGCCTTCTGGAATTTCTATGTTTTTTCCTATAGGATTATTATTGATCAGCAACTTACCATTTCCATATAGAGGAGTGGCTTTGTCATTTTCAAAGTCGACGCTGGCCCATGCGGACAGGTCTGTACAATAGATAGAATCTATGTTAGGACAATTTAAAAACGCATTTTGTCCGACACTTTTAAGTGTGTTCGGAATACTTAAATTCTTGAGATTTGGTGCGTTTGAAAATAGATATGATGGGATATGCTCAACATATTCTCCTAAACTAAACGAATCTACTTGTAGATTGTTCGGGCAAGTGGTTTCTGAAAAATCTTCACAACTAATGGCATGCCATTTGATATTTTTTAGTTCGGGTAGTTGTGCAAAAAAGTTTTGAGGCAATGTTTCAACATCATCGCCAATTGTTAGTGAAGATATAGATGAACCAATATCGTAAGTAATGTTATCCAAAGTATAAGATACTACATTTTTGTCATATAAAAAATAAAATAAATTACTTTTAGTTAAATTTTTTGCATTCCACACTACTTCAATATCAATAATTGTATTATTTCTATTACTTAGAGTATATTGTTTACATCTGAAAGGGTATTCACCGAAAGATGTTACATTTTTCCCAATTGTGATTTTTTTTATCGGGACATCGGTAAACAAAGTGGCAGGAATGTATTCAACGCTATCTCCAATAATAATCTCTACTGCTTCAAGTTGCGGATCAGCTGAAATAGACTTTTTAAAAGGTGTTGTTTTATTAGATTCATTAAGATCTGTACAATTCTTAGCATTCCATATAACTTTCTTGACATGTGTACAAGCGTTAAAACCTCCACCTTCATATATAACACGTACATTCTTACCTACCTCAATAGTTTCTGCATTTTCACAAGAAAAAACTCCTTTAGGTATACCTTGTATTCCATCTCCAATTTTTATATTTTTAACATTGGAACATCCTGCAAAAGCAGATTCTCCTATTCCAAGTATATTATCGGGAATGATAATATCAGTAAAACTTGTGCATCTATTAAATGCGCTATCCCCTATATTAGAAAGATTGTCAAAGTATGTGGGGGTGGGCAAATTGCTGCATCCATAAAAAGCGCTTTCACCTATACTTGTGATACTATTAGGAATGGTAATATTGGTTAAATTTCTACAATTGTAAAATGTTTTAGAGGGAATGCTAGTGATTCCATTAGGTATATTTGCAGATGTTAAACTGGAACAGTTATAGAAAATACTTGCTTCAAGTTCTGTGACATTGTCTGGAATAACGATCGAAGATAAACTAGCACATCCATAGAATGCTTGATATTTAATATTTGTGATAGAGTTTGGTAAATTAATACATGTCAAACCCGAGCAATTATAGAAAGCAGCTTGTCCAATGCTTGCAACAGAATCTGGAATATTTACGTTCGTCAAGCTAGTACAACCATAGAAAGCCAAACTTCCAATGCTTGTTACGCTAATAGGGATAGTGACTGAAGTTAGCTTGGTACAATTATCAAATGCAAATGATCCAATAGAGGTGACACTATAATTTATTCCATTGAACGTTATGTAAGATGGAATAGATGCTGTTGAAATATTCCACCCTTCATTATACTTCCCCGTTGCATCGTTTTTGCTCATATAAGTGACTTCTGCGGTGTGGTTTGTAGCGTCCAAATTATAGTACAAATTTCCGATGGGGATTCGCTCGCGATCCCATGCAAAGATTGATCCAACACTTGCAATAAGTACAAATAGGGAAATTAAAATTTTTCTTTTCATATTACTATTATTTTTGAGGTTAATAAACAAATACAACAAAAGCGTGAAAGTTATTCACGCTCATTCTCCAATTTGAGGTTCCGGAAATGACCCTGCTAACAAGAACAAACAATAACGTCCACGCCCGATATGTTTAACCCTCCCACCCATATACGGGCGAGAACTGAATATAACATATCCACGGAACGTCTATTGCACTATCTTGTTTCGGGTTAGCGAATTTTCCGGATTCCAAATTGCCAAAACAAGCGTCAATAAACGCCTTTTATGTCATGCAATGTCCCGTTTTGAGGTTCTCCGAGCAGGACTTTCCCGCCCACATTGCCCCAGCGTGAATCATTACGGCTGCAAAGTTACTACAAAAAAATGACATACGCAAGAACGTATATCATTTTCTTCAATTTTTCTTCTCTGCCATTTACTCTTCGATGGATGTTAAATCATCCAATTCATCTTTGGGCTTTGGGAGTGGTAGTTCATCCTGCGGGTTCGTAAAATGCACGGCTCTGCTTTCTCGGATTCTATCTTTTGAATGTCCGAAATCATCTTTTGTTTATTCATTGTGGCAACAAATATTCCCGATATGCTCTTTATTAAATAATGCATACTCTGCGATTTATGCTGTCACAAGATGCCGTCTTTGTAGGGCAGTTAAGACACTCTCAGTGGCAATTGGATTTAGGCCACGGAACGTAGTGCGGCTTTTCAATTCGGAAAGCGGCATAGTTAGCAACAGTTTGGCGATGCACTCATCGGCAAACGAATTGCTCACTACATTTACACCTGTAAAGTCAAGTACAATGCGCTCGTCTTGTTCCAATAACGGCATCAACTGCTCGCGTACCCGTTTCCCTAAAGGACGTGTGCCGAGATTTTCTCCGTATTCTCTAAAACTGAATGTTACCATAACTCCTCTAATTCGTTGTCATCTAAAAATGCTTCTCTATATTGTGCAGCTACATCTGTGCGGTTAGCTACCACTTCTGCTGGATTGATCTCCTTATCGGTCTGCAACTGCATATAGACGATAGTTCCCTGCCAAGGCTCAGTTTCTTTAGTGGTTATCTTTCCGTCCTTCACCTGCATCGCATGATTTCCGGAACGAACTTCAAACAACAAGCCGGCTTGATTATTTAGCAAGGACGTAGAGAAAAGACCGAATCCCATTCCTTACCATCTGTAATGGTATCTTTTATGCAAATTTTCAATGCCTCTGGTTCTGAAATATGCTTATATTTTTCATTCTCCGAAAGCGAGGCTTGTACGCCTATTCCGTCATCGGCTATCAAGAAGCTAAGGATATGATTTGTCGGGTCATATTGCGTAATAACTGTTCCAAGTTCCTTGCCGGAATGTGTCAGCACATTGTCCAATATCTCATAAAAGCAATAACTCACCGCCTCCAATACTGTGGTCTCAATGTCAATATGCTGGGTCAAGACACTCACGACACGATGGTGGTTGTGAGTCGGTCATCACTCGGTCCGGGAGGAATTCAAACTCAAACTGATCTGGACAGGAAAGGACGGAGATTCTCATAAACCTCTTCGCCGGAAAGATTGTCGTTCTCTATTTGGTCAAAAGCCGTTTCCAAGGCAAACTGCTGGCGGTCGCATTTCTCGCGGGTCTTGAGCACAATCTCGCGCACCTCTTCTTCCGCCATCCGGATGTCCTCGTGCGCCAGATATTTCTGCGCTAATTGAATTAGATACTCATCCGTGTTTGTTTCGGAAAAATGAACCAGGATGAACCCGACGAGAGACACATACCGCTCGTCATTGGGATCCATTTGCAACTTCACTAACGCGTTTCTGGCGACTTTGTCCAACACGTATTCGAAAGCCTCGTCTTTCTCTTTTTCTGTCATAATAGTATATTTATATTTTCTCTCTTCTTTCTGCCGAACTCTGCAACGCGGCTAAATCTTCGTCTGTGGCTGCGGAAAGTTCCAACTGCTCCTCGCGGTCGGCTTCGGCGGCGGCGAAAGCCTTGCGGCGGGCATTGAATTGCTCATAGATGGCATTCACATATTCTTCCATCTGCCGGTTGCTGACAGACCCTGCACCCTGCAACACTACTTTGCCTTGAAAATTGAGCAAGCCATCCACTGTCTCACGCCAATAGCGCAGAGTCAAGTCCTTGCGCTCACGAACACGCAGTTCGGCGGTGTCCAGGAAGAGCGTCGTCAAGCGGTTGAGCGTGTCTATCTCGCCTTGCTGCAAGTAGTTCTTGGCGGTGTATATATCTTGTTTGCGTACCACGCTGCCTTTCCATGACGTGAGTGCCATATTAGGCTGCGAGGCGTCTGCACGATGGACAATCAACTCCGCTGCGGTCTCACCTGTCACAGCGTACAGCAGTTTGTTCTGCGTCTCGGCGAAGAACATCTGCGTCGCTTTGTCCGTGCTGTCGTAATCGCTGCTGAGTGCCAACAGGTCACGCACTTTCTGATAAAAGCGTTTCTCGGAGGCGCGTATCTCGCGAACGCGCTCCAGCAACTCGTCAAAATAATCCGGTCTGCCGTTGGGATTCTTCAGCCGCTCGTCATCCATCGTAAAGCCTTTGACGAGATACTCGCGAAGGTGCTGGTTCGCCCAGATACGGAACTGCGTACCGCGCTTGCTCCGCACGCGGAAACCTACCGCCAGAATCATCTCCAGAGAATAGAAAGTGACATTATACTGCTTGCCGTCAGAGGCAGTTGTAAAATAATTTTTGACAACTGAATTTATGTCTAACTCTCTTTCTTTCAGTATATTAACTATGTGATGACTTACTAATTGCTTAGAGGTGTCAAAAAGTTCTGCGAGCTGCGCTTGGTTCATCCACACGCTGCCGTCATGGGCATAGAGAGCCACACTTGCACGGCCGTCAAGCGTGTTATAAATGATAATATTGCTTTCGTTGGATGCCATCGTTTCTTATAAATAAGGTTTACTTTGCGTTTCTGTCATTCTCTATCAGCGCCAGTAACTGCTCTACCGCCTCTTCCTGCGGAATGTTCTTCAGCACGCATTCTTTACCGCGGTACAGACTCACTTTGCCTCTGCCTGCGCCTACATAACCGTAGTCCGCGTCCGCCATCTCGCCCGGACCGTTCACTATACAGCCCATCACGGCAATCTTCAGACCCGTGAGGTGCGCCGTGGCGGCTTTGACCTCGGCGATGGTTTTCTGGAGGTCAAAGAGGGTTCTTCCGCAACCCGGACAGGAGATATACTCCGTTTTATATATACGCACGCGCGCGGCCTGCAAGATATCTTTGCTTAGGAAATTCAGCTTCGTCTCCGAGAAATGCGGATTGACCATCGTCAACTCCTGCGCTTTGTATTCCCACAACAACCGACCGCACTCTGCCGCGGCTTGCAGACAGAACGTCTCCCAGTCTTCCTCCATGGATGTATAGCGCACCTCGGCATATCCGCCGATATTATCCAATACCTCTGCGGTTACGCTGCCGTCGTATCGCACCGACTCCTCGTCCGCAAAATAATCCACTAACTGCCGGGCAACAGGTATCTCGTTCTCCGGCGCTTCGCTCAGACTCACGCGGATGGTGTCGCCTATACCGTCTGCCAGCAGCGCACCGATACCTACAGCGGACTTGATACGCCCGTCCTCGCCTTCGCCGGCTTCCGTCACGCCCAAGTGCAACGGAAAAGCCATGTGCTCGTGGTGCATCTGCTTGACCAACAGCCGCACCGTCTCGACCATCACGCGTGTGTTGCTCGCCTTGATGGAAATGACGATATCCTGAAAATCATGCTGCACCGCCACACGCAGAAACTCCATCACGCTCTCCACCATTCCTTCCGGCGTGTCGCCGTAGCGCGACATAATACGGTCGCTGAGCGAGCCGTGGTTCACACCCAGACGGATAGCCGTCTCATGCGCCTTGCAGATATCTAACAGCCGCACAAAACGCTCCTCCAGTCGCACTAACTCCGCGCGGTACTCCTCGTCCGTATAATCAATATGCCGGAACTTGCGCGCAGGGTCAATATAATTGCCCGGATTGATACGCACCGCCTCCACCACTTGCGCCGCGGCGTCTGCCACGTCCGCCTGAAAATGCACATCCGCCACCAGCGGCACAGCCGTCAGCACTTGTGCGTGGATCTCTTTGAGACTCTCCACCTCCCTCAGCCCCTGCGTCGTGAACCGCAGCAACTCTGCGCCCGCCTCAATACACCGCCGCGCCTGATCTACCGAACCGTCAATATCATTCGTGCTGGTATTCGCCATCGTCTGCACGCGGATAGGGTAGTCCGAGCCGATAAAAATGTTCCCAACCTGTACTTGGTTGGTCTCTCTACGTTGATATTCTAACTTTATTTCCATAATTTATAGGCAAAAATGCCCGAAAATGTCTTTTTTTGTTAAAAAAATCAAAAAATATTTGGTCATGTCAAAAAAAAGCAGTACCTTTGTCGTCGATTTCGCCAATAAACGACTTCGTTGCCCTGCAACTCGTGTGTTTTTTGGGAAATCTCCTCTCCGATTAAAATGGCATTTTAATCGGTTTAATTTGAAAGGAGAATCAGTAGCTCAGCAGGTAGAGCACATCCCTTTTAAGGATGGGGTCCTGGGTTCGAGCCCCAGCTGGTTCACAGAAAGAGAGTTTCGGCTCTCTTTTTTGTTTTCTGTTCTCCTTTCTCATTCTTTCAAATAACGCCTTGCAATTTTGCTTGCAAAATTACTACAAAAAATCCGAATGTGCAAGTAAAATCTATTTTTTATTTGTTTATTTCCGGAAAAATTAGTAACTTTGCACTCCCAATTAAGAATAACAAACATTTTAATTATTAGATATATGAAGACAAGTACTAAAATTCTGATGTGCCTCGCGGGTATTGCCCTCGTGGTACTGGGTGTGCTCTGTATCATCTATCCGGGCAGCACCCTCGTTTCGTTGGCATGGGCGTTTGGTCTGATGCTTATCATCAGCGGTTGCAGCACCTTCGGTGCGTGGGCTACGCTCCGTGCTATCAATCCGTTCAGCGGACTGACTTTCCTCGCTGCTTTGTTGCAGGTTTTCCTCGGCGTGGCAATCATCATCATGCCGGCTCCGCTGGCTGTGGCTCTGCCGTTTATCTTCGCTTTCTGGGTGTTCTATGAGGGACTGAATCTGATGCTTGACTCGTTCAACTACAAGAAACTCGGTTTCCGCCGCTGGTGGGTACTCTGTCTGCTCGGCGTGCTGGCTATGTGCGGCGGTTGCTACTGCTTCTTCTGCGATCCGTCCATCTCGGCTACTACTATCGCTTGGCTGGTAGGTCTCGGTATCATTGCAGACGGTATCGGCAACTGGGTTAAAGTGGCTGCTGTCAACCGCGTGGAGAAGAAACTCAACAAACTGGCAGACCGCTTCCACCAAGTCATCGACATTGAGGATGTAGAGGAAGTGAAGTAAGTTTTCAGCTGTCAGTAATCAGCAATCAGCCGTCGGGTCGC
Organism: Bacteroidales bacterium UBA3808; assembly: GCA_002369075.1. Classification (GTDB taxonomy): domain Bacteria; phylum Bacteroidota; class Bacteroidia; order Bacteroidales; family Paludibacteraceae; genus Colicola. The sequence continues at coordinate 15,691 of DFEG01000012.1, read as the reverse complement.
ATGACACCGGCGGCTGTTTTTATGTGAACTTGTCGGTCTTGGCACGGATTTTGCAACTACCCATGTGCAACTAAAATTATTCGGAACTATGAAAAAGATATTCAGATTTTTGGGCGTCGTGCTGCTCATCGCAGCCGTCAGCGCCGCAACCACCATTGCTGTCTTGAAATACAGCAATCCGCAATTTCAGATTTCAAATCTCAAATCTCAAATTTCCAATGATTCCCTCGGAATCCCTGCTGCTTACAGCCGTTTTGCATCTCTGCCGCAGGCAGGCGAGACGGATTTTACACAGGCTGCCGAGCTGTCCGTCAATGCGGTTGTCCACGTCAAGACGACCTACCGCAACCAGGTCTCCTCGCAGCAGATGGACCTCTTTGAGTTCTTCTTCGGCCGCCCGGGGCAGCAACGCGAGATGCCGGTACAACAGGCGTCCGGTTCGGGTGTCATCATCTCCGAGGACGGATATATCGTCACTAACAACCACGTCATCGACCGCGCGGACCAGATTCAGGTTGTGCTCAACGACAAACGCGAATACACGGCAACGCTGGTTGGCACCGACCCGAACACCGACATTGCGCTGCTGAAGATTGACGAGACGGGTCTGCCGGTGATCCTCATGGGCAACTCTGACGACTTGCGCGTCGGCGAATGGGTGCTTGCGGTCGGCAATCCGTTCAACCTCACTTCGACCGTCACGGCGGGTATCGTGTCCGCCAAGGCGCGTAACATCAATATCCTCAACGCGGAGATGAAGATTGAGTCGTTCATCCAGACCGACGCGGCAGTCAATCCCGGCAACTCCGGCGGTGCGCTGGTTAACACACGCGGCGAGTTGGTGGGTATCAACACTGCCATCGCTTCGCAGACAGGTTCGTATTCGGGCTACAGTTTTGCAGTGCCGACGAGTATCGTACAGAAAGTGGTGAGCGACATCCGCCAGTACGGCGTCGTACAGCGTGCTATCCTCGGCGTACAGATGCGCGAGATTACGTCCGAGTTGCAGAAAGAGAAGAAACTCAGCACGTTACAAGGTGCGTACGTGGAACGCGTAGTGCCGGACGGCGCGGCAGAGAAAGCAGGCATCAAGAGCGGCGATGTGATCACGCGTATTGACGATGCGGCTGTCAAGACCGGCACCGACCTGCAGGAACATATCGGTCGTCACCGTCCGGGCGACGTAGTGAGTGTGACGCTGCTCCGCGACGGCAAAACCATGACCGTTCAGGCTACGCTCACCAACCGCGATGGCGGTACGGGTGTTATCTCTGCCGAGGACAAAGCGTCCGTTTTGGGTGCCACGTTCTCCGAACTGACCGATGCACAGAAAGAGCGCTTGGGTATCAACTACGGCTTGCAGATCAAGTCGCTCAAAGCGGGCAAACTGAAGAGTGCCGGTGTTCCGGCGGACTTCATCATCCTCAAGGTCAATAACCGCTCCGTCCGCACGGAGGAAGACCTTGACGACATCGTCCGCCGTGCCAACTCCGCCTCCGAGCGCGACCGCGTGCTGTTTATCACGGGATGTACACCGCAAGGCAGAGTACGGTATTATGCTGTCAATCTGGCAGAGTAAGGATGTAGGATTTGTTAAGATTTAGAATGATACAGTGGGCGATTTCGCCCCCTGTATCGTCTCGTATCTTTCCCGTACGTCTCTCGTACGCGGCAGGTCAGCGCGAAAAGTGACGATTATTAAGACTTATTGGGCAACCATCATTGGTCGCCCGCTATTCACATATTAACAGTTGTATATTCGTCGTATTTTATATATCGTCACTGCTGGCATTTTCCATTCTTTGTACAAAATATGACACGGAAACATAATAGAACTTATCTCCTCCCCGACTTATTCCTAAGTTAAGGGAAACAATAATCGGAGGAATCTTTCCGTCTGCATAATCGTCACTCAACATACCAAACACCATTATTTTTTCATCTTCCTCATCTTTTATTATAGATCCATTAGTATATTTTGAACTAAAGGAAGAAGTCACAGCCTCATAAATCATCACAGCTTCTTCTCTCCGCCACTCGTAAAATTTCTTCTCAAATTTGGCAGCAGCTAAAACATTTTCATACCTACGTTTATCATATTCAAAATAGAACTTAGCGATACTATATGTACTACCTCCGAAACTAACATTAGAGAAATACGTTATATTATTTTCATTTTTCAGAAACGTACCTCTCTGCTTAAACGCATTTATTGTATTAGTTCTTGTTTCGCCAAATCTCACGCCGGCAATACTTGTTACTTTATTCTTTTCATCATAATTTGGACCAGATTTTATATTTCCAAATATACTTTTTAGTTCATTGTTCCATTCTTCTTCTGCTAAACGAGCATCTTCTATTTTATAATTCAATTCGTGCTTTGCGCCATGAGCAATTAGATGTGTTTTTTCATCTGACTTAGTAACAGAAACAAATCCATCAACATCTTTGCTATTAGATAAATAATCTGCTATATCTTTATATTTTAATCTTAGATTTTTAACAAATATTTGATTTACATCCCACTGTTCACTATTGAGCTCGATTTCATGAAACACTAGTCTATATAATGTATCTTTATAAAAGCTTAATGAAAGAATAGCAAAATGGTTGCCTTCTACAAGAAAATCTCCTTTATATACAATGGTGTGATCACTTACGGCTAATAGGAATGGTATATTTTCACTTTGAGGAATCTTGGAATCTTTACCCCAAAGGTCATTATTTGTAGTTTGTCCTAACGTGCAGCCACACCATGTTCGTGGTAGTTGTACAATTGTTTCCCCCATAACATTTATGGTTATGGTAATTGTAAAAAGCATAATAATAAATCTTTTCATTGCAATAATTATTTAGGGTTAGACACTATACAAAACGCAAGCGTGGTTTGTTTCATTCCTGGTGCTTGGTCATACCATCTAACTACACAAACTACGCCTGCGCAAAACGCAGACGTTCGCTGTTGTTTGATAGTTAGAATTCCTTTGCGACCAAGCTTTGGAATGTTCTCAAATAAAGCAAACGCTTCTTTTAATCAATATGTTATCGCGCAACACTTTGCGCGTTTCTCCTGTTTAACGTCTGGAGAGGGACGAGATATTATATATTGATTTTTATCTGTTGTTTAGTAATCTCTTATTTGAGATTATTTGTTCGATAACTGATTTAACAGCATCATTCCTTTTACCGTCAGCAGGTATTTCTGGCGAGGGTGACGAGGACTGTCGGGATAAAGCAGACGCACAAAGCCGTTTTTTATGGCGGGATTGAGATAGTTCTCCATAAAAGTCGGGCGGTGCTTCAATTCTATTTTACCCATTATTTCTTTAATAGATAGTTTTTCAAGCCCCATAGTCTGAACCAAACGAATTGTGTTCTCGTCGTCTGTATATATCTGATTTCCAGTGCTTATTAGACTGCTTGTCTCGAACTTGCCCTGTACTTGTCCTGCACTTGTTCGGTACTTGTCCTGCACTTGTTCGGTACTTGTACGGTGCTTGTTCGGTACTTGTTCGGTCTCCGCGCTTTGAACGTCCTTGTTTGATATATGCAAATCTCTGTTATGCAGCGGCATTTGTTCGCCCAGCAGCAGGTTACGGAAGAAACGCTCCAAGTATTGCGGTGAGTTATTGACACCAAGTCGCGCGTTCTTATAATTGGCGCGCACAAGCGCGTTTCTGAAGAACCATGAGTGTTGCTCAAAGAGTGTATTATCTATATTCTGAAATCCAATGGAACGCAAGTATTTGATAGTGAAAACCGCGGTAGTACGTGTGTTGCCCTCACGGAAGGGGTGGATTTGCCAGATATTCGCCACGAAAACAGCAATATGACGAATGGCATCGGGAAGAGCAAGGTTGGAGTAGTCAAACTGCTTCTCTTGCTCCAAATCATACTCCAGCGTTGCTTGCAACTGTGTACAACTGGCATAAAGCACCGTGTCGCCGTCCAATACCCATTCTTTTTTGGTTATGTCGTAGTCTCGGAATTGCCCAGCGTGCTTAAAGACACCTTTGAATATCTGCCGATGGATGGACGCCAAACCTGCTACGCTGAACGTAAACGATTGCTCACTAAGTAACTTGGTGATATTCATTGCTACTTTATCCGCTTCCTCTTTCTCATCGTCATCGGGCAAACGGATTTCTTTCGCTTGGTAGTATGCTTTAATCCTTTGTTCCGCTTCATCAGCACTAATCTGCCCCTCTATATGCTCTTGGGCGGTTTGCTTGAGGAAATCAGAAACGGTCAGTTGATCAACGGCTTGCAGACCGATAGCCGTACGCCAATAATCCGCACGCTCGCGCACAGATGGCTCCGGAGTTCGAAGATACTTTTCAAACTCCGGAATGTACGGGTTTTCTATGTCTGCCTTTTTTGCCATTCGTTACATCACAATGTTGACAATTCGTCCGGGCACAACGATGATCTTCTTGGGAGTGTTGCCGGCGAGATATTTGGATGTGTCTTCGTGCGCGAGGACGAGTTTCTCCACTTCCTCTTTCGGGGTGTCCTTCGGGCACTCGAGCGTGAAACGCACCTTGCCGTT
>DFEG01000012.1:10959-11092 GCA_002369075.1 Bacteroidales bacterium UBA3808 | reverse complement strand
GCACCTTGCCGTTGAACTGAACAGGGTATTTCTGCGTGTCCTCTACCAGATACGCCTCGTTGCACTCCGGCCATTCGGCATTGACCACAAACTTGGTACTTGGTACTTGGTCACCTTGTGCCTTGTGCCACAT
>DFEG01000012.1:9501-10895 GCA_002369075.1 Bacteroidales bacterium UBA3808 | reverse complement strand
GCGATATGCGGAGCGTACGGCGCAAGAAGAACGGCGATGGGCTCCAGGATAGCGCGTTTGCTGCACTTGAGTGCTGACAGTTCGTTCTGCGCAATCATGAAGGCAGGGATGGACGTGTTGAACGAGAAGTTCTCGATGTCCCACGTGATCTTCTTAATCAGTTTATGCAGGGAGCGGAGTTCCTCTTTCGTCGGCTCCTCATCGGTGATGTTCTCGTACATATTCCAGAGACGTTTGAGGAAACGGTGCACGCCGTCGATACCGTTGGTGTCCCACGGTTTGGACATCTCCAGCGGACCGAGGAACATCTCATACAGACGCAGCGTGTCGGCGCCGAACTTGGCAATCACGTCATCGGGATTGACCACATTGAACATCGACTTACTCATCTTTTCTACCGCCCAGCCGCAGATATATTGCTTGGCACCGGCGGTGTAACCCGTCAGTTCGGATGATGTGCCGTCCGCAAAAACGAACTCGGCGTTCTTGAACTCCGGCATCCATGCGCGGAAGGCGTTGATGTCCAGCACGTCGTTGTTGACGATATTCACATTCACGTGAATAGGCTGCACTTTGCCCTTGTATTCGGGGTTCTCGATGAGGTTGTACGAGATATAGAGGTTGCCCGTCGCGCCTTCGCCGATATAACGATAGACGAAGTTCGAACGGCCCTGAATCATACCTTGGTTGATGAGTTTCTTGAACGGTTCGTCCTCGCATATATAGCCGAGGTCGTAGAGGAACTTGTTCCAGAAACGGCTGTAAATCAGGTGTCCCGTAGCGTGCTCGCTACCACCCAGATAGAGATCCACCTGCCGCCAGTAAGCGTTCACGTCCTTATCGACCAGCGCTTGGTCGTTGTGCGGGTCCATGTAACGCAGGTAGTACGCCGACGAGCCTGCGAAGCCCGGCATCGTGCAGAGTTCCAAGGGGAAGACGGTCTTGTTGTCAATCAGCGCTTTCTCCACTACTTTGCGGTTCTTCTCATCCCATGCCCATACAGCGGCGTTGCCCAGCGGCGGTTCGCCGGTCTCGGTGGGTTTGAAGTCCGACACCTCCGGCAGTTCGAGCGGCAGGCACTCTTTGGGCAGGGTATAAGGCATGCCGTCCTTGTAGTATATCGGGAACGGTTCGCCCCAGTAACGCTGGCGGCTGAAGATAGCGTCGCGCAGACGGTAATTGACTTTCACGCGACCGATGCCGGTGTTGGTGATATATTCCTTCATGGCTTGGATAGCCTCTTTGACCTCCATGCCGTTGAGGAAACCGGAGTTGATCATCTTGCCCTCTTTGGCGTCGAACGACTCCTCGGAGACGTCTGCGCCTTCAATCAGCGGAATAATCGGCAGGTTGAAATGTTTGGCGAAAGCGTAGTCGCGGCTGTCGTGCGCCGG
>DFEG01000012.1:0-9385 GCA_002369075.1 Bacteroidales bacterium UBA3808 | reverse complement strand
CGGAGATATAAATAGGTATCTCGCCCTGCGTGAGCGGATTGATGGCGTACGAGCCGGTGAACACACCCGTCACGCGGCGGTCGGCGATACGTTCGCGCTCCGTGCGGTTCTTGCAGCGCGCGAGGTACGCCTCCGCTTCTTCGCGCTGCTCGTCGGTCACCACGCGCTGCACGTACTCGCTCTCCGGTGCGAGAACCATAAACGTCACGCCATATATCGTGTCTGCACGGGTGGTGAAGATAGTAAACGGCGCGTCTTGCCCTTTGACGGAGAACTGCATCTCTGCTCCTTCGGAGCGACCGATCCAGTTGCGCTGGGTCTCTTTGAGGCTCTCGGTCCAGTCGATACGTTCCAAGCCTTCCAACAGACGGCCTGCGTAGGCACTCACGCGCAGACACCACTGGCGCATCACACGCTGCTCCACGGGATAACCGCCACGGACGGAGAGACCTTCGCTCACCTCATCGTTTGCCAGCACCGTACCCAGTTTCGGGCACCAGTTGACTTTCGTGTCCGCAAGGTACGCGATGCGGTAGTTCATCAGCCGCTCCTGTTTCTCGCGCTCGGAGAGAGTAGCCCATTTCGGGTCGTTGGCTTCGAACTCCGCAATCAGTTTGCTGATCGGCTGCGCTTTCTGCGTCTTGGGGTCAAAATAACTGTTGAACATCTGCACGAAAGCCCACTGCGTCCATTTGTAGAACGCCGGGTCGCACGTGCGCACTTCGCGGTTCCAGTCATAGCAGAAACCGATTTTCTTGAGCTGCGATATATATCGGTCGATGTTCTCGAACGTCGTTTTCTCGGGGTGTTGACCGGTCTGGATGGCGTACTGCTCCGCCGGCAGACCGTAGCTGTCAAAACCCATCGGGTGGAGCACGTTAAAGCCCTTCAGACGTTTGTAACGGCTGTAAATATCGCTGGCAATGTAGCCTAACGGGTGACCTACGTGCAGGCCTGCGCCCGAAGGATAAGGAAACATATCCAACACATAGTAGTGCGGCTTGTCGGACTCGTTGGAAACGGTATAAACGCCGTTCTCTTCCCACGCCTTTTGCCACTTCTTCTCAATCTCAGAAAAATTATATTCCATAAAGTTATTTATTCATTTTCTCATTTATTTATTTGCTCAGTTTCTCTACAAGATCGGTGGCGAACTTGAGGCTCATGATATCCATCGTTTGGTTTCCTCCATTTGCGCCACCGCCCATGACTACAGTCGGTAATTGCACCTTAGCCACGGCTTCAGCCACACCGACTTTGGTCTTATAATCCCACTCGGCACGTTCTTGCGGCGTCAGACCTGCTGCCACTTTCGCACGGTTAGCGGCTGCTTCAGCTTCTCCTTCGGCAATGATACGCTTCTTCACCTCGTTCGCTTTGAGCGCCTCCAGACGGGCAACCTCGTATTCCTGCTCGGCTTTGGTCACCTCCACCGCTTTCACTTTTTCTTGCTCCCATTTGGCTTTAGCGGCCTGTGCTTTACCTTCTTCCTCTGCACGAATCGCCTCTTGTTGAGCGGCAAGCGATTTGGCTTTGGAGGTCTGAACCAACATGTTGGCTTCTTGCTGTTGCTCAATCTGCTTCTTCACGCGGTCTTCGTAGTCGATCTTGGAGACGGAAACCTGACCAATCTCGATGCCGTAGTAATCAAACGGCGATTTCTCGGACCGACGATACCCGCCCGCGGCTGTTGAATCGGCAATCAGGACTGCGAATTTCTGCTGTTTCTTCTCGCCTGTGATAGGGTCGATTACCTCGGAAATCTTCACGGCAGTCGTGTAAACACCGTTGTTCAGCTGGTCGGTGATGTATTCAATCAGGTTGTTTTTCTTCTCCGAAACGCTCTCGTAAGCCGACATCAGCGGTCCGGAAGCATAAACAACTTTCACCACAGTCGGACGGACAAGGTCGTTCATCAGTCTGTCCATTCCGTTGTAGTCCGTCTGGATGCGGAGCATGTGCTCGCGGTCGGTGGGTAACTTGACACGGAGAGAACCGAAGATCTCACCATTGGACGCGTCGTTGAAAATAACCGGAATGGGTTCGCCGTTGTTTTGCGCACCGAACCATAACTGCTCGGTCTTATGGTATGAGGTGATGTGTCCTAATTTCTGGGCATACATACCCGGCTGGCTCCAGACATACATAGTACCGGTAATAGGCACTTGGTTAACCACGATGTCTTCGTTCTTGACATCCTCAACGAGAGAGCCGATGCAGCAAAGGAAGACGATTACTACAATTCCGATGACGGAAGCTAATACGATTTTTTTCATCGGGAGTTTATTGCCTCCCTGCGGATTGCTAATAGCCATATTCTTGAAATGATTAAAAATTATCAAACCAGATCTTCCACCCGTAGAACGGGATGAGTGTTTTCTTGAAATCGACGTTTTTGCCGAACATGTTCGTGAACAAGTGCGCAATCACGGTAGCGTAGTAGATTGCGAGGATTATGAGCAATGCCCAAACGATTAAAGATATGAATCTCATAGTTGTTTCTATATATCAAAACCTTTGCGCCCGCAAAGGTACAACTTTTTTTTGAGATATGCAAGAAGTATAGGAATTTTGTAGATTTTTTGCGTGTATTTAGCCTCCGTTTATTCGTCAATGAGCCTCTATTTAGCCTTCATTTCCGTTACCATCTCGTTACCATTACGTACGTCACCGTCCCGTTTTTTATCCGCTTGTTGCCCTAAAAAGTATCCGATTATTAAGATTTTGACATGTTGGAGTCAAGTAAGACTAAAATAAGACTCATGTAAGAGTTAAGTAAGACTTGAAACCTGTTCAAAATCGCCAATTTTCACCCCGAAAAATGTACGATTATTAAGATTTGGACATTGTTCCAACATCTCTCTAACCTCTGCGCAACGTCAGCGTAAGGTCTGCTATTTGGAACGATCTCGGACCGATGTCGAAAGGAATATGATTATTAAGAATAAAGAATTGAACGCTACTTAATATAACTGCAGTCAATCAGCCACTCTCGCGCATCTCTCAAGCCACTCCGAAGCATGACATAGAAGATGTCAATTATTAAGATTACGGAAGCGTTACTCACATTATGAATCGGACTTGTTCTTTCTCATTGTAACCATGTGTCAGTATTCCGCAAAAATCACGAACGGGTTTGACTAATGATCGCAACCATTCTCTATTTGCGCTCACTACGTAAAAATCGTCCACATAACGGCCATAGTGACGGCAATGCAAGGTTCGCTTCATGTATTGCTCCAGCACATTGTATCAGGCATCATTATTTCCGTCAAAGTCATCACCAAATGTCCTTCGGACACTTCAACAGGCACAACATTTTCAGACGTAAATTTCGGTAGGCTTGCTTTAGGAAAACCAACAAACACCAAATCCATATCCAATGTCTTGTTGTGCCGCTTGGTGGTTTGAAACTTATTCACATATCGGCAACATAGCCATGCACTCTATTCGTATGCACGATAGAACGAACCATCTGCAAACAAATGAATTTGGCGCTGCTGCATTGCATCAGCGCGCTGGTTCTCCACTGCCTGTATTTCTACCTATTTAGCCATTTCTCGGATTTTTTCGCTCCCCTTTGCCTGCTTGCGTCCGTCAGGGGACGCCTGCCTGCACAGGGGAGATGGGAAGAACAAGGGTTAAACTATACTAACGGACTAAACGGACAGATAGACCGTAGTAGCGATAGAGGTGGTACTGCGGACCGAGGCGGTGCGTACCGGAGTTGAGGTGGTACGCGCTGCCCGAGTCGTAAGGCGTAGCGGACCAGTAGTAACCGTACGAACCGACAAAGTACAAATCCGAGCCGAGGCGGTAGCCCGCAGCAGGCAAAAACACAGCACCTGCAGACTCCATAACATACCACTGTTCTTTCGTATAGGTATTGTGAGAGAAGTTGTTGCCACTGGAGTTATGGTAATACGTGCCACTGTCTGTCAAGCCTTGCGTGGTGCTGGCTGTGAAAGAAGCACCTGTGGGCAAAGTCCAGTTGTCTGGAAGAAGAATCGTACCGTTTACACCATTCACAGAACCCAAACCGAACAAAACAGCGGCATTGGTTCTTCCGTAGAACAGATATACCCATTCGTCATTGGTCAGCGTACGCCAAACATTGGCTACGCTACCGCCATTGGAGATAGCGTTGATGCCCCAATCGGTAAACGTAGCGTAATCATTGATGCTGGTGCTTACCTTATTAGGAGCGTCACCTGTGCTCCAACCAAACAAATCACGATGATTGTGAGACTGAGAACTTCCAAAATAGTCCCATTGATTCTCGGCGAACTGCCACGTGCCCACATATTGCAAATTGCCTTGCGAGAAATGCACTTTTGTCGTAGCACTGACCGAGAACTCGCCAGACAATATACCATTGGATGGTTGTGTAGGCGCTACCACACTAATACTATCAGCTTTTAGTACATCACCGTTACTCAGATAGATATAAAACTGCGCCGAAACGCTTACCGTCATCATTAAGGCGAGGACTGCCGAGAAAAACTTTTTCATAATTTTAATTACTTAAGATTTTTGAACTTCGTATTGTTTTATTTTGTTGTTAGTACTTGGTTGCCACGGATATCATATTCGAGAATTGTGCCGCTTTGCATTTGCAGGCGTATAAAAACCTGTCCGTCACGCAACACTTTCTCCACCCTGCGGATAAGAGGGCTTTCCGTGCGCTCGACAGCGGTCGGCACTTCGCTTACTTCGACCATCGCAAAGGTGATGCTCCTGATGCCGCTGATTTGAGCTTCGGGTATATCCACTGACAGCGACTTGCCGTTCTGCGACACAACTAAATCCGTTATATCGGTGGCATCCAACAGCACCACTTGTCGGCTTCCGTCAATGCCATGCACAATCATGGCCGGCACAGGAGAAGGAACCTCTGCCATCATCCCCACCGCTACCAGCAGCAAAGAAGAAAGAAGTAATCTTCGTTTTTTCTTCATAAAATTGATAATTTGTTTGCCTACTCTTTATAGGATTTTCGGCTTCTCCGTTTATGAAAAATAGTGGTTTCTCTGTGTTTCTTATATTCAAACTGCTTTGAATTTGGCGATTTCTCTACTGCGTGAATATCAATATGTCTGCGCAACGCTTTGCGCTTGTCTTTCTCCTTCTTTTACGTCTCGGAGATGGACAATCTCTTATCTCGCCACAGGCGGGATTTTAATAGGCAACTTTAAGCCGGAATAGGCCGTTTTAGGCGGAGATATTATTCGTTCTTGCTTATCAGTTTGCGCAGGCGGGCTATTTCTTCTTGGGCGGTTGCCAGTTGTGCGCGAAGAGTGGCATTTTCTGCAACAAGTCTTTGGTGTTCTTCGTCTTGTGCCTTGCGGTAACCAGTGCGTGCGGCGTACATCCGTTCTTTGACACCTCCTTGTGTAACAAACAATTTCTCCAGCGTTTGAAGGTACTTGTTCATCATATAATCCACTTGGTGGCAGAGCGTCAAACCGATGTTAGCCATCTCCTCATCGCTCCATTTATAAAAATACGGTTCGTAGTCTTCCAAACGATTGTATTTTTGCGTGAAAGAGCGCATCGCATTGTACCTCGGGTGCTCTTTGTTCCACAGCGGAAGATGTTTCCTATTGATATAATCTGCAAAATCTTCCTGTAACTCGCCTATACTGCTTCGCGCCACGTTCAAGAGTTTTAACTCCATTTCCGTGCTCGTTTTGCCATCCTCGGAGCCTTCGATGATATTTTGCTTGCCGGAGCGAGCCGCCTGTATCATCTGATCGACCGTGCGGTCTCCGTATTTCGGTAGAAACCGTTCGCAAAAGACCACCGTCAGTTGAAAGAGCGTGTTCGCTTTCTGGTAGAAGAAAAGAGTCTTCCATCGGTTAGCAGGGCGTAGCACGCTTCCTTCAACTTGGGGGTGTTGTGGATTATTTATAGGCATAAATAGGCAGTTTTAGGCCTCTTTAGGCAACTTTAGGCCTATATAGGCATATTTAGGCATAAAGAGGCCTATTACAGCAACTTCTTGACTTGGTCATAGACGTTCTGGGCGGTGAAGCCGAGCTTCTCGTCGAGGACTTTGTACGGGGCGGAGAAACCGAAAGAGTTGAGACCCCAGATGGCGCCGTTCTCGCCTACCAGACCTTCGAGGGTGCAAGGCAGGCCGGCGGTCATACCGAAACGCTTGATACCCTTCGGGAGGACGGAGTCTTGGTACTCTTGGGGCTGCTCGCGGAAGAGACCTTCGGACGGCACACTGACGATCTGCAGACGGACACCCTCTGCGCGGAGCAGTTCAGCACCGGCAAGAAGAGTTGAGACCTCGGAGCCGGAAGCCAGCAATACGACTTGCGGATTCTCGTCTTTGGAAACAATATACGCACCTTTGCGGAAGCCTTCAAGGTTGACGTTAGGCACCGGAGCGATGTCCTGACGGCTGAGGATGAGGGCTGTCGGCGTAGCGGTGTTCTCGATAGCGCAGCGCCATGCGAGGGTGGTCTCCTCGGCATCCGCCGGACGGAGAACGAGCATGGACGGTTTGCCGGAATGGTTATGCAGCTTCTCCATGAGACGGATCTGCGCCTCTTGCTCTACCGGCTCGTGGGTCGGTCCGTCTTCGCCGACACGGAAGGCGTCGTGGCTCCAGATGAACTTAACAGGAAGTTCCATGAGCGCCGCCATGCGGACAGCGGGTTTCATGTAATCGCTGAAGACGAAGAACGTACCGCAGGCAGGGATGATTCCGCCGTGGAGCGCCATACCGATCATGACGCATGCCATGGTGAGTTCGGAGACGCCGGCTTGCAGGAACTTACCGGAGAAATCGCCTTTCTTGAAGGCGTGGGTCTTCTTGAGGAATCCGTCTGTCTTGTCGGAGTTGGAGAGGTCGGCGGACGAAACAATCATGTTGCCTACGTTCTCCGCGAGGAAAGAGAGCACTGTGCCGCTGGCGTTGCGGGTAGCCGCTCCGGCTTTCTGCTGGATAAGGCTCCAGTCGATGCACGGCGTTTCGCCGGACATGTAGGTCTCGTACTCGTTGGCAGAAAGCGGGTTAGCCTGTTTCCATTCGTAGTACGCCTCGTATTTCTTATTGCACAGCTCACGCAACTCGGCTGCACGGTCCTCGTACAGTTTCTTCACTTCCGGGAATATCTGGAACGGGTCTTCGGGGTTGCCATCGAGGTGTTCGATGGTCTTCTCGAAGGACGCACCCGCCTTGGAGAGCGGAGCTCCGTGAGTGGAGCATTTGCCTTCCCAATTCTCGCCTTCGGCGGTCACGCAGCCCTTGCCCATGGTGGTATGACCGATGATGAGGGACGGCTCGCCTTTGTGGGCTTTGGCTTTGATGAGCGCTTCGCGGATGGCATCGGGGTCATTTCCCGGAATCTCCTGCACGTACCAGCCCCACGCTTTGTATTTGGCGGCTACGTCTTCGGAGGTCACTTCGCCGCAACCCGTCGAGAGCTGAATCTCGTTGGAGTCATAGAACATGACGAGGTTGTCGAGCCCGAGGTGTCCTGCCAGACGGCCTGCGCCCTGCGAGATCTCTTCCTGCACGCCGCCGTCGGAGATGAAAGCATAGATAGTCGGGTTATGGATCGCTCCGTAACGCTGGTTGAACCATTTTGCGGCGATGGCTGCACCGACCGCAAACGTGTGTCCCTGACCGAGTGGACCGGAGGTGTTCTCAATCATCCGCTCAATCTCGCGCTCGGGGTGACCGGGTGTCACCGAACCCCATTGACGGAGGTTCTTGAGGTCTTCGAGGGTGAACTTGCCTGCCAGACAGAGCTGTCCGTAAAGCATCGGCGCCATGTGTCCGGGGTCGAGGAAGAAACGGTCGCGTGCCTCCCAACCGGCGTTGTCCGGGTCGTATTCAAGGAACTCGCTAAAGAGCACATTGATGAAATCTGCGCCGCCCATGGCTCCGCCCGGGTGACCACTCTTTGCTTTTTCTACTGCTGCTGCTGCGAGGATACGAATGTTATCCGCCGCACGGTTCATAAGTTGTGTTTTGTTCATAATATTATATGTTTTAAAATTTCCATCCTAAATAGTAGTTCAACCCCCAGCCGATGTTGTCCCGATTGCCGAATCCGGGAATGTATATGGCATACTGCTCGGCGGCGGGTGTATATTCGCTCTGGCGGGTGAAGAGGAACTTAAACCGTCCCATCCACCCCATGTAAAAGGCAGTCTGCTGTACCTTGGCTATCTCCACTTGGCATCCGAGAACTATCTCTCCCCAGCAATCGGCTCTCACTCCCTTGTTGGTCAGAGTTTGCTTGACGGCAGTCTGTTCCTGCCCTTGTACCGCTGTACCGATGCGGACACCAACGAGGAGGGCGTGAGGGCTGTCTTTATGTTTCTTGAGCGGGTTGATGTCGCAGCCTACGCGGAAGAAACCTCCATGACCGTTATAGGCAATGCTATCACCTCTGTTGGTGCGCCCGCCGGCGTAACCCAATTCGAGGGTAGGGAAGAAGCGTTGCACTAATTGTACGTTTGCCGCTATCTCATAATGCTGCATCTTCCATTGACAGACAGCCGGTGTGACGACAGGCGAGGCGATGTCCAGCTTGATCTGCATGCCGTTATAGACGGACGGCTTGACAAGTTTTGCAGAGTCGCTCTGCGCATGGACTGTCAGGCTGCATAACAGGCAAAGAATAATATTACATAATCTCTTTCGCCTCATTTTTCAGGTACTCCAGGGCTTTGTCGGTCGGTGTAGTGCCGTTGCTCGAATAAGCGGTCAGCAACGCGGTGGCGTAAGTCTGTGCAGTAGCGTCCTTGGGTAACTGTGCCGAGATAGCGATGACGAACGCCGCCATTTGGTCGCGGGCGTTGATGATGAGGTCCCAGAGTTCGTCGGATACATACACCTGCTGGCTCTGGTTGTGGTCGTACTCGGCACGTATGGTCTGCAGGAGGTACTGTTGTACCTGTGGGATGGACCATGCGGAGAGTGCCGCAGGCTCTTTGGCGCGCAGCTCCATGAGCATGTGCTCGGGCTTGGTGCGCTCTAACAGCAACGCCAGGCGCTCGTAAGCACGCAAGCGAATGGGGGAAATGGACTTCTGACTCTCGCGTTTGAGTTCAAACTGCCGTTTCTTCTCCTCGTTGCGGAACTGTGAGTACTGGATCAGCCAGAAGCCGAAAATCAGAACTACCACCACTAATATGACCAATAATGCTGTTTGCATAGCCTAAGAGTTTTTTCAATTTTGCTGCAAAGGTACACAAAAAAAATGACATATACAAGAAAAAAGCACTCAACGGTGCTTTTTTCGTTAAAACGTTAACTGGTTAAAATGGTTTTTTCCAAGAAAAAACGTTAAACTGTTAGCGGATCATATCGTCGCCGAAGAAGGGTTGGAGAGCCGCAGGGATGCGGATGCCTTCGGGT
>DFEG01000018.1:39517-43074 GCA_002369075.1 Bacteroidales bacterium UBA3808 | reverse complement strand
ACGAATTCCGAAAGGAAGGAGTTTATCCTTTGGAATATGCATGGATAAAGGCAGCTGGATGGGATTATGCTTTCAGACCTTATATGAAACGAGCGGTACAAACGTTTATGGTGAACCATCCATGGCTATTCTGGCAACTCGCCAAATGGTACTATAGAAAGAAATGATACCGAAGATAATACATTACGTATGGATGGGAGGCAAGGAGATTCCTCCTCAATTAAGTGGCTACATGGCGACATGGCGGCAATTCATGCCGGATTGGGAAATACGCGAATGGAACGAGAAGAATTTTTCTATTGCAAAAGCTCCTGTTTATGTCCGTGAGGCTTATGAACACCACAAATGGGCGTTTGTTTCCGACTATGTGCGTTTGTGGGCTTTGGAGCAATATGGAGGCGTGTATTTCGACACCGATGTACAGGTACTTCGTCCGTTTGAACCATTATTGGGTGATACGGCTTTTATAGGCTTGGAGGAATCGCTTGCTCATCTGCCGGGCACATGTGTGATGGGATGTGAACCTCATTGTAATTGGGTAAAAGAGATGTTGGCACTCTATGATAATATCCATTTTATATTGCCTGACGGTTCCTTAGATCAGACAACCAATGTGCAACGGATGGGGGAGATGCTGAAAACAAAAGGATTTGTACCCAGTCGTAGAGAACAATATATAACTGACTATGGTCTGAGAGTATATACACATGATTATTTTTCTCCCATAACCTCCACCCGTGTTATGCGCAAGACCCGAAACACATACAGCATTCACCATTTTGCGGGCAGTTGGACAAATAATAATCATAGAAAATTACGTGATAGCCGGATTGCGCGAGAGATGATAAATGTGTTGGTTCAAATAAAAAGAAAACTAAAAGGAACAAACTAATATGGAAAAAGATGTGTATGTTGTAGTCGGGCAGTACAAACTCCAGTCCGGCAAATATTCGTCTCAGTTAAAGCAATTAGTTGATCAGTTGCGGGAAAGAGGAGAGGTAAATGTGTTTGATTTGCCCTGTGCCAGTGATAAAGATAGCGTGGAAAAAGACCAATCGTTGTTTGTGCATCATTACACCTGCACGGATGATCATCCGGCAGAGCAGCGGATCAAAGAAATGGTGCGCGACATTGTCGTGTTAAACCCCAAAGTCTGTTACATAGACTATGCAGTCAGTGAAAACTATATACACATTGTAGAATTTATATACTCAGCTATAAAAGAATATGGCATAAAGATCCGAATGCCTTTCATTTAGAAATATCCGTATTTTACTCTCCGACATTCGTTTCTGGTGCCAAGAAATCAAACTCCGCCGCAAAGAGGATGCGGAATGGGAGCGCATCGAAGACGAGGCATTTGCTGAAATGCGCCATCCGATGGCAGGTTTCGGCTATTACCAGACAATCAACCGTAACATAGCAGGAAAAGGGTGACAGGGTGACGGGGTGACACCCTTTCTCCAAAATATACACACCCACGCGTGTGTGAGATTTATAAACGAGGGTGTCAGCCCGTCCGCCTAAAAATTACTTTTTCCATTGCGTCGGAATCATATTCCGACATAGAAAGCCCCCCAGCCAATTATGCTCCGTCTATTATCCCGGCATTGTATGCCGGACTCCCTCCCTCTCCCTTCCATTTACGTTACCACATCGTTACCACTACGGTACGTTTGAGTACTATTAGAAACATCATGCACTTTTGTCGCATCGTTGCGACAAATCGCCCTCTCCTGCCTCCAGTTGCAACATGGAAGAGCCGGTAAAAACAATATGCAAGAGAAAAACGCAAAAAAGTACTTGTAAGTACTAAATTTGAGTTATAAGCCGAAAGTGGTGGTTGTGTCAAGAACAACAGCAACCGACTGAACTAAAAAATCGCTTGAAGGGGCGTTTTTTTTTGCATATGTCAGAAAAAAGTTGTATCTTTGCACGCTAATTCGTAATTGATAATTGCAAATTATAATTGATACTATGGTAGAATTCAAGTATTCACCGATGTTCCAGCTCGGCAAAGATGAGACCGAGTATTATCTGCTGACCAAAGACTATGTGTCCGTCAGCGAGTTTGAGGGTCACGAGATCCTCAAGGTACAACCCGAGGCGCTGACGCTGATGGCGCAGCAGGCGTTCCACGACGTGAGTTTCATGCTCCGCCGTTCCCATAACGAGCAGGTGGCTAAGATCCTCCGTGACCCGGAGGCATCCGCCAACGACAAGTACGTAGCCCTCACTTTCCTGCGCAACGCCGAGGTGGCGTGTAAAGGACAGTTGCCGCTCTGTCAGGACACCGGTACCGCCATCATCCATGGCGAGAAAGGACAGCAGGTATGGACCGGTTTCTGCGATGAGGAGGCGCTCTCGCGCGGTGTGTTCAACACCTACACAGAGTGCAACCTGCGTTACAGCCAGAACGCGCCGCTTACCATGTACGACGAGGTCAACACCAAGTGCAACCTGCCGGCGCAGATCGACCTGGAGGCTACCGAGGGCAACGAGTACCGTTTCCTCTGCGTCACCAAAGGCGGCGGTTCGGCGAACAAGACCTATCTCTATCAGGAGACCAAGGCGCGTATCCAGAACCCCGGCACACTCATCCCCTTCCTGGTGGAGAAGATGAAGAGCCTTGGTACCGCCGCTTGTCCGCCGTACCACATAGCCATCGTCATCGGCGGTACGAGTGCGGAGAAGAACCTGCTGACCGTCAAACTCGCGAGCACCCATTATTACGACTCGCTGCCGACCTCCGGCGATGAGACCGGACGCGCTTTCCGCGACATAGAGCTGGAGAAACAGCTCCTCCAAGAGGCGTACAAGATCGGTCTCGGTGCGCAGTTCGGCGGCAAGTACATGGCGCACGACGTACGTGTAGTCCGTCTGCCTCGTCACGGCGCTTCCTGCCCGATCGGTCTCGGCGTAAGCTGCTCCGCCGACCGTAACATCAAGTGCAAGATCAACAAAGACGGAATCTGGATCGAGAAACTGGACAACAACCCTGCTTCCCTCATCCCTGAAGAGCTCCGTCAGGCGGGCGAAGGCGATGCCGTACGGATCGACCTCAACCGGCCGATGAAGGACGTCTGCGCCATCCTCACTCAATACCCCATCGGTACGCGTCTGAGCCTCAACGGTACCATCATCGTCGGCCGTGATATAGCTCATGCGAAGATCAAAGCCCGCCTCGATGCAGGCGAAACGATGCCGGAGTACCTCAAGAACCATCCTATTTACTACGCCGGTCCGGCGAAGACCCCGGCGGGTATGGCGTGCGGCTCGATGGGTCCGACGACCGCCGGACGTATGGATCCGTATGTGGATGAGTTCCAGGACCACGGCGGATCGCTCATCATGCTCGCCAAGGGCAACCGCTCCATCGATGTCACCAACGCCTGCCGGAAACACGGAGGCTTCTACCTCGGCTCCATCGGTGGACCGGCGGCTATCCTTGCGCAGAACAACATCAAGTCCATCGAGTGCGTCGAGTACCCCGAGTTAGGCATGGAAGCCATCTGGAAGATCGAGGTGGAGAACTTCCCCGCCTTCATCCTCGTCGA
>DFEG01000018.1:0-39469 GCA_002369075.1 Bacteroidales bacterium UBA3808 | reverse complement strand
TCATCCTCGTCGATGACAAGGGTAATGATTTCTTCAAGCAACTCAAGCCCTGCGAGGGATGTACCATTTTATAATTTGAAAATTGGCAAACAAGAGAAACAAATACCGTTTTGCGATGCTGGACGACCGGACGCTGCGCGAGGTGTTTCACTTCCGCGTGTCGCTCCTCGGTGCCATCAGTGTGATCACGATCTCCATCATCTTGCTGATCCTGCTGCTGTCGGTGCTGATCGTCTATACCCCGCTGCGTAATATCCTGCCGGGTTATAGCGCCAGTCTTCGCGAGCAGCTGATCGAGGAGTCCGCACGGGTCGATTCGCTTCAGGCGGATCTGTCCGTACAGCGGCAGTATCTGGATGTCATCAAGCAGCTTACGGCGGGCGACATAGAGACCGACAGCGTGCAGTCGCTCGACTCGCTCCAGCGCGTGGAGAAAGCGCGTCTGGTAGCCGAAGAGAGTGAGGTGGTGGAGGCGTTCAAGAACCAGTACGAGCTCAAGGAACGCGACCGGATGACGCTCTATGACAATACCGCCGCTCCCCCGGTAAGGCAGCTCCAGCGCCCTGTGCGGGGCGTCATCACGCGCTCTGCGCGACCGGACCTGCACCTCTACGGTGTCTCGCTCCGCACCGCCAGAAACGAAACCGTCATGGCGACCGCACGCGGCACACTCGTCTCCGTGGAACGGATGGCGGATAACAGCTTCACCCTTATTCTGCAGCACGACGCCTTCGTCACCATCTACCGCCATGTGGAGCGGGCGATCAAGGCGCAAGGTTCCGCTGTGGAGTCCGGAGAAGCCATCGGTATAGCCGACGGAGAGAAAGAGATGGAGATAGAGCTCTGGAACGGAGGCAAATATGTTAACCCGGAGGAGGTAATCGTATGGTAGAAAGCAGAATGTCGAAAGCCGAAAGCCGAAAGCAGTTGGCGATATTGGGATCCACCGGTTCGATTGGTACGCAGACGCTCGATGTCGTGCGCGCCAACCCTGACCGCTATGCCGTCTATGCGTTGTGCGCGCACAGGAGCATTGATTTACTCGTTGCTCAGGCGCGCGAGTTCCACCCCGAGGTGGTCTGCATCGCCGACGAGAGTCTGTATGAGGAACTCAGCCGTCAGTTGGCGGCCATCGGCTATGCAGGCAAAGTATGGGCAGGTGCCGACGCAATCGCCTGGGTGGTCACCATGCCGAGTATAGACATCGTCGTCGCCTCCATGGTCGGTTATGCCGGACTCAGACCCACCATAGAAGCCATCAAAGCCGGCAAGACCATCGCGCTTGCCAACAAAGAGACGCTTGTCGTGGCGGGCGAGATCATCTGCGAGCTGGCGATGACCCACCATGCGCCGATCCTGCCGGTCGACAGTGAGCACAGTGCCATCTTCCAGTCCCTCGTGGGCGAGGACGGGAACGAGATAGAGAAGATTCTTCTCACCGCTTCCGGCGGACCATTCCGCACGTTCACCCGCGAGCAGATGGAGACCGTCACTGCCGCCGACGCCCTCAAACATCCGAACTGGGACATGGGCGCGAAGATCACCATCGACTCGGCGTCGATGATGAACAAAGGTTTCGAGGTCATCGAAGCCAAATGGCTCTTCGGCGTGCCGGTGGAGAAGATACAGGTGCTCGTACACCCGCAGTCGATCGTTCACTCCGCCGTGCAGTTCACCGACGGCGCCATCAAAGCCCAACTCGGCGCACCGGACATGCGTCTGCCGATCCAGTACGCGCTCTCTTTCCCCGAGCGGCTCCAAAGCGGTTTCCCTCGGGCGGACCTGTTCGCCATCAGGAACCTCACCTTCGAGGAACCCGACTTGGAGCGGTTCCCGAACCTCGGGCTGGCGTACGAGGCAACGCGCCGTGGAGGAAACATACCCTGTGTGCTCAATGCGGCGAACGAGGTGGCTAACCTCGCCTTCCGCGAGGGACGCTGCGCCTTCCTGCAGATGAGCGATGTCATCGCCGCCACCATGGCGAAAGCGCCTTTCGTCGCCAAACCGACATACGACGATTACGTAGCTACCGACGCCGAGGCACGCCGGATAGCAGAGAGGCTGCTGAATTAATATTCATTAATCATTAATCATTAATCATTATTCATTAGCATTGTGATTCAAGCAATCCAACTGATACTCGCCCTTTCGTTCCTCGTGCTGATCCACGAGTTAGGGCACTTCACCTTCGCCCGGATCTTCGGCGTCCGCGTGGAGAAATTCTATATGTTCTTCAATCCCCGGATCTCGCTCGTTCGGTTCAAGAAGTTCGACGGCAAGTGGCATGTGAAGTTCTTTGCCCCGAACGAGGATGAGGAGTGGGACAAACACCCCGAGACCACGGAGTGGGGTATAGGATGGCTGCCTTTCGGCGGCTATTGCGCCATCGCCGGCATGGTCGATGAGACCCACTCGACGGACGACCTCGCAGCCGAACCCCAGGAATGGGAGTTCCGCTCCAAGCCCGCATGGCAGAGGCTGTTCATTATCATGGGCGGTATCCTGGTGAACTTCATCGGCGCCATCGTCATCTTCACGATGTTGCTCTGGCAGTACGGCACGGATACCCTTCCGCTCAGGAACGTGAACACCGGTCTCTATTACTCGCAGGTCCTTCTGGACGAGGGCTTCGAGCAGCAGGACAAGATTCTGACCATTGACGGCACGGAGCCGGAGCAGTTGGGCGATGTCGTGCAATCCCTCATCATTGAGGGCAAGCGCGAGGTGGTGGTGCTGCGCGGTACCGACACTGTCCGTTTGACGATGAGCGAGGATCTCGGCACGCGTTACCTGGCACTGCAGAACGCCTACGACAAGGCGGAGCGCGAGAAAGCCCGCGCCGACAAGAACTACACCAGGCAGCGGTACGTGCTCCTCTCCGAGTGGGTGCCGTTCGTCATCGATACCGTCCTGCCGGAGAATGCGGCGTACTATGCCGGATTGCAGAAAGGGGACAGCATCGTGGCTGTAGCCGGTGTGCCTACGCCCTGCCAGGTGCAGGTGACGCAGGAGCTGCAACAACACCCCTGCGACTCCGTCACCATCGATTATTACCGTGCCGGAGAACGGCTGACGGCACACCTCTTCCTCAATGACCAGGGACGGATAGGAGTGGCGGCGAAGAACAAGTTTGCTTTCTTCTCCACCGAGCACACGGAATACAGTTTCCTCCGGTCCATTCCCGCGGGAATCCGATACGGCTGGGACATTCTGGCGATGTATGTCAAGCAGTTCCGTCTCGTCTTTACCAAAGAGGGCGCACAGTCGCTCGGGGGCTTCGGTGCCATCGGCTCCATGTTCCCTGCTTTCTGGAGCTGGTACACGTTCTGGCATATGACCGGATTCCTCAGTATCATCCTCGCTTTCATGAACTTCCTGCCGATCCCTGCGCTGGACGGCGGATATATACTGTTCCTTCTGGTGGAAATGATTACGGGTCGCAAGCCGAGTGACAAGTTCCTGGAGCGCGCCAATAACATCGGCTTCTGGATCCTCCTCGCCCTCCTCGTTTTCGCCAATGGTAATGACCTCTTAAAACTGTTTTTCTGATGGCAGAGTTCTTTGTACATGAGTCGTCTTACGTGGACGAAGGCTGCTCAATCGGCAAGGGCACGAAGATTTGGCATTTCAGCCATATTATGTCCGGCTGTACGATAGGCGAGGATTGCAATATAGGTCAGAACGTGGTGATCTCGCCGAACGTGGTGCTCGGCCGTAACTGCAAGATCCAGAACAACGTCTCCGTCTATACGGGCGTGCGGTGCGAGGACGACGTGTTCCTCGGACCCTCGATGGTGTTCACCAACGTGATCAACCCGCGTGCCGCCGTGAGCCGCAAGGACGAGTACCGCGAGACGGTTCTCAAACGCGGTGCGTCCGTCGGAGCCAACGCTACGATTGTCTGCGGACACACCCTCGGCGAGTACTGCCTCATCGGTGCCGGCTCGGTGGTGACCAAAGATGTACCGCCTTACGCCCTCATGGTGGGCAATCCTGCGCGACAGATAGGGTGGGTCAACGCCCACGGAGACAAATGCGCTTCCCTCGAAGAAGCAATGAAAGAGTAGATTTGACATTTGATATTTGACATTTGTATGATACAACGAGTACAAACTCTTTATCTCTTGGCAGCCGTAGTATTGGGTATCGTGCTGATTTGGCTGCCGGTAGTGCAGTTCGTTTCCCCCGAAGGGACGGAACTGCAGGTGTATGAACTGTCCGCTCTCGGCGGTGCACCCTTGCAGGGACTCTGGGGACTGACCCTCACAACGGTCTTGATCCCCCTGCTCGCATTGGTGGATATATTCCTCTATAAGAACCGTATTCTCCAGGCGCGGCTGAACATCTTTACGGTGATGCTCTGCCTCGGCTACTATGGCGTGCTGGCGCTTTATGTATGGCTTGCGAAGATGAGCCTTGGGGTGGAGTGGCACATACTTCCCTGGGCATCTTTCCCCTTGGTATGCTTGGTATTAACGATGATGGCTACGCGGCGGATCCTCAAAGACGAGGCGCTTGTCCGTGCCGCCGACAGAATCCGGTAAACGATGAACATGCTCCTTACTATCCTTCTGCAGGCACTCACCGCCGAGCAGATTCAGGCGCGGCAGGATTCCGCCCGTGCCAATGCACAGAAGATGATTGAACTCGCCAAAGAGAACCCGGACACCTTCTGGCAGATGTTCGGTGAGAAGATACTTCAGTTCGGCATTAAAGTGCTGGCGGCATTGCTGATTTTCATAGTCGGCATGTTGCTTATCCGGTGGGTGAAAAGCATACTCAATCGTGTGTTCGCCCGTCGTAAGACCGAACCGACGATAGCTTCGTTCGTATCGTCCTTTGTGTCCATTTCTCTGACAATCCTGTTGGTTGTTATATCGGTCAGTACCTTGGGCGTGAACACCACTTCCCTCGCCGCCCTGCTGGCTGCCGGAGGTATGGCGATAGGTATGGCGCTATCCGGTACCGTGCAGAACTTCGCCGGAGGAATCATGCTGCTTGCCTTCAAACCCTTCAAAGCCGGCGATTTCATAGAGGCGCAGGGAGTTAGCGGTACCGTGATTGAGGTCAATATAACGGCTACCAAAATCCTCACGGTTGATAACAGAGTGGTGATCCTCCCCAACGGTGCACTCTCCAACGGCGTAATCAATAATTACAACGGTCGTCCGTTGAGACGCGTGGAGTGGTCAGTGAGCGTCTCCTACGGCGTGGATGCCAGGGCGTGCAAAGAGGCGATCCTTGCTATTGTTAATTCGGATAAACGGGTTCTTCAGGCGGATACGGATACGAAAGCCCTGTATGAGGAACTCAATATATCCGCTTATCAGCTCTCGACTGTCAATTATAGGATGGACGCCATTCCGGCACCTTTCGTGGCGCTCAAGAGCCTCAATGAGAACGACATCACTTTTGTTGTCCGGGTGTGGGTGCGCGGAGCGGACTATTGGGGAGTGTACTTTGACCTCCAGGAGCGGTTCTACACCGAACTTCCGCCACAGGGCTTCACCTTCGCATACCCGCACATGGATGTAACGATGATTGGAAATTCGTAATTCGTAATTGGAACCCCTATTAGGTAAGACATTGGTTGAATTGCAGGAGGTGGCGCTGGCTGCCGGTCTGCAGAAGTTCGCCGGCAAGCAGTTGGCGGAGTGGCTCTATGTGCGCCGTGTGCGGACGATAGACGATATGACGAATATCTCTCTCAAAGGCCGTGAGGCGCTCAAGGCGGCCTATACCGTCGGTCGCCACGCGCCCGTCCGTGAGGCGGTCAGCACCGATGGTACGCGTAAGTACCTCTTTGAGGCCGGCGGACAGTTTGTAGAAACGGTCTATATCCCCGAGGATGACCGCGCGACCCTTTGTGTCTCCACCCAGGCGGGGTGTAAGATGGGCTGCCGGTTCTGTATGACCGGAACACTCGGATTCCACGGGCATCTGCACGCTTCGGAGATTCTCAACCAGATATTCGAGACAGACGCTTTAGCCCTCGCTGACGGACGCGAACCGCTCTCTAATATCGTTTATATGGGCGAAGGAGAACCCATGGACAACATGGACGAAGTGCTCCGCTCGCTGGAAATCATGACGGCGGCTTATGGCTGCGCATGGTCACCCAAGCGTATCACGGTTTCCACGGTGGGAGTGCCTGCCATGAAGCGTTTTCTGGACGAAAGCGAGTGCCACTTGGCGGTCTCGATGCACAACCCCTTCGGCGCAGAACGTGCCCAAATCATGCCGGCGGAGAAAATCATGCCCATCGCCGATGTCATTGCCCTCCTCAAACAATACGACTGGACTCACCAGCGCCGCGTGAGCTTCGAGTATATATGCTGGGCGGGAAAGAATGATTCCGTCCGACACGCCAAAGAAATAATCCGGCTGCTCAAAGGTCTGAACAGCCGGATTAACCTGATCCGTTTCCACGAAGGAGTGGAGAAGGTGGCGCGTACCAACAAGGAAGAGCGGCATTTTCCGGGCTCTAACGAGAAACAGATGGAGTTCCTCCGCGATTATCTCACCGACCATGGTGTGACCACTACGATCCGCCGTTCCCGTGGCGAAGATATTCTCGCTGCTTGCGGCATGTTGGTCAACAGTTTAACAGTTTAACGGTTTAACGGTCTAACAGTTTAACGCAGAATGCTATAGCATTTTGCTTAACTGCTCGTAGTACTTGGGCGAGACAGGTACCTGTCTTCCGGGCGTGGTGTCAAGCTCTGCCTGAATCATTCCTTCCTTGTCTCTTCTCAGCACCGTCACGTGACGCGGATTGACGAAATACGACCTCTGGCAGCGGATAATACCATGTTTCTGCATGAGTTCTTCTATTCCCCGCATCGATTGCCGGAGGGAATACTCCTTTTGTTTCTCGCCCTCTAAATAATGGACGGATACATAGTTCTCCTGCGCCTCAATATAAAGAATTACATCTTGGGCGATGACTAACTTGAGCCGCCCTGTGGTATCCGCAAACCGTACCAAGTCTTCCTCCGCCACTTCGTCCTCGTCCGGATAGATATGTGCGACAAGGAGATCAATGATGAGGTAGGCGTACGGGAGTACCATGAAGTTGATTTTCAGACACTGCCCTACAGCCGGGAAATAGCCGTAATCTCCGTATATGAGCGCCATATATAGCGCTGCGAAAGCCGAGAAAACAATAATCTCTCCGACTGACCACAAGGCGTACTGCCACCACGAGAGCTGGATATCCTTTCTCAGTACCGTCACCGGAATACGGCTCGCGCACAGCACACCAATCAGGATACACATAAGCATGAGCACATTGAGGATAAACTGCCCTCCGTGACCGTCCAGAAACCGAACCATCCACTGGCTCTTGTACGCCAATATGAATGCCAGAAAGTAAGCCGGCACACCGATCACGTGCAGGAGCAACGTGTTCACCGACAGCATAGAACGGGGTATTTTCTTCATGTTTTAGTCTCCTTTCTTGGTGTGACGAAACAGGAAAGCGCCTGATTTCGTCCCTATATTTGTATTTTAGTCCTCAAATATGCATATTTCGTCATATTTTTTCGTCACTCATCACAATTACTTGTCCGTCTCCCTGAAAAGCAGTAATTTTGCATCGTTTTTCAAACAAACCTATTGTTTAACACTATTAAAACAGTTATCATTATGGACAAGACCGTTATTATTCAGCCTGAGAGCGGCTTGCAGTACAACTGGCAGGAGATAGCCGCTAACCCGAGTGGAGTTCACCAACCCAAGATGGATCTGGTAGCCTACAAGGCACTATATATTAATAAGATCGCGCAGGCACGTGCGCATGGCCAGGAACCGGTACTGGTTTCGCTTCCGATTATGGACGAGAACCGTTACTTTGCGTTCATTACCCGCGGCATGACGATGCAGGAGCGTAAGAACGTGCTTTACTGGCTTGGCGGTAAGGTGGAGCGGCTGCGTAATATCCACGCGCTGTATAACCTCGCGCTTTTCCGTCTCGCCTCCACGCAGTGCGTACACCTTATTGATATCACCTCGCCGATGCTCGAGAGTGCCCATTACGAGCAACTCCTCGAACAGGACGGCGTCACGCTCTCCCAACAGGGACAAGCGCTGGTAGATGACGAGTTAGCGACGCTTATTAGCCGCTTTGGCCTGCTCGCGAGCTAAGCGTTGCTGCTCGCGCTGCATTTTCTCCAATCTCTCCATAAAGCCGGACTTAGGTTTGCCGGCTTTTTTCTTTTTGTTAGCTTCTATCTCGGCAAGCATCTTCTCGTCGTTCAGCGTCCAGCGGAAGATCATGGTCTGCAGGATCGTGAAGAACAGCGATACGAGGTAGTAGTAGCTCAGACCGGCTGCGTAGTCGTTGAAGATAAAGAGGAACATGAGCGGCATGGCATACATCATGTATTTCATGAACTTCATGTTCGGGTCCGTCGCCTGCGACTGCATGGTGATATAGGTGTAAGCCATGTTACAGATTGTCATCAGGAGGCAGAAAAGGGACAGGTGGTCGCCGAGTAGCGGGATATTGAAGCCCCAGTGGAAGACGGCGTCGTAGGTCGAGAGGTCGTCCGCCCAGAAGAGGGACTTGCCACGGAGCTCGATCGCTGTCGGCAGGAACCAGAACATAGCCATCAGAACCGGGAACTGGAAAATCATCGGCAGACAGCCGGACATCGGACTGACGCCAGCCTGCTGATAGAGTTGCATGGTCGCCGCCTGGCGCTCCTGCATCTTGTCCGCCGGGTACTTCTCATTGATGGCATCGAGTTGCGGTTTGAGCGCACGCATCTTCGCGCTCGACTTATAGGAAACGAACACGAACGGCAGAATAATGAGCTTGATGACGATGGTCATCAGCAGAATGACGATACCGATATGGAGTCCCCAACTCGTGAAGAGGTCGAACATCGGGATGACGAGTGCGGTGTTGATCCAGCTCACGATTTTCCATCCCAACGGCACCAACTCATTGAGGTGCAGACGCTCGTCTTTCTCCACGCCTTCGTCATAAGCCTTGAGAGTGTGGTAATGGTTCGGACCGCAGTAGAACCGGAAGCCCGTGGTGCTCTTGCCCGTCAGGTCGAAGGGCACCGAAGCGTGGGTGCTGTACTCCTTGATATAACCCGAGTGCTTGGGTTGAACGGTGGACGTGAACTGCGAGGAGGTGAACGCCTCGTCGGCAATCAGGACGGTCGAGAAGAACTGGTCCTTGTACCCGATCCATTTGACGCGGGCGGACTCTTTCCGGCTGTCGTCCTTGCTCTCGCTCAGTTTCTCCATATCACCGCCCACGAGCATGTATTGCAGCTGGGCGTAACGCTCCTCGAACTTGCGTCCCTGCTCCTGTTGCGGGATCAGCTGGCGCCACTGGAACTCCAGCGAGTTGATATTCTGCGCCAGTTCAGCCTGCAGGTTGTGCGGCACGAGCGTGAAGCGCACCATGTAATCCTCCGAAAGCTCATAGACGAAATCGAGCCAGGCACCCTCGTTAGCGCCCTGCCAACGGAGGACGGCTTTGTTCTTGTCCCCGCTCTCCACGGGTGTGAATACCAGATTGGAGGTGTGCAGAATGCGGTTGTTGATCGTCACGAGGGTGAAGCCGTAGGACGACTCGTCTGCGCGGAAGAGGCACAGCGGGTTCACACTGTCGCCCGACGCGTGGTACTCTTTCAGTTCCGCGCGCTGGATCACACCGCCGTAGGTGGAGAGCGTCAGACGCACTTTTTCATTCTCGAGCGTGAGCCATTGCTCTTCGGGTTTAACCTCGGTCTCTACCTCCTTGGTCTCACCGGCTGCAGTGCCGGCGACCAGTTGGAGTGAATCACTAATCCGTTGCGACTCCATCTCTGCCATCTGCAGCAGAGCGATAGAGTCCTGTTCGTGCTGGCGGCGTGCCAACTCCTCCTTCGAGGGTCTGTTGAGCATCGTGAAGCCCACGATAATTGCGGCTATCAATAAGAAGCCGATCCAAGTGTTTTTATCCATTTACTATATATTTATTTTTGCAATTTGCCAAACATTATTCCTACGTACAATCTCGGACCGGAAGGGGTCATGAAATTGCCCCAGTTCACTTTTCCTGCCAGTTTGCTGCCGGTCGTTCCGAAGGGTAGCATGTAATCAATGCGCAGGATAAGCGCCATGTGTCCGCTGAGCCGGATCTCCATCCCGACGTACGGGTCGAGGTAGAAGAACGGCGTTTTGATATAAGATGCGTTATAGTGAGTACTGTCGGCAGAGGCATAATCCACGCCTTCCGCCTGATCGGGTACGAAGAGCCTTCTCATCGCACCGCCGCCGATGCCCAGACCGATCAAGGGGCGTACTTTGCCCCAGTCGGTGTAAAAATCGCAGAGAGCCCCGCCCCAGCCGGCACGGATATTAGAGCCCGTTTTCATGAGCGGCATGGTGCTCACATATCCCTCTGCGCCGAGGTGTATATGGTTGATCAGGTGGCACCGCAAGGCACCGCCCAGACCGAAACAAGCGCCGTCTTTGGGGAGTCCCTTGACGTAGACGGGACTACCCAGACCGGTGTTGCTGAAAACCTTGTCGGGCGAGTCGGAGAACAGGTATCCGGCATGGAGCAACATTCCCCCGCTGAAACCTGTGAAGATCTCCGAGGCGGGACGGCTCTTCCTCGCTTTCGTCTCTTGCGCCGGAACGGCATCGGCTGCCTCCTGCTCCTGAGCCGTCAGACCCAGAGGCAGGAGTGCCAATAAACCTATTAGAAGTCTTTTTCTCATTCGCTGATGATATCAAATGCAACGTCCATCATGTTCGTAAACGAGTTCTGGCGCTGCTCGGCAGTGGTTGCTTCGCCGGTGAGAATATGGTCGCTCACGGTGCAGATCACCAGTGCTTTCTTGCCTGCGCGGGCGGCGTTCATGTAGAGTGACGGGGCTTCCATTTCGTCAGCCAGGACGCCCATCTTCGTCCAGTTGGCTTTGCGCTCGTCCTCCGAGTAGAAGATGTCGGCGGAGAACACATTACCCACATGGTACTTGTAGCCGCGTTTCTCGGCTGCCTCAACCGCTTTGCGGCAGAGTTCGAAGTCTGCGATCGGGGCGTAGTGTCCGGGCAGGTTGTATTGAGCCTCCCAGTTGCTGTCGGTACAGCTGCCCTGTGCGATGACGAGGTCGCCGAGGTTGACGTACGTCTGGCGTGCGCCGCACGAACCTACGCGGATGATCGTCTCTACATCGTAGAAATTGAACAGCTCGTAGGTGTAGATACCGATGGACGGAATACCCATTCCGTGGCCCATGACGGTCACTTTCTTGCCTTTGTATGTGCCGGTGAAAGCCAGCATGCCACGTACGTTGTTCACTTGTACAGGGTTCTCCAGGAACCGCTCTGCCATCAACTTGGCGCGAAGCGGGTCGCCTGCCATAATCATTGTTTTTGCAATCTCACCGTACTGCGCACCGATGTGCGGAGTAGGACAATTCTCTTTTGCCATAATTCTTTGTGTTTTTATAGGTTAATTTATTTTAACTGTCAACTATCAACTGTCAACTGTCAACTGTCAACTGTCAACTGTCAACTATCAACTATCAACTGTCAACTGTCAACTATCCATTGTACTTGTACCACTCAATCGCCTTCTGCAGGTCCTCGGGTGTGTCAATGCCGATGGTCGGCGTGTCGGTTACGCCTACGCGGATGGTATATCCGTTCTCGAGCCACCGCAGCTGCTCCAGCCGCTCCTCGATCTCCCGCGGGCTCTGGGCTAACTTCGTGATCCGGGTCAGCACGTCGGCGCGGTAGGCGTAGATGCCTATATGGCGGTAATGGGTACCGTCGGCACAGGCGATGACCTTGCGGCTGAAGTTCTTTGCCTCGCCCGTCGCTTTGTCCCATTCGACCTTGGGCGTGTTCACGTTCTCGAGGTCCGCCTGGCTGTCTTGGGCTGTGAACGGCCGCACGAGGGTGGCTATGTCCGTTCCCTCGCGGTCAAAGCACGCCATGAGGGTCTCTATCTGCTCGGGTTGAATGAACGGTTCGTCGCCCTGAATATTGATGATCACGGTGTCGGTGTTGTTCTGCTCACGCCAAGAGGGTGTGGTGATTTCTTCGTACGCTTCCAGACACCGGTCAGTGCCGCACTTGTGGTCCGCGCGGGTCATGACCACCTTGCCGCCGAACGCCTCCACTGCATCGTAGATACGCTCGTCGTCCGTGGCTACCACCACGGTGTCCAGCGCTTTGGACGCTTGTTCATAGACGCGTCGGATAACCTTCTTTCCGCAGATGTCTGCTAACGGTTTGCCCGGGAAGCGGGTCGATCCGTACCGCGCAGGTATGATTCCTATAAATTTCATATACTTTTAACTATCAACTCTCTACCTTGTGGAGCAAATTGATCGCTCCTCCTATTGTTTTTACATTGGTGATGGTCACCATCCGTCTGCCGGTGGGGATACCTTTCTTGTCTTTCTCCTCGTGGAGCAGGCACCGCTCGGGGCGGCTCACGGCGTACTGCACGATCTTGCCGAACGCCTCGGACTGCCAGTAGGCATCCTTGTGCTGTACGAGGTAAAGGGTCATCCGTTCGCCTTTGAGCAGGATCTTCTCTATGCCCAACCGGCAACAAATCCACCGTACGCGCACCACTTGCAGCAGTTCCTCCGCCTCTTCGGGCAGCGGTCCGAAACGGTCAATCAGCCGTTTCTTGTATTCTAACAGCTGGTCCTCGGAGTGGATATTATCCAGCTCGCGGTAGAGGGTGATACGCTCGGATATGTTCTCGATGTAATCGGTCGGGAAGCACACCGCGATATCCGTCTCCAGCTGCGCGTCCGGACACCAGTTGCGCTCCTTCGTCCCTTGTCCATCGTCCCTTTGTACATCCGGTAGTCCTTCCTCTTCGCGCAGTTCCTCCACGGCTTCGTTGAGAATCCGCTGGTAGGTCTCGTAACCGAGGTCGGCGATGAAACCCGACTGCTCCGAACCGAGCATGTTGCCCGCGCCGCGGATATCCAGATCCTGCATGGCGAGGTTGAAGCCCGCGCCCAACTCCGCGAAGGTGCTCAGCGCTTCGAGACGTCTGCGCGCATCGTCGGTCAGGAGCTCTTTCTCCGGCGCAATAAGGTAGCAGTACGCCTTGCGGTTCGACCGTCCCACGCGGCCGCGCAATTGGTGCAGGTCGGCAAGACCGTAGCGGTTGGCGGAGAAGATGAGGATCGTGTTCACGTTCGGTATATCCACGCCGGACTCGATGATGGTTGTCGAGAGCAGAATATCGTAGTCGTAGTTGATGAACGCTTCCAGCCGCTCCTCCATTTCGCCTGCCGGCAGTTGTCCGTGCGCGGTGATGATACGCGCCTCCGGGCACAGTTTCTGTATCTTGCGCTCGATACGCGGGAGCATCTCGATGCGGTTGTTGACGATGAAGATCTGCCCGTTGCGTCCCATCTCTAAGTCAATTGCCTCTTTGATGATATCTTCGTCCTCCACGGTGATGAGCTCCGTCTGCACGGGGTACCGGTTGGGTGGGGGAGTGGTCATGACGCTGAGATCGCGCGCTCCGAGCAGCGAGAACTGCAGTGTGCGCGGAATAGGCGTAGCCGTCAGGGTCAGGACATCTATGTTGGTGCGCAGCGCTTTCAGTTTCTCCTTCACCGCCACGCCGAATTTCTGTTCCTCGTCGATGATGAGCAGTCCGAGGTCGTGCCATTTGACGGACTTGCCGACGATCTTATGGGTGCCGATGAGGATATCTATCTTGCCTGCCGCGAGGTCGGCGAGCAGCTCCTTGGTCTCTTTGGCGGACTTGAGGCGGCTGAGGTACTCGATGCGAACCGGGAAGTTCTTCATCCGCTCGGTGAAGGTGTTGTAGTGCTGCAACGCCAGGACGGTGGTCGGCACGAGTACGGCGACCTGTTTGCCGTCCGTCGCTACCTTGAACGCCGCCCGCATGGCTACCTCGGTCTTGCCGAAGCCCACATCGCCGCAGACGAGCCGGTCCATCGGCATCGGGCTCTCCAGGTCGCGCTTGACCTCCGCGGTCGCTTTCGCCTGGTCGGGCGTGTCCTCGTAGAGGAAAGACGCCTCTAACTCGTGCTGCATGTACCCGTCGGGCGTGTAGGCAAAGCCTTTCTGCTGCTTGCGCGTAGCATAGAGACGGATCAGGTCGCGCGCAATCTCCTTGACCTTGTCCTTCGTGCGCTCTTTGAGCCGCTCCCACGCGCCCGAACCCAAGCGGGCGATGGTCGGTTCCGAACCCTCGCGGCCTTTGTATTTGGAGATGCGGTGCAGGTTATGTATGCTCACAAACACGTTCGCGCCGTCGCGGTAGTTCAGTTTGATCATCTCCTGCGGCTTGCCGTTCACCGGTGTGGTGACGAGTCCGCCGAACTTGGCGATACCGTGGTCGGAGTGGACCACGTAATCGCCCACCTGCAGCTGGTTGATCTCGCGGAGGGTAATGATCGCTTTGCCGCGCCGTGCGTTCTCGCTCGACAGCTGCACGCGGTGGTACCGCTCGAAGATCTGGTGGTCGGTGTAGCAGCATATTTTCAATTCCCTGTCCACGAAACCCTCATGGATCGTTGCGTTGATACCGGTAAAAGAGACCGCCTTCGGCTGACAGACCGCTTCGCCGGCAGACCGCTTCGCTGACAGACCGTCCTCCGGACTGACAGACTGATTTAGAAATGTAATTTGGTCTGTATTCTGTACTCTGTATTCTGTACTCTCGAAGATCGCCTTCAGGCGGTCGAGCTGTTTCTTCTGTTCCGCCAGAATATAGATGGTGTAGCCTTCCTCACGGTGTTGCCGTATATCCTCCGTCAGGAGGTCGAACTGCTTGTGGAAGACCGGCTGCGGCACGGTGTCAAAGGTCACTTTGGAGTACTCTGGGAACGTGCTCTTCTGAGCCATCTCAATGGTCCGCTTGCCCGCAAGGTAGTTTCCCCCCTCTGAGAGGGGGCTGGGGGGTGTCTTCTCCAATTTATACCGCACCACGGAGAAATCATTGCTCACCCACACAGTCTCGTCCGTCAGGTAATCGACGATGGAGCCTTTCGCCTCTAACCCTTCGCCTTTCTCCTTGCTCGAAG
The DNA here is from genome assembly GCA_002369075.1 of Bacteroidales bacterium UBA3808. Lineage (GTDB taxonomy): Bacteria > Bacteroidota > Bacteroidia > Bacteroidales > Paludibacteraceae > Colicola. The sequence goes on along the minus strand of DFEG01000018.1, from coordinate 24,425 downwards.
AGCCTACAATCTCCGCGGCTTCGACGCGGGATTTGGACAGCTGGTCCTCGATATCGAACTCGCGGATACTGTCTATCTCGTCTCCGAAGAAATCCAGACGGTACGGGTTGTCGTGTCCGTAGCTGTATATATCCACGATGGACCCGCGCACGGCGTACTGCCCGGGCTGGAACACAAAATCCACGCGCTCAAACCCTAATTCTGACAGCTGACTGCTGACAGCCGACTGCTGTACCTCCTGTCCGACTTTGTACTGAATACTGATAGCGGACAGCTCGCCCGGGCTCGGCACCTCCTCCGCCATCGCCTCCGGATAGGTGACGATAATAGTAGCCTCTCCCTTTTTCTCCCCCTCTGAGAGGGGGGTGGGGGGTGTCCTCAGAGCGCTCAAACACTCCGTCCGCATGATCTGCGCCGCCTCGTCTGTCGTGCGCCGTTTCTTCGCCGCCGGGAAGAAATATACGCCGTCGCCATGCAGGCTCTTCATATCCGCGTACATATACTGCGCCGCCTCGCTGTTGTCCATGACGATGAAGAGCGGCGTTCTCAGCGCACTCAATGCCAGCGCCCGTGCGCTCGCGTGCAGACCGCTGACAAGCACATGACTGTCCTTGCCGCGACCTAACTCCCGCCCGATCAGTCCGATCTGCGGGTGTTTCTCAAACGCTATTTCCAACTCTTCTATGGTCATTATTGCCGTACGCGTGCGCAAATTGCGTGCAAAGGTACAAATAATTTTTGACATACGCAAGCGCGCGAGCATTTTTTGCAAAAAAGTGTGCCTTTTTGAATAATTTTGATTTTTGATTTGTGAATTGTAAATTATTTTTAGTACCTTTTGCAGCGGAAAAGGATAAAAAGACAAATTCTTAAAAATCGTACATTCATTTTTTGCAAAAAAGTAGGTTTTGCACAGCATTTGCCTCCGACATTACTCCGACATTACTCCGAGATTACCCTTACTTGCCTCCGATAAGTATATTGTAAGTGGCTGGAAATAAGTGATATAGATATTTGTTGCGCTTCAAGTGCATTTTTAACCAATCTTAAAAATAGGAAATCACCACTAACCCCTTACCCCCTCCCCTCACCGCTCTCCCCCTCTGAGAGGGGGCTGGGGGATGTCCCCTCTAACCAACATAAAAAAACGCTCAAATATCGGTATTTCACCGATGGTCGAGTGGGTGATTAGTGGGTGATTAGTGGGTCGTTAGTGGGTTGCTAAGCCGACGACATCGGAACGACAAAGGAATGAACAGGACTTGTTGCGCCCGCCAAGATAGGCGAATCCGCACTTTTCTCAAATCCGATGCAAAGATACAACAAAAGTTTGACATATGCAAGTAATTAGGCAAGAAAAATAAATTTATTTATATTTTGTAGGCTGAGTGCTTGCGTATGAGCACAAACGTGCGACTGTATCCAAACTTTTTTTTGGAATATGCAAATTTTTTGGGGAAAAATTACCCAAATACTTGCGTATGTCAGAAAAATGTAGTACCTTTGCAGAGACAAAGGTTGTGATACCTTTGGTGAAATACAGCGCAAGAGGCGTATATCTTTAACGACGAGTCGGCAAACTAATCAAGTAACAACGAGATATATGTCCCCCTCTGTCCTTGTCATCGCATGGATAAGTGGGGGTATTGTTACTAAGTTTGCCGACTTCGTCGTTTACCTCCACTTGTCTGTGCTTTTGAAAAGGGATGGGTATGTTGTTTGGTCATAAAATCCGTTCTAACAACTAATCCATATGATACCACAAGCACAATTTCTTACTATCGGTGATAATTTGTCGCAGATAGGGCAATTTCTGGATGAAATTATTATTCAGCCTAAAACTGTTTTGAAAAAATGGTCACAGATAACCAACCAGACGCCCGCCGTCAAGTTGGGCTATATCGGTCAGCATCTGGCTTCTTTGGTAACCGGAGTCAGAGGAACAGGAACCGGTGCAAGAGGTGACGATTTGGCGGATGGCTCGGAAGTGAAATCTTGTAATAAAATAGACCAGGCGGATAAATGTAATGTCTGCCATCATCGTGTTATGCGTTATGAGAATACATGTCCGAATTGCGGAAGTGACAATATCGAACGTAAGGATGATAGCAAATGGCTCTTTTCTGTCAGAAGCGAGGAAGAGTTGAAACAGTATCTGACAATGAACCGTGTGGTATTGTTATTGATGGATTACCCAAAATTTGAAGAGAACGACTTTAGCGATATTCGTATTTCCGTCTTTGAGATTTACCCTAATGATAAACGGATGAAAGTCTTTGGGCAACTATTAACGAATCATTATAACAATATCTATCTGCCTAAATTGAGAGCGAATGAAAAAACCAATCCGATGAACCTTCATCCGTTTGGTTTCCAGTTTTATAAATGCAATCCTATCAAGACTTTTGAGTGTATTATCAAAGACATAGAAACCTCTCCTGCTATCCTAATCACTCATTATATAGACCCTTCTGTTGAGAGAGGAATACAAATGCCTTCTCTTGATATGCCAACCGGACTATTAAAGCCGAAAGAATGGAAAACAATGCTCGATCATGCGGATTTTGATAAACAAATCCGCCCATTGCTGAAAATTTCCGTTTCTCTGGAAGAGTTGAAAGCCATGCCTATAAATGACAAAAGACAAGCTTTGCCTGTTATAGATGAAAAATTACGTGAGTTGATTCCGTTGCGTCCTATTATATCAACGCGGCAGCGGGCACAGTATCATAGAAGTTAATACGGTTCTTGGTTTCGTATATCCGCTGCATCGCAATATCGTAATATTGTTTGTCCAGCTCATAACCGATATAATGGCGGTTTTGCTCAATCGTCACTAATGCTGTTGAACCGGCTCCTAAAAATGGATCGAGAACAATATCTCCCGGATTGCTGCTGGCGAGAACAAGACGGTTGATCAGTTTTAAGGGTTTCTGGGTCGGATGGTAGCGCTTCTCTTTGTAAAAATCAATATCTGTCCACACATCAGTTACTCCCATTTGGGCATTATAGGTCTGGGATATTCTTTCGTATGGCAAATCAAATTGGAGCAGAGACGATAACTTGTCCCAAATTTCTTTGGTGGGGAATTGTTCGCATACGTTCTTGCCGGTATAGATACTCCACATACCGCCGCCGTTAGACTTGACACCTAAAGCCTCATTGATTTCCTTGGCGCTTAGTCCTAACGCTTGCTGACGCTCTTTCAGAAAAGGTTTGATAAACTTTTTATTGTCTTTGATGAAAAACATTACGCTTTCTGTTACGTTAGGAAACATTTTATATGTCCTCGTTGCCCTACCGCTAACAGCGCGCATGCCTTTATCAATAATGATTTGTTGGCGTAATTCCAGACCCAATTCCTTCAGATGAGGAATCAGCAGAGCCAGCATTCTGAAATATCCAAAGCAATAAAAAGTTCCGCCTTTACGCAAAATACGTGATACTTCTTTCATCCATTTCAAAGACCATGAGATATAGTCTTCTTCCGTGCGCCACTGGTAATCCCATTTCTCGCCTATTACTTTCCAATAGGGGGGGTCTGCTATTACCAAATCGACACTTTCATCAGGAAGGCTTTTCATGCCTTCTATGCAATCCTGATTGAATATTTTGTCCAATAAGGGATGGATAGTGCTATTTGTAAGAAGTTTGATCACGGGGACAAAATTACTGCTTTTTTTTGAAATAAGCAAATATTTTGAGAAAAATTGCCCAAATATTTGCATATTCCAAATATTTTTAGTACCTTTGCAGCGTGAATTGAATGAGGGGACCCCGAAAGGAGTTCCCTCGTCGTATAAAATATATGGAAAAGAAACAGTTACAGGAATGGATTGAGCAGTACCTGGAGGGTACGGAGTATGAGTTGGTAACCCTTGAAATCTCAGCGGGGAACGACATCCTCGTGGAGGTGGACAGGCTTGCCGGAGTGGATGTGGATTTCTGCGCGGAGCTGAACCGGTTCCTCGTGGAAAAGCTGGATGCCGTGGAGCCCGACTACTCTTTGGAGGTCGGTTCCGTGAGTCTGACGGATCCGTTCAAGACGAAGATGCAGTTCGAGAAGAACCTCGGGCACGAGGTCGAAGCGTTGGTGGAAGGCAAGAAGTACCGCGGCCAGCTCGTCTCTGTGGATGAAGAGACGTTCTCCGTCGATTGCGAGGAGAAGGTATCCGTGGAGGGCAAGAAACGCAAACAGACGCAGATCGTGACCCACACCTGGCGGTACGACGAACCCAAGTATGTGAAATATGATTTAAAATTCTGAATAAAAATGGCAACAAAAAACCAAGAGTCAATCAACCTGATTGACATTTTCTCGGAGTTCAAGGACTTCAAACGCATTGACAAGCAGACCCTCATCACCGTACTGGAGGAGTCGTTCAAGAGCGTGATTGCAAAAATGTACGGTCCGTCGGCGGACTACACCGTTATTGTGAACCCGGACAAGGGTGATTTGGAGATTTACCGCAACCGTCTGGTGATGGAGGACGGCGATGTCGCCAACCCCGACACGCAGATTGCGCTGAGCGACGCGCTTCAGCTGGACGACGAGGCGGAGGTAGGCGAGGAGGTGACCGACCGCGTGGAGCTGGCTTCCTTTGGCCGACGTATGATCCTCAACCTCCGTCAGACCCTCGCCTCCAAGATTCTGGAGTTGCAGAAAGAGGTGTTGTACCAGAAGTACAAAGAGATGATCGGTCAGATCGTTTCCGGCGAGCTGTACCAGGTATGGAAGAAAGAGATGCTGCTCCTCGACGAGGAGGGCAACGAGCTCTATCTGCCCAAAGCCAACCAGATTGCCACGGATTTCTACCGCAAGGGCGACATCGTACGCGCCGTAGTGGTACAGGTGGACAACAAGAACCAGAACCCCAAGATCATCCTCAGCCGTACCGCTCCGCTGTTCCTGCAACGCATGTTCGAGCAGGAGATCCCGGAGGTGAAAGAGGGGCTGATCGCTATCAGGAACATCGCCCGTATCCCGGGCGAGCGCGCCAAAGTGGCGGTGGAGACCTTCGACGACCGTATCGATCCGGTAGGCGCGTGCGTGGGTGTGAAAGGTGCGCGTATTCATGGTATCGTGCGCGAGCTGCGTAACGAGAACATCGACGTAATCAACTATACCTCCAACGTGAACCTCTATATCCAGCGTGCGCTCGCTCCGGCGAAGATCAGCTCAATGGAGATTGACGAGGAGAACAAGAAAGCCAAGGTATATCTCAAGCCGGAGGAGGTGAGCCTCGCTATCGGCAAGGGCGGTTACAACGTCAAACTGGCATCCATGCTTACGGGCTACGAGATTGACGTCTATCGTGAGATCAACGAGGAGGATCTGGATGATATCTACCTCGACGAGTTCAACGACGAGATCGACCAGTGGGTCATCGATGCCTTCAAGGCAATCGGCATGGACACCGCCAAAGAGGTGCTCGGTACGAGCAAGGAGGATCTGCTCCGCCGTACCGACCTGGAGGAGGAGACCATTGACGAGGTGCTCCGCATTCTCGCCGCTGAGTTCGCAAACGATTAATTAACCATTTTCCCTCCGAAGGCAAGGAGAATAAACACCTGCCAAAGAGATTATGGCAATAAAGTTAATTAAAGCTTGTAAAGAATTAAATATAGGTATGGCTACTCTCACCGCGTGGTGCGAGAAGAACGGTCATGCCGTAGAGTCGGATCCGAACGTGCGTATCGACGACGATCTCTATCTGCTTTTAGCCAAGGAGTTTGCCAAGGACTTGGCCGTCAAGATCGAGGCGGACCGTCAGGCGGCGGAGCGTCAGGCCCGTGAGAACGCGGACCGCGAGGCGGAAGCGGCGGCGAAGAAAGCCGCCGCGGAAGCGGCAGCGAAAAAGGCGGCGGAGGAAGCGGCACGGAAAGCGGCTGCGGAAGCCGCCAAACGCGAGGCGGAAGCGGCAGCGAAAAAGGCGGCGGAGGAGAAAGCGGCGGCAGAGGCAAAAGCCAAACGTGAGGCGGAACGCAAAGCGGCGGAGGAGAAAGCGGCGACAGAGGCAAAAGCCAAGGCGGAAGCTGCCTCCAAACCCAATATCTTCACCCTCGGCAAGCCCGAGCTGAAGGACGGACCCAAAGTGATCGGCAAGATCGACCTCGACTCGATCGACACCTCCACCCGTCCGGCGAAGAAGACCAAGGAGCAGAAACGCAAGGAGCGCGAGGAGCGTCAGCAGGCGCAGCAGGCACAGCAGCAGGCTGCCGCCGAGAAGCGCAAACGCGAGCGCTTCAAGAACAACGCGACCAAGGTCGATCCGAACGACAAACGCAACCAGGCCGGTAAGAAATCCAAGAAGAGCCAGCCCCGCGAGGCAACGCAGGAAGAGGTGGACCGCGCACTGAAGGAGACGCTCAGCCGCCTCCAGCAGCCCAAGAGCAAGAACAACACCTCCAAGTACAAACGCGAGCGCAGAGAGCAGGAGCGCGAGAAGCACGAACTCGAGATCATGGAGGCACAGGAGCAGTCCAAGATACTCAAACTGACCGAGTTCGTGACGGCGAACGACCTGGCGGTGATGATGAACGTGCCCGTGAACAAGATCATCGGTACCTGCATGAGCCTCGGTCTGTTCGTCTCTATCAACCAGCGTCTCGACGCCGAGACAATCAACCTCGTAGCCGAGGAGTTCGGGTTCAAGACCGAATACGTGGCGGCGCACGTGGTAGAGGAGATCAACGCCGATGAGGTGGTCAACGACGAGGATATCGAGTCGCGCTGTCCGATCGTGACTGTAATGGGTCACGTGGACCACGGTAAGACCTCGCTCCTCGACCATATACGTAACGCGAACGTGATTGCCGGTGAGGCGGGTGGTATCACCCAGCACATCGGTGCCTACAACGTCAAACTCAAGAACGGACAGCATATCACGTTCCTTGATACGCCGGGACACGCCGCCTTCACCGCAATGCGTGCCCGTGGTGCCAAGGTGACGGATATAGCGATCATCATCATCGCTGCCGACGACGCCGTCATGCCGCAGACCATCGAGGCGATCAACCACGCCCAGGCTGCCGGCGTACCGATGGTGTTCGCCATCAACAAGGTCGACAAGCCGGGTGCCAACCCCGACAAGATACGCGAGCAGCTGTCGAACATGAACATCCTTGTGGAGGACTGGGGCGGCAAGTACCAGTGCCAGGAGATATCCGCGAAGAAGGGAACGGGTGTCTATGAGCTTCTGGAGAAAGTGCTTCTGGAGGCGGAGATGCTCGACCTCAAAGCCAACCCGAAGCGCCGTGCCAAAGGTTCGGTCATCGAGTCTTCGCTTGACAAGGGCCGCGGCTACGTAGCTACGCTCCTCGTACAGGACGGTACGCTCCACATGGGCGACATCGTACTCGCCGGCACGTTCCACGGCCGTATCAAAGCCATGTTTAACGAGCGCGGACAGAAAATAACGGAGGTTCACCCCGGCGAGCCCTGTTCGATACTCGGTCTGAACGGTGCGCCGCAGGCGGGTGACGAGTTCAACGTACTGCCCACCGAGCAGGAGGCGCGAGATATTGCCAACAAGCGTGAGCAGCTCCAGCGCGAGCAGTCCATCCGCACGAAGAAACACGTGGGTCTCGAGGAGATCGGACGCCGTCTGGCTATCGGTGATTTCAAGGAACTGAACATCATCGTCAAGGCGGACGTGGACGGCTCGGTAGAAGCCATCAAAGACTCGCTGATCAAGCTCTCCACGGAGAATATCCAAGTCAATGTGATCCACGGCGCCGTAGGTGCCATCTCGGACAGCGACGTAATGCTGGCTGCGGCTTCCGATGCCATCATCGTCGGCTTCAACGTCCGTCCGACCGGTACCGCACGCAAAATGGCGGAGACCGAGGAGGTCGATATACGTATCTACTCAATCATCTACGATGCCATCAACGAGGTCAAGGCGGCTATGGAAGGCATGCTGGCTCCGGAGGTGAAGGAGGAAGTGACGGCTACCCTGGAGGTACTCCAGACCTTCCACATCTCCAAGGTCGGCACCATCGCCGGTTGTATCGTCCGCGAGGGCAAGATCAAGCGCGGCAACAAGGTACGCGTCATCCGAGACGGTATAGTGATCAAGACCGCCGAGCTGGCGTCCCTCAAGCATGTGAAGGACGATATCAAGGAAGCCGGTGTGAACACCGAGTGCGGTCTCTCGCTCAAGGCATATGACGACCTCAAGGAGGGCGATATCCTGGAGGCATTCGAGGAAGTAGAAGTAGCTAAGACATTGTAAATGTGAAAATGAGAAAATATGAAAATGAATAGTTTTCTTCGTACTTTGTACCTTGTACCTGTGTCCTTTCTCTTGACCGGCTGTTGGACGGCATCGATCATAACAATCCCGTCTCCCTCGGACGTACGTGAGGTAGAACGGTTTTCGAGCTATGTAACAACGGTGAAGACCCCCAAGCCCAAGGTAACGACTGTGACTACGTTTGTGGCAACCGACTACAACACCGATCCGTCTTTCTACCTCGACCTCAACGCCGTGGCAGCCGCTTTTGCGGAGAGCCGTTCGGCGCGTGAGTTCGAGCAGATACTCAACTCGGGTCGTTACATGATCAATAACCTGGATCTCAATCGCGACGGGTGGGTGGACTACCTGCGCGTGATTGAGACCCGCCAAGGCTATTACCATGCCTACCTGATTCAGTCCTGCGTGGGCGCAGGCTTGTTTCAGGACGTGGCTACACTGGTTGCCGAACGGCAGGCGAACGCGCTGTACGTGGAGGTGATAGGTGACCCGTATTTGTATGGATATAACTACATCGTCCGTCCGGTGTTTGTCAGGACTCCGGCGATGTGGGACGTCTATGGCCGTCCGACCTATACGGTGTGGTCATCGCCGTATTACTACGGCAACTACCCTTCGTACTACACGCGCCCCCAGCCGGTCTATCTGAACCACTACCAGGCGTACGTGACGACCTATCTGGCCAACCATCATTACTGCCACCGCTGCGATTATCCGGCGCAGCCGCATTACAGCGGTTATACGCAACTGACGCAGACATACGTGCGTAATGACTACCGCGACCAACACCCCGAGAGTTCGTTCGAGCGCCGTGTGACCCGCAACGCGAGCAAAGCCGGCAAGTCCGTCCGTAACACTGCCCAACTCCGCACGGAGGTGCAGCAGACGAGCGCCAAGACGAGCGCCAAGACGAGCACCGGCACCGCGACTGCGCCCCAGACTCAGACCCGGACTCAGACTCAGACAAGCACTCGTGCGGCTTCTACCACCAAGCAGGCAACCACCAAGCAGGCAACCGGTACGAATACTACGAACTCGGCAAGAAGCTCCGCAACGACCCGGACGAGTGCCCGCACCGCCACCCGCACGGAAACGCAGGGTACGACAATCAGCACGCGCGTCAGCAGAAACGGAACGACCCGCACCACGGTGAGAACCACCGACAGTGCAGGTCGTACAACTACTGTGAAGCGTGAGAGCGGTACTACCCGGACGAGCAGCACCGGCGGATCGGTTAGATCCTCTCGAGGCACGACAACCGAATCCAACCCTCGTTCGAGCCGACGCGCACGTTAGACCACTCGCCGATCGTTTCGCGGATGGTCACTTTCGTGCCCTCGTGAAGCGTGAAGAGATCAGTGCCGGAGCGGTCCGGAGAGGACTTGGCATTAACGACACCCTGTGTGATGATAGCCTCATTACGCAGGGTGTCTCTTTGATGCAGCGAGTGCGCGTTGAGACCTGCACATAACGAGAAGAGCAGGGCAACCCACGCGATGTGGAAAGCGGTCTTACGGAGCCAGGGAAGGCGACCGAGAAGGAACACCAATACGCCTATCAGCGCGAGGATAAAGAGGCTGACAGAGAGGTACTGCCATGTGCGCTCACTCAGTCCGTTACGGATGGCCTGTGCCCACGCGGAGAGGAAGAAATCCTGGTCCTTTATGTTGTCCGTAATACGGCTTTGGGCAAAAGCCAGGTTATATTGCGCGTCCTTGTAATTGGGCTTCAGGCGCAGTGCACGCTCGTAGTTGAGGATTGCCTGCGCTAGCTCGCCCTGCTTGAAACGGGCGTTGCCGAGATTGTAATACAGCACTTCGTCGGGCTGCTCCGCGAGTAGTGCCTCGTAGCCTTTGGCAGCCTCTTCATAACGCCCTTCCGCGTATGCGGCATTCGCCTCGTCAAACGCACTCTGGCGGTCTTGCCCGAAACAGATCAACGGCAAAAAACTTATCGTCAGAAACAACAGGAGTCTTTCGACTGCCGGCTTTTTACTTTCTACTATTTTCATATCTTTTCGTTTTCCAGTTGGTTAATCAAGTTAGTCGTAGCGGTGTAGAGATCGTCCATGCCGTGGTCCGTAGAAGGCGCGTAGCGGGCAAACTCCGCCGTGGAGAGGACGTCCATTACCTCTTTGATCAGAGCCTCCGAGACGCCTTTTTGGGATAGGATAGAAGCAATATTCTCCTTGTTGAGGTCCGCCGTCGGGATAGACAGACGGTCGCTGAGGTAAGTCCAGGCTGCACGCTCGATCTCCTCGTAGAAATGGTCCTTGTCGTTCGCCTTGAGGGCTGCCGCGGCTGCCTTGAGGCGTTTCTGGGCAACCTTGTTGGCGCGTTTGTAACGCATCCGCGTGATATCTGCCGCCTCTTTGATCTGCTTGCGGAGTACCACGAGCAGCACGAGCGCGATGATCAGCGGCACCACGTACCAGAGCCATAAGAATTGATAGCTGGCGGCGGACAACTGACGGCTTTTCTTCGCCTTCAGAGGCTTGGTATTGATATACCGGATATCTGAGCCGAGTTGCTTGATGTCCTCTTTCTGTGCGTGATACACGACGGCTGATGGCTGATCGCTGACGGCTGACGGCTCTCCCGCACCTCTCTTTACGTGTATCGTGTATTCCGGCGTGGTGAGGGTCTTATAGGTTTTCTCATCGATGTCAAAATAGCTGAACTTGACCGCCGGAATAGTATATTCTCCGGCGCTGCGCGGGATAGCTAGGTACTCGATGGACTTTGTGCCGCTCACGCCTGCCGTGGTGGTGTTGAAGTTATTGGTCACCTTCGGGTCGTACGGCTCAAACCCTTCCGGCCAGTCGATAGCCGGGGTCTTGAGCAGTTTCATGTTACCCGCGCCGGAGATGTCCAGTTTGATGGTCACCGCCTCGTTGGCTTGCACCTCGGTCTGTGAGATGGAGGGGGTGAGGTTGAACTTACCCACGCCGCCGCTGAAGCCGGCAGGTTTGCCGCCCGGCAACGCCGCTACGTGGATCGTCACGCCCGGCGCTGTGAGCATCTTCGTCACATTGGTGTACGAACCGAAGAAATCGTCGAATATACTCCGTGCCCGCTGCTGGGTCTGTACGCGGAGCACCGCCTCAAACCGCGCGGGGTCGATCTTGATCTCGCCCGAGTGCTGCGGGTAGAGGATAGTGCGGTAGAGCACCGCTGTCTGGTAGTTGCGGCCGTTGTAGTGCTCCAGCTCCGTCTGTATCTCGCCTTGCTCCAACTCCTGTTTGAGGAATCCCGTGAACTCCGGCAGCTTGGTGTTGTTGGTCAGCTGCGCGACATCGACATTCGCGAAATAGAGCTTGTACGTGATCATGAGCGCTTCCTGCTCGTGTACACGCGTCTTGGAGGCTATCGTGCGCACGAAGAGGTTCTCCGAGGTCACTGCGCCGGTGTTGCTCTGGCTGCGCTGGGCTGATGACTGACTGCTGACTGCTGAAGGCTGACTGTCGTCTTGCCGGTCCTCCGGCAGCACCTGTATCCGCACGCCGTTGGACTGCACGTTCTCGCCATCCACTCTGACGGTAGCCGGACCGATGGTGAACGTACCTTCCTTCTGTGCCATGAGCATGTACGTGTAGGTCTGCTCAAAGGACGAGGTCCGTTTGCCGTTCACGAACGAGGTACTACTGCTGGTGGAGGTGTACGGTCCGCTCAGGACATCGAAATCCGTGAACTCCGGCGCACGCAGATCGCGGCTGCGCTGGTTCACGGTGTAGGTCACCTGGAACGGCCTGCCCACTACCACTTGTTTGGGCGCTTGTGCCCTGAAAACCACTTCATCGGCAAAAACCGACAAGGTGATAAACGATAATACTATTAATGCAAATTTTCTCATACTTACCATTCTTTCTCAACTCTGCGCTTCTTACCCTGCTGCCGTTGCAATTTCTCCTGCGTGTCCTGCTCGTCTTGCTCCAATGCCTCCAGGATCTGTTCAGCCGTCTCCTTGTCCATCTGATCCTCATTCTGCGGCTGTTGCTGCTGTTGCTGGTCTTGGTTTTGATCCTGCTGTTGCTCTTGCTGTTGTTGCTGTTGCTGCTGTTGCTGCTGATCCTGTTTTTCCTGCTGCTGGTCTTGGTTTTGTTTTTGTTGTTGTTGCTGCTGTTGCTGTTGCAACATCTGCATTGATTTTACCAGATTGTACCGTGTGTCATTGTCCGAGGGGTTGTGCCTCAGACTCTCCTGGAATGCGGCAACGGCCTTGTCGTATTGCTGTTGGGCGAACGCGCAGTTACCGATGTTGTGCATCGATTTGGCGTACCGCTCGCCGTCTTTCTCTTTGTCCAGCAGCTTGGCGGCTGTCTCGAACTCTGCCTGCGCGTCGGCATACTTGTCCTGTTTGAAGAGTGCGTCGCCGAGGTTGTAATGCGCCTCGTAGCCCTCTTTGTTCTTGTCCAACCCGCGGCGGTAGTTCACCTCCGCCTCGGTGTAGTTCTGTTTCTTATACTCGCGGTTGCCTTTCCGCACATCGCCCGCCTCTTTCTGCGCAAACAGCGACGTGGAGACCCAAAACAGACTGCAAAATATGACTAATATCTTCTTCATAATGTCCTTATTCTTGATTCCTGACTCCTGATTCTCCGAAAATATCCAGTCTTGTCAGTGATTTGTTCTTCCTGTTGAAGATAAAGAAATCGATTACGAGGAGCAGCAACGCGATGAGTGCAAAACTCTGGAACTGCTCGTTATAGTCCGTGAAGACCTGTGTCTCTATCTCCTGAGTGGCTAATTTGTCCAACTCTTTCTGGATAGCCTTGGTTGCGGTGTTGGTGTTGTCGCAGCGGACATAGATACCTCCGCCTGCCTGCGCAATCTCCTTACACATCTCTTCGTTCAGCTTGCTGACCACCACATTGCCGTTCCGGTCCTTGCGGAAGCTGTTGGTGCCGGGCATGGGGATAGGCGATCCTTCGGGTTTGCCGATACCGACTACCAGCACCTGTATCCCTGCCTCTTTGGCTCTCTTGGCTACGGCTACGGCGTCGTCCTCGTGGTTCTCACCGTCGGTGATGAGGATGATTGCCCGGCTGGCTTCACTCTGTTCCCCGAAGCACCGGATAGAGGTGCTCAGCGCCTGGCCTATCGCGGTACCCTGCGTCTTAATGAGCTCGGGTTTTATGGAGTTCAGAAACATCTTTGCGGACACGTAGTCGCAAGTGATCGGCAGTTGCACGAACGCGTCGCCGGCAAAGACCACGAGTCCCACTTTGTCGTTAACCATGTTATCCATCAGCTTGCTCAGCATCTGTTTGGCACGGTCCAGACGGTTCGGGGCGACGTCTTCAGCGAGCATGGAGTTGGATATATCCAGTGCCACGACAGCTTCTATACCCTGCCGCTTCTCCGTGTGTTCGCTTTGACCGAACTGCGGCCGGGCGGCGGCGAAAATCAGGAACGCTAATGCCACCATGAGGATGGAGAACTTGACCGCCGGACGAACACGGCTGGCATTGGGCATCAGCGCCTCCATCAGTTCGGGGTCGCCGAACTCCTCCAACTGTTTTCTCTTACGGCCGGTGTACCATAGATAGGCTGCGATGAAAACCGGGATGATTATCACACCCGCCCATAAAAACTCTATATTAGCTAACCTAAACATTTGTAATTTTTAATTTTTAATTCGCAATTGTCCGTAGGACAAAGTACCTCAGAATAATCTCCAACAGCAGGCATGCCAGTGCCGCGTAGAGGAAGGGGGCGAAGTTCTCCGTGTGCTTTGAGTACTCGCGCACCCGCAGTTTGGTCTTCTCCAGTTGGTCGATCTGCTCGTAGATGCGTTTGAGACTGGTGTTGTCCGTCGCGCGGAAATACTGCCCGCCGGTGACCTCTGCGATGCCGCGGAGGGTGCCTTCGTCAAACTCCGAATCCATCGTCACGTACTGCCGTCCCATCGGGGTGTTCACCGGTACGCGTGTCTGTCCGTAACTGCCCACACCCACCGTATAGACCCTTATCCCAAAGGTCTTGGCGATCTCGGCAGCCGTCTGCGGATCGATGTCGCCGCGGTTGTTACTACCATCCGTCAGCAGGATCACCACTTTCGATTTGGTCTGGCTGTCCTTCATTCGGTTCACCGCGTTCGCGAGACCCAGACCAATCGCCGTACCGTCCTCGATCATACCGTAGTCCACGGACTTGAAGAGGTTGACGAGCACTGCGTGGTCGGTTGTCAGCGGGCATTGGGTGAAACTCTCGCCAGCGAAGACTACCAGACCTATCTGGTCGTTCGGACGGGCAATCACAAAGTCCGACGCTACCTGTTTGGCGGCCTCCAGACGGTTCGGTTTGAGGTCCTCCGCCAGCATCGTACCCGATATGTCGAGCGCCATCATTATATCGATACCTTCGGTGCTCTCCGATGACCACCGGTTGGTCAGCTGCGGTCTTGCTAATGCCACGCTCAGCAGCATTACCACCGCCACACGCAGTATAAAAGGCACGTGGAGCAACCAGATACGCACGCTCTTAGGCTGTGCCGCCAACGTGCGGGTGTCGCTGAGCTGCACGCTCGCGTCCGATTTCCAGAGCTCGTACGCGTACCATCCTATAATAGGAAACAGCAGCAGTAGCAGAAATAAATATCCGGGATTAGCAAAAGTCATACGTTCTCCTCCTTTCCTTTATCCGGATTTTCCGAAAGATCCGGATTTTCCGGCTTAGAAGTTTCTTTTACGAAATCATACGCCGTGGTCAGTGCCTGTTCGTTCTCGTCCGGCGTGGTATGCCATTTGGCAAACTTCACTAAATCCGCTGTGCGCAGCATCTTGCTCAGCCGCTCGTAAAGGGCTTTGCCATCTACATTAGCCTCTAACCCTTCGCCTTTCGCCACTAAAAGGGGCTTTAGTTCCTTCAGGGTCTCGTCAGAGGTCTTCTCGGTACTCTGAACCTCGAACCTCCGGCTGATATACTCGCGCACGACATCCGTCAGTTCGGTCTGGTATTCTTTGACCTTGCCGTCTTTCCATATCTTCTGTGCCTTGATCTCGTCCAGTTTCTCCAGTGCTACCTCGTCTGCCGGACGCAGCAGTTCCGGCTCAACCGCCTCTTCTTCGTCCTTGTGGAAATGCTTGCGGTACCACATGACGCCGTAGTAAACGCCGATAAAGAGACCGATAATCGCCAGTGCCAATAAAATCCAGCGAATAATTCCCCACCACCAGATCGGGGCCTTCTCGATATCCTTTATATCGGTGATTGCCATCGAACTGTCCACCTCGAACGGCTGTACCACATTGAGCGCCATCGGATCGGTCCGGAACGTGTCCTCGCCGCTGGCTACGGCAATCGGCTTGATTGCAAAAAGGCTGTCTTTGAAACTCGTCAGCGTCAGCTCCTGACTCAGTTTGACGCGGCCGTCGGAGAGCAGGGTAGTGTCGATTGGAGAAGCCTTGACGATCTCGATGCCGTCCTGCAACTGTTCGCCGAAAACGGGCATCTGCACTTGTTCTTTCGGTTCTTTGGTTACCTCCAGGTGCATTGCCGTCTGGTCGCCGATCATCAGCATGGTACTATCGATGCTCGCGCTGACTACTATCGCTAATAATAAATTATAAAACATATCAGTTTAACGTTTTGTTGTCAAACAAAACCATTTTAACTCTTTAACACTTCAACGCTTTAATGCGCGAATAGCCGCATTAAAGCCTTCACATAGTCTTCATCCGTCCGCATGGACACGTGGTTGATGCCGGTCTTGTTGTATATCTCTTCCAGCGCCTCTTGCTGTTGCCTCCACGCCTCGGCGTACGCCTTGCGCACGGACTCTAAGCCGGTGTCGGTCCACACGCGTGCACCCGTCTCCGGGTCACGCACCTTGAGTAGTCCAACGTCCGGCAGTTCCGCATCGCGACGGTCGTATATCTGTATGGCGCTCAGGTCATGCTTACGGCTGGCGATGACGATAGAATCCACATGGCTTTGAGCGTAGCGGTCTTTCGACTTTCGACTTTCTACTAATTTCGGGTCCATCAGATCCGAAATCAGGAACGCCGTACACCTTCTCTTTTGGGCGTTCGTCAGGTACTCTAATGCCGCGTTGATGTCCGTGCCGTGGTGCTCGGGCTCGAAGCTCAACAGCTCGCGAATAATATGCAGCACATGGCTCTTTCCCTTCTTCGGCGGAATGAATTTCTCTACTTGGTCCGAGAAGAAGATCACGCCCACCTTGTCGTTGTTCTCTATGGTGGAGAATGCCAGTGTCGCCGCTACTTCGGCGATCGTGTCGCGTTTCATCTGGCTTCGGGTTCCGAAATCACGGCTGCCGCTCACATCGACGAGCAACATGACCGTCAGCTCGCGTTCCTCTTCATAGACTTTGATATACGGTCGGTTCATCCGCGCCGTCACGTTCCAGTCTATCGACCGCACGTCGTCCCCCGGCTGGTACTCGCGCACCTCGCTGAAAGCCATACCACGGCCCTTGAACTGGCTGTGGTACTCGCCTGCGAAGATATTACGGCTCAAACCGTGCGTCTTGATTTCTATCTTCCGAACTCTCTGTAATAACTCTTCTGAAGTCATAAATCCATTTACGATTTGGACATTTACGATTTGGTCATTTATTGAGTCATTGGGCAATTTGAAAAACTACGGAGCAAATGGCTAAATAACTCAATTGTAAATAAATGGTACATGGTACATGACCAAATGGTACTTTACGGTACCTGAACGGCATTGAGCACCTCCGTAATCACATCCTCCGTCGTCATGTTGTTTGCCTCCGCCTCGTAGGTCAGACCGATACGGTGACGCAGTACATCGTAGCATACGGCGCGCACGTCTTCCGGAGTCACGTATCCTCTTCTATGTATAAACGCGTACGCACGGGCAGCGCGGGCCAGACTGATCGAGGCACGGGGTGAACCGCCGAAAGCAATCATCTGTTTCAAATCCTTCAGGCCGTACTCTTCCGGCTGACGGGTTGCAAACACGATATCGACGATATATTTCTCGATCTTCTCGTCCAGATACACCTCCTCTACGATCTTGCGTGCCTTGATGATGTCGGCTGTGGAGAGAATCGGCAGCACGGTCTTCTTCTCGCTCGCGATGTTCTGGCGGATGATAGCCTGCTCCTCTTCTTTCTTTGGATAACCGATTACCACCTTCAGCATGAAACGGTCGGTCTGCGCCTCAGGAAGAGGGTAGGTGCCTTCCTGCTCGATCGGGTTCTGGGTAGCCAGCACGAGGAACGGGTCGTCTAACTTGAACGTCTGCTCGCCGATGGTCACCTGGCGCTCCTGCATCGCCTCCAACAACGCGCTCTGCACTTTTGCCGGAGCACGGTTGATCTCATCCGCCAACACAAAATTAGCGAAGATCGGACCTTTCTTTATCTTGAACTCTTCGCTCTTCTGGCTGTAAATCTGTGTGCCGAGTACATCCGCCGGCAGCAGATCCGGCGTGAACTGGATACGGCTGAAATTAGCCTTAATCAAGTCGCTCAATGTCTTGATGGCAAGGGTTTTCGCCAAACCCGGCACGCCTTCCAACAATATGTGCCCGTCGCTCAACAGACCTATAAGCAAACTCTCTACAAGGTGCTTCTGACCCACGATCACCTGGTTCATGCCCAGTGTCAGGGCATCTACAAACGAACTCTCGCGCTCCACGCGCTCTTGCAATTCTCTAATATCTACTTGCATAGTTTTGTATGGTGTTTTTTTATGAATTATCTATGATTTTTAGCATGCAAAATCCGTGCCAAATCAACAATCGTACATAAAATTTGCATATTCCAAAAAAAAGTTGTATCTTTGTACCCGAATTCGTATATGTGCGAAAATAGCAAACAATCTATATGACTTTATTACTCCAGATTATCACACTCATCGGTTCCGTGGCAATGCTGATGTACGGAATGAAGGTGATGAGTGAAGGCCTGCAGAAGATGGCAGGTAGCAAGCTCTCCAATGTACTTGGTACGATGACTACCAACCGTTTCTCGGGCGTGCTCACCGGTGCGTTCATTACTGCGGCGGTTCAGTCTTCCACGGCTACAACGGTTATGACCGTCAGCTTCGTCTCGGCGGGTATTCTCTCGCTGGCGCAGGCTATCTCGGTCATCATGGGTGCCAACATCGGTACGACCTTCACGGCGTGGATCATGGTGCTCGGCGGCGGATCGTTTGACCTCCGCTTGGTCGTGTATGCCACTATCGTACTGGCTGTCGCGCTCATCTACACCAAGAAGAACGCCAACCTCGGCGATTTCCTCATCGGTCTGTCGCTCATGCTGCTTGGTCTGACGACCTTGAAAATCAATGCCACCGACATGCACTTGGACGAAATGGCGCCGGTTCGCAATTTCTTCATTGCTACTTCGTCCTGGGGCTACGGCAGCTATTTCCTCTATCTGTTAGTAGGCGGAATACTGACTTTTGCTGTGCAGTCCTCGGCGGCGATCATGGCTATCACGATGACGCTCTGTTCGACCCACGTGCTGCCTGTGGATATGGGTATTGCGCTGGTGCTGGGTGAGAATATCGGTACGACCATCACCTCCAATGTAGTAGCGCTCTCCGCCTCGGTTCAGGCACGCCGTGCGGCTCTTGCGCACTTGGTGTTCAACCTCTTCGGCGTTGTGTGGGTGCTGTGCGTCTTCCGTTGGTTTGTAGGCGGTGTGTGTGAGCTATGGGGCGTGGATTTCACGCCGGGCGTACCGTCTGACGTGTCGCCGGACAAACTGAATGCCGTTCTGGCTACCTTCCACACGGCGTTCAACGTAACGAACACAATGATTCTTATATGGTTCGTGCCTGTGTTGGAGCGCGTAGTGAGCACCATCATCCCGTCCAAACCGGAACAAAAAGATACGGACAGCCAGCTCAAGTTTATCTCCGGCGGTTTGATGTCCACCTCCGAGCTCTCTATCCTTCAGGCATGGAAAGAGGTGCATGTCTTCGCTCTCCGTGCGCAACGTATGATTGGCATGGTACACGAGCTCTTCTATGAGAAGGACAACACCCAGTTCACCAAGATTTTCTCGCGTATCGAGAAATACGAAGGTATCTGCGACCGTATGGAATACGAGATTGCGCAATACCTCAACCAGGTAGCCGACGGCCGTCTGTCCGACCAGTCCAAGCACGAGGTGCACAAAATGCTCCGTATCGTCAGCGAGCTGGAGTCCGTGGGCGACGCCAACTACAACCTCTCGCGCTACATCCGCCACAAGCACGACGGCAATATCACCTTTACGGCGGATCAGGAGAAGAACGTCGAGCAGATGATTTATCTCCTCACCGGCGCACAGGCAAAGATGGTGGATGCATTGGAAAAAGTGAATATCACGCAGGACGAGTTCTTCGAGATGACCAACATGGAGAACGAAATCAATAACTTCCGTGACGAACTCAAGAACCAAAACATGCAGTCTATCACCGAGCACGAGTACGACTACACCACCGGTGTCAATTATATGGATATCATCCTTGAACTCGAGAAGATGGGCGACTACATCATCAATGTGGACGAAGCCATCTACGAGCACAAGCACGACAAGTAGATGCCGCCCGAAAGCATCTGAAGAACTCTTTATTCCTCGATCTCTTCCGCTTCTTCTCCGGGGATGTAGCGTTTGAGCACGCGTGCAACGCCGGTAGTCCAGGAGTTGATGGAGTCGCTGTCCATCTGGAGACCGCTGATCATGTGCACCACCTGGTCAATCGGCATTCCGTAACGGAGCACGCCGGAGATGAGCTTGGCGTAGTTCCAGAACTCGCGGTCGAACTTGTAACTGAGCCCCTCCACCGTCGTCTTGAACCCGCGCGTGTTGACGAACTGGAAGTCATACCGCTTGCTCCCGTCGGGCTGTACTACCTTGAGTACTTTGCCTTTGGTAACGGACTTAGGCAGCGCGATACCCATCTCGTCGTCCGCAAGACCGGTGAAGATCTCATACGGCTTGCCGTCCTTGAGACCTACGAAGGCGATCCATTTGTCTTTCTGGTTCTGGAACCGCACTACGTCGCATTCCAGTTCCGCCGGACGCTTCAATGGGGTGGTGTTTTCAAGAGTTTCCATAATATATTTGTCTTTTATCTTTTTTCTTTGAGCAGCTCTGCTGCGGTCTTTTTTCTTTGAGCGAAGCGGTCTATTGAATGGTAATTTTTGCGGAGCAGGAGGTCTCGCCCGCCTCGTTCTTGAGCTGGTATTGCACGCCGTCCGGCGCAACGAGGTAGAGCGTTTGCAGGTTCTCGCCGAGCATCGCCTCTTTCTGGTAGTTGATGTCGAGGCGCACTTTCTTGCCGTAATAATCGGGCAGGTAAGCGTCCGTCATCGCCTGCAGGTACCGGCAGGAGTTGCAATGCCCGTTGTAGTCGATGTCGGAGTACGAGACTTTGTGCGCTACGCAGCCTGTGGGCTCGGGGATAGTGGTCATGCGCACGCGTGCCATCTCAATCACCTCGCCGTCCACGCAACCCTCAAACATCGGGTCGTCGAAGATATTGACGATCTCGCGTTTCTCCAGATCCAGTACCGCCCAAACGGACTTGCACTGACCGATTAATATCCATTCATCTGACTTCTGATGGCTGACTTCTGACGGCTTCGCATAAATCCTGAAGTTACGTGTGCTCAGCATATGTGCGTTGCTCTCGATCCAAGTCTCGAACCGCACTTTCTGGCAGTGCGTGGGCAGTTCGTACATCTCTACGGAGAGCCGCGTCAGGATCCATGTCAGCCCCCGCGGATGGAGGTTTGCGATGCCGAATCCCAACTCGTCTGCTACCGTCCCTGCTACCTCTAAAATGTAGTTCTCGAGGTTAAAGAGACGCAGTTTCTTCTTTGCGTCCACCTCCTGATACTTAATTTCGTATTCGTAATTGTATTTCATCTTGTTATAACTCCTTTGCTTTCGTTTGCAAAACGACTGCAAAGTTACTGCTTTTTTTTGAAATATGCAAAGTTATTCGTTTTTTTCTTCCTATTTATTTGCGTATATCAAATTTTTTATGTAATTTTGCGAGCAAAATTGAAGAATTACTCTAATTCAAAGGAGAATAATCATGAGTACAACGGCATTACAACACGTATGGGAAACCATTCTCGGGTACAATCTGACCACAGCCAACAAGCGCTGGTTGGCTGAACATCTTATCGAACAGGTAGAGGCCGAAACCAAAGAGCAACTGAAGCCCTATACGATGGAAGAGATCAATGCTATGATAGATGAGTCGGAAGCAGATATTGCTGCCGGCAGAGTTTATACGCGTGAAGAAATGTCGCAAATGATGAATGAGTTTGTTGCGCAGTATGAATAATACAAAAATCCAATGGGCAACAGAGGCTCGTGAACAATGGCGAAAAACGGCATCGTATATTCTGCACGAGTGGGGATTATCTGCGTTACGTAAATTTAAAGAGAATACTGAGGACATCCAAAATCAGATAATGGAATTTCCCTCTTTAGGTAAAGTTGAACCATTATTGGCGGATAGAAATAGATTGTACAGAAGTATAGTTCTAACCAGACAAAATAAGATTATCTATTACACCCAAGACGATACGGTTTACATTGTAGGTTTTTGGGACACGCGCCGTGAACCAAAAAAACAAGCAAAGAAAACAAACTAAATAGCACCGCTGACACCGACAGCGTAAAAAACGGGCGGCACAATGTGTCGCCCGTCTTTTTGGTTATAAGAATAGCGTCTGATACCGACTTACCTCCGACTTGCCTCCGATATTACTCCGATGTTTTTGGGGAGTCTTACTTCAGCCACCGATCCAGCCATCCGCGGAACTCTCTTTGCCAGAGGATGCCGTTCTGGGGTTTGAGGACCCAGTGGTTCTCGTCCGGGAAGATGAGCAGTTCAGCCGGCACGCCGCGCATCTTGGCGGCGTCAAAGGCTGCCATGGCTTGGTTGGCTAAGATACGGTAGTCTTTCTCGCCGTGGATACAGAGAATCGGGGTATCCCACTTATCGACAAACCGATGCGGGCTGTTGGCAAATGTGCGCTGCGCAACGGCGTTGTTCTTCTCCCAGTATGCGCCGCCCATGTCCCAGTTGGCAAACCATTTCTCTTCGGTCTCCAAGTATTGCATCTCTAAGTTGAAGATTCCGTCATGGGCGATGAAGGCTTTGAACCGTCCGTCGTGGTGACCTGCAATCCAATAGACACTGAACCCGCCGAACGAAGCACCCACGCAGCCCAAGTGGTCTTTGTCCACATACGGCTCTTTGCAGAACTCGTCTATAGCGGTGAAATAATCTTTCATGCACTGGCCTCCGTAGTCGCCGCTGATCTCTTCGTTCCACTCCTTGCCGAATCCCGGCAGACCGCGTCTGTTCGGCGCCACGATGATATAATCGCCCGCACTCATCATCATGAAGTTCCACCGGAAGGACCAGAACTGGCTTACCGGGCTTTGCGGACCGCCCTCGCAGTAGAGGATTGTCGGGTATTTCTTCGCCGGATCGAAATGCGGCGGATAGATGATCCAAGTCAGCATGTCTTTGCCGTCCGTCGTTTTCTGCCACCGCGGCACAACGGTCGAGCGCTCGATCTGGGAGTAGATATTGTCGTTCTCGTGGGTCAACTGGTCGAGGAGCTGATTATAGGTGTCAAACGGCTGGTCGTAATAGATCTCAGTGTGCGCCATTCTCTCATGGTCCTTGCGCAGCCATTCGCGGATGTCCAGATGGTAGATCTCGTTCGCCTGGCGCATGGAGTGACCGAGCAGATAAGCCTGATAGTCGGTTACATCGCCAAGCCCCAAATCCCACTGACCGTCCGTCAGTTTGGTGGTCCAGCCGTCGAGGGTGACGCGGTAGAGTTGAACGGTAGCTTGTTTGCAAGCCGTGAAAACCAGAGAGGTGTCGTCCAACCATTTGTATTCATCTACGTTGGTATCCATCGAACGGCTGAGGAAACGCTTCTCGCCGGTCTTGAGGTTCATCACCATCAGCCGGTTCTGGTCGCTCTCATAGCCGTCGCGCTCCATGGACTGCCAGGCTATCCACTCGCCGTCGGGCGAATAAGAGGGGTTGGTGTCATAACCCTTGTTCTCCTCGGTGATGTTACGCTCGTCGGAGAGCACCAGATTGTTGTCCTTCGACTTTTGACTTTCGACTTTTACGAGGTATATGTCGCTGTTGGTGGAGACGGCGTAGTCGAGACCCGTTTTCTTGCGGCAGGTATAGGCTATCTCCTCGTTATTGGGGTTCCAAGCCAACTGTTCGATGCCGCCGAAAGGCTTCATCGGAGACTCATAAGCGGTGCCTTCGAGGATATTTACACATCCGCCAATCTTGGCGGATTTCATCCGTTCGCCCTCACCGTAATACTCGGTCTGCAGTTCGTATACGAACGGCTGCGGAGCGGTCTCCGTCCATTCGTCCCAATGCTTGTACATCAGGTCCTCGTGTATGTGACCGGTTGCCAAAGGCAGATCGGGATACTTGTCCGCGGTAGAGGGAACAGTCTTGACTTGCTTGACCAAAATGACCTTGTCGCGCATCGGGGAGAGTAGGAATCCCTCGACATCTTCTGCGCCTTCGACTTCCACTTCCTCTTTGTCGCGACGGATAAAGAGTTTGCCGCCTTTGAGGTAAGCCAGTGCGCCGCTGTTGCCGAACCAAGCCGGCTCGGAGCCGACGAACTCATCTACTACCGCCATGTTCTCGAAGGGGTTGCAGATACGGATCCAAGTCGTCGAGCGGTTTTCCTCCACGGAATAGTAACTCACGGTGTACGCGAGCAGACCTGTCTCGATATCGCTTTTCACGCTACCGATACGCCCCATCGCCCAAAGCCCTTCCGGTGTCAGCCGTCCGCCCTCAATCGTGATTTCGGGCTTCGTGATAGGCGCTTTGGAGGTGTCTGTATTCTCTTTTGCGCAACTCGCGCCAAGGATTGCCACGGCTGCCATAATAAATATCTTCCAGTTTTTCATCTATAAATTATCAATTATCAATTACACACACGTGTATCCTCCATCGACAGGCAGTGCCACGCCGGTGACGTACCGTGAGGCATCCGCGGCGAGGAAACAAACGGCGCTGTCCAGCTCGCCCTCATGACCGTAGCGCTCCATCGGGATGACGGTCTTGGCATAGTTGGCGAAATAGTCGCTCTCCAGCGTCTCTTTGGTCAGCGGAGTGATGAAATAGCCCGGACAGATGGCATTGACGGTAATGCCGTA